>NZ_SPUM01000029.1 GCF_004614195.1 Massilia horti | reverse complement strand
CGGGGCGGCACGTCGCTTTGCAATGCCCGTTAGGGTGCGCACCCGTGCGCACGCGGTACGGTTGAATCCCGTTGGCTCCGGTACGCACACGTACCGCGTGCGCACAGGTCCTCGGCGGCCCCGCGCTCCCTACGCCTTCGGTAAGCATCTCAGCGTCCGCCTGCCATCCCGCCAATACAGTGCAATTATGGCAAAATTGTTTCATCCGACCCTGTCGCCAAAACTGTTCAATTTCCGAACAATACCTGCCCTGTAAATACCTAAGGCATTTTTTATTCTCCCTACCATAAAAATTCTCGAACAATCATCGATGCGGCGTATACGCAACAATTGGAGAGAATTTACAAATTTAAACCTTTTCATATTGTCACACGGATGACACACTCATCAGGCAAGTGCATGCCCGGCGTGGCTGCCCTGGCGCGGGCGAAGCCATGGCCATGGCGACTGTCTGTGCCGTCGGGCGCGCCTCGCCGCCGGCTTGCCGGTAACCCCGCGGCAGCCCTGCCCTGCAGTACGGCCGTTGTTTATCCCTAGGAGCTTTGTAATGATGGAAAAAGTATTGTCCCGGTCGATCCGCGCGATCTGCCTGGGCGGCGTCGCCTTCGGCATGCACGCGGCCTGGGCGCAGGACACCCAGAACGCACCGATGCAGCGCGTCGAAGTGACCGGCTCGCGCATCCGCCAGGTTGACACGGAAACGGCCCAGCCGATCCAGGTGATGACCCAGGAACAAATCCAGAAGACGGGCCTCGTCACCGTCGGCGACGTCCTGAACCAACTGTCCTCGGCCGGCTCGCCGGACTTTTCGCGCGGCGGCTCGCTGACCTCCAACCGTGAAAACGGCGGCCAGTACATCAACCTGCGCAACCTGGGCTCGAACCGCCTGCTGGTGCTGGTCGACGGCAAGCGCTGGACCCAGACCGTCGACGGCTACACCGACATGTCGACCATCCCGTCCGCGATGATCGAGCGCATCGAAGTGCTCAAGGATGGCGCCTCGGCCATCTACGGCTCGGACGCGATCTCCGGCGTGGTCAACATCATCCTGAAGAAGAAAATGGAAGGCGGCCAGGTGAGCGTGTACACCGGCGCCAACGGCAAGGGCGACGGCCGCAACAAGGACTTCTCGCTGACCTACGGCGCCAACTCCGACAAGACCTCGCTGATGATCGGCCTGTCGCACACCGAGCAGGGCGTGGTCTGGCCGGGTACCCGCAACATCACCAAGAACCCGCGCGGCCCGAAGCACCCGACCGACGGCCTGGGCACCGGCCCCTGGGGGCGCGTCACCGCGGTGGCGGCCGATGGCAGCTCGAACGACGACCCGGACAACAGCGGCTTCGACAGGCTCCTGAACCACACGGGCGACCAGACCGGCAATGGCGTGGGCGCCGACTCGCGCAACCCGGCCAATTACCATGATTACGCGGGCGCCAACGCGGACAAGTACAATTCCTCGCAGCAGATGATGTTCCAGATGCCCAACAAGCTGGACACCCTGTTTACCAAGGGCTCGATCGAACTGCCGTACGACATGCAGTTCACCACCACCGCGATGTATTCGCAGCGCAAGTCCACCGCCCAGATCGCCGGCTACCCGCTGCGCAGCGACGTGCAGTCGACCTACCCGGTCTACATCGACAAGGCCAGCTACTACAACCCGTTCGGCCAGGACCTGTTCTTCTATCGCCGCACCATCGAAGTGCCGCGCGTGACCGACAACGAGAACCGCACCTTCCACGCCGACGCCACCCTGTCGGGCGCGTTCACCGTGCGTGACCTGAACTGGAACTGGGACGTGGGCTACAACCACAGCGCAGTCACCGGCTCGACCTACAGCACCGGCAACGTCAACCTGCTGAACCTGAAGAAGGCGCTCGGCCCGTCGTTCAAGAATGCCCAGGGCGCGATCCAGTGCGGCACGCCGGACAACCCGATCGCGCTGCAGGAATGCACGCCGTGGGACATCGTAGGCGGCCCGTCGGCCTCCAACCCGCAGGTGCTGAAATACGTGATGTCGACTGGCCAGGCCACCTATGGCAGCACCATCAACAGCGCCACCGCCAACATCAGCGGCGAAGCATTCCAGCTGCCGGCCGGCGCGCTGGGCGTGGCGGCCGGCATCGAACACCGCGAAGTGCGCGGCTACGACATTCCGGGCCAGTTCGAGCAGTCGGGCTACTCGACTGACCTGGCCGGCAACCCGACCAACGGCAAGTACACCGTGAAGGAAGCCTATGCCGAGGTGAACATTCCGGTCCTGAAGGACATGCCCTTCGCCCAGCTGCTCAGCTTCGACCTGGCCACCCGCCACTCGGTGTACAGCAACTTCGGCACCACCAACAACAGCAAAGCCAGCTTCATGTGGAAGCCGGTCAAGGACCTGCTGGCCCGCGGCACCTACGCCCAGGGCTTCCGCGCGCCGACTGTGGGCGACACCTTCGGCGGCGGCCAGCAGACCTACGACGACTTCATGGACCCGTGCGACACCGAGTTCGGCCAGACCAACCTGCCGGGCGTGTCGGCCCGCTGCGCGGCCCAGGGCGCCGGCGCCGGCTACCGCCAGTTCGACCAGACCAAGTCGCCGGTGACCAGCGCCGACGGCGGCCAGAGCGCCTACCCTTTCATGGCCGGCGCCGGCAACAGCACCCTGCAGCCGGAACGCGCCAAGACCAAGACCTTCGGTTTCGTGTACAGCCCGTCGTTCCTGCCAGGCTTCTCGGGCTCGCTCGACTGGTACAACATCACGGTCACCAACCAGATCACGGGCATCTCGGCGACCCAGGTGGCGGAGTTCTGCTATATCCAGGGTATCCAGCAATATTGCGACGCGATCAAGCGTGACCCGGCCAGCGGCCAGGTCGTCAACCTTTCACGCGGCAACATCAACATGGGCGCGATGGAGACCGAAGGCTACGACCTGTCCTGGTCCTACCGCCTGCCGGGCACCCGGTTCGGCAAGTTCGGCCTGCGTTCGGATAGCACCTTTGTCACCAAGCTGCGCCAGAAGGCCAACGACGACTCGAATTGGGTGAACTACCTGGGCGAGTACGATGGCACCAGCGCCTACTACCGCGTCAAGTCGAACCTGGCGCTGGACTGGACCTTGGGCAACTGGAGCGCCACCTGGACCGCGCGCTACTACAGCCCGATCAAGGACAAGTGCTACAGCGCAACGGTTGAGTGCACCAACCCGACTGGCCTGGCCAACTGGGGCACCAAGTACAACCGCCTGGGCGCGATGGTCTACAACGACCTGAGCGTCAGCTACAAGACCCCGTGGAGGGGCCAGGTCATGGTCGGCGCCAACAACGTGTTCAACAAGCAGCCGCGCACCACCATCCTGGGTGCGGCCTCGGCCTCGCGGGTTGACGCCAACCTGCCGATCGACCGCTTCGTCTACGTGCGCTACAACCAGGCATTCTGATCCGCCAGCCTCGCTGTCGACCGATGCCCGCCAGGTTCGCCTGGCGGGCATTTTTTTGCTGTAAAAAAGCCCGCCGGGCGCTGGGCGCGGCGGGCTTCACAGTCCGATCAGGCGTCAGTACTGGAACTGGGCGCTCAGGTAGAACGCGCGGCCGACCGGGCTGGCGTAGCGCGGATCGTAGCCCAGCTGGTGCGAACCGGTGTTGCGCAGCGAGAGCGGCGGCTTCTTGTCGGCGGCGTTGATGATGCCAGCGGTCAGGCTCAGGTTCTTCATCAGCTTGTACTGGGTCTGCCAGTCGAAGGTGTAGTAATTGGGCACCTTCAGCTGCACGTCGGCGCAATCGCCATTGGCATCGCCCACCGAGACCGAGCAGTCCTCCTCATCGTAGTGCTTGTCCTTGTAGCCGCTACGGAAGTTGGCGCTGAGCGTATGGGTCCAATTGCCGATCTCGCCCGTGACCGATGCCTTGAACACGTGACGGAAGCTGACCGCGTCGTTGCTGCCGAACTGACCCAGGCTGGTTTCCCACTGGTCGCTCGTGCCCGGCGTGGTGTAGCGCGACTTGAGCAGCCAGGTGCCGGCCAGGCGCGAGGTCAGCTTGACGCCTTGCACATTATTCTTGAACAGGAAGTCGTAGTCGAGGCCGGTGTTTTCCTGCTGACCGATGTTAATCGGGGCAAAGATAATCGCCAGCGTCTTCTGGCCAGTGGACGCCTTGTACTTGGTCGTGTACAGCGAGGCGTACTTGACCGGGTCGGTCGCGATCAGGTTCTCGCTGACGCTGGTGACGGCGTTGGAGATGCCCACGTGCCACAGGTCGAGCTTGGCGCTCAAGTTGCTGGTCGGCTCGAACACGGCGCCGAATGTCCACTGCTTGGATTTCTCGGGTCCGAGGTCCGGGTTGCCGCCGGTGAAGGCCTCGAGCTGGCCCTTGCCGTCCGGGCAGTACTGCGCCAGCGGACTGCCGGAGCCTTTGAGCGGGCACACATAGCTGCCGCCGGTCACGCCGAAGTCGGTCAGCGGCTGGCCGATCTGGAGCATACTGGCCACCTTGAAGCCGGTGCCGTAGGCGCCGCGCAGCATCCACTCCTTGGCCGGCTGGTAGCGAGCGCTGATCTTGTACGTGCTGGCCGACTGGTCGTGGCCGACCACCTGACTGTTGAGCGAGTCGGTGATCTTGCTGATGCGGTCATAGCGTACCGACGTGGTGACCTCCAGGCCCTTGATCACCGGGATCACCATTTCACCGAACGCGCCGCTGCTCTTGCGCGAGAAGTTGAACTCCGACTGCGGGTCGTCGAACAGGATCTCGGCATTGGCCACCGCCGGGTTGGCGCGCTGTTCGTAACTGTTCTTGCGGAAGTCCGCCCCCAGGCCCAGCTGGACGGCGCCTGCGGGCAGGTCATACACGCTGCGCGAAGCACGGAAATCCACGGCCTCCATCAGGATGTCGGTGGTGTTGTAGTTGCCCGTGTACTGGGTCCCCTTCAGTGCGGTGATCATCGCCGCCGGCATCTCGCCCAGCGCGTACGGGAACGGGTCGATGGTACCGGCCGCCATTGCCGCATTGAACTTGTCCTCCAGCGGGAAGCCACTCACATAGTTTTGCGGCGAATGGTTCCTCGACCAGGTGTACGCTGAGTTGATATCCCAGCCCAGCGCGTTGCCGTCAATGCCGACCACGGTGTGGGTGGTCTGGCTGGCGTAGTCGTAGGCGCGGCCGCCCAGGTCTTGCAGGCGGTAGGCCACGGTGGCGCTGGAAAAGCCGGCAAGCTGCTCCGCGGTCAGGTAGGGCTGCACGTACTTGGCAAACAGCGGCGAGGACTTCGGCAGCGAGAATTCGGCCGGATAGGGCGCGATGGTCGCGAGCACATGGGCGTCGTTGTAGGCCACGGTGGCGAAGGCCTTGAAACCGCTGTCGCCGAGCTTGAGTTCACCGTTGGCATAAGCGCCGTCGCGCCTGATCTCAGGAGCAATCTCGACCGAGGAGGTGTAGTCGAAGTAGCAGCGGCCGTCTCCCAGGTCGACGTGCGCGGGCGGGCACTTCTTATTGATCTTCAGGTAAGGGTTGATCGCGACGGTCTTGTTATCACCCTTGGCATTCGTATAGCGGATTGACACGTTGGGCGGAATCGAGCGCGACGAACCGTTGAAGAATTGCAGGTTCTGGCCCGTGACAGGGTCGGCGAAGTTGATGATGCCGGTCTTGGCGAAGTCCCGCTGGGAACCCTTCAGGCGCTTCTCGTCCTGATGGCTGACGGACAGGTAGAGGGAATAGCCGTCCGTCTCGAGGTCACCGAAACCCTTGCTGACGGTAAAGTTCTTGCCGCCCCCGCCCGGGTGCTGCGGCCTGGTCACCTTGGCGTCGAGCGTCAGCGGCGCCGCACCTTTTTTGAGGATGAAGTTGACCACGCCGGCGATCGCATCCGAGCCATACAGCGCCGATGCCCCGTCGGTCAGCACCTCGATGCGCTCGACTGCCGACAGCGGAATCGAATTGATGTCGATGGTGGTGCCGGAGGTGGCGGGCGCCATCCGGCGGCCGTTGAGCAGGACCAGGGTGTAGGTTTCGCCCACGTCGTGGATCGAGGCGGTGGTGATGCCGCCGCCGCCGCCGCCCACCGAGTCGGCCGCCACCGTGAAGCCCTGCATCACCGGCAGTTGCTGGATGAAGTCGGTCACCGAGTTCACACCGCTGCGCTGGATATCTTTCTGGTTGAAGGTCTGGACCGGCAACGACGCCTCGGCGGCGATGCGCTTGATGCTCGAGCCGGTGATCTCGACGCGCGCCATCGGTTGTTCCGACGCCGCTTGTGCTTGTTGTTCCTGTGCATGTGCGACCTGTAAGCCGAACATCACCCCCCCGGCAATGATGAGCCGGATCGAGCGCGACAACACCTTTTCTTTTGTCATGTCTTTACATTCCTTGAGGTTGTTATGTAAAAAATGTGAACTACTGACCGGTTGCCACAAGTTTCCAAAACTATGCGACTGGTAATCACAACATTGGCGAGAAATGATGTCAATAATAAAATACGCTGCTTGATAGAAATACAACTCTCCCTAGGTAAATGCTGCGATCAGTGTTTACAACAGCGTGGTCTTGCGTTATGGCGGACTGCTTTTTCCATTGCTTTTAGAAAGAAGAATCGCCCTGCCGCTGTTCTTACACATGTATGCATACATGTATAAATTGCAAATACTCGTCATTACGCGATTTTGCAACAGTTATAGACTGTAACAATCTTGCTCATTGACAACGCAACTGCCGGGATGGTTTTATTGTCAGCTTGGAAAAATTGTTCATTAACTTTTCCAAGAGAGTCCGTCGTACTACGGCTTTGCGGCCGCCTGTGATCCAGGTACCGCCATTTTCCCTAGGAGTCTTGAGTAATGATTGAAAAAGTACTGTCGCGGTCGATCCGCGTAATCTGCCTGGGCGGCATCGCCTTCGGCATGCATGCAGCTAACGCACAGGATCAGCAGGACCAACCGATGGCGCGCGTCGAAGTGACCGGTTCGCGTCTGGCCTCGCCGAACGCCGAATCCGCGTCGCCGTTGCAGGTGCTGACCGCGGCCGACATCGCCGCTTCCGGCGCCACCAACCTGCAGCAACTGCTGCTGAACAACCCGACCATGGGTACCCCCACGATCAGCCGCACCAACTCGGCCTTCCAGACCTCGAGCGTGGGTGTGGCCACGATCGACCTGCGCAACCTGGGCACCTCGCGTACCCTGGTGCTGGTCAACGGCCGCCGCTTCGTGGCGGGCATTCCGGGCGAATCGGCAGTTGACCTGAACTCGATCCCGACCGACTTCATCGAGCGCGTCGAACTGTTCACCGGCGGCGCGTCGGCAACCTACGGCTCGGACGCCGTGGCCGGCGTGGTCAACATCATTACCAAGAAGAATTTCAACGGCCTGATCGCCGATGCCCAGGGCGGCAAGAGCTCGAAGGGCGACGACCTCAAGCGCAAACTGGCGCTGACCTGGGGTACCAGCAACGACGATGGCTTCATCATGGCCCACCTGGGCTACTCCCGTCAGGGCCAGGTGTGGTCGCGCGACCGCGCCGCGTCGGCAATCGACCAGTACTCGCTGATGGCGCTGGATACCGAAGATCCGGCCGACGCGTTCACGCCATACCGGCCGTACTACTCCAGCTATGCGCCGCAGGGCCGCTTCACTTGGGCGAAAGGCAAGGACTTCACCTACGACAAGAGCGGCAATATCATCCCGTGGGATACCAACGGCGACAATGGCCCGGCAACCGGCTTTAACCGTTCGTACTACCGCTCGATCGCGGTGCCGACCGAGCGCTACCTGCTGGCCACCAACGGCGAACTGAAGCTCGGCGAGAAGCATCGCGCGTTCTTCGAAGGCACCTATGCCTCGACCAGCGTGGGCGCGACCATCGAGCCGTTCGCCCTCGCCTCGACCGATATCTTCAAGGCCACCAGCGGCTGGGTGCCGGCAGGCACCATGGTCAACGGCGTGGTGGTCAAGAACCCGTACGTGCCGCAGTACCTGTGGGACCGCGCGGTGGACAACGACGGCGACGGCATTCGTGACTACAGCTTCACCCGCCGCATGTCGGAAGTGGGCACCCGCAGCCAGAAGGTCGACCGTGACACCTTCCGCCTGGCAACCGGCGTGAAGGGCTCGTTCGATCTGCTGAAAGAGTGGAACTACGAGGTCTACGGCGCCTTCGGCCAGACCAAGGAAGCGCAGAACTCGACCGGCCAGGTCAACACCCTGAACTTCCGCTACGCGCTGCAGGCGATCCCGGACGGCAACGGCGGCGTCATGTGCGCCGACGCGAACGCGCGCAAGCAGGGCTGCGTACCGATCAACATTTTCGGCTACAACGCCGTCACCCCCGAGGCCCTGAAGTACATCGATGCGCCGGGCGCGCTGGCCACCAAGACCACCCAGAAACTGGTTGGCGGCACGATCGACGGCGAACCGTTTGCAGTGCCTGCGGGCAACGTAGGCGTGGCAGCCGGCTTCGAATGGCGCAAGGAGTTCTCGAGCAGCATCCCTGACGCGCTGACCCAGGCGGGCCTGAACGCGGGCAACGCCACTCCGCCGACCGAAGGCGAATTCACGGTCAAGGAAGTGTTCGTCGAAACCAACGTTCCGCTGCTCAAGGACCTGCCTTTCGTCAAGGCGCTGGACCTGAAGGCCGCGTTCCGCCACGGCGAGTACTCGACCATCGGTACCGCCAACAGCTGGAACGGCGGCTTCGAATGGGCCGTGAACAGCGACATTAAGTTCCGCGGCACCCGTTCGCTGTCGACCCGCGCGCCGAACATCAACGAACTGTTCCAGGCGCCGAGCCAGGACTTCCCGTCCGGCCTGACCGACCCGTGCGCGGGCGTTACCGCGACCTCGACCGGCACCTACGACGCCCTCTGCCGCGCGGCGCCGGGCGTGATGGCCAACATCAACGCCAACGGCAAGTTCACGCTGAACCAGTCCGACGTGCAGGGCATCAGCGGCTACAACCGCGGCAACCCGCACCTGGGCGCCGAGAAGGGCCGCTCGAGCACAATCGGCCTGGTCTACACCCCGCGTTCGATCCCGGTGCTGAGCAAGGTCACCTTCACGGCTGACTACTTCAACATCAAGATCGCCGACGCCATCGTGAGCACGCCGCGTTCGTACGCGCTCAAGAGCTGCTACGACGGCAGCAACCCGGCAATGTGCCAGTTCATCACCCGCCGTGCGACCAACCAGGGTGCGAACAGCGCCGGTTCGCTGCAGTACATCGACACCGCCGTGTCCAACAGCGGCGGCAAGGCGACCGAAGGCATCGACATCACCGCGTCGTGGGCAGACCGTGTCGGCCCTGGCCGCCTGTCGACCCACCTGGCGTACACCTACGTCAAGGATGGCTACGACATTCCGATGCCGGGCGCCGATCGCGATCCGTTCGCTGGCGAAATTGGCTCTGCCAAGAACAAGGCCAACCTGAACCTGGCCTACAAGTGGGGTAACTTCGGCGTCTCGACCGTGTTCACCTACATCGGCCGCTCGTCGCTGGACGACCAGTTCCTGGCTGACTTCGACCTGCCGCCGCACTCGGTCCAGGTTGGTTCGCGCACCTACACGGACCTGCAGCTGACCTACCAGCTGAGGAAGTCGACCGAGCTGTACTTTGGCCTGAACAACGCGTTCGACCAAAAGGCGCCGCCGATCATTTCGGGCCTGCCGGGTGACAACACCGGTACCGAAACCGACGCCGGCACCTACGACCCGATCGGCCGCCGCTGGTACGCTGGCCTGCGCATCAAGCTGTAATCCCGCAGCACCGGCACGCACCCCGCGTGCCGGTTGACGCGAACCGCGCATAAAAAAGCCGTTCAGCCCAAAGCTGAACGGCTTTTTTGCTGCTTGCCCGATTCACGCAGTTCGCGTTTCGCCATCACACCAGGCACGACCGATTGCGTGCTTCGCGTTATCATGTGCGATTCAAGCGAACACGAACATGGTTATCAAACTCAAAACTGAAAAAGACATCGCCAAAATGCGCGTGGCCGGCCGCCTCGCGGCCGAGGTGCTGGAAATGATCCGCGAATACGTGGTACCCGGCGTTTCCACCGAAGAACTGGACCGCCGCTGCAACGAGTACATCCGCAAGGTGCAAAAGGCCACCCCGGCCAACGTCGGCTACCAGGGATTTCCCAAGACCCTGTGCACGTCGGTGAACAACGTGGTGTGCCACGGCATCCCGAGCGAACAGGAAATCCTGCTCGACGGCGATATCGTGAACATCGACGTCACCGTGATCAAGGACGGCTGGCATGGCGACACCAGCCGCATGTATTTTGTCGGCACGCCGAGCGAGGCCGCGCGGCGCCTGGTCGACACTACCTACGACGCGATGATGGCCGGCATCCGCGCCGTGCGTCCGGGGGCCCGGCTGGGCGACGTCGGCCATGCGATCCAGAAGCTGGCCGAGGGTGCGGGTTATTCGGTGGTGCGCGACTACTGCGGCCACGGCATCGGGCGCATCTACCATGAGGAATTGCAGGTGCTGCACTACGGCCGCCCGAACACCGGGCTCATGCTCAAGGAAGGCATGACCTTCACCATCGAACCGATGATCAACGCCGGCAAGGAGGACACCGAAGGCCTTGACGACGGCTGGACCGTGGTGACGGCCGACGGCTCGCTGTCGGCGCAATGGGAACACACGATCGCGGTGACGCGCAACGGCGCGGAAATCCTGACGCCGTGGCCGAAGGCGTAGGGCCTGATAAGCCGCACAGCGCGTAGGGTGCGCACCTGTGCGCACGCGGTCACCGTATGCTGGCTCGCGGCGGTGCCACCACGACGCGCCGTTCGCGAACCGCGTGCGCACAGGTGCGCACCCTACGCCCTCCGATCATATAAGCAAAAAAGCCGCCCGGCTCACGCCGGACGGCTTTTTTGTCTTGCTTTGAAAGCGATTACTTCGCGTTCATCAGCGCCACGGTGGTATCGAGCATGCGGTTGGAGAAGCCCCACTCGTTGTCGTACCACGAGGACACCTTCACCAGCCGGCCCGAGACCTTGGTCAGGGTCGCGTCGAAGTTCGACGATGCCGGGTTGTGGTTGAAGTCGACCGACACCAGCGGCTCGGTGTTGTAGGTCAGGATGCCCTTGAGCGCGCCTTCTGCGGCGTCCTTCATGACCTGGTTGATCTCTTCCACGGTCGTGTCGCGCTTGGCGATGAACGACAGGTCGACGATCGACACGTTGATGGTCGGCACGCGGATCGCGTAGCCGTCCAGCTTGCCGTTCAGCTCAGGCAGCACCAGGCCGACCGCGGCGGCAGCGCCGGTCTTGGTCGGGATCATCGACTGGGTGGCCGAACGGGCGCGGCGCAGGTCTTCGTGCATCACGTCGGTCAGCACCTGGTCGTTGGTGTAGGCGTGCACCGTGGTCATCAGCCCGTTCTCCAGGCCGATCGCGTCGTGCAGCGGCTTGACCAGCGGCGCCAGGCAGTTGGTGGTGCACGAGGCGTTCGAGATCACGGTGTCGGTGCTCTTGAGCACGTTGTGGTTCACGCCGTACACGATGGTCGCGTCGACATCCTTGCCGCCCGGGGCCGAGATGATCACCTTCTTGGCGCCGCCCTTCAGGTGCGCCGAGGCCTTTTCCTTGGTGGTGAAAAAGCCGGTGCACTCGAGCACCACGTCCACACCCAGCTCGCCCCACGGGAGTTCCGCAGGATTGCGCTGCGCGAACACGCGGATGCGGTCGCCATTGACAATCATGCTGTCGCCATCCACCGTCACGGTGCCGGGAAACTTGCCGTGCGTGGTGTCATAGCGCGTCAGGTGGGCATTGTGCTCGGCGTTGCCGAGGTCGTTGATCGCGACAATCTGGATGTCTTGTTGTTTGCCACCTTCGTAGAAAGCGCGCAAGATGTTGCGGCCGATCCGGCCATAACCGTTGATTGCAACTTTGATCGTCATACTGAGCTCCTGATTAGAAAAAAACCTGTTGGGCGGGGGCCAAGCAGCCTGCCGCCCGCCTGTCTCGCCTGTCAGCCCGCAATTACCGACTTCGCCTTGGCCACGACGTTTTCGACAGTAAAGCCGAAGTGCTTGAACAGCACGCCGGCCGGCGCCGATTCGCCGAAGGTGTCGATACCGACCACTGCGCCATCGAGTCCCACGTACTTGTACCAGAAATCGGTTACGCCAGCTTCAATAGCAACACGCGGTGTGCCCCGTGTCAACACACTGGCCTTATAGGTCGCGTCCTGGCGCTCGAACACGTCGGCCGAGGGCATCGACACCACGCGCACGGCGATTCCTTCGCCAGCCAGCGCGTCGGCGGCCGACAGCGCCAGCTCGACTTCCGAGCCGGTCGCGATCAGGATGACCTGGGCGTTGGGCGCGTCGCGCAGCACGTAGCCGCCCTTGGCGATTGCACCCAACTGGTCGGCGTCGCGCGCGACGAACGGCAGGTTCTGGCGCGAGAAGATCAGGGTCGACGGGCCATCGTGGCGCTTGACCGCCGCGCCCCACGCGACCATGGTTTCCACGGTGTCGCACGGGCGCCAGTTGTCCAGGTTCGGGATCAGGCGCAGCGACGAGACGTGCTCGATCGACTGGTGGGTCGGACCGTCTTCGCCCAGGCCGATCGAGTCGTGGGTGAACACGGAGATCGAACGGATCTTCATCAGGGCCGCCATGCGCAGCGCGTTGCGGCTGTAGTCCGAGAAAGTCAGGAAGGTCGCGCCGAACGGGATGAAGCCGCCGTGCAGGGCCACGCCGTTCTGGATCGCGGCCATGCCGAATTCGCGCACGCCGTAGTTGATGTGGTTGCCCGGCACGCCCGAACGCACCGGTACCGATTCCTTCCAGTTGGTCAGGTTCGAGCCGGTCAGGTCGGCCGAGCCGCCCAGGAACTCCGGCAGCACCGGGGCCAGCGCGCCAATCGCGTTCTGGCTGGCCTTGCGGGTGGCGATGGTCTCTTTCTTCTCCACGGTGGCGGCCACAGCGGCGGCCAGCACCTGTTCGAAGTTGCCCGGCAGTTCACCCTTCATGCGGCGCTCGAATTCGGCGGCCAGTTGCGGGTATTGTGCGCGGTAGCCTGCGAACAGGGCATTCCACTGGCCTTCCAGGTCGGCGCCGCGCGCCTTCGCGTCCCATGCCGTGTAGATGTCGGCCGGGATGTCGAACGGGATCGGGTCCCATACCAGGTGCTCGCGCACGGCGGCGATTTCCTTGTCGCCCAGCGGGGCGCCGTGGACCTTGTCGCCACCCTGCAGGTTGGGCGAGCCCTTGCCGATGATGGTCTTGCAGCAGATCAGGGTCGGCTTGTCCGAGGTGCGCGCCTTGGCGATCGCGGCATCGAGCGCGGCCACGTCGTGGCCGTCGACGTTGCGGATCACGTTCCAGCCATAGGCTTCGAAGCGCTTCGGGGTGTCGTCGGTGAACCAGCCTTCGACCTTGCCGTCGATCGAGATGCCGTTGTCGTCGTACAGCCAGACCAGCTTTTTCAGGCCCAGGGTGCCGGCCAGCGAGGCCACCTCGTGCGAGATGCCTTCCATCAGGCAGCCGTCGCCCAGGAACGCATAGGTGTGGTGGTCGACGATGTCAAAGCCCGGACGGTTGAATTCGGCTGCCAGCAGCCACTCGGCCAGCGCCATGCCGACCGAATTGGCGATGCCCTGGCCGAGCGGGCCGGTGGTGGTTTCGACGCCGGGGGTGATGCCCACTTCCGGGTGGCCAGGGGTCTTCGAGTGCAGCTGGCGGAAGTTGCGCAGGTCGTCCATGGAAACGTCGTAGCCCGACAGGTGCAACAGCGAGTAGTGCAGCATCGAACCGTGACCGTTCGACAGCAGGAAACGGTCGCGGTTGCTCCAACCCGGATTGGCCGGATTGTGGCGATAATGGCCGTCCCACAGCGCGACGGCGATCTCGGCCATGCCCATTGGCATGCCCGGGTGGCCCGAATTGGCTTTTTGGACGGCGTCCATCGCCAGCGCGCGGATCGCGTTGGCCATCAGGGTGGTGGTTTGGGTAGGTTTCATGGTTGGCAAGTCAGGATTGGAAAGCGGTGGCGTGCTACTGGCCATAACCAACTATTCTACCAGAGGGTGCCCTGGGCCATTAGAATGCTCACTTTATTGCCGAGCCCGGCTTGTTCATCCAGGATACGCATGCCCCGTTTCTTCTGCCCGCAGCCGATCGCCGTCGGCAGCACCGTCGACCTGCCCGAAGCGGTGGCCCACCACCTGCATGTGGTGCGCATGCAGATCGGCGAAGAAGTGGTGCTGTTCAATGGCGAAGGCGGCCAGTACCGGGCGGTTCTCGCGGAAATCGGCAAAAAGCGCGCCAGTGCCACTGTCGCGGCATTCGACCCGGTTGAGGTCGAGCTGCCCTACCCGGTCACGCTGGCCCAGGGTTTGCCCGAAGGCAGCAAGATGGACTGGATCATTGAAAAGGCGGTCGAGCTGGGTGTGGCGGCAATACAACCGCTTGCAGCCCAGCGCTCGGTGGTGCGGCTGGCCGGCGAGCGCCTGGAAAAGCGCCACGCGCACTGGGAGGGCGTGATCGTTGCCGCCTCCGAGCAGAGCGGGCGCAACCGGCTGGCGCAGCTCGAACAGCTGGCCGAATTCAACCGCTTCCTCAAAGCGGGCGCTACTACCCCGCGCATCCTGTTCTCGCCGCGCGCCACCGAATCGCTTTCCAGCTGGGCGCGCTCTACCCTTCCGCAGGCGCTGACCATCCTGGTCGGGCCGGAAGGCGGTTTTACCGAACAGGAGGAACAGGCGGCGATCGACGCCGGCGCCCTGCCCCTGTCGCTCGGCCCGCGCGTGCTGCGCACGGAAACCGCCGGGCTGGCCGCGCTGGCCATGCTGGCCGCCACCTGGGAATCCTGATTTAAAAAACCAGCCCGCAATTCGCGCGCAAGCGCGGGCGCGGGCCCGGGCGCGGCGCCGGGCGCACTATAAAAAAAACCGGCCCCTTGCGGGGCCGGCTTCAAGCACTAAGACCTTTCAGGTCAGAACGAATAACGTGCGCCGAGGTAGAACCGGCGCGGGTCGTTCCAGGCGTTCGCCTCGCCGAACTTGTAGACGCCGTTGCCAGCCACCAGCGGCATCGCCGATGTCGCCGACTGCTTGTTGAGCACGTTGAAGATGTCGAGGAAGAACTCGACCTTCTGGCTGCCGGTGAACTTGTACTGGTACTTCAGGCGCATGTCGAAGGTGTAGAACGACGGACCTTGCTGGCTACCGATCGAATTCGGCAAAATCCAGGTATCGAGAACGCCACCATCAACGCTCGGATTATCTTGCATCACCGGCAGATAGCGACTGGAAATCAGCTGGGTCTTGCTATACAACACGCCGCTGTTCCAGTTGAACACACCGCTCAACTCAAGCCCATTGTTGAAGTAGTACGTGCCCCACGCCTTGAACTGGTGCTTGATATTGCCTGGCTGAGGGCCATACGCGTTTGGTGCGCGCGGGTCCAGTGCAATCCAGTCGCCCTGGAAGTCAGCGGTACTGTCGGAGTTGGTATTGCCCTTGGCGTCGTTGTAGGTATACGAAGCCTGGCCCTGCCAGTTGTCCCGCTTCGCCTTGTTCAGGCTGACCTCGATGCCCTGGTAGTCGCGTTTGCCGCCTGCCAGCGTGGCGATCACATAGTTCGTTTTCGGCGCCGCGGAGTAGCCGAAGTACGAGTATGGCAGGTAGTAAGGCGAGCCGGGGAAGGCAGAACCTTCAGGCGCGGTCTTGGCAGTGAGGGTCGGATCGGAGTACAGGGCCAGGTCGTAGTCTTCGAGCAGGTCCCTGGTCGCACGTTTGGTGTAGCTTACCGACAAGGTGTAATCTTTGCCCAGGTTGGTGGCCCAGCCGAGCATGAACTCATCGGTGTACGGGGTCTTGGTCGATGGCGCGATCGCGGCATCCGACCCGCCGCGCTGGCGGAACGTCAGCCATTTGTCACCCAGGTAGATCTGTTCATCCAGGATCGGGCCTGTCACATTGCCGGCGAAGTCAGACATGTTGTTGCGAATCGGGTCGTAATAACGACCATAGAAAGCCCAGACTTTACTGCGGCCATCGCCACTCAGGTCATACACGGTGGACAGACGCGGTGCCAATTCCCATTTGAACTTGGCAGTTTGGTGCCCCGCCGAATCGTGGTGCACCCACTCTTCGGTACGGACACCGGCGTTGACCGTCAACTTATCTTTCGTCCACGTATCCTGGAGGTAGAAGGTCTTGCCAGTGGAGCTCACGGTGTACGGCGCAATGCGCGAGTTGTAGATGCGATAGGCGTTCACCTGCCCGGTCGGGTTGCCAGCCGTGCCGTTAAACTGGTATGCCCGGATCTCGGGGTCGGAGACGACACCATCTTTGTTGGTGTCAAGCAAGCCAAGGAAGTAAGCCTTGTTCGGGCTGGCGTTGATCGCATCGATGATACGGGGAATATCACCTGCGGTCAGTTGTTTCGAACCCGTCCAGCCACTACCGATGTGCTGAGCATAGGTGACACCCTTGTTGGCCAGCGCGATGGAGGTGTACGCCGCGTTTTCCGGACCCGTCCTGTACGCGTCCGAGGTGTACATGTCCTTGCCGTTCACGAAGCCGGTCTTGAAGGTGTGGGTACCCATCGAGGCGGTCTCGAGGAAGTACTCGGCAGACAGGCCCCACTCGTCACGGTTGCGCCATGACACAGAGTTGGAGCCCGAACCACCCTGGCTACGCTCTGCCACGCTCGGTGTGACTGTCGGCTTGTAGAAAGCGACGTCGTTGCGTGTCGACTGGTCGGCTGCAAAGGTCGAAAGCTGGCTCTTGTGCTTGAAGGCGTAAGCGTTCACGCGCAGGTTGTCCATGTCGCGCGTGTATTCGATCTTGTTGTTGGTGCCGCCCTGCTCCTGGCGGGTATCACGGTTGTTGAGCGTCGTCGCAACTGTCGAACCGCTGATCTTCGTCGGGTCATTGAAGAAGCTGTACGACAACCGGTCGTTATCGGTCGGCTGCCAGGTGAGCTTGACGAAACCGAGCTTGTCGTCGCGCTTGACCGTGCGCATTGGGTTGCCGGTCGCCGCGTCAACCACGTCAGTATTCTTGTTCTTTAGCTGATACGAGCTGAAGAACCATAGCTTGTCCTTGATGATCGGGCCGCCGAGCGTGAAAGCCGTATCGTAGGTCGAGAAGCCGGACGCTGTGTTGTGCTTGTTTTTGGAAACGAGCCGGTCGTTCTGCAAGTAGTAGTTGACAGAGCCGTGGTACTCGTTACCACCCGATTTGGTGACGACCTTGGAGACCAGGCCCGCGCCGCCGGCGTACTCGGCCGGGATGCCGCCGGTCAGGATCTGTTGTTCCTGGATGATCTCGGAGTTGATGTTCGAACCAAAGGTACCGGTCAGCGGATCGGTGACGTCGACCCCGTCGAGGATGTACACGTTGTCCGAGGACGTACCGGTGGCGCCGCCGATGTCCGCGTAGTTAACGCCGGACTTGGAGGACGGGTTGCCGCCTGCGGAAGGCTTCGTGCCAGGAACGAGCTGGAGGTAGCCCTGGTAGCTACGGGTGGTCGGGAGCGACTCCACCACGGCCAGGTTCAGAATGGTGCCGACGGTCGCGGAGGTGGTGTCCACCTGCGCCAGGCGCGAGCCGGTGACGACCACTTGCTGCACGTCGCCTGAGCCCAACGTGTAGCTCAAACTGGGGTTCTGGCCACTGATGACGGCCACATCGCTGGCCTTGAAGTTGGTGTAGCCGGGCGCGACCACTTCCACCTTATAGTCGGTTGCGGGGTCCAGGCCTGCAATACGGACGGTGCCGTCTGCCTCGGTCACAGCGGTCTTGGTCACCAGGCTGCTTGGCGAACTGACCTTCACCGTCGCACCGGCGACCGGCTTGCCTGAAGCGCCGAGAATCGAAATACGCAAGCCGCCGGATTCAGCAGCCAATGCAGCGCCGATGAAGCACATGCCAACTGCCAACGATACGGCGGACTTGCGCAGCACGGCCACCGTTGACTTTGGTTTCAGCGTATGAACAACAGTTTTTCTTAACATGTGATTTCCTAGTTTATAAACCTGGGCGAATATGAATATCGACCAAGGTAGGGTTACGCATTATTTTGAATCACCTGCACTGCTATACGTCCCACAGTCCTTCTCTCATCTATCCAAAAGACAGAACATTCATTTCTCTTTGAGATTAATCAAAGAATATGAACCGACACATGGAAACATATGTATTCCGTCAATGTCAACGTTGCATTATTCCTGTTATGCATATTAACAACACACAAACAACACTATCGATTTTGGGTATGTAGCACGCATGAATTTGATGCGATGCAGCACAATTTGCGAGCGGTTGTGTGCAAGATAGGAACAGAAGAGTGATATGCATACGTGGAGAGCGCAAAGTTGACGAAGTTACCGTAAAATTAACAAATCAGGTTTTAATGCATTGCCGCGAATTTACTTGCGACGGAACCTGCGGAGAATGCCTGTCCTGGTTGGACGGACCTGTGCCGTGCCGAGCGCAGAACGGAAGCGGACCTCACGGATTTGCAATTGACTGATAAGGGCACAACGGCACGCACCGCGCCGGCGTAATGAGGCGGCCGCGCGTTCTTCGCGCCTGTGCCGGCCTGGGCATTGAACGGTTACAATACGGGTTTGCCCGCCGCGCGCCCCCGCCTGCCCCGATTGTTGCCATGCTTCGAATTAACGAATTAAAACTGCCACTCGACCACGACGAAACGGCACTGCCGCAAGCCATTTGCGAGCGCCTCGGCATCGCGCCGGATGAGTTGGTCGACTTCACGATCTTCAAGCGCGCCTACGATGCGCGCAGGAAGAGCGCGATCGTCCTGATCTATGCGCTCGACGTTCAGGTGAAGAACGAAACGGCAGTGCTCGCGCACAAGCAGGGCGACCCCCACGTCTTGCCATCGCCCGACACCAGCTACAAGTTCGTGACCGATGCCAGCCGCGTGCGCGATGATGTCGAACGCCCGGTCGTGATCGGCATGGGCCCGTGCGGGCTGTTCGCGGCGCTGATCCTGGCGCAGATGGGCCTGCGCCCGATCGTGCTCGAGCGCGGCAAGATGGTGCGCGAGCGCACGGTCGACACCTTCGGCTTCTGGCGCAAGCGCAAGCTCAATCCCGAGTCGAACGTGCAGTTCGGCGAAGGCGGCGCCGGCACCTTTTCCGACGGCAAGCTGCACAGCGGGATCAAGGACCCCAGGCACTACGGGCGCAAGGTGCTCACCGAGTTCGTCAAGGCCGGCGCGCCGGAGGACATCCTGTATGTCAGCAAGCCGCACATCGGCACCTTCCGGCTGGTCAAGATGGTCGAGCAGATGCGCCAGAACATCATCGACCTGGGCGGCGAGATCCGCTTCACGACCCGGGTCACCGACCTGGTGATCGAGGAGAAAGCCGGCAGCCGCCAGCTGCGCGGCGTGATCCTCGACACCGGCGAAGAGCTGCGCACGCGCCACCTGGTGGCGGCGATCGGCCACAGCGCGCGCGACACCTTCCAGATGCTGTACGACCGCGGCGTCTATATCGAGGCCAAGCCGTTCTCGATCGGCTTTAGGGTCGAGCACCCGCAGTCGCTGATCGACGTGTGCCGCTTCGGTGCGAACGCGGGCAACGAGATCCTGGGCGCGGCCGACTACAAGATCGTGCACCACGCCTCCAACGGCCGTTCGGTCTACAGCTTCTGCATGTGCCCGGGCGGCACCGTGGTCGCCGCCTCGTCCGAGGAAGGGCGCGTGGTCACCAACGGCATGAGCCAGTACTCGCGCGCCGAGCGCAACGCCAACAGCGCCATCGTGGTCGGCATCACCCCCGCCGATTATCCGGGTCATCCGCTGGCGGGCATCGCCTTCCAGCGCGAACTGGAATCGCGCGCCTTCGTGCTGGGCGGCGGCAACTACGACGCGCCGGGGCAGCTGATGGGCGACTTCGTCAAAGGCGTGCCCTCCACCCGGTTCGGCGCGGTGGTGCCCTCGTTCAAGCCGGCGGTGCACCTGACCGACCTGTCCAGCGCGCTGCCCGATTACGCGATCAGCGCCCTGCGCGAAGCCTTCGTCGCATTCGACAAGCAGATCAAGGGCTACTACAAGGAAGACGCGGTGCTGACCGGGGTCGAGACCCGCACCTCGTCGCCGATCCGCATCAAGCGCAACGACGACGACCTGCAGAGCCTGAACACCCGCGGCCTGTTCCCGGCCGGCGAAGGCGCCGGATATGCCGGCGGCATCCTGTCGGCGGCGGTGGACGGCATCAAGGTTGCGGAAGCGGTCGGCCTGTCGATGATGGCGGGCACCTGACATCTTGAGCGCCGCGCAGAACAACTCCCTGCTGCCGGCGCTGGCCGTTGCCGCCGGCCTGATCGCGCAGAACATCGGCGCCGCTTTTGCCAAGCACCTGTTCCCGCTGGTGGGCAGCGAAGGCGTGACCGCGCTGCGCGTCGGCCTGTCGGCCGGCATCCTGTTCGCGGCCTATCGCCCGTGGCGCACGCGGCTCACGAGGAGCGACGCGCTCAACCTGGTCATCTACGGGCTGATGTTGGGCTGCATGAACCTGCTGATCTACCGCGCGTTCGCCCTGATCCCGATCGGGGTGGCGGTGGCGATCGAAGTCACCGGCCCGATCGCGGTGGTGCTGCTGGCCTCGCGCCGCGCGCGCGACTTCCTCTGGGCCGGGTGCGCGATTGCGGGACTGGCGCTGCTGCTGCCCATTTCAAGCAGCGCCCCGCTCGACCCGCGCGGCGTCGCGTGGGCAGTGGGCGCCGCCTTCTGCTGGGCCATGTACATCGTATTCGGCAAGCGCGCCTCCACACTGGCCGGCGGTCCGGCGGTCGCCTGGGGCATGCTGGCCGCGGCCATGTTCACCGTACCGGTCGGCGCCGCCAGCGCCGGCGCCGCGCTGCTCTCGCCAGCCGCACTGCTTGGCGGGCTGGCGGTGGCCGTGCTCTCCAGCGCCCTGCCCTATTCCCTCGAAATGATGGCGCTGGCGCGGCTGCCGCGCCGGGTGTTCGGCATCCTGGTGAGCAGCGCGCCGGCAATCGGCGCGCTGGCCGGTTTCCTGGTGCTGGGCGAACGCCTCGCCGGCCTGCAATGGCTGGCCATCGCGCTGATCGTGCTGGCCGCCGGCGCCAGCGCCGCCAACGCCTCCTCCGACTGACGCCGCGCGTCCGCTCCCTCCCTTTCGTCGAGGCCGCTACCGGCTCTTGGCGAACTTGTTGTTCTTGCCACACCGGCACCTCTTAACCATTTGCCAAACCCCGCCTGTTAATGTTCATATATTCGCGACGCGCGAGATTTTGCCGAATATCTCTCTCGCATTTTGCGTAATGGCAATAACAAAATTCGTTCCTTTGGGAGATGCAATGTTGAATGAGAAAGTTCTGGCGCGCGCACTGCGCCTGATGTTTTCCGGCGGCGCAGTTCTCGCCGGTGTTGGCATGGCGGGAATCGCCCTCGCGCAGCAAGCCGGCCAGCAACCCATGGCCCGGGTCGAGATCACCGGCTCGGCGATCAAGCGGATCGATGCCGAGACCTCGGTCCCGATCACCGTGATCAAGGTGGACGACCTCAAAAAGCAAGGGGTGACGACGGTCGAACAGGTGCTGAACATGCTCTCCGTATCGCAGGCCCAGCAGAGCACCAGCCAGGTGGTGGGGGCCAGCACTGGCGGCGCCGCGTTCGCCGACCTGCGCGGCATCGGCGCCAACAAGACCCTGGTGCTGCTCAATGGCCGCCGCCTGGCCAACAACGCCTTCGACAGCTCGGCGCCCGACCTGAACATGATCCCGTTCGCCGCACTCCTGAAGGTCGAGGTGCTGCGGGACGGCGCCTCGTCGCTGTACGGTTCGGACGCGGTCGGCGGCGTCATCAACTTCATCACCCGCAAGGATTTCCAGGGCGGCGTGATCACCGTGGGCAAGGACCAGCCGAAGGATTCCGGCGGCAAGTCGTTCAACGGCAACATCGGTTTCGGCTTTGGCGACCTGGACAAGGACCGCTTCAACCTGTTCGCCCTGTACGACCACCAGGACCAGCAGGCGATCGGCGGCACCGAGCGGCCGTTCAACAAGCGCTACGCGGGCGGGCTGTCGCCCACCACCAGCCCGGCTAACTATTTCCAGGGTGGCGACAGCACCAACCCGACCGGGCCAAGCTGTTCCAGTGAACCCAACCTGGTCCCGGCCGACAAGGGAACCTCGTGCCAGATGACGACTTCCAGCTTCGTCGATTACATCCCGCGCACCGAGCGCGACACGCTCCTGTTCAAGGGCACCATCAAGCTGGGCGAAGACCATCGGTTCAACCTCGAATACCTGAACAGCCGCAGCTCCGTGCGCAGCCAGATCGCGCCCGTGCCGTACGGCGGCCTGTACCAGAACCGCCTGCGCGAGGACGGCTCGCTCAACCCCTACTATCCGGGCAATCCGGGCGCAATCACACCGACCATCAAGCTCGACCCGAACTATACCAAGGACAACACGCCGGCCGGCGTCAAGCCCGGCTTCATCAACCTGAAATGGCGCGACCTGCCGAACGGCCCGCGCTCGGACGACAATACCAACACCCAGCAGCGCCTGGTCGCCATGTTCGATGGCAGGCTGGCCGACTGGGACTACGAGGCGGCCGCCACCTGGAACGAGAACAAGGTGCGCGAGAACCTCAAGGGCTACAGCGACGGCCGCATGATCACCGCCGGCGTGCTCAATGGCATCATCAACCCGTTCGGGCCGCAGGATGCCGCCGGCACCGCCCTGATCAACGCCGCCGCGCTTGACGGCAACATACAGAACGCCAAGGGCACGGTCACCGGCATCGACGCCCACGCCAGCCGCGAACTGTCCGACTGGCTCGGCGCCGGCAAGCCGGCCGCCATCGCCATCGGCGCCCAGGCCAGCCACGAAAGTTTCGTAAGTAGCGCCAACACCGAGTACGCCGCCAAGGTCGTGGCCAGTACCGGCATCGACCCCGACACCCACAACGAGGGTTCGCGCCACGTGTACGCGGCCTACACCGAGCTGAACGTCCCGCTGCTCCCCACGCTCGATATCACCGCCGCGGTGCGCTATGACAAGTACAGCGATTTCGGCAGCAGCACCAACCCCAAAGTCGGCTTCCGCTTCCAGCCCAACAGCCGCGTGATGCTGCGCGGCTCCTACTCGACGGGCTTTCGCGCACCTTCACTGTACGAAATCAACGCCGCGCAGGCCTACACCAACTCGTCCGAGCATGATGACCCGGTCAACTGCCCCAACGGGGATCCCAAGCCGGGCAAGCCGTCCAGCGCCAACTGCGGCCAGCAATTCCAGGTCCTCCTGGGCGGCAATCTCAACCTCAAACCGGAAACGTCGAGGAACCTGACCCTGGGCCTGGTGCTCGAACCGCTGAACAACCTGAGCGTGGCAATCGACTTGTGGGCGATCGAGCTCAAGCAAGCTATCGGCAGCCTGAGCGATGACGACGTGTTCGCCGACCCGGTCAAGTACGCCAGCCTGTACCACCGCAACAGCAGCGGCGACCTGTCGACCGACGGCTCGCAGTGTCCGCTCCCGGCCACCTGCGGCTACGTCGACCTGCGCACCCAGAACCTGGGCGGCACCAAGACCAACGGCATCGACCTGTCCGCCAGCTACCGCCTGCGTTCCGCCGCGTGGGGCAACTACACCTTCGCGACAAATTCCACCTACGTGCACCGGTACGACTATCAGAACTCGGAAGGCGACGAGTGGCACAAGAACGTGGGCGTCTATTCGGGCAACAACCCGGTGTTCCGCTGGCAGAGCAGCGCCAGCCTGGTGTGGAACCAGGACCTGCTGTCGGCCGGCCTGTCGGCGCACTACAAGAGCGGCTACCTGGACCAGCCCAAACTCGACCACCCGAATCACCGCGTGGCGTCGTACACCACCTTAGACACCTACGTGGCCTGGGCGCAGCGCAAGGGCCTCGGCCTGACCCTCGGCGTGCGCAACCTGGCTGACCGCGTGCCGCCGCTGTCGTACCAGACCACTGTTTTCCAGGCTGGCTACGACCCGCGCTACGCCGACCCGACCGGACGCACCTGGTACGTGCGCGGCACCTACACCTTCTAAGGTGCGAGCGCAACCTGGAGTCAGCCAAACTTCTTGTAGGGTGGGCGGGTCTCCCGCCCACGCGTTCAACCAGAGCGTGAATTGCCGGGAACGACGAAGTGGCGCAGGGTGCGCACCTGTGCACGCGGTTCGCAAACGTTGCGTAGTGAAGCGGCAGCCGCAAGTGAGCATGCGGTGACCGCGTGCGCACGGGTGCGCACACCCTACGCCTGGTGAAATAGCTCTTTGTTCGGCCCCTACAGCCAGCCAGACTTCTTGAACCGTCGGTACAGGTAATAGCAGTGACGTAGGGTGCGCACCTGTGCGCACGCGGTTCGCGAAAGTTGCGTAGTGAAGCGGCAGCCGCAAGTCAGTATGCGGTGACCGCGTGCGCACAGGTGCGCACCCCAAGCCAAGTGCAGGACCAGCCTTGATGACGCGCGGAACTCCGATTTGGCCCCTACAACCAGCCGGACTTCTTGAACCGGCGGTACAGGTAATAGCAGACCAGCACCATCAACCCGACCGCGGCCGGGTAGCCATATTTCCACTCCAGTTCCGGCATCCCCTTGAAGTTCATGCCCCACAGGCCGGCAAAGGCCGTGAACACGGCGAAGATGGCGGCCCAGGCGGCCAGGCGCTTGTTCACCTCGCTCTCGTCGATGGCGACCATCGACAGGTTCACCTGGATTGCGGTGTTGATGGTGTCGCGGATGGCGTCCAGCCGTCCCGCGATGCGGTGCAGGTGATCGTGCACGTCGCGGAAGTAGTCCTGGGTCTCGCGTGCAATGGGCGGCGTGCGCCCGCCATGCAGCCGGCCCACCGCCTCCAACAGCGGCATGACCGCGTGGCGCAGCGTCAGCGACTTGCGCTTCAGGTCATACAGCCGCTCGACGTTCTCGCGCTGGGCGCCTTGCGTGAACATGGTCTCCTCGATCTCCTCCAGCGCGGACTCGAGGAAGTCGACCACCGGGAAGTAGCGGTCAACCACTGCGTCCATCAGCGCGTACAGCACAAAGGCCGAGCCTTTCCTGAGCAAGTGCGGCTCGCGCTCGGCGCGCGCACGCACGCCCAGGAAGCCCTGCGCCGCGTCGCGCCGCACCGACAGCACGTAATTGGGGCCGACGAACACGGCCACCTCGCCGGTGCACAAGGCATCGCCCTTCAGTTCAACCGTGTGCATCACGGCGAACAGCGAATCGCCGTATTCCTCGATCTTGGGACGCTGGTGGCCGCGCGCCGCATCCTCCACGGCCAGTTCGTGCAGGCCGAATTCCTGCTGCATCTGGCTGATCTCCGCGGCGCTGGCGTCGCGCAGCGCGACCCAGACGAAGCAGCTTGGCAGCTTGAGATAGTCGCTGATGTTCTCGACGGGGATGTCGGCTAGTTTTCTGCCTTCTTGGTAGGCGACGCAGTTGATCAGCATCTTGATATAGCTCACTCAGGGGCAATGCCAGAGCTTACTATATCGCGCCGCCGAGGGTCACTCTAATCGTCCTTGGCGCCGTCGATGCCCAGCTCCGCGATCTTGCGCGTGATCGTATTGCGCCCGATGCCCAGCCGGACCGCGGCGTCGTTCTTGCGCCCGTGCGTGTGCTTGAGCGCGGTGCGGATCAGCACCGACTCGAACTGCCGGCCCAGCACGTCCATCACCTCGGCCTGCCCGGCAGCGAGCATGCTGGCGGCCTGCTGTTCCAGAAGGCCGGTCCAGCCGTCCGGCGGGGCCAATGCCGTACCCTGCGGCGGTGCCACCGCCGTGTGCGCGACAGCACCCTCACCCGCCGGCGCATCCAGCGGCGCGCCTTGCGTCAGGTCGTGCGGCAGGTCCTTGACCTCGACCGTCTGGCCCGGCGCCATCACCGTGATCCAGTTGCACAGGTTTTCCAGCTGCCGCACGTTGCCCGGCAATTCCAATTCGCTCAGAAAGCGCATCGCCGCCTCGGACAGGCGCTTGGGCTCCACGCCCAGCTGCTGCGCGCTTTGCAGCAGGAAGTGTCGCGCCAGGACGGGAATGTCCTCGCGCCGCTCACGCAGCGGCGGCAGGCGCAGGCGGATCACGTTGAGCCGGTGGTACAGGTCCTCGCGAAACAGCTCGTCGCGCACGCGCTGCTCGAGGTTCTGGTGGGTGGCCGCGATCACGCGCACGTTGGCCTTGACCGGCTGGTGGCCGCCGACACGATAAAAGTGCCCGTCCGAGAGCACGCGCAAGAGCCGCGTCTGCAAATCGAACGGCATGTCGCCGATCTCGTCCAGGAACAGCGTGCCGCCCTCGGCCTGCTCGAAGCGGCCGCGCCGCATCGCCTGGGCGCCGGTGAAGGCGCCGCGCTCGTGACCAAACAGTTCCGATTCGAGCAGGTCCTTCGGGATCGCCGCCGTATTGAGCGCGATGAAAGGCTGCCCGGCCCGCGGGCTGTGCTTGTGCAGCGCGCGCGCCACCAGCTCTTTGCCGGAGCCCGATTCGCCGGTGATCAGGACCGTCACGTTCGACTGCGACAGGCGGCCGATCGCGCGGAACACCTCCTGCATCGCCGGCGCATGGCCGAGGATCTCGGGCGCCTCGCCCGGCGGCGCCTGCTCGCTCGCCTCGCGCAGGCTCTCTTCCAGCGCGCGCCGGATCAGCGCCACCGCCTTGTCGATGTCGAACGGCTTGGCCAGGTAGTCGAACGCGCCGCCCTGGAACGAGGCCACCGCAGAATCCAGGTCGGAGAAGGCGGTGATGATGATGACCGGCAGCCCCGGATGGCGCTCCTTGGCGGCCGCCAGCAGGTCCAGCCCCGATTCGCCCGGCATGCGGATATCGGACACCAGCACCTGCGGCGTCTGTGTCGCCAGCAGGTCAAGCGCCTCGCGCGCATTGGAAAAACTGCGCGTTTCCAGGCCCTCGCGCGCCAGGGCCTTTTCCAGCACCCAGCGGATCGATGCATCGTCGTCGACTATCCAGATCGGTTTCATGTTTGTGTTCGTGCTGTACAAGACGTTAAGGTGGACCGTATCCTGCTCCCGCCCCTAGGGCAGTGGCAGCAGGATGCGGAAGTCCGTCAGTCCAGGCTGGCTTTCGCACTCGATCACCCCCAGGTGCTGCTGCACGAAGGTCTGCGCCAGCGTCAGCCCGAGGCCGCTGCCGCCTTCCCTTCCCGACACCAGCGGATAGAAGATGCGGTCACGAATCTCAGGTGCGATGCCCGGTCCATTGTCGATGATATGCAAGTCCAGTGCCAGCCCATAGCGGACCTTGGCCAGCGTGACCTGGCGCGCCACCCGGGTGCGCAGCACGATCTCGGCATCGCCCTGTCCGATCCTCCCGGCCAGCGCCTGCGCCGCGTTGTGCACGATGTTGAGCACCGCCTGGATCAGTTGCTCCTTGTCGCCCCTGAATTCGGGCAACGAAGCGTCGTAGTCGCGGCGGATCGCAAGCCCGTGCGGGAACTCGGCCAGCACCAGGCTGCGCACCCGCTCGCATACTTCGTGGATGTTGACGTCGCCCACGATGTGCGGCCGGCGGTGCGGCGCCAGCAGGCGGTCAACCAGGGTCTGCAGCCGGTCGGCTTCCTTGATGACGACCTGGGTGTACTCCGACAGCGCCCCCAGGTCGCGCGCCGCCAGTTCCAGTTCGAGCAGTTGGGCCGCGCCGCGAATGCCGCCCAGCGGATTCTTGATCTCGTGCGCCAGGTTGCGGATCAGCTCCTTGTTGGCCTGGCTGTGGTCGAGGATGCGCTCCTCGCGGTCGAGCTTCAACTGCTGCACGTTCTCGCGCAGCTCCAGCAGCACTTCGGCTTCCAGCGTGGCGCTGACCGTCAGGTGCACGTGCAGCGGTTCGCGCCCGGGACGCAGCAGGGTCAGGTCCTGGCGCAGGTCGGCCCACTTGTGGGCCAGCGCCTGGCGGCACAGCGCCGCCAGTTCCTCGCCATTGGCAAACAGCTCGGTCAGCTTCTGGCGTGACAGCGACTTGAGCGAGGCGTCGAGCAGGTTCTCGGCGGCCGGGTTCGCATAGCGCACCCGCGCGTCGGCATCCACCAGCAGCACGCTTGATGCGAGCAGGTCCAGGCCCGCCAGGCGGGCCTCTGCCGCGGGCGCGGCGGGAAGAGGCAAAGGGTTCATCGCGTGTTGGCGAGCTCGCGTTTCAAGGCTTCGACATTGCGTTCGCTGCGGCTGATGTCGTCGCGCATGCGCGCCACGCGCTCCTGGTACTTGGCATAGTTGCGCTCATTGCCCTGGCGTTCCGGCTCGCCGTTGTTGAAGTCGCGCCGCAGGTCGGCCAGCTTCTTTTCCTCGTTACGCAGCTCCTCGTTGAGGATATCGCGACGATCGTCGTCGCGCGCGCGCTGCTGCGCGCTGTCCACGCGCGGAAAGCCGGCCGGGCTGACCACGCTCGCCGCGCTGCCCTGGCGCATCGGCGGCGCCGGCCTGCTGCGCGTCGGCGGCGGCGCGGTGATCGCGCCAGGCAGGTCGATCACCTTGCAGCCACGCTTGTTGGTGTCGGTGTACTCGACCCGGCCCTGGTCGTCGACGCACTTGTACACCGCCGTCTGCGCCCATGCGGCCAAGGCCGGGCAGGCCAGGAGCAGCGCCAGCGCGCAGCGTCCCAGTACACTGGTTGTCATTCGCATCAGTTCGGCTGCGCGGCGGTCCGCGCATGAATATTGATCTGGCCGACTATACCGCAATCCATATACAAACGCGGGGAAAGGCTAGGCCTTTCCCCGCGTTTTTGATCAAAGCGTCAAGGCAAATGATGCATTGCCGCAACGCGATGGCCGCCGATCAGCCCGAGTAGTACATGTCGAATTCGACCGGGTGCGTGGTCATGCGCATGCGCTGGACTTCCTGCATCTTCAGTTCGATGTAGGCGTCGATCATGCTGTCGCTGAACACGCCGCCGCGGGTCAGGAACTCGCGGTCCTTGTTCAGGGCATCGAGCGCTTCTTCCAGCGACGAGCAGACGGTCGGGATCAGCGCGTCCTCTTCCGGCGGCAGGTGGTACAGGTCCTTGGTGGCCGGCTCGCCCGGGTGGATCTTGTTCTGGATGCCGTCCAGGCCCGCCATCAACAGCGCCGCGAAGCACAGGTAGACGTTGGCCAGCGGGTCCGGGAAGCGGGTCTCGATGCGGCGGCCCTTCGGGTTGGCCACGTGCGGGATGCGGATCGAGGCCGAGCGGTTGCGCGCCGAATAGGCCAGCTTGACCGGCGCTTCATAGCCCGGCACCAGGCGCTTGTACGAGTTGGTGCCCGGGTTGGTGATCGCGTTCAGGGCGCGCGCGTGCTTGATGATGCCGCCGATGTAGTACAGCGCGGTTTCCGACAGGCCGGCATAGCCGTCGCCTGCGAACAGGTTCTTGCCATCCTTCCAGATCGACTGGTGCACGTGCATGCCCGAGCCGTTGTCGCCCACCACCGGCTTGGGCATGAAGGTCGCGGTCTTGCCGTAGCTGTGGGCGACGTTCCAGATCACGTACTTCATGGTCTGGGTCCAGTCGGCGCGCTCGACCAGGGTCGAGAACTTGGTGCCCAGCTCGTTCTGGCCGGCGCCGGCCACCTCGTGGTGGTGCACCTCGACCGGAATGCCCATCGACTCGAGGATCAGCGACATTTCCGAGCGCATGTCCTGGAAGCTGTCGACCGGCGGGACCGGGAAGTAGCCGCCCTTGACGGCCGGACGGTGGCCGCTGTTGCCGCCTTCGATTTCCTTGTCGGTGGCCCACGACGACTCGTCCGAGTCGATCTTCACGAAGCAGCCCGACATGTCGATCTTCCAGCGGACCGAGTCGAAGATGAAGAATTCAGGTTCCGGGCCGAAGTAGGCGGTGTCGCCGATGCCCGACGATTTCAGGTAAGCCTCGGCGCGCTTGGCGATCGAGCGCGGGTCGCGGTCGTAGCCCTTGCCGTCCGTCGGTTCGATCACGTCGCACTGCATGAACAGCGTGGTCTCTTCCATGAACGGGTCGACGTTGGCGGTCGACGGATCAGGCAACAGGATCATGTCCGACGCTTCGATGCCCTTCCAGCCGGCCATCGACGAACCGTCGAAGGCGTGGCCGGACTCGAATTTGTCCAGGTCGAAGTGGGACACGGGGACGGTCACGTGCTGCTCCTTGCCGCGGGTGTCCGCGAAGCGCAGGTCCACGAACTTGACTTCGTGTTCCTTAACCATGTCCATTACGTCTGCGGCAGTCTTTGCCATTCGTATCTCCTAAATGAAAAAGGGGTGTCGACCTTTGTGCTATGCCAAGCGGGCGACCATCACACAGGGAATATAGCAGAATCCGTGCCAGCCCTCGACCATGAGCAAATATGCATTCAATCTTTGGAAACCGGTGAGTTTACCCATAAAATTGGCGGGTCTGGCGGCCAATTCAAGCATGCGCGGCTGGCGCACTTCGCACCGCGGCGGTGCGCTCTTCGCAAATGCACCATTTCAGTGCATCCGCTTGCCAGGACGCACCATCACGGTGAACTCAGACCTGTGCATTCAATTCAATAATAGGGGAACTACCATGAGTACAAGCGAGCAAATCCTTGCCGCCGCCCGCACCCGCGCCGCCGGCGAGCCCTATGCTGGCGCCGTGACGCCGGCCGAAGCCTACGCGCTGCTGCAGGCCGACCCGAAGGTCAAGCTGGTTGACGTGCGCACCAATGCCGAACGCGACTGGGTCGGGCGGGTACATATCCCGGAGGGCCAGCACAAGGCGGTGCAGTGGGTGATGTATCCAGGCGGCGCGCCCAACCCGGAATTCGCGCACGAGCTGCAGGGCGTGACGGACAAGGACGACGTGGTGCTGTTCCTGTGCCGCTCGGGCGTGCGCTCGCGCCACGGCGCGCGCGTGGCGACGGAACTGGGCTACAGGAACGCGTTTGACATCCTCGAAGGTTTCGAGGGCGACAAGGACGCGCAGGGACATCGCAAGACGGTGGGCGGCTGGTGCAAGGCCGGCCTGCCGTGGATCGGGGCGTGAGGCAGTACCGGACACCAGCGAACCGTTGCGTACGTGCGTGTGCAATTCGTAGGGTGCGCACCTGTGCGCACGCGGTTCGCGAACGTCGCGTAGTGGCGCTGCAGCCGCAAGTCAGCATGCGATGAAAGGTGCGTAGGGTGGGCAGGTTCTCCTGCCCACGCGTTCAGCGATAAATGGCCATACCCGAACAGGTTCCATGTTCGTTGAACGCGTGGGCGTTCGTTCGGCTGGCCACTGGCCAGCCTCACCCCGCCCACCCTACAAAACCAAGCTCAACCTCTTAGTGCCCTGGCATCACCAGCACCTGCAACCCCGACGGCGTATCACCCCCCAAGTAGACGCGCTGCGTCGCCTTCTTGAAGTCCTCCGGCCTGGCCTTCGGGATCGAGACGAAGGTCTGCGGGTTCAGGTCGACCAGCGGGAACCACGAGCTCTGCACCTGCACCATGATGCGGTGGCCGCGGCGGAAGGTGTGGTTGACGTCGCCGAGCTGATATGAGACCTGCTCCACCTTCCCCGGCGTGAACGGCTCCGGCTTCTCGAAGCTGTTGCGGAACTTGCCGCGCAGCGGATTGCCGCGCACCAGCTGCTGGTAGCCGCCCAGCGTCAGCGTGGGCGGCGGCACGTCCTTGCCGCGCCTTTCCTTTTCCTCCGCCTCCGGGTACTCCTGCGGGTAGACGTCGATCAGCTTGACCACCCAGTCGGCGTCGGTGCCGGTGGTCGAAACGAACAGCCGGGGCGTCACCGGCCCGGCCACCGTCACGTCTTCCTCCAGCACGTCGCTCTGGTACACCAGCACGTCCGGCCGGGTGGCGGCAAAGCGCTGGTCCGACACCATGTACTCCTGCGGCACGTCGGTCGACGGGTAGCCGATGTAGGGCACCGGCTTCTTCGGATCGGACACGTATTCGTCAAAGCCGGCGCCGGCCGCGTTCTGCTGCCAGCTTAGCTTGCCGTTCGGGCCGAAGTACAGCGTGCGCGACTTGGCCTGCTGCGGCGGCCAGGCCGCGTACTGGCGCCACACGTTGGTCCCGGTCTCGAACGCGGTGACCTCGGCGATTGCCTTGGCCGGCTTGACGCCCTTGAGGTGCTGCTCGAAGAACGGGAACTGGATCTGCGTGCGGAAGTATGCCGAGGTCTCGCTGTCGAAACGTACATGGCCCAGGCTCTTGCCTTCGCCGCGCGCCCAGCCTCCGTGCACCCACGGGCCCATCACCAGCCCGTTGAAGGTGGCCGGGTTGTACTTCTTGATCGCGTGGTAGGTCGTGAACGGCCCTTGCGGATCCTCGGCGTCGAACCAGCCGCCCACGGTCAGCACGGCCGCCTTCACGTTCTTCAAATGCGGCGCGAGATTACGCGACTGCCAGAACTCGTCGTAGGTGTCGTGCTCGATCGTCGGCGCCAGCAGCGCGCGCTGCTTGTCGGTCAGGGTCGCGAGGATGTTCGACAGGGTCAGGTGCTTCAGGAAGAAGTCGTAGCCGTCGGCCATTCCGTAATCGAAGCCGGACCATGTCTTGGGCAGCGGTGTCGGGTTGTCCTCCACTGTGAAGGCAGAATAGAAGCCGAAGTTCGCGGCCAGCAAAAAGGCGCCGCCGTGGTAGGAGTCGTCGCCCATGAACAGGTCGGCGATCGGCGCCTGCGGCGAGGCGGCCTTAATCGCCGGGTGCGAATCGATGATGCTGGCCGAGGTGTAGAAGCCCGGGTAGCTGATGCCGTAGATGCCGACCTTGCCGTTGTTGTTGGCCACGTTCTTGAGCAGCCATTCGACGGTGTCGTACATGTCCTGGCTCTCCTGCCCTTCGCCGGCCGCGCGGTTGGCGTTCAGGTGCGGCGTCATCTCCTGCCACTTCCCTTCCGACATGTACCGGCCGCGCACGTCCTGCTTCACGAAGATGTAGCCTGCGTCCTCGAATTCTTTGGACGGGCCGATCGCTTCCGGGAACCAGTCGACGCCGTAGTGCAGTTCGCCCTTGGCGCGGGTACCCACGCTGTACGGGGTGCGCTGCATCAGGAAGGGGTAAGGCTTCGAGCCGTCCTTCGGCACGTAGACGGTGGTGAACAGGCGCACGCCGTCGCGCATCGGAATCCGGAATTCGTACTTGGTATAAGTGGCGCGCAAGTCGCGCTTGGCGGCGGGCGCATCGGCCTGTTGGGTTTCGGCGGTCGCGGCGCGGACCGCGCCGGCGCCAAAAGCCAGCGCCAGGCAAACGGCAAGGATCGGAAGCTGTCGGCTGGTCATGTTTTCCTTTCGATAATGAACCGCCGACAGTGTAAGCCAACTTTTGGGGCTGCGGCCGAATGCGTCCCAAGCTTTTCCGCCGGCCTGACTGGATGCTAACGGTCCGCGCATAACCCCGATACATTCTTTGCTCTGATTCCATCAGCTGTTGATCGCAATCTCTTGCCACCGTTGATCCCCACCAATCCACCTGGTAGCAAGGCAACCAACAATGGCATGCCATCCTTATTCCGTAAGGCATCGTCATACAAGAGCGGGAGCAACCACGTGGCTTGGTCGAGCGCCAGCCGCAGCCGCAGCCGCCGCACAAGCACAACCAAGTAATCCATCCAACGGGAGAAATTCCTCATGGCAGTAGACGCATATTTGCAAATCGAAGGCATTAAAGGCGAATCGACCGACGACAAGCACAAAAACTGGATCGAAGTTTCAAAGGTGATCGGCAACGTTAACCAGCCACGCGCAACCAGCCTATCGACGGCCGGGGGGATGACCAGCGGCAGAGCATCGCTTTCGGACATCATGCTTGAGAAGCTGGCTGACTTGTCGTCTCCGTTACTCAGGCAGCATTGTGCGATGGGTAAGACCATTCCGAAAGCGGTTTTCGAGTTCATGCGTGCTGACGGTGACGGTAAGCCGATCTGCTACGAAAGAATTACTCTGACAAACGTGATGATTTCCAACGTCACATACGACAGTGGCGCGGGTGGAACGATGAAGGAAACCGTTCTCCTTGCTTACTCAAAAATAAACTGGGAACACGTCAAACAGTCCATCCGGGGCGGCACTGAGGGAAGCACCGTCGGGGGCTGGGACTGCGCTGCCAACAAGGTTTGCTAATGCGCGTAGGCGCTACTTAATCGGAGGCGACCATGTCTAGTTGGTTCGATCCCAAAGACTACGACGGCGACGAAATGCATCAATGCCCGATCAAACCGTTCGACTTCCATCATTGTTACGCTGTCGTTGTATCGGGCGACGGTATCAATTTGGGCGGTCATGTGCTACTCCACACTGGCAGCGGCTGGTATTTCCATGTGGCTGGGCGTAAGCACCGCCCCAGGTTTTTGCGCGAGGAAGGCTACATGAACTATTTGAGAAAGAGCGGCAAGCACGAAATTCGGCGCTGGATGATCCAGATTCCCAACCCTGCCGGGGCGCACGCAAAACTGGAAGAACTCCTAACGAAGCAATGGCGCTGGCTTGTCTTGCCGAACAACTGCGTGGCTTTCGTTGAGGAAGTTGTGAAAGCTGGCGGCAGTAGTGCTGGGATGTATTTCAACTGCCCCGCAGCGGAGCCTTTCGCATGAGAATGTTTATTTCGTTTGGGGTCGCGTTTCTTGTGGCCGTGCTTGTCTGGCTAACGGGGGACGTATTCACACCGGACCTGTACGTGGAAACGGCGGGTAACATACTCGTTATGACATTCGTTGGCACGGCGGTCATCACATCGCTAGTTTTAAAATACAAACGTGGCCGCACGGCGATGATTCGACGAATTCTAATTTCATTAGGGGTCGGGGTGGTCGATATCGCATTTCTGTACGGGACCGTCTTTGGATTCGCTCCCCGAAGGAACATAGTGATGGCGAGCATAGATATTGTCGTTTCTGCATTTTTCGCATCGGCAGTCACATTTGTTCTTCTCTCTTTGCCGACACCCCTCTCAGATACATGGCGGAGAGCGATCATTTCGCTTGGCGTCGCCTTCTTTGCAGCTGTGTTTGTCAATGTACAGATAATTTGCTTCCTTAAAGAAGTGCAGAACTTAACGCCGATATTTGCTGGCGTGTTCATCGGTGTGGCGGTCGCCACATCGCTGGTGTTAAACCGCAGACGAGGGTGACGTGCGAGTGTCCTGGCAAAACTGTTAGGCCACCGGCCGCCGCGCTGCCCGCTCCACTCGTTCGCTTGGTAGGCAGGCGGCAGTAAGGGCGGGATGTATTTCAACTGCCCCATAGTCGAACCATCTATTATTATGAACCGTGTATTGTTTTTGCTTTTGGCATTGGTGGCCATCCCGTGTGGTGGAGCCTTAGCCATGTTCGTGACCAGTTTGATGGCCGTATACATTGCAGGCGTCTCGGTCGAAACGGCGTCTGGGATCGGCTTGATTTCGTTTGTCCTCGGTGCACTCGGAACCGCGCTATGGTTGGCGCGGGAGCCGGGATGAAAGAGTCGCTCTTGCTTCTGGCTACCGGGCTGGCACTGTCCGCAAGTGCATGGGCATTCTGGCATTAGCTCGGGAACGATGCGGCTTGCACGTTAACTACCGTCATTCTTGTTGGCGTAGCGGCAGATAACGCGCGGCTTCGCCGTCAGTTGCGTGCGAGGCGCGGCGAATAGTTGGCGCAGATAATTGTGTCCTGCTAAATGGGTGCCAGCGGCAGCCGCTCACGCGCTCGCTGCCGTATCGGGCATCCGCCTGACCCGCTCGCGCACGAAATGGATGTGGCTGCGCAGCTCGTACAAGGCATCGGCGAACGCCAGCGGGACCGAGGTCTGGTTCACGTTCCGTTCGATCTCGTCCAGACGCCGCAGCAGGTCGGCCAGTTGCTCGTCGCGCCGCTCGCCCTGCACCTCTTCGAGCGACTGCTCCACCGCGCGCAACTGGCCATACCAGCGGTACACGCGCGAACGGATGCGCCACACATAGAGCGGCGGCACCACGCGCGACAGCGGGATCAGCAGCGCCAGCAGCGGCACCACCACCACCCACATCCGGTCGAAGAAGTTGGCCAGCCAGAAGCTCATGTAGCGCTGCAGCAGCGGCGCGCCCTGGCGGTAGTAGCGGGCCGCTTCGCGCGCCACCGGTATCTCGGTGTAGCGCGGCGACGGGAACTGGCCCGGCTGCTGGAACCAGCCGGCGCCGCCGTGGATCTCGGTCGCAGCCTGCACGAACTGGTCGATCAGCGCCGGGTGGAAGCCTTCGCGCGCCACCATGGTGGCGGTCGGCGCGATCAGGTGATAGTCCTGGGCCGGAATGTCGCGCCCGAGATCGACGATCCCGCGCGGCAGCACCACGTGCGACAAGAACGGCAGACGCCGGGTATAGGCCTCGGCCTGGGTAAAGTCGAACAGGTGCACGCCCGGCGTTTGCAGCAGCATCTGGATCAGCGGCGCTTCCGGCGCCGACGCGAACACCAGGCCGTCGATGCGCCCGTCCAGCAGTGCCATCGTGGCTGGCGTGTTCTCCAGCGCTGTGATCTGAAGGTCGCCCGGCACGAGGCCGTTCACGCCAAGGATCTGGCGGAACAGCCTGGGCACGCCGGTGCCTTCCGGACCGAGGTTGATACGCAAGCCCTTCAACTGGGTCAGGCTTTTGACTTTCGTTTCGTCGCGCAGGAACAGCCAGACCGGCTCGGTGAACAGGCTGCCCAGCGACACCAGGTCGCGCCGCTCGGCCTGGGCCTCGTTGGTCATGCCGCTCTGGACGAAGGCGATGTCGGCCTTGCCCTCGAGCAGGCGCTGCAGGTTGTCCTGCGAGCCGAGCGACGATTCGAGCCGTACCGCGATGCCGTTTTTGGCCAGCTCGGCCTGGTACTGCTTGCCAAACTGTTCGTAGGCGCTGTTCTCCTGCCCGGTGGCCAGCACCAGCTTGCGCGGCGGCGCCGGATCGACCACCACGTAGGCCACCGCCACCGCGCAAGCGACCAGTACCAGGGTCGGCCCGATCGCCACCAGCAGGTCGCGCAGCGAGATGCGGGTGAACTTGCGCACGTTCGACATCACGCGCCGCATCGGCTGCATCGCGTGATTCCTGCCTTGCTTGCGGCGCACCGGTTCAGCGCCCGCACTGCTGGAGCGCGGCGCGGCTGCCCGGCGGCGGTTCGATCATCGGCATCAGGCTCGGCGCCAGCGTCACCAAGAGCTGCACCGGCAACGCACTGGTGAAGTCGTAATGGGCCGACTCGGGGCCGTGCACGTAGGCCGTCATGCTGCCGTAGAAGCGTTCGCCGATGTTGAACACGAAGGTCGCCGAACGGTTCACGTAGCGCGATTCGATCAGCCGGCCGCCCTTGGCGTAGACGTCGAAGCGCTGGTCGCCGGTGCCGGTCTTGCCGCCGACGGCGATGATGCTGCCGTCCGACTTGACGAAGGCACTCTTGGCGCGCTTGGCGGTGCCTTCCGATACCACGCCGCGGATCGCGTCGGCCACCGCGCGCGCCACCTCGGGCGCGAGCACCTGTTCCTTCGGCCCTGCCCCGGCGCGCTTGACCAGGGTTTCGTACGGCGTGCCTTCAGCGAAGTGCAGCGAGTCGATGCGCTGCACCGGCTTTCTCACGCCGCCGTTGACGATAATGCCCATCAGTTCCGCGAGCGCGGCCGGACGGTCGGCCGAGGCGCCCAGCGTGGTGGCGTACGACGGCACCAGCGAGTCGAACGGGTAGCCCATCTTCTTCCACTGCGCGTGGATCTTGAGGAAGGACTCCACTTCGAGCAGGCCTGCGATGCGCTTGTCCTGCGCGTGCTTGCGGTGGGTCTTGAACAGCCAGGAATAGACCTCCTGGCGCTCCTGCACCGAAGCCTTGGTGACTTCGTCCCAGCCGGCCTTGGGATGGGTGTTCAGGTAGCCCACCAGCCACAGCTCGAGCGGATGGATCGAGGCGATGTAGCCGCGGTCGGCCAGCGACATGTTGGCCGGCGCGTACTGGTCGTACAGCTTGGCGATCCGGTCGTCCTCGAGCTCGTTGTTCGATGCGACAGAGCCGCGCAGGAAGCTCGTGAACTGGGCCAGCGACGCGTCCGGGAACACGGTGCGGTGCGCGGCCGCGAGCTTCGATGCGGTCGGACGCACGCCCGACATCAGCGTCGCCACCGCGTCCTTGGGCGCCTTGCCCTTGTACTTGTTCCAGAATTTGGCGAGGAAGTCGCGGCCTTCCTTGTCCGCGAAGCGCGACAGGTAGTCGGCGCGGCGCGGGTCGTCGGCATCGGCCAGCAGCTGCGCCGACGAGCCGGGCAGCTGGAACATGTAGTAGCGCACCACGTCGCGCATCAGGCGCACGAACACCAGGTTGGTCGAGTTCTGCAGCGCCTGGCGCACGGTCAGGATGCGGTGGTCGTCGAGTTTACTGAAATTGCCGAAGCGGTGCAGGCCGCCGCCGGTGAAAAAGCCTTCGGCCGGGCTGCCCGAGTACTTGCGTTCGAGCGCGGCGTCGAGCATCGGCGGCAGGGTCCGGTCCGCGCCTTCCGGCAGGGTACGGAAATACTCCACCGCCCAGGCCGAGAGCCGGTCCTTGGGATCGGTCGTTTGCTTCGCCAGTTCGGCCTTGCCCATGCCGCCGTAGCGCTTGTGCAGCTGGTCGATGATGTCCAGGTAGGTGACCAGCGTGCGCAGCTTGGCGGTTGAGCCCAAGTCCAGCTTGGCGCCCTCGTTGATGTCGAGCGGCTGGTCGAAGTTATCGGTCTGCACGCGCAGGTAGTTCACGTCCGCGCCGCGCTCCATCAGCGTGAAGCTGTAGACCACCTTGGCCGGGTCGCCGTTGCCCAGCATGCCCTTGCCGGTCAGGCCGGCGGCGGCCGCCGCCTCCTGGTTGTTCAGCTGGCGCAGCGCGGCGGTCACCGCTTCCTGCGCGCCGGCGTCGAGCGTCGAGACCACCGCCAGGTCGAGCCGGTCCAGGTTGTACAGGCGCGGATCGCCCAGCAGGTTGGCCAGGTGGTTGCGCACCGCGTTGGCGGCCTTGCGCGACACGAAGGCGCTGGGCGCCGGCGGCTCGATGCCCGAACCCAGCGCGGGATGCAGCTTGACCGCCAGCGCCGCGTCGCGCATCTGCGGCGTGATCACGCCCGCCTGCGCCAGCACCCGCAGGTGGCTGTTGGTCAGGGTCTCGAGGTCCTCCTCGCCCGCCCCCAGGTAGTACGCCGGGCGGCGCTGCGCGATCATCAAGGAAAGCGCTTCCTTGTACGTGAGCGCCTGTTCGGGCGTGAGCAGCGGCTCGCTCAGGATCTGGTTCATCTGCGCGAAGTCGCGCCCGTACCAGACCCACATGCCGTCGCCAATGCCATTCACTTCGCCGTAGCCGACCTTGGCCGACAGCGGCACCGTGTTCAGGTAATCGAGCACGATCCGGCGCCGGGCGGCGGTGGTGTCCTGCCCGTCCTGGTAGGCGCGCAGCGTGGCCGATGCCATCTGGCGCAGCTTGTCCGACAGCGAAGTGGTGCGCCCTTCCTGCGAATGGCGGTACTTTTCGATCTGGGTCGCCAGCGTGCTGCCGCCGGCCACCCGCCCGCCCCCGCCCAGGCCCACCGAATGCACCGATTTGTCGAACACCGCCTTGGAGAAGCGGTCCCATTCAATCGCCGGGTTGCGCTTGGGGTAGGTCGGATCGAGCAGTTCGCGGTTCTCGATGAACAGCAGGCTTTGCACCAGGATCGGCGGCGCGGCCTCGAACTTGTCGAACGCGCGCTCCGGATAGCGCGCCGAGAACAGGGTCTGGCCGTGGCAGTCGAAAATGTCCAGCCCCACCTTGGTCTTTTCGCGGTAGGTCGCGAACAGGCCCATGTCGGCCAGTTCCATCATCTTGGGCGACATGCGCGCCTGCGCCGCGACCGTGTAATCGCGCCCGGCCAGTTTGGAGAGGTAGTTCGGCAGGTTGGCATAGCCCAGGCGCTCGTCGTACGGGCTGTCGTGCGGAAAGCGGATGGCGTTGCTCTGGCCCTTTTCCATCCGGTAGTGGATCTTGGCTGCCAGTTCGCTGAAGAACCTGGCCTGCATGGCCGAGGTGCGGGACTCGTACACCGCAAACGCCGCGCCGCCGGCCACCAGCACCAGCGTCACCAGCAGCAGGGCCGGCTTGATGCGGCTCTTGCGGCGCCGCGGCGGGCCGCCGGCCGACTGGCGGGGAACCTGTTCATCGGGCGCCTCATCGGCGACTAGCGACAGGTGCGGTTCCTGGCGCGGCATTTCGGGCGCTTCCATGGCCGCTACGGCTGCGTCGTCAAGGTCGTTGGTGGTGGGACGTCCGCGCAACCTGCTCACGGCGCGGGACACGAGACGGGGACGCCGCGAAGGGCGATTACTTTCCATGATGGCTCAACCGGTCTGATTCATTCTGCCCCAATCCCCGAGACACCCGCCCGCCATCCGTGCTGCTGGTATGTTCGAGTGATTGAGGTCGTTAAAACTTACAACTTTGGGCGGCGCAATCTCACTCCGGATCTCACCGCCCGCAGTACACATTCCACCACATCAACTGCACTTGGACGAAGCACTCTTCAACAAATTTGATGCTGGCAGATTATTTTCGCAAAAAAACAACGACCGGGTTCAGCGAGGGGCAAACATGCCTACAAAACGTGGTATTCCGCTCCGCGCCAATCGAGTTCCGAACGCATCATGGCGAACGCCGCCTCGACCTGTTCCGGCGGCCCTTTCACGCCCAGTTCGATGTTGGGCCGCGTGTGCGCATCGCCCACGCAGGGCAGGCTGAACACGCGCACGCCGGCATAGTGCTGCTCGATCGCCTCCATCAGCGGCGTCAGGGCGGCCTCGGCCTGTTCGTACACCAGCAGCGAGCGCTCGGCGCGCGCTTGTGCGTGGAACAGGCCCGCGTAGTGGGTATCGAGCACCCAGGCGATCATGGGCCAGGCCATCACCGGAAAGCCCGGCACGAAATGGTGGTGCTCCACCGAGAAGCCGGCGATGCGGTTGTACGGATTGGGGATCAGGCTTGCGCCTTCCGGAAACTCCGCCATCTTCAGGCGTTGCAGGTTGTCAGGCCTGGTCAGGTCCGCAACCACTCCCGCTTCACGCGCGGTGTCGCGGATGCGCTGTTCGATGATGGCGCGCCCTTCCGGATGCATCACCAGCGGCCGGCCCAGGGCGGCGCTAGCGCACTGGCGCGTCTGGTCGTCCGGCGTGGCGCCGATGCCGCCGCAGGAAAACACGATGTCGTTCGACGCGAACGTGCGCCGCAAGGTGGCGGTGATGCGCGCCGGATCGTCACCGACGATCTCGGCCCAGTCCAGATGCAAAGCGCGCTCGCCCAGCATTTCCACCACCTTGGGAAAATGCTGGTCGCGCCGTTTGCCGGACAGGATCTCGTCGCCGATGATGATGAGGCCGATAGCCATGGCTCTTTTACCGTTCAATGGAGGAGCCAGTTTGCCACGTTTTCAAACAGACCATCAGCGCTGCATCATGGGTTCAATCCTTGCCTGGTCACGCCTTTGGCTGTCGAGCGCCTGCAGGCAGTAGTACTGGAACCACAGGCCGGTAAAGATGAAGATGACGAGGTACAGCCAGATCGACAGCACCGCCAGCACCGGGAACAGCAGGATTGAGACCAGCGCGCCGCCCACCCAGACGATGCCGGGCAGCGCACCGGCAAGTCCCGACACGGTGCCGATCGCCAGCAGGCGCCAGCGGTGATCGCGCGCCAAAGCGCGCCGCTCTTCTGCGCTCGCATACTCGGCCAGCGCGTCGTAGCTCATCACGCGCGCGGTCAGCCAGCCCAGCAGCAGCGCCTGTGCCAGCACCGCCAGCGGCGCAAACGCATACAGCGGCAGCGTCACCAGCCATAGCAGCACGAACACGAGGATGCTTGAAAAACCCACGCCCAGGCTGCCGAGCATGCTGCCGCCGTGCTTCTGCTCGAGATCAGGGAACTGGCGCTGCCCGACGTGGCGCGCGATCGCCGGCATGGCGGCCACGCCCATGAACAGCAGCGAGGTCACGATCATCAAAGGCACCAGCAGCAGGATCGCCGCCAGCGGCACCGCCAGCGCCTTGAGCATGCCAAGGCCAAGCGCGTACAGGATGTTTGAGCTGACCGCGCCATGTTCAGTGAACACGGCCTGCAGCCAGTCGAGCAGCGGCTGCAGCCACAGCCACAAGAGGCCGCCCCACAAGGCCACCGACAAGAGCAGCGGCACGATCGGCAGGAGCAGCATCCGGCTTGAAAACTGGGAGCGCAGCGCGCGCCCGTAGGCCTGGAACACGCCGTTCATCAGCTTGGCTTCCGGCCTGCGAATTCGATCATCCGCGTGAGGCCCAGCCACTGCTGGCGCCAGAACCCGCGTCCGTAGTCGCGCCCGGGCACCGTGTTGCCCCCGGCGTCCACCCGCTCCAGCTGGTCGCGCACTCCGGTCTCGGGAAAGCCGGGGGCGAAGCTGGCGGTGCGGAACAGGATGTCCCAGACCGGCAGCAGCACGCCGAAATTGCAGCCACCCAGCGTGCCCTTGCCCGCCGATTCGTGCCCGACGCCGATCGCATGGTGGCGGCGGTGAAAGCGCGGCGACACCAGCAGCCGTTCGAACCAGCCGAAGTGCAGCCGCACGTTCGCGTGCTGCAGGCTTTGCAGCGCGCGCGAGACCGACACCAGCAGCACGTACTGCGCCGGCGCCACGCCGATCGCCAGTGCGATCGCGGCCATGTAGATGTCGCGCAGCAGGTCGTCGAGCAGGTGGTTGCGGTTGTCGCTCCACAGGTTCATGTCGCGCTGGCTGTGGTGCAGGCTGTGCAGTCCCCACCACCAGTTGAACTGGTGCTGTCCGCGGTGGAACCAGTATTCGAAAAAGTCGAGCACCACCAGGTACAGCACGAAGCTGGCGAGCGGGCTCATCCCGGGCAGCAGCGACTCCAGGTTAAACGGGTGCACGCCCTCCAACCGCAGCAAGCCGGCCACGCGGTCAAGCAGCGGATCGAGCGTGAAAAACACCGCGACCGAGAACAGGCCCAGGCGGTGGATCACGGTGTAAATGAAGTCGTTCAGGCGCGCGTACCTGTTCCCCAGCTTCTGCGCGGGGATCAGCGCCTCGAGCGGGCGCAGGACCAGGTAGAGCGCGGCCAGTTCGCACACGCCGGTGAGGAACCACTCGACGCCTTCGAACGCGTCCTCGATGTATTCGCCCAAGCCGGCGTGATACAGGAACGGCTCGACCAGCGATTCGAACAGCCATCCCTGGGCCCAGCTGAACCAGTCAATAAAGTGCTGCATCATTTTGCTGCGGTTGATGAGTAATCCGGATGCTCACGCAGTGTAGCGAAACAAAAGCCTTTTTGCTGGAGACCGGTGATCAGCGGTTCCAGAACGCTTGGTGCCCACGGGTCTTTGCGCGACCAGATGCCCATGTGCGCCATGAAAATGTCGCCGTCCTTCAGGTTGTCGAGCGCGCGCTTGAGCAGTACCGCGTTCGGATAGACCTCGCTCGAAGTCTCGTCGCCGGAAAAGCCGGCCTTGGCCCAGCCGACATGCGCATAGCCGCAGGACTTGGCCGCCGCCAGCAGGTTGGGCGAGGTATGCCCGCCGGGCGCGCGGAACAACGGATCGAGGTGGTGCCCGGTAAGCTCGGCAAAGCGCGTGTCGACCCGGCGCAGTTCGTCGCAGTACTGTCCCGCGCTCCAGGTCAGCTTCTGCCCGGCGTGCTCGCCAAACTGCGGCTTGACCACCATCGCGCCCTTGGGCAGGTCGCGCTGCCAGTACACGTGGTCGAAGGTGTGGCTGCCGAAGGCGTGGCCTTCCGCCACCCGCGCCTTCCAGTAGCCGGCCCAGGACGGGTCGAGCGACCAGTCGCCGCGCACCGTCTTTTCATTAGCGAGAAAGAAGGTGGCCTTGACGTGATGTTTGTTCAGCGTGTTGGCGATGAGCTCGGCCTGGGACTGGCTGCCGGTATCGAAAGTGAGGTAGATCGTGCCGCGGCAAGCCTGCGGCGCGGCGGCCTGCGCGACCGCCATCGATGCCGCCAAAACCAGCCCCGCGCAGGCGCGCGCACCGGGCAATGCCATGCTTACCTCGGCGCGGCGTTGGCGAAAAATACCCCGTGCGGCGAGCGGCCGACCGGGATCATCTTGATCACCTTGCGGCTCGGGACGTCGATCACGGCGACCTTTTTAATCCAGCGCAGCGTGGCCCACAGGGTCTTGCCGTCGGCGGTCAGCTCCATGCAATCCGGACCGCCCGGCACCGGGATCATACCCACGTTTTCCAGCGTCTGGGTGTCGATGATGTTGATCGAGTTCTGCACCCGGTTCGAGACGAACACGTAGCGCTTGTCGCCGGCCAGGCGGAAGTTGTGCGCGCCTTCGCCGGCCTTGATGCGCTTGACGCTCTGGTGAGTACGCCAGTCGATCACCTCGACGTAGTTGCTGCCCATGATTCCGACCAGGAGGTACTTGTTATCCGAGGTCATCATGATGCCGGCCGGCAGCTTGCCCACCGGGATCGTCCACTTGACCGCGCCGCTCGCCAGGTCGATCGCGCTGACCTGGTCGCTGCCCTGCTGGGTGATGAATGCGAGCGTGCTCTCGGCATTGAACGCGATGTGGCTCGGCATGCGCGCCAGCGGGATGCGGCGCGTCAAATTCAGGTTGCCGCCTTCGTACTTGTAGAGGTCGACCCGGTCCAGCCGCAGCGAGGCCGAGACGAACCATTTCTGGTCCGGCGAAAACCCGATCTGGTACGGGTCGAGCACGTCCGTCAGCTTGCGCTGGATCTTGCCGGTGACCGGATCGAGGAAGATCAATTCGTTGCCGACCGAACTGGCCACGATCAACGACTTGTTGTCGGGGGTGGCCATCAGGTGGTGCGGCTCCTTGCCGACCGCGAAAGTGCCATTGTCGGCACCCGTGGACTGGTCGAGCAATTGGACGGTCGCATCACGCGAATTGAGCACCACGACAACGTTGGCGTGGACCACCGGAACGGCCGCCATCAGGCAGGCACCGGAGAGAAAAAGCTTACGAAAACTGCGCAGCATGGAAGGGGACTCGCCCGAGGACAGAAAACACCTATTCTACGTGGAAATCGTCGTATCCAACTCTGCCCCACCTCAGATTTGCTTCGCCTTCACAACACAGTGGAAAGACCGTCAATAGCGCTTTGACAGCCCATGCACTACAATCGGCGCTTCACCCGATATTCAAGGAAAATCATGTCCATCACCACCACCAATTCCGGCCTGCAGTACGAAGACACCGTCGTCGGCAGCGGCGCTGAAGCGAAAGCCGGCCAGTACGTCACCGTGCACTACACCGGCTGGCTGCGCAATGACGATGGCACGCAGGGCGCCAAGTTCGACTCAAGTAAGGACCGCAACGACCCGTTCGAGTTCCCGCTCGGCGCTGGTCATGTGATCCGCGGCTGGGACGAAGGGGTGCAGGGCATGAAGGTGGGTGGCACGCGCCGCCTGGTCATTCCGAGCGACCTGGGCTACGGCGCGCGCGGCGCCGGCGGCGTGATTCCGCCGAACGCGACCCTGATTTTCGACGTCGAACTGCTGGCGGTCTGATCATGCGCGCGCCTGTCCGGATGCTGTTGGCAGCCGCGCTGCTGGCGGCGCTGTCCGGCTGCACCGCCATGGCGGTCGGCGGGGCGGTGGTCGGCGCCGGCGTGACGGTCGCAACCACCGCGGTGGGCGCGGGCGTTGCGGTCGGCAAGGGCGTGGTCAGCGTCGCGAGTGCGCCGTTCCGCAGCAGCGACGAGAAGGATAAATAACAGAAGGACAAGTAAGCATCACCACGTCGTTCCCGCGGAGGCGGGAACCCATACTGAGCCGCGGTAGCACGCGGCCTATGGCGGGAACGACGTGCTAACAATGGTTTCGCCCGAGGCGCTGTGATCACAGTGCCCTCCCTCCCCACTTCCGAGCATTTCCTCTAAAGTCATTGCCAAACTCCATGTTTCAACGGCGTGGTGCGCTAAGATGCGCGGGCCTTGTTCTTCCCGGCAACGTCTACGCAATCGAGTAACCCCAACCAGGAGCAGCAATGAGTTTGCAGGACCAGTTCATCCAGGCGCAGCTTGAATCCAAGACCTTGCCCGAGCGCCCAGACAACATGACCTTGCTTAAGATCTACGCCCTGTTCAAGCAGGCGTCGAACGGCGACGTCAGCGGCGAACGTCCCGGCTTCAGCGACATGATCGGCCGCGCCAAGTTTGACGCCTGGGAGAGCCTGAAGGGCACCGCGCAGGAAGACGCGATGCAACAGTACATCGACCTGATCGCGGACCTGAAGGGCTGATTCAAGCCCCAAACACCTTCTTCATGCTTTCCGCCACCTTGGCCTTGATGGCCGCGGCGAAAGCGCTCATCGGAAAACCGAGCTGGATGTGCATCGCCGCGTGCGAGCCATCCAGCGTCAACGACCCGTGCACGCCGCTGCGCTCGAAGCGCAGCACGTCGCCAGACCAGCGGCACGCCAATCCATATTCGGCGGCCATCCTGTCGGCCACCTGGCAGGCCGCGGCGCGCGCCGCCTCCGGAGGCAGGTTGTGGTGCTGGACGATACGAATGTCAGCCATTGCGGCGCTTCCTTCCTGAGGCAGAAATACAAAACCTGCAATGATGCCATTTGACTGCGGAGTTCGCCAGCCTCCCTTGCATTCTCCCTCTTAGATCAGGATCAATTGATATTCCTCAATGCCTGATTTACCGCACAGGTGACCATTCCCGCTGAGCCATCGCACAAGGAGGAGTCACCATGGAATCACGAGCCCTAGTGGCGGACGACGCGCCGGACGAGCGCGAACAGTCGCCGGTCAGCTTTGTCCCCACCCCGAGCGCCCCCTACCGCCAGCACCGCAAGGCCGCCCAGCTGCTGGACGAGCCGGGCGCGCCGCGCGCCAGCAACGACTCTCCCACGCCCGGGGTGCCGCTGCCCTACGCCTTCGGGGCCCGGGTGCTGATGTGGAAGCAGGACCCGTCGGTGACCGAACTCGGCATCCGCAAGGTTTTCCTGCCGGGCATCGTGCTGGCCGGCCCGCGCGACGCGCGCATCGTCTCGGGCGACGGCATTGATCCGGTGGCTCCGAACGCGTTCGGCGACTTCGTCACCATGCCGGACACGCCGCAGTTCGACGCGGTGCACACTTTCGCCGTGGTACGCCAGACGCTCACCATGTACCAGCGCGCGCTCTCCTGTGCCGACGCCGACATGCCGCTGCCCTGGCAGTGGAATAGCAGCGTAGACACCTCGCCGCTGCAGGTGTTCCCGTACGGTCTGCCGAACGTCATGAACGCCTTTTACAGCCGCTCGCAAAACTGCCTGAAGTTCGGCGATTTCGTGCCCAACGGCCAGACCAACCGCATCTACACCTGCCGCTCGTTCGACATCGTCTCGCACGAAACCGGGCACGCGGTGCTCGACGGCCTCAAGCCGCAATGGCTGCAGGCCGACAATCCGCCCCAGACCGGCGGCCTGCACGAGTCGTTCGGCGACCTGACCGCGATCTTCCTGGCGCTGTCCCAGCTCGACCAGTGCGAGGCGGTCATCGCCCAGACCAAGGCGCGCCTGCACGACAAGACCTTTCTCTCCGACATAGCCGAACAGTTCGGCCTGGCGCTTGGCAACTCGAACGGCCTGCGTAATGCCGACAACAACGTTACCTTGTCGGACGCCGGCACGGAAGTGCACGCGATCTCGCAGGTCTTCACCGGGGCCGTGTACGATATCCTGGCAGACATGTTCGCGTACGAACGCAATCCCGCGCTGGAGGACGACGCGTTGGTGCTGCACCGGGTCGGCGCCTATCTGCGCTCTCTGGTGCTGCGCGCGCTGATCGCGGCGCCGGACATCGCCGCGACCTTTGCCGACGTGGTCAATGAAATGCTGCGCATCGTGCTTGAAGACGGCAAGCCGGCCGATTACGCCAACTTCATCCGCAACCGGTTCGCGCAGCGCGAGGTGGTCGAGTCGCCGGTGCCACTCACCGAGGACCACGAGCCGCGGATGAGGCTTGCGGCCCTGGTCAAGGACGCGCCGGGCGCCGTGCAGGACCGCCGGGCCTGCTGCGGGACGATGAACTTGGCCGAGTATTACGATATCGAACGCGTACTCGATGGCGAAGCGCAGGCGCTGGCGCGCTGGTGCGCCGAGCACGGGCGCAACGGGCCGGCGGGCCAGGAGGAGCCGGATTCAGGCTCTGGTGCAACGCGTTAAGCATTACATTAAAAGCACCGCTCCCGCCGCCATGTTTTTAATGGCAGGCGCAACACCGTCGTTCCCGGGCTCGCCCGGGAATGGCGTTTTGAAGCTGACGCTTCGAAATTAAACGCAATAACAATCTGGTACGCGGAGGAATCATGAAAATCACCGCAAAAGCCAGCGGCGGTTTTGCCGGCCGCACTGAATGCTACGAGCTCGACACCACATGCCGCGCGGACGGCAAATCGGTCGAGGACTTGCTGCGCAAGCTAGACTTTTTCGACGCCACCCCGCCCTGCAGCATCGGGGCCGACATTCCACGCTGGGAAATCACCGTCGACGACGGCCCGCGCAAGCGCACCCTGCGCGTGACCGAAGACCATGCGGCCGCCGCCACCGAATGGCAATCCCTGATCGAATACCTGCGCCGCACCGCGTGATCGCGGTGTTTTGTGTTGCATTCTGGTTAATACACTGACGCGACAAGGGACATTTGCTTATGTTTATTGTGTATAAGCCTAATTTGTCGGAAAGGCTGAATTGCCCTAAAATACAGTGCTTTGCCACGTTTGGCGAACATCAATCAAACGCCGACGTCGCGGCACCTCCACCATAGATAGGACTGTTATGACCCACGTTGTCACCGAATCGTGCATCCGTTGTCGTTATACCGACTGCGTTGATGTATGCCCGGTAGATTGTTTCCGGGAAGGCCCGAATTTCCTCGCGATCGACCCTGACGAGTGCATCGACTGCGCCGTCTGCGTGGCCGAATGCCCGGTAAATGCGATCTATGCGGAAGAGGACGTGCCATCCGACCAGCAACAGTTCATCAAGATCAACGTCGAACTGGCGCGCGCCTGGCCGTCGATCACCAAAACCAAGCCGGCCCTGCCCGACGCGGACGAGTGGAAAGACGTCAAGAACAAGATCGACCAGCTGGTTCGCTGACCAGCCCAACAGCTGCTCTCACCTGGCGGGGGCAGCGCGTCGGCCTCCTGCCATCCATGGCACACTAGGCGCCATCGCGTCACCGCAGGCCCGGCGCCCCTCATTCAAAATCAACAGGAAGTAAGCATGACAATCAGCCACGAAGCGGGCAGCCTCGCTCCCAACAGTTCGTTTGCCGGCGCCATCGATGCCGACGCCGTGATCATCGGCGCAGGCCCGGTTGGCCTGTTCCAGGTGTTTGAGCTCGGCCTGCTTGAAATCAAGGCCCACGTGATCGATTCGCTGCCGGCCGTCGGCGGCCAGTGCGTGGAACTGTATCCGGACAAGCCGATTTACGACATCCCGGCCGTGCCAGTGTGCACCGGCCAGGAACTGACCGACAACCTGCTCAAGCAGATCGAACCGTTCGATCCGACCTTCCACCTGGGTCAGGAAGTGACGACCGTGCAGCGCCGCGAAGACGGCCGTTTCAATGTCGAAACCTCGGCCGGCACCCGCTTCATCACCAAGACCATCTTCATCGCAGCCGGCGTCGGCTCGTTCCAGGCGCGCACCATCAAGGTCGACGGCATCGACAAGTTCGACAACAGCCAGCTGTTCTACCGCGTCAAGGACCCTGCCCTGTTCGAAGGCAAGAACCTGGTCATCTGCGGCGGCGGCGACTCCGCGCTCGACTGGACCCTGAACTTCGTCGGCAAGGCCGAGTCGGTGGTGCTGGTGCACCGCCGCGAGGACTTCCGCGCCGCCCCGGCCTCGGTCGCCAAGATGAAGCAGCTGTGCGACGAGTACGAGATGCAGCTGATCACCGGCCAGGTCACCGGTTTCGACGAGCGCGACGGCAAGCTGAGCGAGGTGAAGGTCACCGGCGCCGATGGCGTGACCCGCCGCGTGCCGCTGGACATGCTGCTGGTATTCTTCGGCCTGTCGCCCAAGCTCGGCCCGATCGCCGAGTGGGGCCTGGACATCGAAAAGCGCCAGCTCAAGGTCGTGGACACCGAGAAGTTCGAAACCAACGTACCGGGCATCTTTGCCGTGGGTGACATCAACACCTATCCGGGCAAGAAAAAGCTGATCCTGTCGGGCTTCCACGAAGCCGCGCTGGCCGCCTTCGGCGCCGCGCCGTACATCTTCCCTGACAAGAAGATTCACATGCAGTACACGACCACCTCACCCAAGTTGCATAAGATCCTTGGCGTGGAAACACCTGTGTTTGACTAAACGCTACCGTTCCGTAAGTTCTTCACCACGAATGCCCCGGCTCGCCGGGGCATTCGCTTTTCTGTGGCCGCACGTACCGACGGACCGCCACAAATCGTGATACAAATAGTGTCGTGCGGCACCATTATTTTCAGATCGGAGACTGTTTCCACAGCCCAAGCCACATAACCTATAATTGATCGAGTGCCTTGCGCGAACGTTTGCCACGCGCGACCTCATCCAGAAGGATACTTTATGCTTTACCAACTGCACGAGATGCAACGCACGTTTCTGACTCCGCTCATGCAGTGGGCCGATGCGTCCTCGAAGCTATTTTCGAACCCAGTTTCACCGTTTGCACATACCCCCTTCTCGCAGCGTATTGCGGCCGGCTACGAGCTGATGTACCGGCTCGGCAAGGACTATGCCAAGCCGGCATTCGGCATCGACAACGTCACCATTAACGACAAGCCGGTCGGCATCATGGAACGCACCGTCGTCACCAAGCCGTTCTGCAAACTGCTGCATTTCAAGAAAGACCTGAGCGACCGCAAGATCGAAGCGCTGAACCAGCCCAAAGTGCTGCTGGTCGCGCCGCTGTCCGGCCACCACGCCACCCTGCTGCGCGACACCGTGCGCGCGCTGCTGGCGCACCACGACGTCTACATCACCGACTGGACCGATGCCCGCATGGTCCCGCTGTCGGAAGGCCCGTTCCACCTGGACGACTACGTGTTCTACGTCCAGGACTTCATCCGCCTGCTGGGACCGGATCTGCACGTGATCTCGGTATGCCAGCCGACCGTGCCGGTGCTGGCCGCGATCTCGCTGATGGCGACCAACAACGACCCCAAGCTGCCCCGCACCATGACCATGATGGGCGGCCCGATCGATCCCCGCAAGTCGCCCACCGCGGTCAATGACCTGGCCATGGAAAAGCCGTTCTCGTGGTTCGAAAACACCGTGGTTTACTCGGTGCCGGGAAATTACCCGGGCTTCGGCCGCAAGGTCTACCCGGGCTTCCTGCAGCACGCCGGCTTCATCGCCATGAATCCGGGCCGCCACGCGCAGAGCCACCGCGAGTTCTACCAGCACCTGGTGCGCGGCGACGACGACTCCGCCGAGAGCCACCGCCAGTTCTACGACGAATACAACGCCGTGCTCGACATGCCGGCCGAGTACTACCTCGACACCATCAAGACCGTGTTCCAGGAGTTCCGCCTGCCGAAGGGCACATGGGAAGTGGGCGGCCAGCTGGTACGCCCGCAGGACATCAAGACCGTGGCGCTGCTCACGGTGGAAGGCGAACTGGACGACATCTCCGGCGCGGGCCAGACCCAGGCCGCACACGAGCTGTGCAGCGGGATTCCGGAAAACATGCGCTACGACTTCGTGGCGGCCAAAGCCGGACACTACGGCATCTTCTCGGGCCGTCGCTGGCGCGAGATCATTTGTCCGCGCATCGGCGAATTCATCCGCACGCACGCCTGACCGGCGCTTCCGAAACACAAAAATGCCGCAGCACACCCGCTGCGGCATTTTTTTCGTCCGGCTTACAGAGGCGTAGGGGGCGCGCGGCCGGCGAGGACCAGTGCGCACGCGGTACGGCCGCGTCACGTTGGCGTCCGCGTACGCACTGGTGGCCCCGTCTCGCGGCCCCGCCACTTTTATCGGATAATGTCGGCTTTCCTCCCGCACCACCAGCCGTGACCAAGACCCTCGCCGACCAGATCGAAGACCTGCTGCCGCAGACCCAATGCACCAAGTGCGGCTACCCCGCCTGCCGCCCTTATGCTGAGGCAATCGCGCGCGGCGAGGCAGAGATCAACCAGTGCCCGCCCGGCGGTATCGAAGGCGTGCGGCGGCTTTCCGCGCTCACGGGCCGGCCGGTGATTCCGATCAACCCGGCCAACGGTGTCGAGCGCGCGCGCCCGGTCGCGTTCATCGACGAGAGCCTGTGCATCGGCTGCACGCTGTGCATCCAGGCCTGCCCGGTCGACGCGATCATGGGCGCGGCCAAGCAGATGCACACCATATTGCCCAGCCTGTGCACCGGCTGCGACCTGTGCGTCGCACCCTGCCCGGTCGACTGCATCGCCATGATCCCGGTGACGGGCGAGCTGACCGGCTGGGCCGCCTGGTCGCAGGAGCAGGCCGATGCCGCCCGCGCACGCCATGACTTCCGCACAGTGCGGCTGCAGCGCGAGAAGGAGGAAAACGACGCGCGCCTGGCGGCCAAGGCAGTCGAGAAGATGCGTGCGGTAACGGCCGACGCGACCAATACCCCGGAAGAATTGGCGGAGAAGGAGCGCAAACGCGCAATTATCGCCGCCGCGATGGAACGCGCGCGCCTGCGCGCCGCCGGCCAGACCCCGCCGGAGAACAAAGACTGACATGAACCCAGCCAAGCGACTCGAAATCTTTCGCCGCTTCAAGGAAGCCAATCCGCACCCAACCACCGAGCTCGAATACAGCACCCCGTTCGAACTGCTGATCGCGGTCTTGCTGTCAGCACAGGCGACCGACGTCGGCGTGAACAAGTCCACTCGCCGGCTGTACCCGGTCGCCAACACGCCGCAACAGATTCTCGACCTCGGCCTGGACGAACTGAAGACCTACATCTCGACCATCGGCCTGTACAACACCAAGGCCAAGAATGTGATGGCGACCTGCCAGATCCTGGTGGACCAGTACGGCGGCGAAGTGCCCCACTCGCGCGAGGCGCTGGAGGCATTGCCGGGCGTGGGCCGCAAGACGGCCAACGTGGTGCTCAACACGGCCTTCGGTGAACCGACCATGGCGGTGGATACGCACATCTTCCGCGTGGCCAATCGCACCAAGATCGCGCCGGGGAAGAACGTGGACGAGGTCGAGCAAAAGCTGCTCAAGTTTGTGCCGAGGGAATACCTGCACGACGCGCACCACTGGCTGATCCTGCACGGCCGCTACACCTGCGTGGCGCGCAAGCCCAAGTGCTGGAACTGCATCATCAACGACCTGTGCGAGTACAAGCCGAAGACGCCGGCGCCCGCTGGGGCTTAGATGTGGCCATGCGTAATGCTAGAAGCCGATTCGCTTCAGAAGCATAGGCAAAACCTGCGCGAGGACAATGGCGCTGACGATCCAGATGATGATGCCGCTCTTCGCTTCAGCGATCGCAGTCTTTAATTCCGATCTTAGTTTCGCAAGATCGGTCTTCGTAGCACCAGTGGCTTTAATAATCGCAATGTCGCGCTCAAGAGCGAACAGGCGACCCTCGATCATTTTTACCCGATCGTCCATTGCTTCTTCCAGACTCGCTCCCTGCCAGCGCAAGTAGGGTAACCAAGCTGACAGTATAAGAGCGCGACCATCAACAGCGCTTCAACAGGGCGCAAATGAAACCCGGCCACGACGGATTCCAACCTGAGTCGCAATCTTTATGGCAAGATGCAGAACAACGAATCTTGGGAGTTTCCTATGCGTCACCTGATTACACTTGCTTGCCTGGCTGCCGCACTCGGCATGTATTACGTCGGCCTCGATACCGGCGCTGGGGTCGCCTTTGCAGTTGCGGGCGTGTTTGAAATTGTTTTCTGGAAGCGCTTGTTCGCGCGGCGCCGGGCAGCTAGAGTCCGAGTTTCCTCAGCAGCATAGGCCACAGCTGGGTGAGGAAAAATGCGCTGACCACCCAAATGATAATGCTGCTCTTCACTTCGGCGATCCTACCGTTCACTTCGGCGATCGTAACCTTCACTTCGGCAATCTCGGCCTTCAGTTCCGCGATATCGGCCTTCGTCGCCCCGGTGGCTTTGATTATCGCGACGTCACGCTCAAGCGCGGAAAGTCGCTCCTCCATAACATCTGCCAAAGTTTTCTCCTTCCAGGGCAAGGCTACCATTTGACAGCATAAGCTGACCAAGAACGTCGATCAGGATCAAGGGCGGGCAAACTTCCCCTTGCCTGCCCCATGCTGCCAATGTTCAGGCAGCCCGGCCCCTCAGCAACGTCTTGGCCCCCAAAGCGAAACTGGCACGCTGAATCCGCCCATTGACGACTTCGTAGATGCACAGCATTTCGAGCGTGCCTTCACCCTCTGGGAAATTACGGGTGATGAGCTCGAAGTCAGTCACCACATTACCCATCACGATACGCGACAACAACCGGGCGTGCAGCGCCGGCTCCTCAAAGCGTGCAAGGAAGCGCGGGCGCATCTCGTCAATCCCCTTTGCCAGGCGCTCGCCATGAAGCGTGAACTGTTCGGCGTCCGGCGCATACGTATCCAACAGCGCATCGATGTCCTTGGCGTTATAGGCATCGAGCTGAGCCTGGACAACAGCAACAGGCGAAATATTGTTCATCTTGTCGGTCCGATAAAAAGCCGAAGCTTACAGCAGAACCATGTTATCGCGGTGAATCAGCTCCGGCCCTTCGACATAACCGAGGATACCCTCGATCTCGGACGATGAACGGCGCATGATCAGGCGCACCTCGCTCCCCGTGTAATTGGTCAGCCCACGCGCCACCGGATTTCCCTGCTCGTCGACGCAGGTGATCACTTCCCCGCGGCGGAACTGGCCATTCACCGCCGTCACGCCGATCGGCAGCAGCGACTTGCCCTCCTGCGTCAGCTTCTGCACCGCGCCCGCGTCGAGCACCACCTCGCCAGCCGTGTGCAGGTGATCGACCATCCACTGGCGGCGGGCGGTCAGGCGCGCGGTCGGTGCGGTCAGCTGGGTGCCGATCGCTTCGCCGCTGGCCAGCCGCACCAGCACGTTGTCCTCGCGGCCCCAGGCAATGACGGTATGCGCGCCCGAACGCGCCGCGCGCTTGGCCGCCAGCACCTTGGTCAGCATGCCGCCGCGGCCGATGCTGCTGCCGGCGCCGCCGGCCATCTCTTCGAGCCTTTCATCGCCCGCCTGCGCTTCCCCGATCAGCGTGGCCGACGGATCCTTGCGCGGATCGGCGGAAAACAGCCCGCGCTGGTCGGTCAGGATCACCAGCGCGTCGGCCTCGATCAGGTTCGCGACCAGCGCACCCAGCGTGTCGTTGTCGCCGAACTTGATTTCGTCGGTGACCACCGTGTCGTTCTCGTTGATGATCGGGACCACGCCCAGGCGCAGCAGGGTCGTGAGCGTGGAACGTGCGTTCAGGTAGCGTTCGCGGTCCGCAAGGTCCGCATGCGTGAGCAGCACCTGCGCGGTGCCGATGCCGTGCGCGCGAAAACTGGTTTCGTAAATCTGGGCGAGCCCCATCTGGCCGACCGCGGCGCAGGCCTGCAGCTCGTGGATGTCGGTCGGGCGCTCGCCAAAGTGCAGGCGCAGCATGCCTTCGGCGATGGCGCCGGAAGACACCAGCACCACTTCCTTGCCGAGCGCGCGCAGCGAGGCGATTTGCGCGGCCCAGCGCGCGATGGCGTTTTGATCGAGGCCGCGTCCTTCGTTGGTGACGAGCGACGAGCCGACTTTGACGATGATGCGTGAGGCTTGCTGGATGGCTGATTTCATGGCGAGGTGACTTTTCCACGCGGGCGTAGCGCCAGCAGGGAAAAGCCCGCCAACAGTTCGATCCCGCAGACGACTAATAATATCCCCTTCGGCAGTCCGATCGCGAAAGCCGCGACCATGCGGCCGGCCGGCTGCGCCAGGAGGAACAATGCTGTGAGGTCGCCGAGGATGGGCTGGTCGCCCTGCCTTGCTGCGAGCAGAGCCAGTCCCGCGGTGGCGAGACGGACTCCGACATAGATCGCGTAAAACTGGCTGTAGCCGTTTACGCCGACCAGAAACAAACCCATCGAGGCTGCGACCCGGTCAGGGTCGAGCATGGCCGCGAGCGCCGCCAGCGAGCTGACGGTGGCGACCAGCTTGAGGAGCTGCGCGCGCAACGCGGCGCGGTTGATGGGTCCTGCCAACTTGTTATTCTTCGATGATCTTGAAACGCGGATCGTCCGGGTCGATCGACGTGATGGCGCGCGCTTCCTCGTGCATCTGGGTCTCGAGCGCGCGGTGTTCAGCGGTGCGCTTCTCTTCCAGCGAGAGGTAGATCGCGTTGACCAGGTCCTGGCAGCCGTCGCGCGTGAGCGCAGAAATCTCGAACACCGGACCACGCCAGGCCATGCGCTTGATGAAGTCCTTCACGCGCTTCTTGCGCTCTTCTTCCGGCAGCATGTCGAGCTTGTTGAGCACCAGCCAGCGCGGCTTTTCGACCAGCTCGGCGTCGTACTTCTCGAGTTCCTTGACCAGCGCCTTGGCTTCCTTGACCGGATCGACGGTCGGCTCGAACGGGGCCAGGTCGACGATGTGCAGCAGCAGGCCGGTGCGCGACAGGTGGCGCAGGAACTGGTGGCCAAGGCCCGCGCCTTCGGCCGCGCCCTCGATCAGGCCGGGGATGTCGGCGATGACGAAGCTCTTCTCGTGCCCCACGCGCACCACGCCCAGGTTGGGATGCAAAGTGGTGAACGGATAATCGGCGATCTTCGGACGCGCGTTGGACACGGCCGTGATGAAGGTCGACTTGCCGGCGTTGGGCATGCCGAGCAGGCCCACGTCGGCCAGCACCTTCAGTTCCAGGCGCAGCTCGCGGCGTTCGCCCGGCTTGCCGTCGGTCTTCTGGCGCGGCGCGCGGTTGGTCGACGTCTTGAAATGGATGTTGCCCCAGCCGCCCTCGCCGCCCTTGGCCAGCAGTTCGGTCTGGCCATGCTCGGTCAGGTCGGCAATCACCTCGCCGTTGTTGTTATCGACGATCAGCGTGCCAACCGGCATGCGCAGGTACACATCCTCCGCGCCCTTGCCGTAGCAATCGGAACCGCGGCCCGGTTCGCCGTTGCGCGCATGGTGCACCTTGGAGTAACGGAAGTCGACCAGGGTGTTGATGTTGCGGTCAGCGACGACATAGATCGAACCGCCCTTGCCGCCGTCGCCTCCGTCCGGTCCGCCGAACGGACGGAACTTCTCGCGCCGGAACGAGGCGCAGCCGTTCCCGCCGTCCCCGGCAATGACTTCGATTCTTGCTTCGTCGATAAACTTCATTTCAACCGCCAAAAAAACTAAAAGGCTCCACCCACGGCAGAGCCTTTCGATTGGAAGGCTTGCGCCTTACAGAACTGCGCCGCCCACGCGGCGCGTGCGTGCTTTACGCTGCGACTGCCTGGTTCGCCACGACGGTCACGTACTGCTTCGAGCCGACGCCTTGCTTGACGAACTTGACGGTGCCGTCGATCAGCGCGAACAGGGTGTGATCCTTGCCCAGACCGACGTTGGTGCCCGGACGAACCTGGGTGCCGCGCTGGCGCACGATGATGCCGCCTGCGTTGATTGCCTGGCCGCCGTAGACTTTCACGCCGAGGCGTTTGCTTTCTGAGTCACGGCCGTTGCGTGTAGTGCCGCCGCCTTTTTTGTGTGCCATTTAAATGCTCCTTTGACTTACTTTCGGGACCGCGGCAATTAGCCGTTGATCGATACCACTTGGATTTCGGTGTAGTTCTGGCGATGGCCCTGACGCTTCTGGTAGTGCTTACGACGGCGCATCTTGAAGATACGGACCTTGTCGTGACGACCCTGCGAAACAACAGTCACTTTGACCGAAGCACCTTCCACCAGCGGAGCACCAAACTTGATGCTCTCGCCCTCGCCGACTGCGAGAACCTGGTCGATAGTGATTTCGGAACCAATGTCTGCCGGTATCTGTTCTACTTTGAGTTTTTCGCCAGCGACAACTTTGTATTGCTTGCCACCGGTTTTTATGACCGCGTACATGATTGAAACCTCGTTAAATGTTTGGGAATAAATTCCCACGGCGACTTACTGTCGAGCTAGCCTGATGCCGGGGAACAGGGGATTATACATGGATTCGCGGCAGTGCGTCAAAACGCATGCACAAGGCCGAGGCAGCGTGGCAGCAGGGCAACGAGGCTGACGCACCTCCGATTGACCGGCCCGCAAGGCGGGGAAAGGTGGGAGGCGCCCCTTTTGCTTGCTTGTCGTATAATCGCGGCCATTAACGCACTCAACGTCTATATCGCAGGTCAGCCTTGTCAGCCGCTAATCCACACGTCCAACAGAACCCCATCGCTCATTCGATCGCTACCGACATGGAGGCGGTGAACCGGGTGATCCGCCAGCGGCTGCATTCCGAAGTCAGCCTGGTGAACCAGATCGCCGAGTACATCATCAGCGCCGGCGGCAAGCGTATCCGCCCCGTGCTGGTGCTACTGTTGGCCAATGCACACGGCTATCGCGGCACCGCCCACCACGAACTGGCGGCGGTGGTCGAGTTCATCCACACCGCAACGCTGCTGCACGACGATGTGGTCGACGAATCGTCGATGCGGCGCGGGCGCCAGACCGCCAACGCGCTGTTCGGCAACGCGGCCTCGGTGCTGGTGGGCGACTTCCTGTATTCGCGCTCGTTTCAGATGATGGTCAGCCTGGAAAACATGCGTGTGATGCAGATCCTGTCCGATGCGACCAACGTGATCGCGGAAGGCGAAGTGCTGCAGCTGTTGAACATGCACGACCCGGACGTGACCCACGAAAGCTACCTGAAGGTGATCCGCTCCAAGACCGCCAAGCTGTTCGAAGCGGCCGCCGAATTGGGCGCGCTGGTGGCCGGTGCGACCGACGCCCAGATTGCCGCGGCAGGAGAATACGGACGCTCGCTCGGTACCGCCTTCCAGCTGATTGACGACGTGCTGGACTACGCGGGCGACGCCGCCGAAATCGGCAAGAACGTCGGCGACGACCTGCGCGAAGGCAAGCCGACGCTACCGTTGATCTACCTGATGGAACACGGCACGCCTGCCCAGCGCGAACTGGTGCGCAGCTGCATCGAACAGGGTGACGAACAGCATTTTGACGCGGTGCTCGCGGCCGTCTCGTCGAGCGGCGCGCTGGACTACACCCGCCGCGAAGCCGAGATCGCCGCCGCCCGCGCGGCCGATGCGATTGCCGATTTGCCGGAGAGCCCGTACAAGCAAAGCCTCCTCCACTTGTGCAGCTTCGCTGTTGACAGGAACCACTAGGGCCAGTATAGTCATGCCTTCCCGAGATTTCGGTAGTTTTGAAGTCTCAAAAGAAACAGTCGGGGTGTAGCTTAGCCCGGTAGAGCGCTACGTTCGGGACGTAGAGGCCGGAGGTTCGAATCCTCTCACCCCGACCACAGAATTCAAAACCCAGATGACCGCAAGGCATCTGGGTTTTTCGTTTTTGGTCGTCAATCAGGTATTCGCGACCGGCACCGGCATTTGCGTAGCCTTGGGCTCCCGCCGCCCATTCAACAGAACGCCGATCAAGGTGTGGCGAACCAGCAGGTGATAAGTGAGCAGGCACGCCACCGTGGTCGCCAGTATGTTCAGCGCCATTTTGGTGAGTGCTCCGAGCGGCTGACTGTACAAAATGGCGCCAAACCCGATCGTTCCAAGCATGTGCACCAGAAAGACCCAATAAGAGCTTTCGGACACGTATCGCAATACCCGATTCTGCGCCGGCAGATAGCGCAGGAACAATCCGATCAAGGCAAGACTCCACAGCCAACTGATCAGGTTATACAAGAACCCAATCAATGCTTCGAAATAAGGGACGCGATGCGGGTCGGTGGTGTATGGCTTGAAGGTAGCAAGTACGATCACGAACACCACGAAGCCCGCGATCACGTTCCGCCAACACTTTTTCGTATAGAGCGGAAACAAAAAATCCTGATGGCGATACAGGTACAGGCCGAATACGAAAAACAGGCCGTTATGCACCAGTTCGTTCATATTCGGGATGAACGAGCCGCTCGGCGAAAGGATTCCAGCTCGATAGAATGAGCCGACGATCGCCAGTGGGATGGCAAGGACAGGCATGCCCCACCAGTTACTGGCAAGCGTACGGAAACCTGTGGCGACAGCATTGCGCAGTCGTGCTGGAACGCGCTCCACTGACGGCCCGAGCACTGCTGTGAAGACGCAGAACCAGATCAGGTAATAGACAAACCACATGTGCATGGTGTTGAGCGGCGAAGGCGGTTTAGGTTGCTTCGATACCAGCGATGGGTCGATGCCTGCTGTGCCGTACGCCATAATGTGAAGGAAAACCAGCATCAGCACTGACATGCAAACAAGCAGCACCGGCCAAAATATGGCAAAGGGCAAGGCCAGCCTGCGCATCCGGTGCGCTAGCATCCCTTTATAGCCACGATGCGTGGCCAATAGCGCCACAAAATATCCGGCGAGGATAAAAAACACAGGCATGCGGAACGCATGGATGAACACCAGGATTAGATCAGCAGCGGCAGAAGTCTGGGGATCGCGAAATGGCAGCGGCGATGGCCCGTTTATGTGATTTACCGCGACATGAAGAACTATGCCGAGCCACATCATGATGGCTCGCAGGTTATCGAATGAGTGTAATCGCCCTGATTGATCCATTTGCGCTCTTTCTTTTGTTGTCGCGGGAACGGCGGAAGCGGGCCGATTGCGGCCTTAGCCATTCTAATTTGAAGAGTGCATTATTGATATTGATATTGATTTTTGGGTCGGTTTAAGGCGGCTGTCGTCAGCATTGTTTCGCTGCGACCCGGTTCTGGAACCGCGGCCGGACACGGTCACGCAGGGTCATTTACCGCCAGCGATATCGATGAAAGCTCCCGTCACGTAGGACGCTTCCTCCGAAAGTAACCAGGCTATCGCTTGCGCAACCTCTCCCGGTTGTCCTCCTCGTTGCATCGGCAACGTGTTCTTTACCCTTTCGATCCGGTCGGGTTCACCGCCATCAGCGTGCATGCCGGTGTATATGAAGCCCGGCCGTACGGCGTTCACACGGATGCCCTGCGCCGCCACTTCCAGCGATAATCCGATCGTCAACGAGTCAAGCGCGCCTTTCGACGCCGCATAATCGATGTATTCGTGAGGGGAGCCAAGCCGGGAGGCCGCAGAAGACACGTTAACAATGGCGCCACCTTGGCCGCCATGCCGAAAGGCCATACGCTTCACCGCCTCGCGCGCGCAGAGAAAACTGCCGGTGACGTTGGTCGATAATATGTGATTGATCCGATTCGCATCCATCTGCTCGATGCGCGCTTGATGCAGGAGGATCGCAGCATTGTTAACCAAGCCCGTCACCATGCCAAGCGCTTCATCAACGAGGTTAAACAGTCGCACCACTTGCGCCTCATTAGCGATATCGACCTGGACGGCTATCGCCTTGCCCCCGTGCTGATTGATCTCATCCACTACCTCGTGGGCAGCCTGCTCTTGGTTATGAAATCCAATACAGACATCATGTCCCGACTTGGTCAACTGCAAGGCGGTAGCTCGGCCAATGCCACGCGATCCACCGGTAACGATCGTAATTTTTTTCATATTTCAATCCGATATCAGAGAATGCGGGCCGCGATCCGCTTTCGCCATAGGGTGATAGCACGATCTGATCGAAATCAGCCCAGGAACCCAGCAGGACATTACACAAGCCCATCAGTTCCGCCCGCCCGCTGGATCGTTGAGACCGCCCTAACGTGTGGAAACATTCCCCGCCGACGCAAACTGCCGAGCTCGCCAATCGCTAGGATAACAGGTGAACAAAGGAACAATCGACCGAACGAAGGCGCCTGACATCGCAGCCGGCCAGACCAAGTTATTCGCCAAAGGAATCGTTGAGATCGCCACCAATATTCATTTCATTGATAGCCGGCATCATGAACCGAAAGTTCATTTATAGCTCCGAGGCACTTATACTGCAACGCAACATATCGCGAATCAGCATTTTTACTTGGAGGCTACTATGTCTGCAGTAACGTTCACCCAGGCGCAGGACAAGGGACTGCGCCACCAATTCGCAGCCCTGTCGGAGACGGTGCTGGATTTCTGCCACAAACTGTACGCCGCCCACGGCGGCCTGCGCGGTTTGCGTGCTCCTGCCGTTCTCGGCAATAACAAGCGCCCGGAACAGGTGCTGGCCCTGGCCGAGCGCTTCCAAGCGTACGCACCGAGCCTGGCTGCCGAACTGCGTCAGATCGCATCGAGGGGATAAGCATGGAAATCATCGAATACATCTCCATCGGTATCGCCATCGCCGTCGTGGTTTTGCGCGCAGCCATGTTCCTGCCGCGCCAAGCGAAGGCATAAGGCAAACAAGCCGACTGAGCAGTCACCCTCCTTCCCTCCGGCACGCCGCCTCCGCCAATGGAGCCGGCGTCGCCACAAGCGGGAAACAAGCTTCCCGCTAGCCGATCCGCCTCACCGATTCTCTCACCACCAGGCTCAGCTGCGGTATCTCAATGTCCAGCGGTTCCTCCCGAATCATCTTCACGATGACCTGCCCCAGGCGCTGCCCCACGTCGAACAGCGGCTGGCGCACGGTCGTGAGCGGAGGCGTCGTGTACATCGAACTGTGCAGGTCATCGAAGCCGACGATCGAGATATCGTCCGGCACCCGAATGCCGCGCCGGTATAGCGCCAGCCTCGCGCCGTAGGCGGTCAGGTCGTTGGCCGCAAAGATCGCGGAGAAGCGCTCGCCGCTCTCCCCGCGCCCTGATCGTTTTGCCGCCTTTCTGCATTCAGTCTGGATTTACGAAATAGACCTCGACACGTCTGCCGATCTTGAGACAAAGGTCACGCTGACTGCCGCTATTCGTGCAATCCTGTTTAGGGAATTTCGCTTCCGCGCCGACGGCCAGCACTCTATCAGGGGCAAGCCCGAACGTCTTGGCAAGATGGCTCTTTAATGCCTGCGCCTGTTGCAACGTCTCGACAGGTTTGCGTCCCTCCCCGCCATCGGCGTTCGAATGTGCTACTACCTTGATGAACCAGCCCGAAGGTAACTCCTGAAGCCAGCTCAATTGACTCGCCAACTGAGGCAGCGCGCTTGTCCGCAGCTCGCTGCCTTCTTCCTTAAATAAGAGATCTGATAAAAATTCAGCGCATGGCATCCGCGAACTACTGCCGAAAACGTTATGAGATGAATTATTCAATTCGAGGCGAACCGTGCCTGACTCCTCCCCGCCTAGCGGCACAGTCGGGAAGCGCAGCAGCGATTTACTACCGAGATTCTGCCAAAGGATGTCTGCATGATGAAGAACGGTTAAATTTGGAATAATTTGTTCGCACGAATTGACGACGATCCCCTTTCCAGTCGCCTGGTACAGCGCACTGTCAAAGTCCTCTCTCGTCAGGCGGACGCTCACGTCCTGTTTTCGAAAACCGGCAGCCAAAGCGGACGCATCCTGCCAGTAGCCAAAGAATACAAACTGACTGGCGAGCGCAACGACGGTAGCCACAATCCGATTGCGGGTCTTGCTGGGTAGGCCGCCGAACCAAACGCCCAGCGGATGGGCCGACTTCGCTGGCGGCCCGCGATCGTCGTTACGATCGTGATTTTTTATTAGCTCGCCAAAAACAAATATGCTGAGCCACATGCCCGCAGCGAGGATCGCAATCAGAAAGATGCGAAATTGCGCGTTCATCTTGAAGATGAACAGCCCAAACCAGAGCAGGGTGACGGTTCCGGCCACCAGCATCGTTTTTTGCTTTTTTTCCCATTGAAGCCGGTTCGGTGCTCCGTCCTCAAGCCACCGATCGGCCTGTCCTACTCCAACTTGCCTGCGTATCCTTTTAAAGATGGCCAGGCCTGCCACTGCAACTTTATGGAGCAAGCGCATTAGTGGAAAGCCGGCCAGTGTTCCAAAACCCAGGCCAATAAAAAGCGTGATAAGAAATCCCAATATGAACCAGACAAAGCCCAAGGTATCGCCGGCGGAAAATGCACCCGCATTAAAGTTATATCGCAACTGATAAAGAAACATCAGCGCGCCGCCGGCGACTACCGCAATGACGTTGACGACGGCAAAGGCTTTCAAAACAAACTGCGCGATCAGGGCTCCCCCTTCCATCTTTCTGTTCAGCTTATTCTTGCTTGCTTGGATCGCCTCTTCGTCAGCGGGCTGATCATTCCTGCTCATCATCTTCTCCAAATTTTCAGTTGTCGCGGAAACGTCACATTCCGATCGCATGCCGACAAGCGCGATCACGACATTGCAAACGCGAATGTGCATGTTATTACAATCAAGCTTTCCATTAGGAAAAATCATTGTTTTGCTACGACTGGACAGACGCAGGCCTCGACAACTCCCCCCGCAACACAGCTGCTGAGCTAGAATGCATCGTTTTTCTATCCAGAAAGCCATCTTTCGTTCACCCAATACTGGAGTCACGATGCGACTACCTGCACTTACGATCATTGCCACGCTGCTGGCGCTGCCGGCGGCAGCCTCCACCCCGATCACCCTCGACCAAGCAATGTCCAATCCTGACTGGATCGGCAATCCGATCGAAACCTCCTGGTGGAGCTGGGATGGCAAGCAGGTGTTCTACAAGCAGAAGCGCGCCGGCTCGCCGCTGCGCGACACGTTCCAGGTGGCGGGCGGCAATCCGCGCCTGGTCGGCGACGCCGAACTGTCCAAGCTCGACAGCCCGGACGTGGTGTACAACCACGAGCGCACCCGCGCCATCGTGGTGCGCAACGGCGACCTGTTCGAGCGCGACCTGAAGAGCGGCGCGCTGGTCCAGATCACGCGCAGCGCGACCGCAGCGAGCGCGCCCCAGTATTCGGCGGATGGCAAAAGCGTCCAGTTCCGCATGGGGAACGACTGGTATAGCTGGAACCGCGCCGAGCGGCTGGTGTCGCCAGTGGCCCTGCCACGCGCCGAGAAGGATCCATCCGCAAGCGACGACGACGAACTGCGCGCCATGCAGCTGCGCCTGATCGCCACGCTCAAGCGCCAGCACGACGACCGCGAAACGAACCGTGCGCGCGCCGAGGAGCAACGCCGCGCCGACGCAACCCGCGCCCCGGGTCCGATCTACCTCGGCGACAAGGTCGCCATCGCCAGCAGCGCGCTGTCGCCCGATGGCCGCTGGCTGCTGGTCGTCACCGGCCCGAAGGACGGCGACAGGGGCCGCATCGGCAAACTGCCGCGCTACGTGACCGAATCGGGCTACGAGGAGACCCAGGACCAGCGCACCCGCGTCGGCCGCAACATGCCGGCGGCGCAGTCGCTCAAGCTGGTCGACCTGTCGACCAACAAGGTCAGCGACCTGTCGTTTGACGTCCTGCCTGGTATCGCCGACGACCCGCTGGCCGACCTGCGGGCCGCTGCCAAAAAGGCCCCGCTCAAGGGCAACCGCGCAGTGCGCATCGTGGGCGAGGACGGCCGGTCGTTCGCCTGGAGCGACAACGGCGCGAACGTCGCGGTGATGATCCGCTCGGTCGACAACAAGGACCGCTGGATCGCCACCGTCGACCTGGCGGGCGCAAAGCTCAAGCCGGTGCATCGCCTGAGTGATGCCGCCTGGGTCAACTACGATAACGGCGAATTCGGCTGGCTGCCCGATAACAGCACGCTGTGGTTCCTGTCCGAGGAAACCGGCTACTCGCACCTGTACACTCTGGACGCCGCCGGCCGCCAGCGCGCGCTCACCGAGGGCAAGTGGGAAGCGTCGGACGTGCAGTGGTCGAGCGACGGTTTGAGCGCATACGTCCTTTGCAACCGCAAGGCGCCGGGCACCTACGAGGTGTGCGCGGTGTCGGCCAAGGACGCGAACACGCGCGAGGTGACCCTGCTTGAAGGCGTCGAGAAGTTCGCCCTGTCGCCCGACCAGCGCAAGCTGCTGGTGCAGTACTCGTCCGCTTACGTGCCGACCCAGGTCGCGACCGTAGCGACCAGCGGCGGCGCGGCGCAAAAGCTCACCGACACCCGCACCGCCGACTTCAAGGCGCGCGAATGGATCGAGCCTCAGATCGTCCAGGTGCCGTCGACCCATGGCGCCGAGCCGATCTGGGCCAAGCTGTACCGCCCGGCGCAGCTCGAACCGGGCAAGAAGTACCCGATCGTCATGTTCGTGCACGGCGCGGGCTACCTGCAGAACGTGACCAAGCGCTACCCGAACTACTTCCGCGAGCAGATGTTCCACAACCTGCTGGTGCAGAAGGGCTACGTGGTGCTGGACATGGACTATCGCGCATCCAAGGGATACGGTAGCAAGTGGCGCACCGCGATCTACCGCAACATGGGGCACCCGGAGCTGGAGGACTACCTCGACGGCGTGAACTGGATGGTCGCCAACCAGCAGGGCGACGCGAAGAACGTCGGTATCTACGGCGGCAGCTACGGCGGCTTCATGACGCTCATGGGCCTGATGCGCGCGCCGGAAGTGTTCAAGTCGGGCGCGGCACTGCGTCCGGTGACCGACTGGACCAGCTACAACCACGGCTACACCGCCAACATCCTCAATACCCCGGACATCGATCCGCAGGCGTACAAGGTGTCCTCGCCGATCGAATATGCCGAAAACCTGCGCGGCAACCTGTTGATCGCGCATGGCATGGTCGACGACAACGTGTTCTTCCAGGACTCGGTGCGCATGGCCCAGCGCCTGATCGAGCTGAAGAAGGACAACTGGGAACTGGCCGGCTATCCGCTCGAACGCCACGGCTTCGTGCAGCCGGAGGCGTGGTACGACGAGTACCGCCGCATCTACCAGCTGTTCGAGCGCACGCTCAAGCAGTAATGCGAAGGCGCCTGCGGGCGCCTTTTTGATTTGCGCAGGGTTGCACGGACATCTGTGCGCAGGCTACGACCTGCCCAAGCCCCGTAGCTCGTAGGGTGCACACCTGTGCGCACGCGGTCATCGCATGCTGACTTGCGGCTGCCACGTCACTACGCTGCGTTCGCGAACCGCGTGCGCACTGGTGCGCACCCTACGCTGCCCTCTCGGCATCACCAAATTTGGCGTATATTCGACATAACCGAACCGATATACCCATCAGAATGTCCAGCCTGCCCCAGCATCTCGACCTGCACCTGATCCGCATCCTGTACCTGCTGCTGGTCGAAAAAAACGTATCCCGAGTCGCGCTCAAGCTCAACCAGCCGCAGCCGTCGATCTCCGCTTCCCTGCGCAAGCTGCGCGAACTGACCGGCGATCCGCTGCTCGTGCGCGGCGCGCGCGGCATGGTGCCGACCCAGCACGGAGAAAGCCTGCTCAAGCCGGCCAAGCGCATCCTCGACGAGGCGGAGAGCTTGTTCGTCAAAAAGGCGCCATTCGTGCCGGAGCAGGCGTCGCGCACCTTTCACATCGCCGCGCCGGACTATCTGGATACCCAGTTCCTGCCCAGCGTAGTGGCCGCGCTGCGCCGCAATTCGCCCAACAGCAAGATCGCGATTCACAGCCTGGGGCCGGGCCTGGATTACCTGCGCATGCTGTCGGACGGCGACATGGACCTGGTGATCGCCAACTGGGACGAGCCGCCGGCGCACCTGCACATGTCCAAGCTGTTCGAGGACCCGATCGTCTGCACCATGCTCGCCGACAGCGCGTATGCCAAGCGCACCGCGAGCGATGCCATGACGGTCGCTGACTATCTGAGCCTGCCGCACGTGGCGCCTTCGCAGATGGTGCCCGGGTACCACGGCGTAATCGACTCGTTCCTGGAACGCCAGGGGATGCAGCGGCGGGTGGTGGTTGAATCGCCGTACTTCGGGCTGATTCCGTACATGCTGACGCAGACCGACCTGGTGCTGACGACCGGGCGTCAGTTCATGCGGTTCTACGAGAAGACTTTGCCGCTGAAGATATTCACGGTGCCGATCAAGTTTCCTCCGATGCGGTTTTACCAGCTGTGGCACCAGCGCGTGCACCAGTCGCCGGAGCACAAGTGGCTGCGCGATCAGGTTAGCGAAGCCGCGCGGGCGTTGATCCGGTAGAAGTCCGTAGGGGGCGCGGGGCCGCCGAGGACCTGTGCGCACGCGGTTCGCGAACGGGGCGTCGTGGTGGTGGTGCCGCAAGTGTCGTTGGATGCGCAGGCGGTACGAGCGAGTGCAGAGCCAACGGCACGCGAACGTACCGCGTGCGCACAGGTGCGCACCCTACAAATTCTACGCAAGCGCTGCCTCAGGGGCCACGACCTTGGCCCGCTCGAGCATCGCATGCAGCAGCACGTTGCAGCCGGCCTCGAGGTGCGCCGGCTGCGCGTCTTCGATCTCGTTGTGGCTGATACCATCCTTGCACGGCACGAAGATCATCCCGGACGGCGCCACGCGGGCGGTATAGATCGCGTCGTGGCCCGCGCCGGAGACCACGTCCATCGTCGAGTAGCCCAGCCGCGCGGTGGCGGCGCGAACGGCGTTCACGCAGTCCGGATGGAACGGGCACGGCGGGTAGTACGACACCCGCTCGACTGTGATCGAAAGGCCGCTCTGCTCGCCGGTGGCTGCGACAAATGCCAGCATCTCCTCGTGCATCTGGTTGAGCAGTTCGTCGCTCACGTTGCGCAGGTCGATGCTGAACTTGACCTGGCCCGGGATCACGTTGCGGCTGTTCGGGAACACCTGCACCATGCCCACCGTGCCGCGGCCATAGGGCGGATAACGGTTCGCGATGGCGACCACTTCCTGCATGATGCGGGTCGCGACCTGCATCGCGTCGCGCCGCAGGTGCATCGGCGTCGGGCCGGCGTGCGCCTCCATGCCGGTCACCACGCAGTCGTACCAGGACAGGCCCATCACCGCCGGCACCACGCCGATCACCTTGTCGGCGTCTTCCAGCACCGGTCCCTGTTCGATGTGGGTCTCGAAGTAGGCGCCGATCGGGTGGCGGCCCGGGACCTCCGGGCCGAGGTAGCCGATGCGTTCGAGCTCGTCCTTCACGCTCTTGCCCTCGACGTCCTTGGCGGCGTAGGCCGTCTCCAGGCTGAACGCGCCGCAGAACACGCCCGAGCCCATCATCACCGGCACGAAGCGCGAGCCTTCCTCGTTGGTCCAGAACGCGACCTCGATCGGCGCTTCGGTTTCGATGTTCAGGTCGTTCAGGGTGCGCACCACTTCCAGGCCCGCCAGCACTCCGTAATTGCCGTCGAATTTGCCGCCGGTCGGCTGGGTGTCGATGTGGCTGCCGGTGACCACTGGCGGCAGGCTGGGGTTGCGGCCTTCACGCCGCATGAAGACGTTGCCGATCTGGTCGACCGTGACCGAGAGGCCGGCTGCGCGGGCCCAGCCCACGACCAGGTCGCGGCCCTGGCGATCGAGGTCGGTCAGGGCGAGTCGCTTGACGCCGCCCTTGTCGGTAGCGCCGATCTTGGCCAGCTCCATCAGGGAGCTCCACAGGCGGTTGCCGTTGATGCGCAGGTCGTTCATGTTCTTTCCCTCGTGGTGATCGTGTTGTGGCGTAGGGTGCGCACCCCGTGCGCACGCGGACGCTGGCTCTGTGCGAACGGTGACCGCGTGCGCACAGGTGCGCACCCTACGATGTTCATGCTGCCGTGGTCGTGAATGCTGGCCTGTCGATATGGCGGCCGGCGCCCTCCTCCGCGCGCAGCTCGCCCCTGTCGAACACGTGCTTGCCGGCGGCCAGCGTGTGGGTCGGAATGCCCTGCACCGTTCGCCCCTCGAACACGTTAAACCCGCCCTTGGCGAACTGGGTCTTGGCCGAGATGGTGCGCATTCCGTTCGGGTCCCAGACCACGATGTCCGCGTCCGCTCCGACGGCGATGACGCCTTTGCGCGGGTACATGTTGAATATCTGCGCAGCGTTGGTCGAGGTGACGCGCACGAATTCGGATGGCGTGAGCCGTCCCGTGTTCACGCCGGCGTCCCAGATCACCGCCATCCTTTCCTCTACACCGCCGCATCCGTTCGGGATCTTGGTGAAGTCGTCCTTGCCCGCCGCCTTTTGCTCCGCGCAGAAGGTGCAGTGGTCGGTCGCCGTCGTGTGCAGGTTCCCGCCCTGCAGGCCGTGCCACAGCGCCTGCTGGTGGTGGCTGCTCCTGAACGGCGGGCTCATGACGTGCGCACGCGCGAACTCGGGGTCCGGATTGCTGTAGACGCTGTCGTCGATGACCAGGTGTCCGGCCAGTGCCTCGCCGTACACGCGCTGGCCGCGTGAGCGCGCGCGTGTGATCGCGTCCAGCGCCTCCGCGCACGAGACGTGCACGATGTAGACCGGCGTGCCGAGCACGCCCGCGATCGCGATCGCGCGATTCGCCGCCTCCGCTTCCACCTCGGGAGGCCGCGACAGCGGATGCGCCTCAGGTCCGCTCACGCCCTTCTTCAGCAGCTCCTTCTGGAGCTGGAACACCAGCTCGCCATTCTCGGCATGCACGGTCGGGATCGCGCCCAGTTCGAGCGCGCGGCGAAAGCTCTTCACCAGCGTCTCGTCGTCGGCCATGATCGCGTTTTTGTAGGCCATGAAGTGCTTGAAGCTGTTCACGCCATGGTTGCGCACGAGCGTGCCCATCTCCTTGTGGACCGAGTCGTCCCACCACGTCACCGCCACATGGAAGGTGTAGTCGCCCGCCGCCTTGCGCGCCCAACCGCGCCAGGTGTGATAGGCCTCGAGCAGCGATTGCCGCGGGTCCGGAATCACGAAATCCATGATGGTGGTCGTGCCGCCGGCAAGGCCCGCGGCGGTGCCGGTGAAGAAGTCGTCGGCGGTGACAGTGCCCATGAACGGGAGCTGCATGTGGGTATGGGTGTCGATCCCGCCCGGCATCACGTACTGCCCGCCCGCGTCGATCACGGTGGCGTTTGGCGGCGCTTCCAGGCTCTCACCCACCGCCACCACCTTGTCCCCAAAACAAAGCACGTCGGCGCGAAATGCGCGGTCCGCATTGACGACGGTACCGCCACGGATGATCACGGTCATGGGCTTCTCCAATTTGTCTAGTCTAGGAAGGGGTGGCGGGACTCATCGCGGGCAGCGTCTTGCGCTTCATTATCAAGCCATACACCAGCGCCGATATCGCCACGCCGACGAACCAGGCGTAGGTGTAGACGATCTTGAATCCTTCGCCCACCTGCGGGAAGGCGGCTGGGAAGGCCTGGTTCAGGAACCCGGGTATGTTCGGCAGCACGCCAGCAATGAACGCCACGATCGCGGCCAGGTTCCAGCCGCTGCCGTACGAGTAGATGCCGTCGTGCCGGTACAGTTCGTCGACGTTAAGCTCGGTCTTGCGGACGAAGTAGTAATCGATGATCAGCACGCCGGCGATCGGGCCGAGCAGCGCAGAATAGCCGATCAGCCAGGTGAAGATGTAGCCCTGGGTCGACTCGAGTATCTTCCAGGGCATCATCGCGAGCGCGATGCCGGCGGTGATGTAGCCGCCGGTGCGGTAGCTGATCAATTTTGGCGACAGTGCCGAAAAATCGTAGGCGGGGCCGACCATGTTGGCGGCGAGGTTCACGCTGACGGTGTCGATCAGCAGGATGATCAGCGCGATCAGCACCGCCGAGCCGGTCATGCGGCTGGCCAGGTCGACCGGGTCCCACAACGCCTTGCCGTACAAGACCACGGTGGCGGAGGTGACGATCACGGCCAGCGCGGCCAACAGGCCCATCGGCACCGGCAGGCCGATGGTCTGGCCGAGCACCTGGTCGCGCTGGGTCTTGGCGAAGCGCGTGAAGTCCGGGATGTTCAGCGCCAGCGTGGCCCAGAAGCCGACCATGGCCGTGAGCGAAGGCCAGAAGGTGCTCCAGAACTGGCCCGCCTTTTTGCCGCCTTCGACAAACTGCGAGGGCTGGCTTAGCAGCGTGCCAAAGCCGCCGGCCTTGTTGTAGACCCAGCCGAGCAGCACGAAGCAGATCACGATCTTGAGCGGGGCGGTGTAGGTTTCGAGCTTGCGGATCGACTCCATGCCATGCACGATGAAGTAGAACTGGACCGCCCAGAATGCGAGAAAGCACAGTAGCTGGGCGAGGTTGATGCCCAGGCCCGCGAGCTTGTCGCCGCCGATGTCATGGCCGGCCATCACGCCCAGCAGGGTGTAGATCATGCTGCCGCCGAACCAGGTCTGGATGCCGTACCAGCCGCAGGCGACGATCGCGCGCATCAGCGCCGGCAGCCGCGCACCGGTGGTGCCGAACGAGGAGCGGGCCAGAACCGCATAGGGGATGCCGTATTTGGTGCCGGCGTGGCCGATCAGGAGCATCGGCACCAGCACGATGGTGTTTGCGAGGAACACCGTGAACACGGCCTGCCAGCCCGACATGCCGTTTTCGATCAGGCTCGCAGCCAGGGTGTAGGCAGGGATGCACATCACCATCCCGACCCAGAGCGCGGCAAAGTGGTACCAGCGCCAGGTGCGCTGGGCCACGCTGGTGGGCGCAAGGTCTTCGTTCCAGAGTTCAGTACTGCCTGCGGGGGTGGGGCTCACGGTCATACTCTCCTTCTGGTTGAAAGGATGCAAGGCAGTTTAGCGCAAACGTCTGTACGTGGGGCATGATTTGCGTGGGTTTTCGGTAGACGGATACGTTCCAGGCGGTTCACACGTCCGCGTGCGCACGGGTGCGCACCCTACGACGCAATTGCTGTTGTAGGGTGTGCAGCTTTGCTGCGCACGCGGTCGGCGCTAACGGACACCCTCCGCCCGCGGATTACGCGGATCCTGCGTCCAGTTCATGTATTCCTTACCCGTCTCCTGCGGCACCATGGTGATGCATCCCTCGACCGGGCAGGTGATCTCGCACAGGTTGCAGCCCACGCATTCGTCACGGATCACCTCATAGGTCCGGCTGTCCTTCTCGCCGACGATCTGCGCAATCGCCTGGTGCGACGTGTCCTCGCACGCCACGTAGCATTTGCCACACTTGATGCACTTGTCCTGGTCGATCTGCGCGATCACCTGGTAGTTCATGTCCAGGTACTTCCAATCAGTGGTGTTCGGCACCGCCTTGCGCGTGAAGTCGGCTATGCTGCGGTAGCCCTTTTCGTCCATCCAGCGCGACAGCCCGTCCTTCATCTCCTCGACGATCCGGAACCCGTGCAGCATCGCGGCCGTGCACACCTGCACCGAGCCGGCGCCCAGCGCGATGAACTCGGCGGCGTCGCGCCAGTTGCCGATGCCGCCGATGCCGGAGATCGGCAGGTTGCGCGTGGCCGGGTCGCGTGCGATTTCGGCCACCATGTTCAGCGCAATCGGCTTGACCGCCGCGCCGCAGTAGCCGCCGTGGGTGCTGGCGTTGCCGACCGCCGGGAACGCGACCATGCGGTCCAGGTCAAGGTGCGTGATCGAGTTGACGGTGTTGATCAGCGAGACCGCGTCCGCTCCGCCGGCAAGCGCGGCGCGTGCCGGAGCGCGGACGTCGGTGATGTTCGGGGTGAGCTTGACGATCACCGGCAGCCGGGTGTGCTTCTTGCACCAGCGCGTGACCATTTCGACGTAATCGGGCACCTGCCCCACCGCCGCGCCCATGCCGCGTTCGGGCATGCCGTGCGGGCAGCCGAAGTTCAGTTCAATCCCGTCCGCGCCGGTGGCTTCGATCAGCGGCAGGATCGCCGCCCACGGCGCTTCCTCGCACGGCAGCATCAGCGACACGATCAGCGCTCGGTCCGGCCAGTCCTTCTTGACCTGGGTGATCTCGCGCAGGTTTACGTCCAGCAGGCGGTCGGTGATCAGCTCGATGTTGTTAAAGCCGATGACTTCGCGGTTCTTGCCGTAGATCGCGGAGTAGCGCGACGACACGTTGACCGCGGGCGGGTCTTCGCCCAGCGTTTTCCACACCACGCCGCCCCACCCCGCCTCGAACGCGCGCACCACGTTGTAGGCTTTGTCGGTCGGCGGCGCGGAGGCGAGCCAGAACGGGTTGGGCGACTTGATGCCGCAAAATTCGATGCTCAGGTCGGCCATGCTGCCTCCGTCTTGGATTGGATGTCGTTGTGGATCGCGATTGCTGCCAGCTTGCCGTGCTGGACCGCCTGCACCGTCAGGTCCTGGCCGGGCGCCACGCAGTCGCCGCCGGCGTACACGCCGGGCACGGCGGTGCGGAAGTTAGCGTCGACCCAGATCTTTCCGCCCTCGCGCGAGAACTCATGGCCGAGCGGCTCGGACAGCGCGTCGGGCGCCATGCTTTGGCCGATCGCCTTGAACACCGCGTCAGCCGCGATCTCGATGATGCCACCGGTGCGCTCCAGGCGCCCCTCGTTCATCCGGGTCTGCTCAAAGCGCATACCGCGCACGCTGCCGTCAGCGTCCAGCAGCACTTCGAGCGGCGCGGCCCAGGTGCGGATGCGGACGAAATTGCGCTTGGCGATTTCGATCTCGTGATCGGTCGCGCTCATCGAGTCGAAACCTCGGCGGTAGACCAGCGTCACCTCCTCGGCGCCCAGGCGCTTGATCTGCACCGCCATGTCGATCGCCGTATTGCCGGCGCCGATCACCACGGCGCGGCGCGGCACCGGCAGCGCGGACAGGTCGCTGGCCTGGCGCAGCGCAGCGATGTAGTCGATCGCCGCCATCAGGCCAGGTGCGTCCTCGCCCGTCAGGCCGAGCTGGCGGCTGGTGGAAAGGCCGAGGCCCAGGAACACCGCGTCGTACTGGGTGTGCAGGTCCTGCAGTAACAGGTTTTTGCCCAGTTCGTGGCCGTATCGGATCTCGATGCCGCCGATCGACAGCAGGAACTCCACTTCGGCCTGCGCAAAGTCGCCCGGCAGCTTGTACTTGGCAATGCCGTATTCGTTCAGGCCGCCCGCTTTTTCGCGCGCCTCGTAGACCACCACGTCGTTGCCGAGCATGGCCAGCCGGTGTGCGCACGACAGGGCAGCCGGACCGGCGCCGACCACGGCGATGGTCTTGCCGGTGGCGGGAGCGCGTTCGAACGGATGGCCGGCAAAGTGCGCGTTGTCCAGCGCGTGCCGCTGCAGCAGGCCGATCTTGACCGGCTCGCGTTCAGCGTCGTGGTTGCGCACGCAGGCGCTCTCGCACAGGATCTCGGTCGGGCACACGCGCGCGCAGCTGCCGCCGAAGATGTTCTGCTTGAGGATGTTGTAGGCCGCGCCGTTGATGTTCTGGTCGTGGATGTTGCGGATGAAGCTGGCAACGTCAATGCCGGTCGGGCAGGCGCGCATGCATGGCGCGTCGTAGCAGTACAGGCAGCGCGCGGCTTCGACGGCGGCCTGGCGGGCAGACAGCGGCGGCGCAAGGTCGGTGAACTGGCTGGCCAGCGCGTCGTGCGAATCCGCAGCCGGCGGCAGGTGCTTGAGTGATTCGATCATGGACATCCCTTTTGTTCTAACGATGACATCGGGTGCTGCTTTTCGTAGGGTGTGCACGAAGTGCGCACGCGGTTACGTTGCGTGACCGCCAGCGTCCGCGTGCGCACAGGTGCGCACCCTACGTTTATTTCATCTGCGGGAACGCGAATTCCGGCCCCGTGCTGGCAGTGTTCGGCCAGCGCTGCATCACCGCCTTGTGCCGGGTGTAGAACCGCACACCCTCCGGCCCGTAGGCGTGGTGGTCGCCGAACAGGCTGCGCTTCCAGCCGCCAAAGCTGTTGAACGCCATCGGCACCGGCAGCGGCACGTTCACTCCCACCATGCCAACCTGGATCTGGCGCACGAACTCGCGCGCCACGCCACCGTCACGCGTGAACAGCGCCACGCCGTTGCCGTACTCGTTCGCGTTGATCAGCTCCACCGCGCTACCCACGTCCGGCATGCGCATCACGCACAGCACCGGTCCGAAGATCTCTTCCTTGTAGATGCTCATGGAAGGCTGGACATGGTCGAACAGCGTGCCGCCCACGAAGAAGCCGTTCTCGCGCCCCGGCACCGCGTAATCACGGCCGTCGACCACCAGCGTCGCGCCCTGCTCCACGCCCTCGCCGATCAGGCGCTCGATGCGCTGCTTGGCCTCCCTCGTCACCACCGGTCCCATTTCGGCACCATGCGCCATGCCGTCGTCGATCTTCAAGGCGCTGGTGCGCTTGGCCAGCGCCTCCACCAGGGCGTCGCCGGCGTCACCCACCGCCACCGCCACCGAGATCGCCATGCAGCGCTCGCCCGCCGAGCCGTAGGCCGCGCCGATCAGCGCGTCCACCGCCATGTTCATGTCGGCGTCGGGCATCACCACCATGTGGTTCTTGGCGCCGCCCAGCGCCTGCACGCGCTTGCCGGACGCGCTGCCGCGTGCGTAGATGTACTGCGCGATCGGGGTCGAGCCCACGAAGCTGATCGCCTCGACGTGCGGATGGTCGAGCAGCGCGTCGACCACGACCTTGTCGCCCTGGACCACGTTGAATACGCCGTCCGGCAGGCCGGCTTCCTTGAGCAGCCGGGCATGCAGCAGCGACGCGGACGGGTCGCGTTCGGAGGGCTTGAGGATGAAGGTGTTCCCGCACGCGAGCGCGATCGGGAACATCCACATCGGCACCATCACCGGGAAGTTGAACGGCGTGATGCCGGCCACCACGCCCAGCGGCTGGCGCATCGCCCAGGCGTCGATGCCGCGGGCGATCTGGTCGGTGAATTCGCCCTTGAGCAGTTGCGGAATGCCACAGGCGAATTCGACCACCTCGATGCCGCGCGCGACCTCGCCCTGTGCGTCGGAGAACGTCTTGCCGTGCTCGCGCGTGACCATCGCCGCGAATTCGTCCACGTGCCGCTGGCACAGCTGCAGGTACTTGAAGAGGACGCGGGCGCGCGCCAGCGGCGGCGTGGCGGCCCAGGCGGGAAAGGCGGCGCGTGCCGCGGCCACGGCCGCATCGACCTCGCCAGGTGTGCCAAGCGCCACCTTCGCGCACGGCTCGCCGATCGCCGGGTTGAACACGGGGGCATGGCGCCCGCTGGCCGTGTCCACCTGGCGGCCATTGATGTAATGGCTGATGATGGTATCCAGTTCAGTCATGAGATGCTTTCTTAATCCAGGTTCTTGAGTACGGCGGCGAGCTTGCCGAACATTTCGTCGATGTGCTGCTTTTCGAGCACCAGCGGCGGCGAGAGCGCGATGATGTCGCCGGTGACGCGAGTCAGGAGACCATCGGCGAACGCCTTCTTGAACGCGTTGTAGGCGCGGGCGCCCGGCTTGCCCGGGATCGACTGGAGCTCGATGCCGGCAACCAGGCCAATCGAACGCAGGTCGATCACGTGCGGCAGGCCCTTGAGCGAATGGATCGCGTCTTCCCAGTATGGTTGCAGGCGCCGGGCGTTCTCGAGGACCTGCTGCTCCTTGAAGACCTGGAGCGTGGCCAGCGAGGCCGCGCAGGCCAGCGGGTGGCCGGAATAGGTATAGCCGTGGAACAGTTCGATGCCCGGCGGCGCTTCCATGAACGTGTCGTGGATGAACTTTTTGGAGAACACGGCGCCCATCGGCACGGTGCCGTTGGTGATGCCCTTGGCGGTCGTCATCATGTCCGGCTCGACGCCGAAGTAATCGGTCGCGAACGGCGCGCCCAGGCGGCCGAAGCCGGTGATGACCTCGTCGAAAATCAGCAGGATGCCGTGTTTGGTGCAGATCTCGCGCAGGCGATTGAGGTATCCCTTGGGCGGAATCAGCACGCCGGTGGAACCGGCCACCGGCTCGACGATCACGGCCGCGATGGTCGAAGCGTCGTGCAGCGCGACCAGCCGTTCGAGCTCGTCGGCCAGCTCCATGCCGTGCTCCGGCTCGCCGCGGGAGAACGCATTCTTCGCCAGGTTGTGCGTGTGCGGCAGGTGATCCGTGCCCGGCAGCAGCGGGCCGAAGCTCTTGCGGTTCGGGCCGATGCCGCCCACCGACAGTCCGCCGAAGCCAACCCCGTGGTAACCGCGCTCGCGCCCGATCAGCCGCGTGCGGCCGCCCTCGCCGCGCGCCTTGTGGTAGGCCAGCGCCATCTTGAGCGCCGTGTCGACCGCCTCCGATCCCGAGTTGGTGTAGAACACGTGGCCGAATTTGTGGCCGGTGTACTCCATCAGCTGCTCGGCCAGCTCGAACGCCACCGGGTGCCCCATCTGGAAAGTCGGCGCAAAGTCGAGCGTGCCGACCATCTCGCTGACCGCGGCAACGATCTTCGGCTGGGCGTGGCCGCAGTTCACGCACCACAGGCCGGCGGTGCCGTCGAGCACCTGGTTGCCGTCCACATCCTTGTAGTACATCCCCTCGGCTGACACCAGCAGCCGCGGCTGCGTCTTGAAGTCGCGGTTGTTGGTAAAGGGCATCCAAAACGACGACATCGACGCGGGCCTCGCGCGACCCAGTCCGGATTCGTTCATGCGACTCTCCCAGGCATTTTTGCAGCCTTAAAAAAATTTACCAATTGGCAAAATGATGATCAATAATAGACAGCAGGACAACGCCGGCACAGATACACAACCGGCAAATCTGGCCAACCGTACTGGAAACATAACCTATACAGTTTTCAAGCAACGCGACACACGGAGCGGTGGATGGACGAGATGACGGCATCGGCGGAAAGTGCTTCACGCGGCGATTTGCAATGGCCGGTGCTGGCGATCGACCGCAGCAAGCGTGGCGGCCTGGTCGACCAGATCGTGGCGGCCATTTCGGCGATGGTAAACCGGCGCGAACTGCGCGTCGGAACAAAGATGCCGTCGGTTCGACAATTCGCAAAATGTAATGGCGTTTCGACCTTCACGGTGGTCGAATCGTACGAACGGCTGTTGCAATCAGGATTGCTGTCGTCGCGCCGCGGGTCCGGTTTCTTTGTCGCACGCAGCGAGCCGCTGGCCCGGCGCCATGCGCCATTGCCGGCCCCGCATGCGGCGGTGGACGCGCTCACGCCGGACCTGTACTCCGGGCAATCCGACGCGCTGCCTGTCGGCGCCGGCTGGCTGCCGCCGGAGTGGTACGGCGAATCCACGATCCTGGACGCCGTGCGCCATGCGATGAAGATCCCTGCCAGCCGGCTGCGCGGCTACGGCCATCCGCTCGGCTATCCGACGCTGCGCCAGCACCTGGCGGCCACCCTGTCCGACGAGCTGTTCCAGGTCGCGCCGGACCAGGTGCTGCTCACCCACGGCGCCACCCACGCGTTCGACCTGATCCTGCGCACCCTCACCCGCCCCGGCGACACGGTGCTGGTCGAGGACCCCGGCTACAGCAACCTGATCGCGCTGATCCGGCACCACGGCTGCACCGCGGTCGGCATCCCGCGTGGCGGCGCCGGCCTGGACTTCGACGCGCTCGCCTTTCATGTGGCCGCCACCCAGCCCAAGCTCATGTTCGTCAACACGGTGCTGCAAAACCCGCTCGGCACCTCGCTCACCCAGGCGCAGGCGCACCGGCTGCTGGCAATGGCCGAGCAGTTCGACTTCTGGCTGGTGGAGGACGACATCTACCGCGAGTTGTCCGCACGCGGCGAGGCCTCGCTGGCCGCGATGGATGGGCTGCGCCGCGTGATTCGGGTCGGCAGCTTTTCCAAGACCCTGTCGCCCGTGCTGCGCGTGGGCTCGCTGTGCGCATCGAACTCCTTGATGCCGGAACTGCTGCGGGTGAAGATGCTGGCCGGGCTGACCACGTCCGAGGTCAACGAGCGCGCGGTGTACCACGCGATCTCGGCACGGCCCTACCGGCGCATGATCGAGCGCCTCGCCGGCCGGCTGGCGGACGCCAGCGAGCGCACGATCGAACAGCTGGCCAGGGCCGGCCTGGTGCCGATCGCCACGCCGCGCGGCGGCATGTTCGTCAGCGCCGGCTGGCCGGGTGCGCCCAACCCCGACAAGAGCGGCCGCGCGATCGCGGAACTGGCGCTCAAGGCCGGCATCCTGCTGGCGCCCAACGAGTTTTTCATGCTGCACGAGCCGAAATCGACCTGGTTTCGCTTCAACGTCGCGTATGCGGCCGAGGCGCCGCTGGTCGCGTTCCTGCAATCGATCAACTAGGGGGGACATGGATACCATCATCTCAAGGCGCCGCGACAGGATCGAAGCGGCCATCGTGACCGAAGCGGTGCGCGTATTCGCCGAATGCGGCTACGAAGGGGCCTCGATCGCCACGGTGGCCGAAAACGCCGGACTGTCGAAACAGAACCTGATGTACTACTTCCCGACCAAGCAGGCGCTCTACCAGCGCGTGCTCGACGGCGTGCTCGACGACTGGCTCGATCGCATGGCCAGCCTGGCCGATTCCGCGCGCGAGCCGGCCGACGTGCTGCGCGATTACGTGCGCGCCAAGCTGCGCTTCTCGCGCGAGCAGCCGTTCGCATCGCGCGTCTACGCGATGGAAGTGCTGGGCGGCGCGCAGCTCTACGGAGAGCAGATCAGCAAGCGCGTGGTGCCGCTGGTGCGCAAGGACATCGACGTGTTCGAACGCTGGATCGCCGAAGGGAAGATCGCGGCGGTCGACGCCACCCACCTGCTGTTCGCGATCTGGGCCATGACCCAATCGTACGCCGACTTCGCGGCCCAGATGCGGCTCGTGCTCGGCCGCGAACAGCTCACCGCACAGGACTTCGACGCCGCCGAAGAACTGATCATCAACATGGTACTGCGGGCGGTCATGCTGCCGGCCGACGTACCGTCACATCCTGAACACCCATGCCTGTCCTGACACCGACCCTGCTCAATACCGAACGCCTGGCGCTGCGCTGGCCGGAGGAACGCGACCGCGATGCCATCTTCGCCATCTATTCCGATCCCGCAGTGGTGCGCTACTGGAGCAACGAAGCATGGAGCACGCTGGCGCAGGCCGACGAATGGATTGCCAGCCGGCGCGCCGGCAATGCCGACGGCAGCGGCGTGTGCCTGGTGGTCACCCTGGCTGGTAGTGGCGAATTGATAGGCACCCTCAGCCTGTATCACTTTTTTGAGCAGAGCCGGCGCTGCGACATCGGCTACGCGTTCGGGAGCCGTCATTGGGGCAAGGGATATGCGTACGAGAGCCTGCACGTGCTGCTCGAATACGGCTTCCGGCACCTGGACCTGAACCGGATCGAGGCCGACATCGACCCGGGCAATGCGCCTTCCGGCCGGGTTCTGGAACGGCTCGGTTTTCGCAAGGAAGGCTACATGCCGGAGCGTTGGATCGTCCACGGCGAGACTGCCGATACGGTTTTCTACGGCTTGCTAAAAAGCTACTGGGACACAAAGCCTTCGTAGGGTGCGCACCTGTGCGCACGCGGTTCGCGAAGGCAGCGTAGAGAAGCAGC
>NZ_SPUM01000094.1 GCF_004614195.1 Massilia horti | reverse complement strand
CTCCGAGCCGGCCTGGCTGCGCTTCGGGAAGCTGCTGGACGGCGCGCTGGGTGCGGCGATGAGCGCGCGCCATGCGGCAGGCGGCTGCCTGCTGGCGGCGCTGTGCCTCGCCGGCCATGCGTCCCAGCAGGTGGTGGACCAGGGGATACGGGTGGCGTTCGATGCCAGCCAGCCGTCCGGGGCAGGCGCTCCGGCGGCCTTCCGCTTCGAATTGTCGGACACCGCCAGCGGCACGCCGCTGCGCGGCCTGCGTCCGGCCGCCTGGCTGAGCCGGCGCGCGCCAGGAGCGGCGGCGCCCGACTGCAAGGCCAGGCTGGCCGGCTATCTCAGCGGCGACCTGTTCCGCCGTGCCGATATCGATCTGAACAGCTTCTTTGTACTGACCCTGAACGACGACGCTACGGTCAGCGTGGTCGATCCGATGTTCGGCTTCGGCGGCACCCGGCTGCTCAATCTGCTGCACCTGCCGGCGTCGGGCGCCGACTGGCTGCTGCTCGCGGACCACGCGATGCTGCTGGTGACCATGCCCGACGAGGGCGCCGTCGCCGTGATCGACACGCGCCATTGGCGCATCGTCGACACTCTGCCAACCGGCGCCCGGCCGCGCCGCCTGGTCGCCGCCGGCAACCGTGTCTGGGTCGCCGACCAGCGTGGCGTCAGTGCCATCGACCCGGCCGTGCGCACCGTCAAGGCGGTGGCGCTGGACGGGGGCGCCATCGGGCTGGCCGCCAGCGCCGACGGCCACTGGCTGTTCGCTGCGGCCGGCGGCAAGGTCGCCATCATCGACGCCCATGCGGGGCGCGTGGTGCGTGAGGCGGTTCCGGGCGGCGTGCCGACGCTGCTGGCGTATTCGCGTGCCGCGCAGGCTATCTACGCGGTCGATGCGCAGCAGGGGCGTGTGTACGCGATCGACTCGCACACCGGGCGCACCACGGCCACGGTGGACGTGCGCCCCGGCGCCACGCAACTGCGCTTCACGCCGGACGGACGCTATGCGCTGCTGCCCAACCCCGGCGAGAACATCGTGCAGGTGTTTGACGCCGCCACCAACCGCCTGGCGCACACCATCCCGATTGCCGGCCAGCCGGACCAGGTCACCTTCAGCGACCGCCTGGCCTATGTGCGGCGGCGCGGCAGCGAGATCGTGCTGATGATCGCACTCGAACAACTGGGCAACCAGACTGGCGCACTGGGCATCGCCGAGTTCCCCAGTGGCCAGCATGCCTTCGGCGCGCCCACTGGCGTCATCGCCGACAACCTGGTCAGTGCGCCGGAAGGCGCCTCGGTCCTGGCCGCCAATGCGGTCGACCGCATGGTCTACCTGTACCGGGAAGGCATGGCCGCGCCGGCCGGAGGATTTCGCACTTACGCGCAAACGCCGCGCGCCGTCATGGTGGTGAACCAGGGCCTGCGCGAGGTTGGACAGGGCGCGTATGCGACCACCATGCCGGTCGCCCAGCCGGGCCAGTACGACGTGGTGATGTTCAACGATGCGCCACGCGTGGTCGCCTGCTTCAGTGCCGCGCTGGGCAGCGAGGCCGCGCCGTCCGGCCGTCCCGCGGTGCAGGTCACCAGCATCGATGCGCCGCCACAGCTGGCGGTGGGCAGCAGCGTGCGCCTGCGCTTTGCGCTCTTCGACGCTGCCGGCGCGCCGCTGCCCCCCGCCGCCGACGTGCGCGCGCTGGCGCTTGCGCCGCCCGGGATCTGGCAGCAGCGCCTCAGTGCCATCGCGCTGCCCCAGAGCCGCTACGAAATCGAATTCACGCCGCCGCAGGCCGGCGTGTACTACGTGTGGATCGAGTCCGAATCGCTGGGGCTCCCCCGCAACAATGCGCAGTTCAAAACTTACCACGCCAACTAGGAGATGATCATGAGTAGCAACCCCATCACGCCTATGTACGAAGCGATGGCCGGCGGCGGCTATCTGCTGCAACGCTTTACGCTGCCGGCCTGCAATAACGATTTCCCGGACAATCCGGTGCTTTACCAAAAGCTGGCCACCGCATGGAGCCAGAACGTCGACGGATTTACCCGCCAGGCCATTGCCGGTAATCCTTGGACGTCGTCCTTCGCGGCCGCCCAGAACGGCTATTACAATCCTTTGACCACAACGATCCCGGGTGGCGCCGCGGCCGTCGACGTAGCGTGGATCGCCTTTCCGAACCGGCTGATCCAGTACCTGGGGCAGGACCAGACCCCGGCCAATCCCTACCATCTGCCCAAGGCCATGCTGTACCAACTGGCCGACACCGGCGCGCTTGTTAACTACCCGATTCCCGTCACGCGCTGCCCGCAGGCCGACTGGTCGGGCGAGCTGAAGGCCTACGGTCCGTACGGCCCGCGCGGCTGGCTGGACGAGTACTGCGAGTTCAGCGTCGCGCGCGATGCCCGCGGCAAGATGGTGCGCATCGATTTCACCTGCGAGAATCCCGAGTACTACCAGACCCTGTGGAGCGTGAGCCCGGAAAGGGTGGCGGAAGTGTATACCGCGGCGTTGAATTTCGGAGCGCCGCAGGCGCAATGGGTCAGCGTTTCCGTGGAAGACCTGCAGCTGGTCGATCCGGTCACTCACAAGCCGGTGATCGATCCACAAACGGGCCGGCCGGGCTACAACCCGCTCAACAAGTGGAACAGCGGCACGGTGGCGATGCGCGCCAACGGCAAGTTCAGTGGCGGCGCGATGCATCTCACGGCCACGCCGAACACCCTGCAAACCGAGCTGGGGCTGGGCGCCGGCGCGACCGTGCAGCGCAGCAGCGGCAACCTGGATCCGCAAGCGCTGATCTGCTGCGGCGTGTTCGGCCAGAACTACCGCAACAGCGATCCGCACATCGGCCAGACCATCAACCTGGCGGTCGGCGCCGGCACCAATATCTCGCTGGCCGATCCGCCCGGCCTGTACATCCAGATGCCCAGCTTCGCCCAATACCAGCTGCCGGCCGACCCCAAGCTGCCGCCCGGCGCCAGCGCGGCCGATTGCTGGCACATCGTGCGCGGCTTCGAGACGCTCATCGACCCGATTACGAAGACGCCGTATCCGGGCTCCTTCATCCTGCATGCGGCCTTCCAGCTGCCGCTGGCCTGGGTGAAGGCCGGCGTGTCCTTCACCCTGGAGGACATCACGATCGACGGCACGCCCATCACCTGCGGCTCGCAGGTAATGGAGACGTTTGAGGTCGCCCTGTTCGGCCGGCCGATCCCGCCGAAGGCTCCCACGCCGACGCAGAGTTGCGCCGAATCGCTGCCCGTGACGAAGTCGCAGGCGCAGCCGCTGCAGATCATGTTCCAGCCGCTTTGGGACGCTTACTACGGCACCAAGTTCGACACCCCGGTCCATCAGGAAATGAACCTGGCCAGCAATTCCAGCATCATCCCGCCGACGCTCAAGCCGGGCCAGTCGCGGCAGGCGCTGGCGCTGACCTGCTCCTTGCCGTCCGGCGAAACGGCTCTGCCGAAGGAGAAATGGCCCAAGGTGCTGTTCACGCTGCCAAACGGCAGTATCGACACCGACATCAATGCACTGGTGGTGGACATGGTGCCCAATATCAAATACGCCGTGCCGGGCAACACCTATCCAGACTTCGCCCAGTTGCTCAAGCTGGAAGTGAGCGTCACACCCCGGGCGGCGCCGGGCGTGCGCGGCGTGGTGATCGTCCCGGCGGGACAGACTGTTTCGCCCGCCATCCCACCGGCGCCGGCCTTCCTGGTGATCGCGCAGGCGAACCAACAATAAAGGAGACACCATGACGACATTACTACGTACCCTGATGGCTTCGATGGCATTGCTGTCGCTGGCGGGCGCTGCCCATGCGCAGAATGCATCCTCGGGCGGCAGCACCAGCAACTGCCTGGCACCGCCCAAGCTCGGCTATGTTGTGCCCACCGACATGGTGGTGACGCGCCAGGCCGACGCCAATTGCTTCGCCTGGCAAGAATTTATCGCGCTCAACTGGGCCGCGCAAGACGGCCAGCGCGGCCAGCCGGACAGCAAGATGCCGCCGGCGAGCTTCGGCAAGCCCGGCGATCCACGATTGACGGTGTGGGAAACCTACAAGGAATCCGATCAGGTGTTTCTGGCCGATGGCCGCGATCCCGGGCCTTGGAACGGCCAGCCGGTCGCGGCCGTGAAGTTGCTGGGGGGACTGAACGGCAAGATCAGCGCCGAGCCGGCGCTGGACCTGAGCGTCTTCGGCCAGGCCTCGCCTGGCGCACCCTGGCTGACGGCGCAAAATAAATTGCTGACCTTGTATGAACGTTCGGTCAACGAAATCGAATACAACTACATCCGCGACAACAAGCTGTACAACGCTTCGGTGCAGCCCGGCTTTGCGCAGGCGCCGGGCTTGAACTTGCCGAACGGCTCGATCGAAATCAAGGCCGCGTGGCTGGAGCTGCCGAACAAGGCCGATTGGCCGCGCTTCAAGATCGCCAAGGCGGTAGTGACCTATCCGGGCATGCCGCCCAGGACGGTGGTGGTGGGCCTGACCGGCCTGCACATCATCCACAAGACGCCGCTTGGCCAGCAGTTCATCTGGGCCACCTTCGAGCACAAGCAGAATGCGCCCGATGCGCAGCAGGTCGCGGACAAGCAACTGACGCCGCCATACACCTATTACAACCCCAGCTGCAATCCAGCCACCGATTATTACCGGTGTGTGGCCAACGCCGATCCGACCCAGGTCAACAGCGGCAAAAAAAGATGGTACGCCGCGCCGATCCAGGTGGTGCGCACGACGCCGATTTCGACCCGTGCCAACAACGACGTGGCGGGCCTGAACCAATACGTGTGGTCGCAGGTGATCGCGCCGCAAAGTCCGGATTCGGTCTTCCTCAACTACCAGCTGGTGAACACCTTGTGGTCCAACCAGAACACGGCCGTCGCGCCCGGTGCGCGCGTGCCGCTGCCGGCGCCGCAGTTATCGCCCAACACCAAGCAGGAGCCGGTGGCCAACACCACGATGGAAACCTATGTGCAGAACCTGACCTGCCTGGACTGCCATGCGTCGGCGCCGATCGCCAAGGGCCATCTGGGCAACCGCCTGGTTCCGACCAAGGTCTACGATGCTGCCACCGCCGGCAGTCCGGCGACGGCGGCCAATGCGCTGGCCTCCGACTACTCCTTCCTGTTCAAGACCGCCAAGGCGCCGAAGAAGGCGTCGCCATGAGCGGCGCGGAGGATCAGGATGGGTTTGCATAGAATCGGCTGTGTCCTGCTGGCCGCAATGTTATCCACCACCGCGGCGGCGGACGGCGGGACGACGGCCGCCGCGCGCGGTGCGGAGATCTATCTGCGCGGCCTGGCGTTGCAGGACCAGGACGGACGCCCGGTCGATCTGTACCGCGACCTGATCGCCGGGCGTTCGGTGGTGATCCACACCTTCTTCGCCGGGTGCGGCGACAGCTGCCCCGCGATGATGGCCACCCTCAGGGCGGTGCAGGAGCGGCTGGGCAACCGGCTGGGGCCGGAGGTGCGGCTGGTGTCCATCACCATCGATCCTGTGCACGACACGCCGGCCGCGCTCAAGGCTTACGCCCGCAAGCTGGGTGCGCAGCCTGGCTGGGTGTTCCTGACCGGCTCCGAGCAGCAGGTGGGCGAGGCCTTGCGGCGGCTGGGGCTGTTCGTCGACGATCCCGGCGCGCACATGGACACCATGGTGGCGGGGAACATGCGCACCGGCTTGTGGAAGAAAATCCACGGCACGGCTGCTGGCGCCCGTGTCGTGGACCTGATCATGGGCGTGGCCGATGACACCGGCCACTGAACGCAGGCGCAGTTTGTTGGCGCTGCTGGCGCTGGGAGGGCTGGCGCGGCCGGCGCGAGCGGCCGTGGCCGACGTCGCGGTGCTGGACCAGGATGGCCGCGCGCTGCGGTTTTACAGCGATCTGGTACAGGGGAGGGTGGTGGCCATCAATTTCGTGTTCACCGGCTGCAGCGCGGTCTGTCCGCTGTTGGGGGCACACTTTGCCAGCGTTCAGCAGTCGCTGGGCGGAGAGGCGTCGCAGGTCGGGCTGATCTCGGTCAGCATCGATCCGCTCAACGACACTCCGGCGGCACTGCGCCAATGGCGTGACAAGTTCAGCATGCGTCCAGGCTGGACCCTGGTCACTGGGCGCAGGAACGACATCGACCGCTTGCTGGGCTCACTCGGCGCGGCGGCGCCGGACCCGGGCGCGCATACGCCATTCCTGCTGATTGTCGATGGCGTGCGCGGCGGCCCGTGGCTGCGCATGGACGGCCTGGCCGATCCGGTGCAGGTGGCTCGCGCGCTGCGCCAACGCAGCGAACGACGATGAAATACTGGTGGCTTTTGCTTTTTCCCTGCGCGGCCCAGGCCCAGGAGCTCACGGCGCAGCAGCAGCGCGGGCGTGCGATCTATGTCGAGGGCCGCGGGGCGCAAGCGATCACCGCCAGTGTCGCCGGCATGCGCCAGGCGCTGCCCGCGACGCTGCTGCCGTGCGCCTCCTGCCACGGCGCGAACGGGCGCGGCCAGCGCGAAGGTGGCGTGGCAGTGGCCGATATCTCGCCGGCGGCGTTGGCGCGCGCGGTCAATATCGGCGGCCGGCTGCGGCCAGCCTATACGCAGGCCCTGCTCGTGCGCGCCATCGGCGATGGGCAGGACAGCCAGGGCCAGCCCCTGGACCGCGCCATGCCGCGCTACCGCATGCAAACGGCCGACGCGCGCGCCTTGCTCAGTTATCTCGCGATTCTGGACAGCGTGACGCCAACGGGCGTCAGCGCCGACGCAGTGCGCATAAACGTTATCGGCGCAGCAGGGCTGACGGTTCCGCAGCAGCCCATCTACGGCCGCCGCATCGTTTTGCGCTATGGCCGGGACGAGGACGCTTTCCTGACGATCGACGCTGCCCAGCCGATCGAGCGCGCCGCAACCCGGGAGCAGCAGATTGCAGCGCTGCGCGACTACGCCGCCAGCCAGGGCGCGCAAGCCTTGCTGCTCAACGGCGATTGCGGCGCGCTGGCCACGGCCGATCCACCGTCGCTGGTGCTGATGACCGCCGAGACCGCGTCTGGCTGCAGGCTGGACAGCATCCCCGCGGCGCTGGACCGCAGGATCGTCGTGGCGGCAGCGGCGCCGCCTGACAGCCGCGCCGCTGCGCAGGCGCAGTTGTCGGAGATCGTGGCCACGCTGGCTCGCGTGGGCCGCGATTTCACGCGCAAGTCCTTTCTCCAAGACCTGGAGCAGACGCGCCGCCGCAACGGCGCAGTGCAGGCCTGGTTAATGACGTTGGACCTGCACAGGCAAGTGTTGTATGCCGAGCCGGGCTGGTGGCCGGCCGTGCATTGACTGCAGAGATTTTTGCAGCTTGTGGTTTTTTGGTGGCAATTTCTTCAACAAAACGGCGTATGATCAATTCTCCATTTGGCGAAGGAGGCGACGATGGCACTGCTGCAGAAATTCGATCCGCCCGCATTTCTTTCCGACTTTAATGGCATCCCTGGGCAACTGGAGGCCTGGCACAACGCGGTCAGCGCCTGGTTCGACGCGGTGGTGAAAATCGAGTTGAACAAGATCGCGCAGGGCGTCGATCAGCCGATATCGGAAACCCGCACGCAGTACTACAATCCATCGCGTTTCGATCCGGGCACCTTGATCGAGCAATCGATACCGTGGAACGCATTTCCCAAGGAACTGCTGCGCCGTTTCGGCCGCGCCGAGGCATTGAAGCAGGCCGATTCGCTATGGCACCTGCGGGACTACAACAAGGCTGTGTTTGACACGCCCACTGCGGGCGATCTGCCATATCGTCCCCACAACGAGTACTGCGAGTGGCATGTGCGGCGCGATCCGGACACGCAGAACATCGTCCATATCGCTTTTACCTCCGAGCCGCCCGAGTACTGGCAGGCGCTGGCCGGCACGCCGATACCGGGGCCGGACAACGTGCCGGCCTCTTTCCCGGGCGATAAAAAACTGCTGCTGAAGCGTTACCGCGAACTGGTCAGCCAGCAGGTGGAACTGGCGGACCTGTTCGCCACGAAAGACGTGTTCGACAGGCAGGGCAACAAGTTAATGGCACAGGGCGATTACAACCCCTACAACAAGTGGAACACCACCCATGGCATCGTTCACCTGTGCGCGCCACCCAATTCGCTGACCGCGGAAATCCAGCTGGCGGGGGATGCCACGGTTCTGTACAAGAATAGCGCCCAGGCCCAGGTGGTGGACCCGGATGCGCTGATCTGCTGCGCCATGTATGGCGGGCCTGACCGCACCAGTGATCCGACCATCGGCGCGGCTGTCAATGCGCTGGCGCGCATCGGCGCCTTCGTCACGCTGCGCAACCCGGTGGGGCTGTACATGGATCACATCGATCTCGGCGGCTGGGCCGCGCCGGACGGCGGAGCGCTGGACGATTGCGTGCGCGTTGTCCGTGGCGCCAACAACCTGATCGAACGGCTGGAAGTGAGCGTGCCGAAGGAGCGTGGCTTTACCGTCAGCGACATCACAATCGGCGGGGAGCGCATCCAGTACGGCGGCCAGGTGGCCGAATGCATCACGGTCCATCTGGTGGGCGTTGCCGCCGCGCCGGGGACCTTCAAGAATCCGTCGCTCTCCTGCAACGGCCGCTGCTGTGTCGATCCCAACGATGCTCGCACGCTGAACCGCGCGGTGCCATGGAAAGACCCTACACCGCCCGGAAAAGTCGATGCCTTGCAAGATTGGGACGTCCAGGATTCGCTGTCCAGGCCGCGCCATACGGACGATGCAGCGCCCCTGCCGTTACGGAGCCGCAGAATCTGAAATCCATTCATCAAAATAAACAGGAGCCACCATGACAGTCAACCGCAAAGCGCCGGTGGAGCCGGTACTGGAGATGGATGATATTCAGGGCATCGCCGTGCCGGGCTTCCTGAAGCCGCACCAGACGCTGATCGCCTTGCGGCTGCCCGCCGGGCCGGCGATGGCGGCAGCCAAGGCTTTCCTCGGCAAACTGGCGGACAGTATCAGCACCGGCGCCGAAACCCTGGCCGACCGCCGCCTGCGCCGCGAACAGGCTCGCGCGCAAGGTGTGCGCCATGTACGGCGCGAGGGACGCGTGCTGGTGGGGCTGGGATGTTCCGCGCCTGGCCTGGATGCGCTCACGCCCGGCGCCAGCGATATCGCCAGTCCGGCCTTTCACATCGGCCTGGCGGGCCGTTCGGCTTTGCTGGGTGACCCCACGAACAAGGATGCGGAGGGCCATCCGAACAACTGGCTGGTTGGCGGCCCCGATAACGCGCCGGATCTGCTCGTGGTGCTGGCCGGTGATCACCGCGACATGGTGGACCAGCGGGCGGCAGCCTTGCTCGCCGAAATCGCTCAAGCTGGCCTGACCGTGCTCTATCAGGAAAAAGGCGATGTCCGCAGCGACGAGTGGGACGGCATGAACATGCGCGGGCACGAGCACTTCGGCTTTGACGACGGCGTGTCGCAGCCCGGCATCCGCGGCCGTGCCTCGCCACGCGATGACGACTACATCACCGAGCGCTATCTGCCACCGGCGATCGGCAGGCAAGCCTCGTTGTATGGCCTGCCGGGACAAGATCTGATTTGGCCGGGCGAGGTGGTGATCGGTTATCCGGGCAGCAGCCCTGATCCGCTGCTGCCCGGCCAAGTCCGCGAACCCATGCCGGACTGGACACGCAACGGCTCCTTCCTGGTGTTTCGCCGCCTGCGCCAGGACGTCGGCCTGTTCTGGCGCACCATGCGCGAGACGGCCGCGGAACTGGCCCGCCACCCCGGGTTTGAAGGCATGACGGATGAGAAACTGGCCGCACGGGTAGTCGGCCGCTGGATGAGCGGCGCTCCGGTCAGCCGCGCGCCCGATGCCGATGACGTCGAACTGGGCAAGGAACGGCGTGCCAATAACCAGTTTCGCTACGACAGCGACACACCCAAGCTGCCGGTCGAAGGCTTTGATGACAATTTCCCGCAAGCCAAGGCCGACCCGGCAGGGATCACCTGTCCGTGGGCAGCGCACATCCGCAAGGTGAATGTCCGCGATTCCGGCAGCGACATGGGCGGCAGCGACGCCACCTATACCCGCCGCGTGCTGCGTATCGGCGTGCCGTTCGGGGCGCCGTTGGCTGATCGCTATGCGACCCTGGCGGATGACCCGCACAACGGCAATCGCGGCCTGCTGTTCCTGTCCGTGCAGGTGTCCATCGAGGACCAGTTCGAGTTTCTGCAAACGCGCTGGATGAACGACCCGACACGGCCCAAGACGCCGGCCGGGCATGATCTGCTGGTCGGCCAGAATCCCGCAGCGGGTGAGGGCCGCGCACGCGGTTGCGTGATGTTTGGTTCGGGCTTGCAGCAGGCCGGTGTCAGCACCAAGGCAGAGTGGATCGTTCCGACCGGTGGCGGCTACTTCTTCCTGCCTTCGCTGAGCGCGATCAGGACGGTGTTGGCGCAGTGATCAATCGTGGTGAGAAAACAGCTGGCACTAGCAAGCAATAAAGCCACGCAATCCCACGGTTCACCGATGCTCTTGCTGCATCACGCCCCAGCACGCGATGAAAAACCCCAAAAGTTGGCGCCCAACTTTTGGGGTTCAGTTCACGAACCGGATCTATGCGTCTGCCAGTTCAGCGCTTCAGCTGCGACAGGTCGCGCACCGCGCCGCTAACGCGTGGGGATGCCGCCGTTTTCAGTCGTTCTTCGGATCCGAATACAGGAATGGATTGGTCGGCGCCGGCTGCGTCGGCAGCACGTTGCGCGGCATCGGCGCATCGCTTTCAGCCGCTTGTAGCAGCACCGTGGCCAGGATCACGGCCGCCTGGCGCAGGTCTTCGGTGCGCAGGTGGTCGAAGGTGTCAAGGTTGGTGTGATGCACGAGCGATTCATAGTCGAGCGGATCCTGGATGAACTGGAACGCAGGCAGGCCGAGGCGCGCCATCATCACATGGTCGGTGCTGCCGGTTGGCTGGGCGACGACCCTGCTGGCGCCCAGGCTGTCGAACGGCGCCAACCAGTTGCGCAGCACTGGTACCGCGGCGAAATTGCCCTCTGCGTAAATGCCGCGGATCTTGCCCGAGCCGTTGTCCAGGTTGAAGTAGGCGGCCATGTCATTGAAGCCGGGCAGGGGCGTGATCGGGTAGGTATCCCAGAAATAGGACGGCATCTTGGCCAGTACCGGGTCCGTCGAAACGGGGCGCTTGGCGAGGTAGCGCGCGACGTAGGCGCTCGAGCCGATCAGCCCTTGTTCCTCCCCGGACCAGAGGGCAAAGCGGATGGCGCGTTTCGGTTTCACATGCAAGGCCGACAGGATGCGTGCCGCTTCCATGACGACCACCGAGCCAGCGGCATTGTCCGCGGCGCCGTCGCCCGCCACCCAACTATCAAGGTGAGCACCGGCCATCACGTAGCCAGCCTTTGGATCGCGGCCCGGGATGTCCGCGAGGATGTTATAGCCGTTCACGTCACTGTCATCGAAATGCACGCGGCTGTCGATCTCCAGCTTGACCGGGCCGGTCTTGGCCAGCCTGGCCAGGCGGCGGTAATCTTCGGCAGCCATTTCGATCTCGGGCAGGGCCGGGGTTTCGCCAACCTTGTAGAAGCGGCCTTCGCCATGCACCAGTCCGTTACCGGCGCGCGACATGCGCACCAGCGCTACCGCACCTTCGGCCGCCATAAAGCGGTTCATTTCCTTGCCCAGTTCCATGTAGCGCTTGAGCATTTCCGGCCGCTCCGGATCGAACGAGGGCTGGCGATACGTGTTCAGCTTGCCAATTTCGGCGTCGTCCAGGCGCTTGAACGCGGGTGTGAGGTCGTCCTTCGGTGCATCAGGGTAGTTGACCAGGACAATCTTCCCATTGAGCTTGCCCTTCCATTTTTCCAGGTCGCGCACGTGGCGGATCGGGGCGACGATGATTTCGGCCGACACGGCGCCGTTGGTGGCCGGGGTCCAGGCGATCGGGATCGAACGCAGCTCCAACGGGCGCGGCGCGGTCATCCGGCTGTGTGACGATTCGATCCACCAGCCGCGTCCGAACTCGAACGGGTCGGTGCGCACGTTCAGCCCCCACGAGCGGAACATTTGCTGGGTCCATTTTTCCGCTTCGCGCATGGCGGGGGAGTTCGTCATGCGCCCGCCAATGCGGTCAGTCAGGTATTGCGCCAGATTGACGACCTGGCCGCGGTTGTAGCCTTCGTCGGCGATCCGGTTGATCGTATTGGCATCCACGCTCGCCTGGGCGTGAGCACTATTCATCGAGGCAAAAGCAAACGCCAACAGACAGACTGATCGAAGCAATTTCATCGTTCCCCCTTGAGTATTGACACCGAACGGCCGAGATTTAGGAGTTGACAATATGCAATCAATCATTGTTCAGGTCAAGCAGTTTGCGGGGCGCAAAAGCCGAGGCGGCGGCTGTTGGTAATGAAAAACCCCCAAAGTGGATGTCCAACTTTTGGGGTTCAGTTCACGAATCGGCGCCTGTTTCAGCTGCCCGCGCCTGTCGGCTCAGCGCTTCAGTTGCGACAGGTCGCGCACCGCGCCGCGGTCGGCGGAGGTGGTGAGCGCGGCGTAGGCCTGCAGCGCCTGCGAGACGACGCGCTCGCGGTTCACCGGCTGCCACGCGTCGCGCCCGCGCGCTTCCATCGCCGCGCGGCGCCGCGCGAGCTCCTCAATCGACACCCGCAGGTTGATGGTGCGCGCCGGGATATCGATGTCGATCAGGTCTCCTTCTTCCACCAGGCCGATCGCGCCGCCTTCCGCCGCTTCCGGCGAAGCGTGGCCGATCACCAGGCCCGACGAGCCGCCGGAGAAGCGCCCGTCGGTGAACAGCGCGCACGCTTTGCCGAGCCCCTTCGACTTGATGTACGAGGTCGGGTACAGCATCTCCTGCATGCCTGGCCCGCCCTTTGGGCCTTCGTAGCGGATGATGACAACGTCGCCCGCCTGCACCTTGTCGCCGAGGATGCCTTCCACCGCCGCGTCCTGGCTCTCGAACACGCGCGCCGTGCCGGAGAACTTGAGGATGCTTTCGTCCACGCCGGCCGTCTTCACGATGCAGCCCTTTGCCGCGATGTTCCCGTACAGGACCGCAAGGCCGCCGTCCTGCGAATACGCATGCTCGCGGTCGCGGATGCAGCCAGCGCCGCGATCGAGATCGTTCTGCGCGTAGCGCTCTTCTTGCGAGAACGCGACCTGGGTCGGCACGCCGCCGGGCGCGGCACGAAACAGCTTGTGCACGGCAGGGTCGCTGCTCACGCGGATGTCGTACTTCTCGATCGCTTCGCCCAGCGTCTTGCTGTGCACCGTCGGCAGCGACGTGTCGAGCAGGCCGGCGCGCGCCAGTTCGCCGAGGATCGCGATAATGCCGCCCGCGCGGTGCACGTCCTCGATGTGGTACTTGTTGGTCATCGGCGCCACCTTGCACAGGCAAGGCACCTTGCGCGAGATGCGGTCGATGTCGGCCATCGTGAACTCCACCTGCGCCTCATGCGCCGCGGCCAGCAGGTGCAGCACGGTGTTGGTCGAGCCGCCCATCGACACGTCCAGCGCCATCGCGTTCTCGAAAGCCGCCTTGGTGGCGATGCTGCGCGGGAGGACCGAGAAGTCGTCCTGCTCATAATGGCGTTTCGCCAGTTCGACGATCAGCCGGCCCGCCTGCAGGAACAGCTCCTTGCGGTCGGCGTGCGTGGCGACGATCGTGCCGTTCCCCGGCAGCGACAGGCCCAGCGCCTCGGTCAGGCAGTTCATCGAGTTGGCGGTGAACATGCCGGAGCACGAGCCGCAAGTGGGGCAGGCGGAACGCTCGACTTCCGCCACGTCCGCGTCCGGCACGCTGCTGTCGCCGGCCTTGATCATGGCGTCGATCAGGTCGAGCTTGATCACCTGCTTGTCATTGTTCACGACCTTGACGACTTTGCCCGCTTCCATCGGCCCGCCGGACACGAACACCACCGGAATGTTCAGCCGCATGGCGGCCATCAGCATGCCGGGCGTGATCTTGTCGCAGTTCGAGATGCACACCATCGCGTCGGCGCAGTGCGCGTTGACCATGTATTCGACCGAGTCGGCGATCAGGTCGCGCGACGGCAGCGAGTACAGCATGCCGCCGTGGCCCATCGCGATGCCGTCGTCGACAGCGATGGTATTGAATTCCTTGGCCACGCCGCCCGCCGCTTCGATCTCGCGCGCCACAAGTTGGCCCAGGTCCTTCAGGTGCACGTGGCCCGGCACGAACTGGGTGAACGAGTTCACCACGGCGATGATCGGTTTGTCGAAATCGCCGTCCTTCATGCCGGTGGCGCGCCACAGCGCGCGGGCGCCTGCCATGTTGCGGCCTTGGGTGGTGGTGCGGGAACGGTAGGTGGGCATATTGGTGTCTCCTCGAGCTGCGAACGTAGTAGAGCACGAGGGTGCCGTGTCCGGCGCGAGTTGTCCAATATATGATTTGTTTCGCTGTGATTCACGTTGCATATCACAGTGGGTCATCCGCCCCTTCTGGCGCATTGTCCAGGAATATGAAAGGGCGTCATAAATCACGCGCCCGGCCTAGCTTCCCGCTAAGGGGAGATGGGGCTATTCATGTGCCTCATTCATAAGCCCATGCAAATTCCATCGCTTTTTTCGGGTGGCATTGCCATTAACATGCAGCCTTTCGCTAGAAAGGAACACTCCATGACAGTCAAAGCTTATGGCGCCCGCGCTGCCGACAAACCCCTCGAGTCCCTGGATATCACCCGCCGCGCGCCTGGTGATCACGACGTCCAGATCGACATTGCCTACTGCGGCGTATGCCATTCGGACTTGCATACAGTGCGCGCGGAGTGGGCCGGCACGATGTATCCGTGCGTGCCTGGCCATGAGATCGTGGGCCGGGTGTCCGCCATCGGTGCGCATGTCCGCGATTTCCAGGTCGGTGACCTCGTCGGCGTCGGCTGCATGGTCGACAGCTGCCAGCATTGCGCCGATTGCGACGCCGGTCTCGAAAACTATTGCGATGGCATGGTGGGCACCTACAATGGCCCCACCCAGGACGCGCCCGGTCACACGCTCGGTGGCTACGCGCAGCAGATCGTCGTGCACGAGCGCTTCGTGTTGAACGTCAGTCATCCGGAAGAGCAGCTGGCCGCCGTGGCTCCCCTCCTGTGCGCCGGCATCACTACCTATTCGCCGTTGCGTAACTGGCAGGCCGGGCCGGGCAAGAAGGTCGGTATCGTCGGCATCGGTGGCCTTGGCCACATGGGCGTCAAGCTGGCCCGCGCGATGGGCGCCCGTGTGATCGCCTTCACGACCTCTGAATCAAAGCGCGAGGATGCAGAGGCGCTCGGCGCACATGAAGTGGTCGTGTCGCGCGACGCGCAGGCGATGGCCGCACGCGCCGCAACGCTGGACCTGATCGTCAACACCGTGGCCGCGCCACACGACCTGGATGCCTTCCTGTCGCTGCTCAAGCGCGACGGCACCATGGTCCTGGTTGGCGCGCCGGCCACGCCCCATCCGTCGCCCCAGGTCTTCAACCTGATCATGAAGCGGCGTTCGCTGGCCGGTTCGATGATCGGCGGGATTCCGGAAACCCAGGAGATGCTCGACTTTTGCGCGCAGCACGGCATCGTCGCCGACATCGAGATGATCCGCGCCGACGAAATCAATGCCGCTTACGAGCGCATGCTCAAGGGCGACGTGAAGTACCGCTTTGTGATCGACAATGCGACGCTGGCCGCGTGACCGGAGTCTCAATGAACCTCGATATCACGGCCGGCCAGGCGATGGACCAGGAAACGCCGGCGGCCTGGGGGGCGGTATTCGCGCTGGCGCTCGGCGCTTTCACGCTGGTCGCGTCCGAATTCATGCCGGTCAGCCTGCTCACGCCAATCGCCGCGGGCCTCTACATCAGCGAAGGGCAGGCGGGGCAGGCCATCGCGATCTCCGGTGCGTTTGCGTTGTTTACCAGCCTGTTCATCACCACGCTCGCCGGACGGCTTGACCGCAAAACCCTGCTGCTGTCGCTCACGCTGCTGATGGCCGTGTCGGGCACGGTCGTGGCGTGGGCGCCGAACTACCTGGTGTTCATGTTCGGGCGCGCGCTCATTGGCGTTGCGATCGGCGGCTTCTGGTCAATGTCGGCGGCCACCGCCATGCGCCTCGTGCCCGAGCACCAGGTTCCGCGTGCGCTGGCGATCGTGAACGGCGGGAACGCGCTGGCGACGGTGGTCGCCGCGCCGCTCGGCTCATTCCTCGGTGCGCTCATCGGCTGGCGGGGCGCGTTCTTCTGTGTCGTCCCTGTCGCCGCGCTCGCATTGGTGTGGAAGTTTGCCAGCCTTCCACCGATGCAGGCGCAGCGCGGGACAGGCGCGGCCGGCGTCCTGCGACTCCTGGCGCGGCCCGGCATTGCTTTCGGCATGGCGGCAGTCGGCTTGTTCTTCATGGGGCAATTCGCACTGTTTACCTACCTGCGGCCGTTCCTCGAGACGGTCACCCATGCTGGTGCGCCGATGCTGTCGTTGATGCTGCTGGGGCTCGGCGTGGCCGGTTTTGCTGGCACGGTGCTGATCGGGGCTGTACTGGAGGATCGCTTGTATCGACTGCTCATCATCATGCCTCTGCTCATGGCGGGCATGGCCGTGGCGCTGGTGGCCTTAGGCAGCTCGGCCCTGGCCGTTGGTGTCCTGCTCGCGGCGTGGGGCCTGGTCGGCACCTCGGCGCCCGTGTGTTGGTGGACCTGGCTGGCCCGGACCTTGCCGCGCGAGGCGGAGGCGGGAGGTGGCCTGATGGTCGCGGTGGTCCAGCTCGCGATCATGTCCGGAGCGATGGCCGGCGGCGTGCTGTTCGATGCCAGCGGCTACCGCGCGACCTTCCACTTGAGCGCCATCCTGCTGGTGGCCGCCGCGCTGCTGGCCGGCCTGGCGGGACGGGCGGCGCGGCGTGGCAGCGTGGCCTGAGCGTCAGCCCTTATGGCGGATCGCATCGATCACCACCGCCAGCGCGCGCGATGTGTTGCGGCGGCTCGGGTAATAGGCATGCAGGCCGGGGAAGGTCGGGCACCAATCCGGCATCAGGCTGAGCAGACGGCCTTCGCGCACGTGCGGGCCCACCAGGCTCGCCGGCAGAAATGCGAGGCCGACGCCGGAGAGCGCCGCGTTCAGTATCGCGTAGGCGCTCGTGAACACGGTCTGGCCTCGCACCCGGGCTTCCACCTCGCGTCCCGCGTGTTTCAGTTCCCAAGCGTACAGGCCGCCGCTGCTGGCCAGCCGCAGGTTGATGCAGTTGTGTTTCAGCAGTTCCTGCAGCGACGCAGGCTGCTGGCGCCATTCGAAATACGCGGGGGCGCCGACGATCATCATCGGCTCGTCGGCGGTCAGGCGTACGGCGATCATGTCTTTTTCCACCTGGTCGCCAAAGCGTACGCCGATGTCGTAGCGTTCGGCGGCGATGTCAACCATGCGGTAGTCCGAACTGATTTCGACCTGCAGATCGGGATATTGCGCCAGCAGCGGCGCGATGCGCGGCCACAGGATCGTGTCGACCACGTGGTCGATTGCCGTGATGCGCACGGTGCCCGCAGGTTTGTCGCCCATATCGCTGACGGCGGCGATTTCGGCCTCGATCTCGTCCAGCCGCGGGCCCACGTTCTGCAGCAAGCGCTCGCCAGCTTCGGTGGGCGAGACGCTGCGGGTGGTACGCGTGAGCAGGCGCACGCCGAGCCGGCTCTCCAGGCCGCGAATGATGTGGCTAAGCGCCGATTGCGTCATGCCGAGCTTGGCGGCGGCGCGAGTAAAGCTTCGTTCGCGTGCCACCGCGAGGAACACGAGGATATCGTTGATGTTGTCGCGGGCCATTGCGGCGTCCCGGAGATCGAAAAACACCGATGATACCGCGATCACCTGACCGGGAAACAGCCAGGCCTTGCCTCACGGCCAGTCAATACGCCGGCGCGGCCGGTTCAAATGCAGTACTTCACATCACGAAAGGAACGGATATGGAATTGAAACGTGTGGGCTCGCAGGCATCGATCAAAGGCCCCGAGCAGTACTTTACCGGCACCGTGCGCATCGATCCGCTCAACGCGCCGCCCGCGCCGGCACGCGTGTCGGTCGCGAGCGTGACCTTTGAGCCGGGTGCCCGCTCGGCCTGGCATACCCACCCGCTCGGACAGACGCTGGTCGTCACCGCGGGCTGCGGCTGGACCCAGTGCGAGGGCGAGCCGAAGGTGGAGATCCGTGCCGGCGATGTCATCTGGTGTCCGCCTGGCCACAAGCATTGGCATGGTGCGACCGCGACCACGTCGATGACCCACATCGCGATCCAGGAAGCGCTTGACGGCGTGAACGTGGTGTGGATGGAGAAGGTCACCGAGGAAAACTACATGAGCCCACTGTCCGGCGCTCCCGCGCACGGCGGCTGATCCGCTGGTGACCAGCCGTCCTGTAGCAAGCAAACAATCTGATGTAATGCGAGAATGGCAGGTTGGTGCCAGCAGGCACCTGGTGGTCCATTGGACTCATCAACCGTCATCAACTTGTTTTAAAGAGGAACGAACGCTCACATGACGACTTCCAACTATCCCGACACTCGCCTCCTGATTGCCAACGAATGGGTCGACGCCGCCGGTGGCAAGACCATCCCTGTGCTGAACCCGGCCACCGGGCAGGCGATCGGCACGGTCGCCCATGCCAGTATTGCTGACCTCGACCGCGCCCTTGCTGCCGCCCAAAAAGGCTTTGAGACCTGGCGCGCCGTGCCTGCGGTCCAGCGGGCCGCCGTGATGCGTCGCGCTGCGACGCTGCTGCGCGAGCGCGCTGGCGACATCGCCCGCTTGCTTACCCAGGAGCAGGGCAAGCCGCTGGCCGAAGCGAAGATGGAAGCGCTCGCCGGTGCGGAGATCATCGACTGGTTCGCCGCTGAAGGCATGCGTGTGTATGGCCGTATCGTGCCCTCGCGTAACCCTGATGCGCAGCAGTTGGTGTTGAAGGAACCTGTCGGCCCGGTCGCTGCCTTCACGCCGTGGAATTTCCCGATCAACCAAGTCGTCCGCAAGCTGTGCGCCGCGCTCGCGACCGGGTGCTCGTTCCTGTGCAAGGCGCCTGAAGAGACCCCGGCTTCGCCCGCAGCGCTGCTGCAGTGCTTCGTCGACGCGGGCTTGCCGGCCGGGGTTGTCGGGCTGGTGTTCGGCGACCCGGCCGAAATCTCGGGCTACCTGATTCCTCACCCAATCATCCGCAAGGTCACCTTCACCGGTTCGACGCCGGTCGGCAAGCAGCTTGCGGCCCTGGCCGGCGCGCACATGAAGCGCGTGACGATGGAGCTGGGCGGCCACGCACCGGTGATCATTGCCGAGGACGCGGACGTGGCGCTCGCCGTCAAGGCTGCCGGCGCGGCCAAGTTCCGCAATGCTGGCCAAGTCTGCATTTCGCCGACCCGCTTCCTGGTGCACAACGCTGTCAAGGAAGAGTTCACGCGTGCTCTGGTGGCGCATGCAGAAGGGCTGAAGCTGGGCGACGGCCTGCTTGAAGGCACCACCCTGGGCCCGCTGGCCAATGCGCGCCGCGTGACGGCGATGGGCAAAGTCGTCGAGGACGCGCAGGCAAAGGGCGCGTTGGTCCTGACTGGCGGCAAGCGGGTCGGTGAGGCCGGTAACTTCTTTGCGCCGACGATCCTTGCGGATGTCCCGCTGGAAGCGAACGTATTCAACGACGAGCCATTCGGTCCTGTCGCGGCGATCCGTGGTTTCGACAGGCTGGAAGATGCGATCACCGAAGCCAACCGGCTCCCGTTTGGCCTGGCCGGCTATGCGTTCACGCGCTCGATCAAGAACGCCCAGCTGTTGATGAACCGCGTTGAAGTCGGCATGCTGTGGATTAACCAGCCAGCAGCGCCGAGCGCCGAGTTGCCGTTCGGTGGCGTCAAGGATTCGGGCTACGGCTCCGAGGGCGGTCCGGAGGCGCTCGAGTCCTATCTGAACACGAAGGCTGTGTCGATCGTCGGCGTCTGAGTCTGCAACTGCCGGGCAGCCCAGGTCCTATCGCTGAACCAATATGGCGAGAATGAGACTTGGCTGCTGGCAGGCTGTAGCAAAGCAAGCCCCGAGTGGCAGAAGCGGATCACCTCGTCGGCAAACGCCTCCGGCTGCTGCTGGTTGGACCGGTCGAACCGGAGACCTGGATTCTTCTGGCGATCACGATGGCTACAACGATCAGCAAGGTCGCAGCTGCCATGGTCACGTGCAAGCCGGTGGCTAGCGCGGCGGGAGCCGCGCGCCCCGGTTCACGCATGCCGGAACCGAAGGAGAACAGCGCACCCATGAGGGATGCTCCCGAGATCAGGCCCAGGTTGCGGGACAGGGTGAGCACGCCGGAAATCACGCCACGCTGCTCTGGTGCTACTCCGGCCATGACGGCGGTATTGTTCGCGGCCTGGAAGAGTCCGTAGCCGGCCGTGATTGTGACCAGTGCTGCCACGTAGCCTTGAATACCGGCTTCGGCCGGCAGTATTGCCAGGCCAAGGGTGCCGGCCACCATGGCGGACAAGCCGACCCGGGTCATGAACGGAGCGCCCAAGCGATCAACGAGGCGGCCTGCCGGGATCCCGATCACGGCTGCGGCAAAGGGTCCGGTCGACATGACAAGCCCGACTTGCGCTGGTGGTAGCCCCATGGCGCCGGACAGGTAGAAAGGACCTACGACGAGCGTTGCCATGATGACCGTGGCGATGAGCCCGCTCATGACAAAATTGCCGCTGGTTTGCGGCATGCGAAGTACCGCCAAACTGATCAAAGGCGACTGTGCCTTTCTCTCGACCCGCACAAACAAGGCGGTCCCCAGGACGGCAAGCACCAGAAGGCATGCATTAACCAGGCCAAAACGGCCCCGGCCCAAGGTCATCGCAACAGCATAAGCCGTCAGGGTCACGGCCAGGACGAGGGTGCCGGCGTAATCGAAATTGGCATTCCTGGTTTGAGCGGGCCGCGTGCGCGGCAGGCTGACATAAGCCAGCACGAAAGTGGCGAGCCCCAGCGGCACGTTGATCAAGAAGATGGATTGCCATCCATACGAGGCTATGAGGAGCCCCCCGAGCGAAGGCCCGAGTGCGGTGCCAACGGCAGACATCGTGGCGAGCATTCCCATTGCGCTGCCAATCCTGTTTTTAGGGACAGCTTCCGTAGCGAGGGCCATCGTCAAGGCCATCATGATCGCAGCGCCGAAGCCTTGCAGCGCCCGCGCGGCCACGAGCATGGCAAGGACATTCGCAGTGGCGCAGAAGACCGATCCAAGCATGAACAGGCCGATACCCGCCAGGACCACACGGCGGCGCCCGACGAGATCGCCAAACCTGCCGGCGCTGACGAGCGACGTGGTAATTGCCAGCAGGTAGGCGAGAATGATCCACTGGATGTGTTGGAACGGGGCACCGAAGACTTCCGCCAATGTTGGCAGGGCGATATTCGCAATGCTGGTGCCCAGTGATGGGAGCAGCATGGCCAGGGACAAGCTGGCCAGAGCCAGCTTCGGCCGGGCTGTGGCGACTGCGGTGCGCTGCGGATACGTCACGTTTTTCATCGTCCAGATCCTCTATCTTGTACAGATGTCATGGTATGCTCGCGCTCGGCATGTCGGAAGGCGCATGAATTGCAATTAATAGTTGCGTTTGACGCCATGATGGCCAACCTCCTTCTTCTTCCATGACGACGCCCGATTTCAATTTATTGATCACCCTCGACGTTCTGTTGACGGAGGGGAGTGTGGCGCGCGCAGGCCGGCGCCTGGGCCTGAGTGCCTCGGCCATGAGCCGGGCGCTGGCGCGGTTGCGATCGACTACCGGTGATCCGTTGCTGGTTCGCGCAGGCCGGGGCCTGGTGCCAACTCCACGAGCCATCGAGCTGCGGGACCGCGTGCGCCAGCTGGTGCATGATGCCGAGTCCGTCCTGCGTCCGGCCGAGGCATATGACCTGCAAAAGGTGAGCCGCACTTTCACGCTGCGAACCAGCGACGGTTTTGTCGAGAACTACGGGCCTGCGCTGCTGCTCCTGGTGGGCTCGCAGGCGCCGGGAGTTATGCTCCGGTTCGTCCAGAAGCTGAACAAGGACAGCACCCCGTTGCGCGATGGAGCCGTTGACCTGGAGACTGGCGTGATCGGGTACGAGACCGGACCGGAAGTCCGGGTGCGGGCATTGTTCCGCGACCGTTTTGTCGGTGCCGTGCGCGCCGGCCATCCGCTGACCCGCGCGCCGGTTACTCCCGATCGCTATGCGGGCGGTGCTCATGTGCTGGTGTCGCGTCGCGCAGGTGTGACTGGTTTGATGGACCAGCAACTGCGCCAGCTGGGTTTGGAGCGAAACGTTGCCACGACCGTCGATGGTTTCGCGTCCGCGCTTGCCCTGGCGCGCGGAACCGATTTGATCGCGACGGTACCGGATCGGCACACACGGAACCTTCGGGCAGGCATGGCTTCGTTCGCCTTGCCATTTGACGCTCCCGAAATTACCGTGCACATGCTTTGGCATCCACGAATGGATGCCGATCCAATCCACCGTTGGTTACGAAACTGCGTGCATGAGGTTTGCAGTGCTTAACAACACCTGACCCCGAATTGTCCCGTCCGTCCCGCAGGTGTCAGTCCGCCAGCAGGAAGCGGATCACCGTGTCGGCAAAAGCCTCCGGTTGCTGCTGGTTGGACAGGTGCGCCGCATCGAGTTCGACATAGCTCGCATGCGCAATCTCGCTGAGCAGGTACTGCGCATCGGCTGGTGGCGTCGGTAAGTCGCCACTGCCGGCAATGACGAGCGTCGGCGCGCGGATACCGCTGACTTGCTTGCGCAGGTCGTTGTCGCGCACCGCGATGCAGTTGGCCGCGTAACCTTCGGCCGGCGTGGCGCCAAGCATCGCAATCAATGACTGCACCTGTTCAGGATGCGCCAGCGCGTACTCCGGTGTCAGCCAGCGCGACACGACCGCTGGCGCGATCGAGGCCACGCCATCGCGCCGCACCGCCTCGGCGCGCGCCGTCCAGTTGTCGTGCGGTCCAATGTAGGCAGCCGTATTGCTCAGTACCAGACGGTCGACGCGCGACGGCCGGTGCAGCGCAAGCCACATGCCGGTGATACCGCCCATCGACACACCGCAGAAGTGCGCCCGCCCGATGCCCAGGTGGTCCAGCAGGCCGCACACGTCGCCGCCCAGTTGGGCGATGGAGTAGGGGCCTGGCGTTACCTCGGACTGGCCATGGCCACGTGTATCGTAACGAATCACGTAGAAGTGTTCGCTTAGCCGGGCAACCTGCGGGTCCCACATCTCAAGCGACGTGCCGAGCGAATTGGACAGCACCAGTGCGGGCCGGGACCGGTCCCCATCGACCGCGTAGCGCAGCTTCACATCATTCAGTTGTGCGAACGGCACGATGTCTCCCCGTCAGATGTAGCACTTGCCGTCGACATAGGCCTTGCGCCAGCGGCGGATCTCAACGCGTTCGAACAGGCTCGCCGCGGTGAACGGATCGGCTGCGATCAGCGCTTGCGCTTCGGCGCGCGTCTCGACGTCCACCACATACACACCGCCGCCGGCATCGGTACCGTCGTCGTTCAGCTTCGCGCCGCAGGCCAGCAGCTTCGGCGCGATCTCCTCCAAAAAGCGCAGGTGGTCCGGGCGCGCCTGCTTTCGCACATGCTGGTGGTCTGGTTTGTCAAAGGTCTCGATAATGAAGGGCATAGGGGTCTCCCGAATCTTGTGCGTTTATTGGGCGCGGCGGTACTTGCCGCCATCGCGCCGGTAGTAGGCGAGCTTTTCTTCGTCGATGGTCATGCCGTAGCCAGGGCCTTGCGGTACTTGCAGGTGGAAGTCCTTGAAGATCGGCTGTTCGACGGTGATCGTGTCCGAGAACAGCAGTGGCCCGAACAGCTGGCAGCCCCAGTCGAGCCGGCGCACCGTCGAGAACAGCTGCGCGTACGCCGACGTGCCGATGCCGCCTTCAAGCATCGTGCCGCCGAAGAGCGAGATGCCGGCCGCTTCCGCGATGGTCGCGACCTTCCGGGTGGGCAGCATGCCGCCCTGCTTGGTCACCTTGATCGAGAAGGCATCGGCGGCGCCGCGGCGGGCGAAGTCCAGCGCGCTTTCGACGGTGTCGATGGCCTCGTCGGCCATGATCGGGACGGCAAAGCGTTCGCACAGGCGGCGCATGCCCTCCACGTTCCAGCGCGGCAGCGGCTGCTCGACCACGGCGATGCCCGCATCTTCCAGGCGTGGAATCGCCCAGGTGGCCTGCGCTTCGTCCCAGCTCTGGTTGGCGTCCACGTGCACGCGGGCGCGCTCGCCGAGCGCACGCTTGATCGCGGCAGCACGGGCGACGTCGTCGCGCACGTCGGCCTTGCCGACCTTGACCAGGAAGAGGTTGTGCTGGCGTTCGTCGAGCTTCTGCTCGGCGAGCTCGATGTCGCGCGGCGCATCGCCGTTGCCCAGCACGAGCAGCACCTGCAGGCGATCGCGCACCGCGCCACCAAACAGCGCCGACGCCGGCACGCCAAGCCTGCGCGCGGCCAGGTCGACGCATGCCATCTCGAGTGCGGCCTTCGGATAGTGGTTCTCCTTCAGGCATGCGTTCATCTTCTCGTGCAGGATTTCGAGCTCGCCCGGGTTCAGGCCGATTACGGCCGGCGCCAGGTACTGGTCGATGACGACCTTGATCGCCTCGACCGTCTCGCTGCCGTAGTGCGGGATGACCGATGCCTCGCCCAGGCCTTCGTTGCCCTGTTCGTCGCGCACTCGCACGATCACCAGTCCCTGGCTGTTAATGGTCGCCATCGCCAGCTTGTGCGGGCGGACCGTGGGCAGGTCGACGATGATAGTTTCGACTGAAACGATTTGCATTGTTATTACCTCTGGTTGATATGGGGCCGGCTCAGCGGGCAGCGCCGTGGACGCGGCCTCGCACGCTCACGAGGAGCGCCAGCGCGGACAGCCCGAGCATCACGCCGATCACGGCCAGGCCGCCGAACAGGCTGCCGGTCATATTGCTCGACCAGCCCACGATGATCGGGCTCACCAGGCCGCCGATGGCGCCGGCGCTGCTGATGAAGCCGATGCCGCCGGCCTTGGCTTGCGGGGCCAGGTACGCCGGTGGGATGGTCCAGAACACGGCCAGCGCGGCCCAGGCGCCGCCCGAGACGATCGCCATCAGCGCCAGCGTACCGGCGACGCTCGTCGATGCCAGCGGCAGCAGGAACAGGCTCAGGCCCGCTGCAAACATCGACAGCGCGAAGTGCCAGCGGCGCTCCTGCCGGCGGTCCGAACTGCGCCCAATCAGCAGCACCGCGACGATCGCGGCAGCGGGCGGAATCGCGGCCAGGCCGCCAATCGTTGTGATGCCAAGGCCGAGGTGCTTGAGCAGGGTGGGCGTCCACAGCGACACGGCCTGCGTGCCGGCGAGGATGGACAAGTAGGCCAGTGCGAGCAGGTAGACCTTCGGGTCACGGAACGCCTGGGCCAGCGAACCCTGCTTGCCGGCATGCGGCGCCGCTTCGGTCGACAGGCGCTCGCGCAGCAGGCGCTTTTCGTCAGCAGTCAGCCAGCGGGCATCGTCCGGTTTATCGGTAACGTAGAAGTAGCAGAAGATGCCGAGCAGGATGGCCGGGATGCCTTCGTACATGAAGATGAGCTGCCAACCGCGCAGTTCGTGCAGGCCGTTCAGCGACATCAGCCATGCCGAGAGTGGGCTGCCGACCACGCCGGCAATCGACGCGCCCATCGCAAAGAGCGAGGTCGCCCGGCCGCGGATCTCGGGCGGCAGCCAGAAGCTGAAGTACAGGATGATGCCGGGGAAAAAGCCGGCCTCGGCGGCGCCGAGCAGGAATCGCATGACATAGAACTGCGTCGGCGTGGTGATGAATGCCATGCCAACCGAGAGCGCACCCCACAGCACCATGATGCGGGTAAACGTGAGCCTGGCGCCGATACGGGCCAACAGCAGATTGCTCGGCACTTCGAACAGGAAATAGCCCGCAAAGAACAGGCCGGCGCCGAGTCCGTACACCGCTTCGCTAAACGAGAGATCGCCCATGAACTGCAGCTTGGCGAAGGCGACGTTGCCACGGTCGATCTGGGCGATCACGTAGCCGAGCACCGCCAATGGCACGATGCGCCAAGCGATCTTCCGGTCGAGGGCGCGCTTGGCGGCATCTGGCGCTGCGGCCTTCGGCGGGGCGGCTGTTTCGTGTTGGTCGAGCAGGTCGCTTGCGTCCGCCTGCGCTTGTAGTGTGGGTTTCATGCTGTCTCCTCGTGTTTATTCAAGAAGATTTTCATCCACCAAATCGATTGCGTCCAATAATTAAAAAGCGCATCATTGATAAGAATTTCTGATCAATGCTGTGGAGATGAAGATGGACTTGCGATGCCTGCGTTCGTTCGTGACGCTCGCCGATACCCTGCATTTTGGCCGCGCCGCCGAACGCCTGCGCCGGGCCCAGCCTGCGCTGACCCAGCATATCCAGCGGCTCGAAGAGGAACTGGGCGTGCGCCTGTTCGAACGCGGGCCGCGCAACGTGAGCCTGACCCCTGTGGGCGCGCAGTTCCTGGTCGAGGCACGCAAGGTGCTGGAACAGGTGGAACGGGCCGCGCTGGTGGCGGCGCGCGCGCAGCGCGGCGAGGTCGGGAACATCGAGCTCACTTACGTCAGTTCGATGGCGTATTCCGGGATCCTGCCGCAGTTGCTCGCCGCGTTCGAGGGAATCGCGCCGGACGTGACCATCGGCCTGACCGAAGCCGATCAGCAATCGCAGATGACGTATCTGGAGGAGGGACGCGCCGACGTGGCGCTGGTGCGGCTTCCGCTGAGCCACCTGCCTGACAATTTTTCGACGATCACTGTGCGCAAGGAGCGCGTGGTCGCCTGTCTGCGCGAAGGACATCGGCTGGCGCACCGGCCGGTCGCGGTGCGGGAACTCGCCGATGAATCATTCCTGGCGACTCACCTCGAGGAAGGGCATGGCTTTTACGATACCTTCGTGCGCATCTGCCGCGCCGCCGGCTTCGAGCCACGGATCGCCAGCCGGTCGCACCAGTTCGCAACGATCGTCGGCCTGGTCGCCGCAGGCCGCGGGATTGCGCTGGTTCCGGAATCGGTGAAGAAGCTGACGGTTCCGGGCGTCGTGTATTCCGACCTGATCGGACCAAGCATCACGTCCGATGTCGCAGTCGCGTTTCGTGCGGACGGAAACGCGCCATCGACACAGCGACTGCTCAAACTCTGCGCCGAGCTGGGCGACAGTGCGTCTATCCGTACAACTGGATGAGGCGCGTCGGACCGCGCGATGCCGCTAGTGGCCAGCCTGGGTAGGGTGCCCGGGTCAAACAGCCACTTTGTGTCGGTCAGTCGCGGTTATCCAGGACCGGCCCGATCTCCTCCAGGAACCCTTTGGCCAAGTAACGGGGGATTTTCTCGAATTCGCCGAGCACGCGGCGGCGAAATTCGTCGTGCTGGTGCCAGCACTCGGCAGGAACGCCGAAATAATTGACCGGGTAAACCGACAAATGCAGACCAGGCCAATGCCGTTGCAACGTCATCAAATAGCGCCGGGTCGAGCAAATCTTCCCAATGACGAGAACACTTCTGATGGTGTCCAGGTCCATTATTTCCGCCACCCTGGCGCGGCCGAACCGCACGTTTTCGCCAGTGTTTGTCGCCGCCGTTTCGAGAATGAGTGCCGATTCGGGTATCCCGAGTTCGATAAGCCGTCCACCAATGACTTCGGCCTCTGCGAGGGATGAGCCTTGCGTCCGTCCACCGGATACCAACAGGCGGCTAAACATCCCGTCCTTCCAGAGCGCATAGGCCGCCTCACAAAATTCGGGCACCCCATGACGGGTTCCGAAAACAAATCCGAGATCCGATGGCCGCACCGGAAGTGACGGCATGATGTATTTAGCAATGCGCTGCAAATCGTCGGGCGACATCCATTCCTCCCAAAAGATGCCTTTATTCTACCGTTCGGCATTCTCGCCAGCGCGCCCATCCGTGCAACGGCTGGAAGAGGCGCGGACATTAAGATCCGACCATTGGCTTGCCATGTGCTAGCATTGCTTGCATTATTGCAACCCAAAATCAACACGGAGACTATTCATGCAGGTCGCAGCACGTCTTTCCGCACTGGCGCTCGCTCTCGGCGCCGCCTTCAGCGCGCCTTGGGCTATGGCCCAGAATTCCAACCCCGCAGCCGAGGTCGAGCGCCTTTTGGCCAGCCCGGCTTTCAAGACGGCTGCGGCGACCATCGACAAGGAACATGAGCGCATCGTCGAAGACGGCATCAAACTGGCCGAAATCCCGGCGCCGCCGTTCAATGAAGCAGCGCGCGCCAAGGTCTACGAAAAGATGTTCAAGGACGTGGGCCTGGCCGACGTGAAGATCGACGCGGAAGGCAACCTGCTGGGGATTCGCAAGGGCGCCAAGGGCGACGGCAAGTTCGTCGTGGTGTCGGCCCACATGGACACCGTGTTCCCCGCCGAGACCGACGTCAAGGTGAAACGCGAAGGGACAAAGCTGCACGGGCCGGGCATCGGCGACGACACGATGAGCCTGTCGGTGCTGCTGGGCTTTATCCGCGCAATGAACGCCGCCCATATCAAGACGCGTGACGACATCCTGTTCGTCGGCACGGTCGGCGAAGAAGGCCCGGGCGACCTGCGCGGCGTGCGTTACCTGTTCACCAAAGGCCAGTACAAGGACAAGATCAAGTCGTTCTTCTCGGTCGAGTCGGGCGGCGTGGACAGCATCACCAATGCGGGCGTGGGCTCCAAGCGCTACCACATCACCTTCAAGGGCCCGGGTGGCCACAGCTACGGCGCCTTCGGCCTGGTCAACCCCATGTTCGCGCTGGCCCAGGCCGCGTCCGCGTTCTCGCGTACCCAGGTGCCGGCCTCGCCGAAGACCACCTACAGCATCGGCCTGCTCGGCGGCGGCACTTCGGTCAACTCGATTCCCGTGTCAAGCTGGATGGACGTCGACATGCGCTCCGAATCCCCCGCCGAACTCAAGCGAGTGGAAGATCGCCTGTTGAAGATTGTCCAGGAGGCGGCCGACAGCGAAAACTTCGCCCGCTCGACCAGGGAAGGCAAAATCACCGTCGAAGCCAAGCTGGTCGGCGACAGGCCGGGCGGCGAGACGGCGGTGGGCTCGCCTCTCGTGCAGACGGCAAAGGCAGCCATCGAAGCCGGTGGTTACAAGTTCGGGTACCGGAGCAGTTCCACGGACTCGAACATGGCGATGAGCCTGGGCGTTCCCGCGCTCACCATCGGACGCAGTGGCCCGGACAAGTCCGGCCGTGCACACTCGCTCGACGAGTGGATCGATGTCGAGAAAGGGCCGATGGTGAAGGCCATGACGACCAGCCTGTCGATCATCCTGGCGACGACCGGCGTTGAGCTGGACGGCAAATAAGTCATTCGCAGCAAGCGGGGCAGGCTGCGGTTAGCGCGTAGGGCGTGCCTTGCGAAGTACGCCCTGCTTGTGCTCCGGGAGATGTGCTGACGGGTCCTGCTCGGGATCGAAAACGTAGTGATGGAAGATCGCACCCCAGGCTGCGCGCACTTCCGGCGGCTGGTGCTTCATCGCTTTGAGCGCGGCGACCAGCGCCTCGAAGCTGCCGCACGCATCTGCCGCCGGCTGCTCGTTCTTCCACCAGTAATTGACCATCATGTTCAGCACCCCGTTGGACTGCACGTGATGCCACCACAGGGTGGGGATGTAGAGCGCGTCGCCCGGCAGCAGGTCGGCCACCAGCGCGTGCTGCAAGGCTGTGCGAAAGCGCGGATGCTTTTCATAGTCCGGCGCGCTGAAATTGACCATGCTGATCGGCGTGGGTGTCGGTGCGAAGTCCAGCGGGCCGATATACAGGTTGCCCACCTGCTCCGGTGGGAACAGCGTGAAGCGGCGCTGTCCGCTGACCACGCAGGCCAGGTTGTAAGATTCGTCGAAGTGAGCTGGCGTGGTGATGGTATTGCCCAGCCATAGGCGCGGACGCACCGACGGCGGCAGCGCCGGCGCCACATTCTCCGCCGCGAAGCGCGGCATGCATTCATCGATCAAAGCACTCTGGATCGCCACCGACGGTGGCGCCTCGAACTGCGAATAGCGCGCCAACTGCTCGATCACGCGCGCCACCGGCACCTTGTTGCGCACAAAGTTGAAGCCTTCCATGTCCGGCTTGTAGAACAGCCGTCCCTGCTCAAAGGGCGGCGTCATCACCGCATCGACTTCGTGGTCGTTGACGTGGCCGAGCAGGTACTGGCACAGCGTCTCAGGCGACTGCCGCGCCTTCTGCACCGCCGGCCAGTGGCGCACGAAGCCGCGCAGGATGGCGGGGCGATAGCTGCCTGCGACGATACTTTCGAAGCGGGCCGGGTCGAGGTCGCGGTATTCGGCAGGCGAGTTCATGCAACGTATGATGGCATAAATAATCACCGCTAAGTGTGGGCGGTTGTTGCAGCCCCGCGCACGCTTCGAATTGGCGAAGCCCGTAACCGCAGCACATCGTAGGGTGCGCACCTGTGCGCACGCGGTCACCGCATACCGACTTGCGGCTACTGCTTCTTTACGCAACGTTCGCGAACCGCGTGCGCACAGGTGCGCACCCTACGAACCCACACTTACCGGAGACAGTGCATAAAATAACCCGCCAGGGCAGGGAAGCCGTGGCGGGTCCGAAACAACGATGACGTCAGGATAAATCAGTACTTGATCCGCACACCGGCGTAGTACTGCGCGCCGTTGGCATAGAAGCGCGCCGGCTGGTCCTTGTTGTAGATGTAGTTCTTCAGGATCGGGTTATTCAGGTTCTGGCCACTGATCGTCAGCACGATGTTCTTGCTGATGTTGTAGTTGAACGATGCCGCCAACGTGCCGGTGTCATCCTGATAAAGCGGCGTGCCGCGATCCTGCGCGGCCAGGAAGGCCGAACGCCACGAGTAGCTCACCCGCGCGTTCCAGGTGTCGTTTTCGAAGAACAGGCCGCCGTTAGCGGTGGTCTTCGAGGCGCCCACCATGTCGCATGGATTGCCGCTGGTTGCGGTCTGCATGGGAGGGCAGGAGTTCAGGTGCGAATCGGCCAGCGTGACGTTGCCATCCAGGCCGAAGCCCATGCCCAGCGGTACCTGCGCCGCCAGTTCCAGCCCCTTGACCTTGGCGCTGACGTTGATCGGCGAGGTGATGGTGTAGGTGGCGAACACCGCCTGCTTGCGTTCCTGCGAAGCGCGGGTGTCGATGAAGGTGCCAGTGCTGGTGCCGTAGCCCACGTAGTCCTTCAGGTCCATGTAGAACAGGCCGGCCGACAGCAGTGCGTGCGGCGCGTAGTACCACTGCAGCGTCAGGTCGAGGTTGTTCGACTTGACCGGCTTGAGGGCCGCATTGCCGCCGTTGCCGGTGTGGGTTTCGTCGGTCAGTTCCACCGTGCCGCCCAGTGCGCCGTAGTCAGGACGGGTCATGGTGCGCGACAGGCCCACGCGTGCGACCACGTCGGATCGCAGGTCGAACTTCAGGTTCAGGCTGGGCAGCGGGATGGTGCTGTTGTTGCCGGTCGCGGTCTGCTGCACGTAGCCGCCCCACGGGAAGGCTGGCAGGTTGCCGCCGACCGGTTGGTTCGGCAGGATTTGGTAGCCGTTCGAGGTGCCTTCGGTACGCACCACGCGCAGGCCCACGTTGCCGCTCCAGCCTTCGCCTTCCATCTCGCCCTGGACGTAGAATGCCTTGGTCTTTTCCTTCAGGTTGAACATGTCAGGGTAGTAGGTACGGCTGACGTCACGGTTGGAGTGCAGCGTGCCCCATGCGTCCAGGATGGCCCGGTCCAGCATCCACACGTTTTTCGGGAAGTCGCCACCCAGGTCTTTGGCGAAGTTGCCAGGGTAGGTGGTGCCGTTCCAGGCCGGGTTGGTGCTGCTGCCGCCCACATCGGTGTTCGCCCAGTTGGGACCCTGGGCTACTTCGAAGTTGGTGCGGGTGTGTTCGGTGCCGCGCAGGCCGAACCTGATCTCGTGGAAGGCGCCTGCGTTGAGCTGGAAGGCGGCGTCGATCTGGCCGTAGGTTTCCTTGTCGTCGGTGCTGGCCGGCGCGCTGCCGAACACCCAGTCCAGGATGGTGCCGGTGAATACGCTGGTGTTAATGCCCGGGAGCTTGACGGTCGCCGGCGAACCCAGGCCGTTCAGGGTGTAGACGAGGCCGGAGTTGTTGATGTCGCCTTCGTACACGCCCTGTTGCGGCGTCACGCCCTTGCCCTTGGTGCTGCCGACCTTGGCGGTGATGGTCAGGTTGCTGGTCGGGCGCCATTTGCCGTCCAGGTCGAAGAACTCGGATTGGGCGTACTCGCCGTTACGCACGATCTCGTCGACGACCCCATAGCGCAGCGGCGAGGCGGTGGTGCCCTTGTTGGTGAACGACGCCGACACCAGCGTGCCGTTGCGGATCACATAGCCCGGGTCAGGTGCGACGCCGGAACCCAGCGCGCCCGAACCGTTCATGTCGATCATGTAGTTGGTGTTGTAGTTCGAGGCGTCCATCTTCGAGCGGAAGTAGGTCGCTTCCAGGTTGAAGTCGCGGCTGGGCTTGAACTGCAGGTCGATCAGGCCGCCGGTGCGGTGGCGCTCTTGCTGGAACAGCGCGGAGCCGATCAGGCGCGGGAACCAGACGTGGGCCAGGTCGGGATGGGCCTTCAGGGCCGGGTTGTCGGGCTGGACCTGCGTCCATTGCAGCAGTTCCTGGCCGTCGCGGCGCAGCGAACGTTTTTCAGAGAAGCCTTGCGCCATCAGGCCCAGGGTGCCCTGTTCGTTCTTCCAGTTGAACAGGACGTTCACTTGCGGATCGGTCTTCTTCGGCAGCGTGGCGTACACCGCTTCCACGCCCGCTTCGAGCGAGATCGGCTGCCTGAAGTCCAGCGGGTGACGGGTGCGGATGTCGATCGTACCAGACGAGCCGCCTTCCACCTGCTCGGCGGTAGGGGCCTTGTAGACCACCACCTGGCCGACGATTTCCGACGGCAGCAGCGAGTACGAAGTGGAACGGCCGACCGCACCGCCTACCTGGTCCAGCACGAACCACTCGCCCGACGAGACGGCGTGGCCGTTGATCAGGGTCTGGGTCAGCGACGGCGCGGTGCCGCGCAGCGATACGCGGTCGTTTTCATCGAAGCCGCCCGAGCCTGCGCCCGAGGTCGAGATGTTCACGCCTGGCACGCGCTGCAGCGAATCGGCCACGTTCTTGTCGGGCATTTTGCCGACGTCTTCCGCGGTGATCACGTCCACGTTGCTGGAGGCGTTGCGCTTGACGGAGAGCGACTGCTGCAGCGAGCCGCGGATGCCGCTGATGACGACAACGGCGTCCGGCTCCCTGTTATCGGTAGTGGCCTGCTGCTGTTGCTGGGTCTGGGCCTGGGCATTCATCGCCACGCTCAGCGTCAAGATGGCCGCTGCTGCCGCGATAGGCGTCAGTTTGGGCAATTGGGTGCTATTTGAATTGTGATGCACATTCCCTCCCGTTGATGAAGGCTCCCCCGAGCCAAACGATTGTTGATGTGTCATTCGCGGTGATGGCGGCTGTCTCGGATTTCCATCGCCGCTTTTACTTCTTCTTTACCACCTTCAAAACCAATTCAACGCCAATATACTCGCCTTTTAATACCAGAAAACTACCACTTAAAATTCTTTTTTGATATGTTGTATGCAACCTACAGATTGTCCACAAGGCAACCCAAGAAGACCGGTTGGGAGGTGGCGTGGAAGCCCTGATGTGCTGCAATGCAGCGAGAAGAAAGCCTTTATCTACAAGGGCTCGCTCCGGATTTGTTAGAAAAAATATGCAGGGTTTTCTGCTTTCATGGATATGTGGTGGTCTTTTTTGGTATTATCATGTCACAAACAGAGAGGGCATATCCGCATTGCCATGAAAAGCGATCGAACGACACCGCTGGTACATATCCGACAGCACCTCAATGAGACCAGTAACCTGCCTCTGTACCAACGCCTGCAGCGCGCGCTGCGTTCGGCCATTGAGCGGCATCTGCTCAAGCCCGAAGATGCGCTGCCGGCCGAACGCCAAATGGCGGCCGATCTCGATATCTCCCGCATCACGGTGCGCAAGGCTATCGATGGCCTGGTCAGCGAGGGAGTGCTGGTGCGGCGTCCTGGCTCCGGCAACTTCATCAACACCCGCATCGAAAAGAACTTCTCCAAGCTGACCTCTTTTTCAGAAGACATGCGCGCCCGTGGACGCACGCCGCATAGCGTCTGGCTCCGGCGCTCGGAAGGCACGGTGACGCCGGATGAGGCGATGCGCCTGCGGCTCAGCCCCGGTTCCAGGGTCTATCGCTTCCACCGTATGCGCTATGCGGACGATGTGCCCATGTGCCTGGAGTACGCGACCATCGTGGCCTCCTGTTTGCCATCGCTGGACGCGGTCGACTTATCAATGTACGAGGCGCTGGAAAAGGCGGGCAACCGCCCGGTGCGCGCGTTGCAGCGTTTATCCGCTTTGCTGCTGAACACTGAGCAGGCCTCGCTGCTGCAAATGAAGGAGGGCGACGCCGGCCTGGCTGTCGAGCGTCTTGGCTTTTTGCGCGACGGGCGCACGGTGGAATTCTGCCGCTCGTACTTCCGTGGCGATATGTACGACTTCGTGGCGGAACTGAATGCGAACTAGGTCTATCTCCTGTGGGCTGGCCGCGGCCCTTGCGCTACCTGCCGGTGCGATGGAAGTCGTCGGCTACTATCCTGGCTGGAAGCACGAAGCTTTCCCCGTCACCGCAGCCAACGTCGACGCCAGCCGCCTGACCATGGTGCTGTACGCCTTTGCCGACGTGTGCTGGGACGGCAAGCACGGCAACCCCGAACCGTCGGTGAATTTCAGCGCACCTTGCCAGGAGCCGCTCAACGGCGCGCTGGCGTTCCGTGACGAAGCCTTTGATGCCGCCAACCTGCGAGCGCTGGTGGCGCTGAAGAAGGGACATCCAAAATTCAAAGTGGTGCTGTCGGTAGGCGGCTGGGACTGGTCCAACCGCTTCTCCAATGTCGCCTCTTCAAGAGAGGCTCGCGCCAATTTCGTCGCCTCGTCAATGAAGGTCTTGCGGCGCTATGGTCTGGATGGCCTGGACATCGATTGGGAATATCCCGGCGAGGCAGGCGTGCCTTGCGTGGCTGGCGAAATCTGTGCCCGTCCGGAGGACCGGCAGAATTTCATCACGCTCGTGCGCGAGTTGCGAACGGCATTGGACGCAGCCGGCAAACAGGATCGCAAACGCTACAGCATCACCATCGCTGCGGGCGGCAATGCCAATTACGTTGGTGACGGCGCATGGATCAAAGAACTGTCGCAGAGCCTGGACTGGATCAACATCATGGCCTACGACTACCACATGCCATGGGAGAAAAACAGCGGTCATCATTCCGCGCTGTTTGCGGACCCAAAAGATCCCGTCGTCGCCAACGGTTTCTATGCATCCGCATCAGTGGAACGCTACCTGCGTGCCGGCGTGGACAAGGACAAGCTGGTGCTGGGCGTGCCGTTCTACGGCTACGGCTTTAAGGGCTGCGCACCGGGGGCAAACGGCGATGGCGAATACCAGAGCTGCAATGGCGGCACCAGCACCGGCATCAATGGCGGCAATTCATATGGATTCGGCCTGCTGCAGAAGCACGGCATGCTGACGCCTGCCCATGAGGGCGGCAATGGCTACCGGCGCTACTGGAATTCGGCGGCGCGCGCGCCTTATCTGTACAACGCAGCGGAGCAGGTGTGGATCACCTATGAGGACCCGGCGTCTCTGAAGGAGAAAGCCCGCTATATCAGGCAGCAGGGTTTGCGCGGCGCGATGTTTTGGGAACTGAGTGGCGACGGTGGAAACCAGATGCTGCGCACCCTGTCGCAAGCGCTTCGTTAAGAACCGGGCCAAAATTTTAGGCGCTGTCACCGCTAGCTGGGGGGCGTAGGGTGGGCAGGTTCTCCTGCCCACGCGTTCAGCGAGTACAGGCCATCTTCGAACAGTTTCGCTGTTCGTTGAACGCGTGGGCGTTCGTAAAGTTTGACATAGCCAAATTTTATGTCGACTGTTCCGCTGGTGCGGCTGTTCGCTCTTCCTGCGGCTGCGCTCGCGCGGTCATCGGAATGACCTGCGACAGCACGGCCACCGGAATCGCGGACAGCATTACCCAGATGAAGAAGTGCTGGTAGCCCAGCGCGATCTGGATGTCGCCGCTGAATAGTTTGAACAGCACGAAGCCCAGCTGCATGATGCCGGTCGCGAAAGCATAGTGCGCGGTCTGGTATTTGCCCGGCGCGACCACCTGCATCATGTACAGGATCAGGCCGACGAAGCCGAAGCCGTAGCCGAACATCTCCACGCTCAGCGCAGCGCCGATCACGGTCAGCTCGGTCGGCTGGAAAAGGGACAGCAGATAGAAGGCCACATTAGGCAGGTTGACCGCGAAGATCAGCCACAAGATGGCGCGCTTGAGGCCCAGCCACGAAGTGAAGTAGCCGCCGGCGATGGAGCCGAGCAGGAAGGCCACAGTGCCTGCGGTGCCGTACACGCCGCCCACTTCGGCGGTGGACAGGCCCAGGCCGCCGAGGTTGCGTGCTTCGCGCAGAAACAGCGGGCCGATGGACTGCACCTGCGCCTCGCCGGCGCGAAACAGGATGATGAAGGCGATGGACACCCAGATGCCCGGCTTTTTAAAGAACTCCACGATCACTTCCCACAGCGTGCGGCCGATGGCGGCGACGTTGGTGTCTTTGCTGACGGTGTTTTTTGCCAGCGGCAGCGCCCAGCCGTTATACAGCCCCAGGCCGACCATAAGCGCGCCGAGGATGCAGAAGCTGATGGTCCATCCGGGAACCACGCCAATGGTCTGCTCGAAGTGCCCGGCCAGCAGCAGCAGGGCGCCGGTGGTGAAGAACTTGGCGGCGTTGAAGAAGGTTCCGGTCCAGCCAGCGTATTTCGCCTGTCCTTTTTCATCCAGGCTGGTGATGTACAGGCCGTCGCAGGCGATATCGTGCGTGGCGGCAGAGATGCCGACCAGTCCGAGCATGATCAGGCAGGCCGCGAACCAGAATGGTGCGTGCAGCGCCAGTGCGACCCCACCCAGGCACAGCCCGCCGAAAATCTGGAAGAACACCACCACCAGCTTTTTGCTGCTGGCCAGCTCCAGGAAGGGGCTCCACAAAGGCTTTAATACCCAGGCGAAGCCGATCAGGCCGGTCCAGTGATTCAGCTCGTCGTTGGGCACGCCCATGCTCTTTAACATCTGGTTGGCCACGATGGCTACCGCGAAGAAGGGCAGGCCTTGCGCCAGGTACAGGCTGGGCACCCATAGTTTCGGGTTGCGGATTTGTTTTTGTTCTTGCATCTGCTGTCTCCGTAAATTTCATTAATGTTGTCACCGTTAAGTGTTGAAGCGTCGTTCCCGCGGAGGCGGGAATCCATAGACAGCGTGAAATGATGCTCAGCATGGGTTCCCGCCTGCGCGGGAACGACGATTTGAGGTCAACACTTAGCGCAGACAGCCTTCTTATTCAAACCCTGGCACCGGTGCTTTACCGGTTGCTTCAAGCTCGCCCGCCAGCCAGGCGTTGATGGCGTCGAGCGCCGGCTGGGCGAAGCCGTAGGTCATCAGCGCCGGCGCGTCGATGTCCAGCGCCTGGTACGGATTCCACAAGGCCAGGTGCAGGTCGGGACGCCAGGTGCTGCGCGCATGCTGGCCGTAGCGCAGGCGCGAGGTTGAGGCCAGCATGGTGAAGCGGCCGTCCTGTGGCAGTGCGTTCCAGTCGAAGGTTTCGGCGTCGTCAAAGGTGACCAGTTCCACGTCGTACAGCTTGCGCAGCGATGCGGCCACCACCGCGGCAGGCACGCCAGCTTCCGATACGCCGTCGCTCACCACGTCCTGCCGCGCGACCAGCCGCACCTTGGCTCCCTTGGGTGGACGCTGCGGCGCGCGGTAAGCGGTCAGGCTCCGGCGCCAGCCCCGGGCCATGATCTCGCGGTCCGCCGCATCTTCCGTGTACGTACGCGGCGCGCATGGATAGGCGCGCGCCAGCGCGGACAGGCGGTCCAGCCGGATCTGGATTTCGTCCTGCGCAAGTATGCCCGAGTCGATAGCGGCGGCGATGGCATCCAGCGTTTCTTCCTGCGTTTCGGCTGTGCCCAGCGCCATCACCATATCGGCGCCTGCGGTCAGTGCCCGCACGGCGGCATTGCCAACGCCGTAGCGGCCGGCGATAGCGTGCATATCCATGCCGTCGGTGATGATGATGCCCTTGTACTTCCAGTCCTCCCGTAGCAGGTCGTGGAGGATGCGGCGCGACATCGTGGCCGGATTGTCCGGATCCAGCGCAGGGTAGACGATATGCGCGGTCATCATGGCGGGTGCGAAGGCAGAGGCGATGCGAAACGTCGCCAGTTCCTGCCGGTCCAGTTCTTCGGCCGGCTTGGCCACCATTGGCAGGTCGCGGTGCGAATCGACGCTGGTGTCGCCGTGGCCGGGGAAGTGCTTGACGCAGCAGGCCACGCCTTCCGCATGGCTGCCGGCCATCCACGTGATCGCCAGTTCTGCTGCGCGTTTCGGCTCGGCGCCGAAGGAGCGTTCGGCGATCACCGGATTGTGCGGGTTGTTGTTCAGGTCCAGCACCGGCGCAAAGTTCCAGTTGAAGCCCAGCGCCTTGACGGCGCGCGCGACAGCGGCGCCGGTGTCGCGCGCCAAGTCGGTATCATCTGCTGCGCCTAATCCCATGGCCGCAGGTGGCGCGGGCACCCAGGTCGAGCGCACAACGGCGCCGCCTTCCTGGTCGATCGCGATCAGCGAATCCGGCCCCATGACGGCACGCAGGTCGGCGGTCAGCCTGCCCAGCTGTTCGGAGTCGGTCATGTTCCCGCGGAAGAGGCATACTGCGCGGATGCTGTTCGCCTTCAGGAATTCGGCAGTGGCTGGGTCCAGCACGGTGCCGGGGAAGCGGATCATGATCAACTGGCCGGCGGTCTTTCTGAGTTCGTCTTGTTTTGTCATTTCACAGCTCCGTCCATGCCGCGCATGAAGAATCGTTGGGTAAACAAGAAGGCTGCCAGCGTGGGCAGGATGGTCAGCACAGTCCCGGCGGCGATGACCCGGGTGCTGCTGCCGAAGGTGCCGCGCAAATACAGCACGCCGACCGACAGCGGAAATTCGTCGGGCTTGCTCATCACGATGGAAGGCCAGATGTATTCGTTCCAGGCTTCCACCGCTGTCAATATGCCGACTGTGGCCAGCCATGGAGCGATCAGCGGCAGCATGATGCGGCTGAAGATAATCCATTCCGATGCGCCGTCCAGGCGGGCGGCGTCGATCAGGTCCTGCGGGATTTCTTCAAACGCCTGCTTGAGCAACAGGATGGCCACCGCATTGACGACGTTAGGCAGGATCACGCCGGCGTAGGTATCGACCAGGCTCAGTTTAGTCACGGTGATGAAGTTGACCAGGAAGTTCACCTCCGACGGCAGCACCAGCGTGGCGAGGATCAGGCCGAACACCAGCTTTCGGCCCTTGAACCGCATGCGTGCCAGCGGATACGCGGCGGCGGAGCAGAGCACCAGCTTCCAGAACACGGTGCAGGCGGCGATGAACACCGAGTTGCGCAAGAAGCTCCAGAGCGGGATCGTGTCGAACACTTCGATAAAGTTGGCGAACGATGGCTCCTTCGGCCAGAAGGTCGGCGGGAAGGCGAAGATGTTCCCTTCGGTGGACAGCGCGGTCACCAGCGTCCACCAGAACGGGAACACGCCGACCACGGCCAATGCGCACAAGGCGAGGTAATGGGCGATCGTCTTTGTCATCGGTGCCTGGGCTTTATGTAGCGAAGGCACAGCAGGGCGATGCCGATGCAGAAGATGGAGACGACGAAGCTTGCGGCCAGTGCGCGCGGCAGCTTCAGGTGCTTGAGGCCTTGGTCGTAGGCGTAATACAGGCCGGTGAAGGTGGAGTTCATCGGACCGCCCTGCGTGAGCACATCCACTTCCTGGTACGCCTTCAGTGCGGCCAGCACGGAGAGGATCGAGCAGACCGCAATTGTCGGGCGCAGCATGGGCACGGTGATTTTCCAGAAGCGCTGCCAGCGGTTGGCGCCATCGAGAATGGCGGCTTCCTGCATTTCGGCGGGAACGGCTTGCAGGGCGGCGAGGTACATCACCATGTACCAACCCAGGCCTCGCCAGAGCGTAACGAACATGATCGAGAACAGGGCGATGGTGTCGTTGGAGAGCCAGCCGACGGGGCTGTTCACGAGTTGGAGCGTGGTCAGCACGTAGTTGAGCGCTCCCTGTTCGTGGAACATGAAGCCCCACATGATGCCGACCACCGATACCGTGGTCACGACCGGCACGTAAAAGGCAGCGCGGAAGTAGCGGATGCCGGGCAGCTTGTTGTTGACCAGGACGGCCAGGCCCAGGGCGCCGATCTGCACGAAGGGGACGATCAGCAGGAACAGCAGCGAGTTTTTCAGGCCGGTGACGAACATCTCGTTGTCGAAGATGTAGCGGAAGTTGTCCAGGCCGACCCAATGGGTTTCACGTATCAGGCTGTAGTCGGTGAAGGCCAGCAAAGAGCCGAACAGCACCGGCCAGAATGAGAAGACGGCCAGCAGGATGAGGGCCGGTGCCAGGAACAGCCAAGCCGTCAAATCCGCGCGCCGCAGGCGCCCCATAACCCCAGAACCGTCGTCCCCGCGCAGGCGGGGACCCATACTGAGCATCCTGCCACGCGGTCTATGGGGGATCAATGCCGGGGTGCATTGATCCGCCTTCGCGGGGACGACGGAGGTGGCTTGCGCTGGACTGGTGTGGTCGGCACTCATCTCTCAGTGGCTCCGCTGCGAGGCAAGCTTTTTATTCCAGATCGCGACCGCCTGGTCCAGTGCCTGCTTGATGTCCTGCTTGCCTGTGACTCCTGCTTCGACGGCTTTCACAAGGTAGCGGCGCAGTTCGTCGTAGTCGGCGATGCCGGCCACGTACAGGGTATGCGAATGCGGCATTGATACCGCGCCTGCCGCTACGGCCTTCTCCGCCGCGCCGGCTCCCGGCGGCACCGTGGTAAAGAAGGGGTCGTTTGCCGCCTGCGCCATCGCCGGATACACGCTGGCCAGCCTTGCGAAGGCCAACTGGTTCGCATCGTTGGTCAGGTAGCGCGCGAACTTGCCGACTGCGGGCAGCAGTTTGGGGTCCACGTTTTTCGGCACGGCGAAGTGAATCAGCCAGCCGCCGTCGGCAATGCCTGTCGGGCCGAGCGGCGCGGGTGCGACGTCGGTGATGGCGTAGATATCCCTGGCGTCGCTTTCGATCCGCTTGACCGCGGTCGGCGGCGCGAGCAGCATGCCCAGGCGTCCGCCTTTGTAGGCGTCGATCGCGGCGGGGAAGTTATCTTCTGCGAAGAGTGCATCCTTCAGCAGGCCGCCGGCCTTGTAGGTCTCGGCCAGCTTTGCGATCAGCGCCACGTGCGCGGGAGAGTTGAAGACGGCTTTGCCGTCCTTGATGACCGCAAGACCCTGCTGCATCATCAGACCGTCGATTTTCGACAGGGCGGGGCACAGGCCAGCCTTGCCGGTGCGCGCTGCGATCTGGCGTGCAAACCGCAACTGCTCGTCGAGATCGCGCGGTGCGTGCGCAATGCCTGCCGCCTTGAAGATTTGCGTGTTGTAGGCGATGACAGCGACATTGCTATACATCGGGAAGCCGTAGGTCTTGCCGTTGAAGGTCAGGTCTTCCAGCGTGCTGGCGAGGTAGCGCGGGCGGGCATCGGCCAGCAGGTTATCGACCGGCGTGAGCAAACCGTCGCGGGCGAATTCATCGGCCCATGGCACGTTAAGATTGACCAGTGCCGGCGGCGCTCCTGCCACGATGCGCGTGACCAGCTTGGTCTGGATGACGTCCCACGGGAAGTCCACCCATTCCACCTTGACGCCGGGATTGGCCGATTCGTAATTGCGCACCAGCGTCTCGAAATAGGGCGTGAACCTGGGCTTCATGCTGAAGGTCCAGAACTCGATTTTTTCGGAGGCAAAGGCACTTGTCGCCAGCAGCAGCAACGCCGTCACGGCCGCTCGGGCAGCAATGACGGACGGGCGAACACGCTTAGCTGGTCTTGGTTCCATCGCTGGCCAGTTGCTGCGCTACGCAATTAGCGGCTACTTTCAACATCATCGAGGTCACAAAACTCCCCTTCGATATAGACGGCTTTAAGGTTCAGGTCACGGTCCAGCACCACCAGGTCGGCGTAAGTGCCGGGAGCCAGGCGGCCACGCTCGGGCAGGCCGAGATAATCGGCCGCATACATTGAGACACGTGCCGAGGCGTCCGCCAGATCGAGGCCGAGACCGACCAGGTTGCGCAGCGCCTGGTCCATGGTGAGAGTGCTGCCGGCCAGCGTGCCGTCAGGCAGGCGCACGCCACCCATGCATCTCATGACGGTTTGACGGCCCAGCATGTACTCGCCATCCGGCATGCCGGTGGCGGAAGTCGAATCGGTGACGCAGTACAGGCGCGGAATGCAGCGCAGCGCGGCCTTGATGGCGCCCGGATGCACGTGCAGCAGGTCGGGGATGAATTCGGCGTACCTGGCATGCGCCAGCGCGGCGCCCACTATGCCGGGCTCGCGGTGGTGCAGGCCGGTCATGGCGTTGAACAGATGGGTGAAGCCGTGCGCGCCGTGCTCCAGCGCGGCCACGCCTTCGTCGTAGGTGCCCAGCGTGTGGCCGATCTGCACGCGCATGCCGGCGTCGGACAATTCTTTGACCAGTTCCAGGTGGCCTTCGAGTTCCGGCGCCACGGTGATCAGTTTTAAAGGCGCCAGTTGGTCCAGCTTCTTCACGTCGGCCAGCTTGGCCGAGCGTGCGTATGGCGGCTGCGCGCCCAGCTTGCCGGAGTTGATGAACGGGCCTTCCAGGTGCGCGCCTAGTACCCGCGCTTCGCCTTTGCCTCGCTTTGCGGCGGCCAGGCCGATGCCTTCGAGCGCCAGATCGATGTCTTCCGGCGGCGCGGTCATGGTGGTGGCCAGCATGCAGGTGGTGCCGTGCCTCGCATGAACGGCCGCGATGGTGCGGACGGCATCGCCGCCTTCCATCACATCCTTGCCGCCGCCGCCGTGCACATGCAGGTCGATAAAGCCAGGCAGGATATAGACTTCTTCGTTTTGCGCGGGATTTGCCTGGCTGCCGGTGATGGCGGAAATACGTTCGTCGAAAGTGATCTCGCCGTGGACCCAGCCCGCCGGTGTCAGGATATTGCCTTCGATTGCATCGCTCATCTGCGCGACTCCGCTACGAATTGAAAGCCTGGGCCGGGATGGCCTGCGTTGAGCACTATAGGGGTATGCAAACCAGCTTGTCAAAAGGTATATAACTGGTATTAACAAATTAATTGAGGTGCCAGGCGTTTTTTCTTCGGGTGAAGGAGCAAGCTTTTGTTTTTAAACGATATCTTTTCCCGGCACGCGCAAGCGGTCAGTGTGGCTTTTGCATGCCACTTTGGTCTGCCTTTGGTAGGGAAAGGATCGATCAGCCCTGACCGCACCTATGCCGATTTGTACTCGAACGAAGGCTGCGCCTGTTCCAGCTAGGTCATGAACCCGAGATCGCGCTGACTGAAGTTGGCGAGATTCGGCAACAGCATGAGCAGGTCGCTATCCGAAATCCCCAGCCATTTGCCAAGCGTGGCCGCATACTGGTCGACTGAAGTGGTCGGCAGGAGCCGGCCTTGCCCCACATCGTCCGGACCATTGTTGGCAAGGACCGGGGCAGTACCGTAGAAAGCCTTGCCCGTGACTGCGCCGCCGAGCATGAAGTGCATGCTGCCCCAGCCGTGGTCGGATCCGTCGTTGTTTCCGCTCAGGGTGCGGCCGAAGTCCGATGCGGTGAAGGTGGTCACCTTGCTTGCCACGCCAAGTTCAACGGTCGCATTGTAGAAGGCCTCCAGCGCATTGCCGACGCTCGATAGCAGCCCCGGATGCACGGTCAGCAGGCCGTCGTGGGTGTCGAAACCGCCCAGCGACACAAAGAACACCTGCCGCTTCGCGCCAAGCGCTGGCGCTACAGAGATCATGCGCGCCACCATCTTCAGTTGGTCGGCCAGCCTGTTCCCGGCAGGGAAGGGTGTACTCATTGACGGCCCCGTGGCGAGGGCGGACGTGAGCACGCCGTTGGCAGCGATCGCGCGGCCGGTGACCCGGTTGTATTCGGATTCGAGCAACTGGGTCCGCGGCTGGGTGATGATCGTACGCAGCGCCTCGCTGCATGCGGAGGACCCGAAGAGCGGGGTGGCGAGAGCATTGATGGGCGTGGAGCCGCCCGTCGACACCTGGTATTGCACTGCGCTCTTGCCTGAAAGGTAGACGGCGTTGCCGGACACGTTGACGCAGGTGAATGTGGCATTGCCATTTCCTGACTCGAACAGATCCCCCATGCGCCCGCCCCAGCCCGAGGCCGCGCCTTCCGGCGACGAGGATTGCCACACCGACTGCTGGTCGTTGTGCGAGAACAGCTTGGGCGGAAGCGGCACGGCGCGGTTCGTGTACTGCTGCTTGGTGGTCGGCTGCAGGAGCGTGCCGACGTTGAGCAGAATACCTAGTTTGCCGGACGCGAACAGCGGCGCCAGCTTGCCCAGTTCCGGCGCCAACGCGTACTCGTGTGCTACGCCATTGCGGTCTAGCGGCACGTTCGCCGGATTGAGCACCGTGCCCGCAAGCGCGCTGCGGCTATAGGCCAGCGTAGGGCGCAGTTGCTGGTAAATCGTGTAATTCGTGCTGTCGTAGGGCACCAGCGTGTTGGCGTAATCATTGCCGCCGTAGAGGAAGACGCATACCAGCGCCTTGTAGTCGCCGGCACTGGCGGCGGACGCTTCTGCCATTGCCGCCAGATTCAGTGCCCAAGGCGTGGCTGCTCCGGCGACGGACAGCGCGCTGGCGCGGCGGAGAAACGCGCGGCGGGAGGCGTTGGTGGTCATCGCGTTTCCTTTCAGTGCAGGATGGTGAATTCCGGTGCGGCCAGAACGAGCACCAGCGCGGCATAAATACGGTTCAGGCGCACAGTGTCGGAGCCGGTTGGCATCGAATCGAGGGCCGTTCGCAGGATCGTCAGCGTGGCGCTTTGCAACTGGCCTGCCGCCAGCACTGTATTGAGCTCGTCGAGCAGCGCACCGGCGTTGTCGGCCAGCGGCAGCAGCTTGCTGTAGTCCGCCTTCACATCGCCCACGCCCCGGCTGACCGCAGTCTGCATGTAATTGATGTAGCCGACCGTGCTCGACTCGTTGGTCAGCTGGAATTCGGGCGCGACCAGCCCCGCGCTGGCAATCGCGCTGTTCGGCGGCACGTAGCCGGGGCGGAAGAAGTTGAAGACGCTCGGCGATCGCAGCGGGCTCTGGCCCAGCCGGGTCGCCGCGTCCGAGGTGTTTCCGATGTTCCATGCATCGCTCGCCGACGCCGCATTGAATGCGCGCGCCCAGGCCACGAAGCGAAGAATCGGTTCGCGCTGCTTGCCGAAAGCCGGTCCGGCGGCGACAGCCGGATTGCGTGCCTCGTCGTCAAGCAGGATCGCCTTGATCACGGCTTTCAGGTCGCCCCTCACGCCTTTGCCGTCGTTGTTGAAAACGGAGGCGACGCGCGCCACGTACGCCGGCGTCGGGTTGCTGCACACCAGCCGCTGGATCAGCTGCTTGCCGATGAAGGGGCCGACATTCGGATGCGCAAAGATGATGTCCAGGGCCGCTTTCAGGTCGCTGGCGCCGTCGCCGCCCCCGCCAATGTTGGAGCCGAGGAAGGTTTTGGAGCCGGTCTCGTGACGCGAAGCGATCTGGGTCATGGGGCGGCGCTTGAAGTCCGGCGCGTTGTTGAAGTTGCCTCCTGCCATGTCGTAGTCCCAGCCTGTGAACACGCGCGCCAGGCCCGTGATGTCGTCCAGCCCGTAGGTTTCCTGCGGCTGGCCATTGGCGGACTTGGCTGTGCCGTCCAGGTTGAGTTGCACCAGTCCGATGCTAAAGAGCTGCATCAGTTCGCGGGCGTAATTCTCGTCCGGCATGGCGCCGGTCTTCGGATCGAATTTCGTATTGCCGCGGAAGGTGAGGAATTCTCCCATTGCGGCGCTTTGGGAGACCGCCTGCAGCAGGGTTCGGTAATTGCCGAAGGCATTGGTTTCCAACAGATCGAGGTAGGCGGCGCCCGTGAACTGCTTCCAGCCGGCCCCCACGAGGCCGTCGATGCCGACCACAACGATCTCGGACAACGCAAGGGTGATGCGCTGGCGCAACGTGTCAGGTGAGGCGATTAGCTTGCGCCAGGCGCAGGCGTCGAAACCCGCCTCCGAGTTGCGGTTGGCGACGTCGCTGTAACCGGCCGCCACCAGCCAATCCCAGCGCGAGATAGAAGGGGCGAGGCCGAATTGCTCCTCCAGCCAGCCGTCGTAGCCGAGCGCTTTGACGCGCGCGATCTGGTCGCGGTTAGCGCCCATTGACGCCTGCGCCAGGAAGCGCGACGCGTCGGCGTCGGTGATGGCGCCGGCCACAGGCCCGCCGTTGTTGCCACCGCCCGCTACCGGACCGCCCACCGCGGGGGCGGCGCCACCGCCGCCACCGCCACAAGCGGTCAGCAGCGCCGCCGAGCTCAGCATTGCAGCCGCAAGAGCGGGCTGTGCGTCCGGCACGCTGGTCGGGAGCGCTGGGTGAGGTTCCGTTTTTACCATGCCTACCATCCGGGAGTAGTTACTGTTTGGAAATGGTAGATCGAGATTAGGAATTGAACAAGAAATTATTCAACCGCTGCGCGCGGAAAGCCGGAAAGCGAGCACCGCGGGAGGGGCGCCCCCTCAGTCGCGGGCCCGCATGCTGGTGAGCACATCATTTTCCATCCGCGTTGGCTGGGCCAGCACCCACATGAAATACAATTCCTTGGCGGCTTTGGCACGGGTAACTACTGCCCTGGGCTCCAACTCGCGCCCGTTGGTCATGCGGCCGCGCTCGATGCCTTTTTCCGACCGGATCAGTCCCAGCTCGTAGGCATCCTTGACCTTTGCAATCAGGGCTTTTGAGATATCGGCTGTATCGCTCAGGCGTGCCCAGTTCACCAACGGGTAGTACATCGCGCCCTGTGCGCCGGTGTCCAGGTTCGGGTCGTAGCCGGGCATGCCAGGCACGACAGTCTTGCCGTTGTAGTCGGTCATATATTTCGGCTGCGCGGAAAACTTCAGATGGTAGGCGTCGTCCACGATTGCGCCCATCACTTCGCGGGTCAGGGGACCATCGGCGTATCCCGCCAGCGAGCCGGATGGCAGTTGCATGAGCTGGGCGAGGGCGGCGGTGAATTCCCGCGTTTGCATAGCCAGCTGTGGATTGAAATGGCCGTGCGCGTCTTTGTGCAGGACACCAAGCTGGAGCAGCTTCTCGATCTGATTGCGGTAGTACGCGTTCTCGCCAACGCGGATGTCGTTGGCGATTTCGGGATAGATCGTCGACCAGTCACTAGTGGCCAGCGCAGCCTGCACGTCGCTGCGCAACTGTCCCACCAGGCGCGCCGCCACCGGATCGCCCTGTTTGGACAGCCGGCCCAGTTCGGTCACGATAATGCGGGCAAACTGCTTGCCAAGCGTTTCTTTGTAATGGGTGCCATCGATCTTGTTCGCCGGATGGCCGTTGGCGTAGCTGCCGTCGTTCGTCTTGCCGGGCGTCTCGCCGGCTTCGAGCGACATCACCATCGCGGTAACCGCGGCATTACCGGCCTGGTTATAGAATTCGACGCTGCGCGCGTTCAGGTCGACCACGGTAATGCCCTCGTCAGCCCCGATTTTCTTCATCAGGTCGGGAAAGCGTCGCTTCTTGAATGAGTTCGCGTAAGGCACGTCGGGCTTCTGCGCGCCATTCACGCGCGACATCGGGGTGACAAGCACGGGGACCATGCCGCGCGCGCGGATTGCGGGCAGATACACGTTGCGGATCATGTATTCGTACATTTCCTCGGTCGCGCCCCGGCCATAGCGGCGCATTTCGTCCTCGCTTTCGTCGTTATGGCCGAATTGGATCAGGACGATATCGCCGGGGGAGCCGGCCAGCAGCAGGTCATTGAAACGGCCTTCGGCATACGCGTTCCTGAACGAACGTCCGCCCTGCGAATAGTTCACGACCTTGACCTTTTTTGGGTCGAACAATTTGTTGAAGACTTGTCCCCAGCCGCTCATCGGCGCCTCGTCAAAAGTATAGGACTTGACGGTAGAGTCGCCCAGCGTGAACACGGTCGGCAGCGCGCCGGCAGGGCGCGGCTGGACGGCGACCGGAGTGAGGGTGATTTCTTCGATGCCGACGGGCACGTTGATCTTCTTTGGCTCGACTTCGATGTCGATGAACTGCTGACCGTTCACATAGGAGTAGTTCCATTCCTGGCCGTTGACGAGCATGCGCGTCTTATTGGGCAGCAGCCCGGCCGCATCCCAGAACGTATTTCCAAGCAGCCGGCTGGTCTGCATGCCGGAGATCGAGACGATAGTGTCATCCGCGCCCGATGTGGTGCGAATCCGGATGGCATACGTACCCGGCCCCGCCTTGATGCGGAAGGCCATGCCGAAGTTGTTTTGGTTGTCGCTTTCGTGTCCTTTTTCGGCCTCGAAAGCCGGCTCGCTGATGAAAAAGCCGGCGCCATTGCTGCGGATCGAAGCCGTGTGGACGGTGCGGGCCGGCTGGGCGCCCGTTTGGCTCACGAAACCGTAGCCGAGCATTTCGTTGTAGAGCGGGGCGCCGCTTTGCGCATCCCACGTCACGGTCGTCATTCCAGGCTTGGGCTGGCTGGAAAAATTGAAACGCAGTGCGGACGGCGGTTGGTTCGGCACAGGTGCAGCTGCGGCCCATGGCGCAGCGGCAGACAGTACGACCAATGAGAGGGCCCAACCGGCCAACTTGATTGCTGCGCGATGTGTGCTTGATTTCATTAGCTTTTCGTTTCTGGAAGAAGACTGATGCTGAGGTGGCAGCGCCCCCTTCGCGAAGAAGGGGACGCTGCTTGCGAACAGCGGATTGCCGATCAGGCTGTCAGCCAGCGAATTGCGTTGAGCAGGAAACGCGTTTGCAAGGGCGCCGCCATGTCCGGAAGACGGTGGAACAGCAATTTCATACCGGCTTTTTGCGCCGTGAAGCTTGCCGCACCCATGTGGCGGTCGTGATCGCGGCTGTAGGCTGCGATGACTTCGATACCGTCGCCGTCGACGATCAGGCCATTGGATGGTTGACCTTGGATCTGGTGCCAGACTCCGGCCGCAATGTCGGTGGGGATGCCGTCGAACAGGGAATGCGCCCGGAGGATATTCCAGTTGCCCATCCACGGTGCACGCAGGTTTCCGACCGGGCCAGCATAGTTAAACAGGCCCAAGTCGGTCAGCTGCTTGGCAACGCCATCCGCAAGACCGTCTTCGGGAACCATGGCCAGCAGCGGCAGCCCGCCCTTGACTGCGGTTAGCACCTCGGACGGGAGTTCGCCCAAGACCAATTTCGGCTTCTCGCCCTTTTTCGGGGCGGCTTCGAGGCCCGTCTCGTCGCCGATCTGGCGGCGGCTGATTTCGTCAGCCTTCAGGCCGGAGGCGATCAGGCCGTCATATGGCCTGCCTGGTTGGAAGTCCTCGATTTCCACCCCCGGCAATGCAGCCAGGCGCTCGCGCAATGACTTGGCGATTCCCGAAACCGCAATGCGCGTCGGCTTGGCAGCCGGCTTGAGATCCGTTCGAGTGACCCACAAGTCTCGCGTGAACGTCACCTCAGGTCGGCCGGACAATTCAAGGCGGATGGTATGTTTGCCCTGTTTGGAAAACGCCGGCGTCTTCACGTGCTCGGCCAGCACGTAGCTGAACTGATCAGCCACATTGGCGGGTACCGCATAGTCGCTGATTTTGGTCGACTTGCCGTCCGGGTCAATCACGCTCAGGGTCAACTTGCCGGATACCGATTTGCCGGTGTCATTGAGCAGCCAGATGTCCAGGTCCGCCATTTCGCCCGTCGCGTATGTGTAACGGCGCTGCTTTGCGACCGGGCGCACCGGCAAGAGGCTGACGCGGATCAGGTTGGGATCGGCATGGAAGTAACGCAGGTTGTCCACGATGCCGGAATGGTTCTCGATCGAGGTCGATTCCCAGCCGCTGATCGCAGCCATGTCGACCTGGTCGCAAATCCGGATATTTTCCAGGTAATTCTGCCAGGCGTCGTACTGCTTCTTGCCGACGGCCAGGAAGTAGCTTTCGGTGGTAGGAAACGCCTTGCGGAAGCCCCATTTGTCGAGGAATGCGGCGGCACCGCCAACGATCGCCTTGTGGTCCTCGAGGTCGTAGCTCTTGCCGCCACGCCGTTGGATGTCGGCGATCATCTTCACATGGTTGTCGCCGACAGCACAGCCTTGCATTTCGCCAAATTCGACAATCGCCTCAGTCATGGTTTGGCGATGGATGAAATTGTCCTTGTCGACATAGAATTTGTCGTACCACTGGTCGCCCGCGCCTTGGTGATTCACCCACCAGCCGCCTGCCTTTTCAACGTCGGAGCGGTAGAAGTGATCGTCATAAGGCAAGAACATCGCCTGCGCAGCACCTCGCCCCACAAAACCATCATTGAGGATCACGCTGCGGCTCGGATCGAGGTCGTGCATGGCACGCAGGACCGATTCAACATCGGGATTGTTCAGGTCGGCCGATACTTCATTTTGCAGCGTGTAGTGGACCAGCGACGGATGGGAGCGCATGGCGCGCACCATGGCCTTGCACTTCGAGACCATGAAGTCCCTGCTGAAGGCGTCGGCCGGCGACAGGCTTTCGCCCGGTTTGAGCATCTTACCGAGCGCCATGCGTCCCGCCCCCGGTTCCATCGTACGGGTCAGGCCCATCTCGTCCTGAATATCGAGCACCTCCGGCTTGCCGACATTGCGGTGGAAGGCGAGCGAATTGAGGCCCAGCGCCTTGGCGGCCAGGACTTCGCGGCGTGCCAGTTCCGGTGTCGGAAACAGGCCGTTGTACCCCCAGAATCCCCACGAGATGGCCGTATAAAGCTTGATGCGACGGCCGTTCAGGCGGAACAGGGCATTTTTGCCGATGCCCTCGGCGGCGAACCAGCGAAAGCCAAAGCGCACGATTCGTGTGTCGACCGCCTTATCCGCCTTCCATTGCAGGCGCAAACGATAAAGATTCGGGGTGTCGAGATCCCACAGCTTCGCGGATGGTACGTGGACGCGCAACCGTGCCGTCGTCATTCCATCAGCGGTGCTGACCTGTTCAACCTTGACCTCTGCCGGCACCGCCGCGCCTGATTTGTCCAACACTTTGGCGCTCAGGTCGGCAGCGTTCACCACGCGTTTGGTCGAAATTTCAGCATGGGCCATCACAACGCGCGGATCGGGCGTATTGAGAACCCAGGCATCACAGATCCGGCCCTCCATCGGGTGCATACTCAAATGCAGGCCGCGATCGATTCCGCCAAACCCATGCGAATGATAGAGCTTGACCTTGCCCCAAGGGGTGTTGTTGGAGTCCTTCCAGTCGTATCGTCCGCCGGGATTGGTGATGCGAATAGCCAGCCGGTTCGGCTGGCCAGGCTTCATTGCAGCCGTAAGATCGCAATCAATCGGTAATTCCGACATGATGGAATAGCCGACCAACACTTCGTTCAGGAAGACTTCAGCGCGCATTCGGGCGCCGCGGATGTGCAGCCATACTTGCTGCCCATTTGCCGAAGCAGGGATATCGATCTTTTTCACCCACCAGGAAACGCCCGGCACCGCGCCATTCTGTGGCACGGGGTCGTCCTCGGCATAGCGGTATTCGTCGGCTGTATAGGACCGCTCACCGAACTGGCCCCAGAAATGCTCTTCGACCGTTGTCGGCAGGGTCACGGCGAGGCCCTGGCTTTTGTAGAGCGCGTCCCAGCCACCTGTCGGCGGATTGACCGGCAGGGACGACATGGGCGGGACATTCTCCGGCAGGTAAATCACGTCATCTTGCCACTTGGCGGCGCGGTCGAGCCAAAGGGTCCAGCCGTCGTCGGCGATGGCGAGCGGATCGGGCGTTGCGGCCCCGGTCGTCATGGCGTTACCCAAACCTGCTGCTTTAACGGTGCTAACCAGGCCAAGCGCTGCTGAAAGGCCCAGAACATTGCGACGGTTTATTGATATTGACATTGCGAGTTGTTTTTCGTGTGCCGCCAGCCGAATAGTTCTGGTAAGACGACGCCATGCGGGGGACTGGTCGATTAGGTTTTTTATAAATTATGTACTGGGTTGGCCAAAAAAATTTGCGAGGCGATGGTAGTCGCGAAAAATCGATATGAGGGTTGGTTGTTTCCGTAATCATCGGGATGGGGTGGCGGTGCCGGCTAAAGCTTTGGTATTGCTCGTGATGACCTGATGATCCCAACCTGATTCATTTCTTTGTTGTTCCTAACTCGTCGTTCCCGCGAAGGCGGGAACACATGCTGAGTTGGAGCGGTGATTGCGTACGCCGCAAGAATACGGCATGTGTTCCCGCCTTCGCGGGAACGACGGGGATAAGCGGGCGGTACTAGTTCAACGAACACGGATCCCGTTAGATAGTGCTCATCGTGCCCGCGTTCGCGGGCGACGTGGTTACGCGCGCTGCGCCCCATCCAGCCGCGCACGCCCTTTCTCATCGAGCGCAATTGAGGTCAACTTGTCGCCATACCGCACGTTCACCTTGCCATGCGGCTTACCCCGCAGGCTCAGGCGCTGCAGGCGGCCGTTCGCCCAGTCCAGATCGAGTTCGATCCCGCCCCGTGCGCGCACGCCATGCAGCGATCCATCGGGCCACGCCTTGGGCAGGGCTGGCAGGATGCGGATCTCGCCGCCCCACGACTGGACGATCATTTCGAGAATCCCCGCCGTCCCGCCGAAATTGCCGTCGATCTGGAAGGGCGGGTGCGCGTCGAACATGTTGGGGTAGGTGCGCGTCGGCCCCAGCAAGCCGGTGAGGATCGAATAGGCTCGCTCGCCATCGCCCATGCGCGCCCACAGCGCCAGGCGCCAGGCGGTGGCCCAGCCGGTCGATTTGTCGCCGCGGGTATTGAGCGTGACCTTTGCCGCTTCGACCAGGGCAGGGGTATCGCGCACGTTGATTTGTTCGCTTGGGTAGACGCCATACAGATGCGAAACGTGCCGGTGATTTGGTGCCGGCGCCTGTCCATCCCAATCCTCCAGCCATTCCTGCAACTGCCCTTGGGCGCCGATGCGGTCGGCAGGCAGGCGCGCGCGTGTGTCCGCAATCGTTTTGGCAAACTCCGGGTCCGGATCCTTGACCAGGGCGTGCGCCGCCAGGGTCCACGTGAACAGGTCGCGCACGATCTGGCGGTCCATTGCCGGGCCTGCGCAAATGGCGACGCCCTTATGGTGTGTATTCTCCGGCGAGATCGACGGCGACGTGACCAGGCCGCGGCCCTTCGGATCTTCGACCAGCGTATCGACGAAGAACAGCGAAGCGCCTTTCAGGAGCGGGTAGATGCGCCGCAGGTAAGCGTCATCGGGTTGGTATTCGTAGTGGTCCCACAGCGTCTTGCACAGCCACGCGCCGCCACACGGCCACATACCCGAATTGGGGCCGTCGATTGGTGCGGTCCCGCGCCACAGGTCGGTGTTGTGATGGGCCACCCAGCCGCGCGCGCCGTAGCTTTTGCGTGCCGTGACCGCGCCGGTGACAGCCAGGTCCTCGATCATGCGCAGCAGCGGTTCTACGCATTCGCCGAGGTTGGCCGCTTCGGCATGCCAGTAGTTCATCTCGGTGTTGATGTTGATCGTGTACTTCGAGCCCCACGGCGGATTGGTTCCTTCGTTCCAGACACCCTGCAGGTTCGCCGGTTGGCTGCCCGGACGCGAGGATGACAGCAGGAGATAGCGTCCGTACTGCACGTATAGCGCAGCCAGGCCTGGATCGACCCGGGTCTCGGCGCCGGCGATGCGCTCGTTGGTTGGCTGCGCATCGAACGCGCTTGCGCCGAGCCGGATCGACAGCCGATTGAACAGGGCGCGATGCGCCTTGACGTGATCGCTCCTGAGCCGGTCGTACGGCTTGCGGCTTGCTGCTTCGGTATGGTCGCGAACAGCCCTGACCGGATCGCCGCTTACGTCGGCGTAGTTGACGTAGCTGGTCGCCGCGGCCACCAGCAGGGTGATCGTCTTTGCTCCGCGCACCCGCAGCCGGTCGCCGTCCGCTACGATCTTGCCGTCGCCAAGCGCCAGGACGCGCACGGCGTAGCGCAACGCCCCGGGGATGCCTGACGATTCCTGGTTGTGGCCTTCGATCAGAAGTGCGTGGCTTCCGTCAGCGCGAATGGCCGGCTCCACTTGGGCTTCGCCGGAATTGCGCGGCTCCTTGAAATCCCATGGCGCGCCGACCATTGCCGCTGGCGCGGTGCTCGTGTCTCCATACTTCGCTTTACCGGGCTGGCGGTAGGCGACGTCAAAGCTCAATGTTCCCGCGCCCTTGGCTGCCAGCCGAATGACGATGACCTGATCAGGCGCGCTTGCAAATGCCTCGCGCACGTGCTGCGTTTTGCCGTCGGCGAAACGGGTCGTGACAATGGCGGTATCCAGGTCGAGCGAGCGCTGGTAAGCGCTGGCGCCGGCCAGGCCGTCGAAATCGAGCAGCAGGTCGCCTGCTGCGCCGTAGGGCATTTGCCGCCTGGGCCGAGCGATCATCGACTCGGACGCGAGGTCGGTCGCCTCCTTGTACTTCTCCTCGTCGATCAGCGCGCGGATCTTCGGGAGCGCCGCAAGGAATTCCGGGTTGTTGGGATCGTGGGGGCCTCCGGCGAACAGCGTGTCCTCGTTCAGTTGCACGCGCTCCTGCGCCACTCGCCCGAACACCATCGCGCCGAGCCGGCCGTTACCGACCGGCAGAGCCTCGACCCATGCTCCGGCAGGCTTGTCGTACCATAGGCTGAGGCTTTCCCGATTGCCGTTGGACTTTGCGACCACGGTGGCCTGTGCGAGCCCGGGGTAGGCCATCGCCAGACCCATCGACGCCATGAAGCTACGCCGGTTCAATTTGAAGCCCTCTGCTGCCTTGACTGCTTTTGTTTTCAAGTCGTACTCCTGAAGCTCAGTTGGTTGAACGGTTGCTGCGCAGCGTAACGGACGTGCCTTGCAGCCCTTCGGCGCTCACTCGCACTGTGATCGCGCCGCTGGACCCTGGTTTAGCGCGCACGATGCCCAGCAACGGGATGGTCCAGGGGGCGGCCGCCGGCCGGAACAGGCCAACCTACGGTTGACGCGAGTGTTTCACGTATCCTCCAAAGAAAAGGTTGGCCGCGCAATGGGACAGGTTATCGCTGCGAATTCGTCGCGCCCAATTCTGCCGGTCTCGAAATTGCGCTCCCTCGGCCGATCACGATGACCGAGGGAGCGGGCCTTATCGCTGCAGATTGCTGGAAGCCGGCATGATTTCCAGCGGCACGCCTCCGCGCGCTGTGCGCAGGTTGACCAGCTTGACGGGCTCCAGCGCGTTTTCCGGCTTGCCATCCGTGGTCACCGCCAAGGCAATCGTATTCTCGCCGTTAGGATTGAGGATGCCCGGCGGGATGACGAAGGTACGCTGCGGCCCGATGTGCGCGATGAACTGGCCCATGTTCCAGCCGTTGACGAAAATGAGTGCGCGATTTTCACGTTCCGAGCGCGGCTTTGTGGTATCGCCGAACGCGAGGCCAAGCTGGATGTCGTGGCCCTTTGGCAGGTCGAGCGTAAAGCTGGTGCGCAGCCAATAGGTGCCCGGTGCCGGCGGGACATCGCCGGTTTTTGCCTGGGTCGAGCCTGCGTCCTTGACCTTGCCCGGCAAGTACCAGCCGGCCCGCTCGCCGTACAGGCCGCCATTGTTCATTGGTCCGCGCACGAGGTCGGCGATGGCCTCGCCGCCCTTGTTACCCTGGATGCGCCACTGAATCGGCACCGCGAATCGGTTACCGCCTTTCAATGTGAGTGATGCCGCGATCAGGCCCCGCGCTTCGCGATGATAATCGTCGGCCATCAGGTTCCAGTTGTGCGAATTATTGCGCACCATGACCGCAATGACGTGCTGGCCTGGCGTCAGATCGCCAAGCGCCAGTTTCACGCTGTCGGTGGTTTCGGGGAAGGAGCGGCCCACATCGAGCTCATGCTGTCCCACGAATTTGCCGTCGATCCAAACCTGAATCATGCCGGCCCCGCCGGCGCCATAAAACAGCTCGAGTTGATTGGTGCGGGGATCGGCAATGTTGATTCGGCCGCGGTACCACACGTCGCCATGGTGAAAACCGTAATCGCTCATTGAAAGCGTCGGCTGGCCGCGCTCGGGCAGGGTCCAGGTCTGAGCCGCCGAGGCGCGGTGATCGGCAACAATCCAGCTCGAATCGTCGAAGTCGGCATTGGCTTCCAGGCTGTCCATGCGCCGCGTCCAGGCCAGGCTTCCCAAGTCTGGCAGGGTGAATGAATCGGGGCCTTTGACGACGCTTGTCTTAACGCTTCCATCGGGCTGTGACTTCAGGCTCAGGGCCTGTCCGTTGAAACTCACCGAAGAGAAGGCTGTTCCCCAGATTTCGAATTCGCTGTTCTGTGATGTATCGCCCAGCAGGTCCAGTTTGCCGCCGCTGATTTTGGCCGAGCGGACCAGGGCCGGGCTTAACTGGAGCACCTGGCCGGCCGCTGTTTTCTGCGACCAGAAATTGAAGCTGGTCTTTTCGTCGGCCAAGAGCAGTAGCAGCGGGGCGCGCTGGCCGCCCGAGATGCGTACGCGCGCCAGACCGTCGTGCACATACGTCAGCTTGAGGTCGCCCGTTTTAGGGTCGTATTGCGACGCCACTTTGCCTGACAGGACTTCAACTTTGGGAGCGCTCGAATAGCGCAGAAGGGTTTCTCCTTGCTCGCCGTCCCGACCATGGAGCAGCGCGATGTCGCGTTCGCCATTGCTGAAGTGGGTCTGGATTTCCGAGGTCGAATAGACCAGATGCTGCCGTTCCAAGTCGTAGGAGGCCAGCAGCATCTTGCCATCCTGGCCGTTAAGGCGCATTGGAATCTTGTAGCTGCCATCCTTAGAGGACAGGTCGAAGGTAAAGCTGTCGTCGGTCAGGCGGTCGGACGGGCTGTGTACGGCAAACAGGATATGCGTGCCGAGTGTCGGGTTGATGTTGTGATAGACCTTGACCTTGTCGGACGAGGTCTTGATCGGTTCTCCCTTTTCCATCTGGGCCAGCACCTGTTCGGCCGCTTGCACGAACATGCCTTGTTGCTTGAGCGCGTACGCCTTGGGGCGCAGGCCGCGGTCTTCTGAAATGGCAGCGCCATAATCGTATGAGGTGTAAACGACGGGCCCTCCCAGCCATCCCCACGAGGTGCCGCCGAAGGTCATGTAGATATTGTGGATGGTGATGCGGTTGATCAGGTTGGTGCCATAAAAGACGCGCTGATAACCCTTGCCCTGGCGCTCGGCGGTGCAGTTGTAGGTGCCGTTCGAGCCCCAGTAATCAAACCAGCCGCCACCCAGTTCGGCTGCAAAGCCCGGCGTACCCGGGGAGGACAGCGCGCCGATCTTGCCCGGATTCTGGCCATAGATGCCCCAATCGGGCGCCCTGTTCGGACCCCGAGGGTCGGCGTGGACATTGCAGGTGCCTCCGGGATAACCGTCAAAGGCATACAAATCGGTCGGCCCTGGATTGGCCCAGGGCGCGGTCGAATTCTTCGGCGTCCAGTCCGGCAAGCGTCCGGCGGCGTTATGGAAGAAGGGGACGGTAATGCCGTCTGCGCGCGCCTTTTTGGCAAGGTGATCCATCTGGCGCGCGTGCTTGGGTTCGACCTTGCCCAGTTCGTTTTCAAGCTGGTATGCGATCACATTGCCGGCACCAATCGTGATCTGGTGACGGGCGATGATGGCATTTATCTGGGTCATCCACTCATCGACGGCTACCAGATAGGCCGGATCGTCGGTACGGGCCTCCGCGCGGTTCCTGAACATCCAGCCCGGATACCCGCCGCCGGATAGTTCGGCATTGACATACGGCCCGGTGCGGGCGATGACGTACATGCCTTCTTCCTCGGCAATCTCCAGCACGCGTTCGACATTGCGCACATTCGAAAAGTCATAGACGCCAGGCGCCGGCGAGTGGTAACCCCAGTCGAAATAGAAGGCCACGGCGTTAAAGCCGGTTGCTTTCATCTTCTGGATCACATCGCGCCACAACGACGGATTGGGCAGGCGGAATGGATGCATTTCACCCGACCAGATGACGATGCGCTTGCCATCGACGGTCAAGGAATGCTCATCCCAGGCCACCTGTTTTGGCTGCCCCTTCGGTTTGGTGGCGGCGGCAAAGGCCTGGCGGTCTTCATTCAACACCGTGAAATGGCGTACCACGCCCGATACGCCGCCCAGCTCTTTTTTCGGCGACCAGGTCTGGAAGCCGTCATGGCTGTCGGAATACCAGTACCGTTTGGTCGTGTAATCGTCAAAATAAATGCGCCAACCGCCGCCCGGCAGTTGGACCATGGCCTGGCCTTCCAGTGGACCGCCCCAGCCGGCCCAGTCGCCTTTTTTCTCGACAGTCCACGGTCCGAGCAGCGAAGTGGCGGTGGCCAGTTCGACGAAGCGGGTGCTTTCGTTTTTGATGAAGGCGGTGTAGCCCTTGTCGGTTGAGACGACAAACGTATCGATAAAGTTGTCCTGCAATCCCTGCATGGGCTTGGGCGCCGACCATTTGGTGAAGTCGGCATTGGGCTCGAGGACATAAGCGCCGAACGGGCCTTTTTTGCCCCCGGACGAAAGGGAAACGACAACCTTGAGCGAGCCGTCCTTGTCGCGGAACCATTCAGGCGCCCAAGTGTTGGTGGTGCCCGAGCGGGCGATCGGCACATTGCGGACAAACTGCCAGTGTTTCAGATCACTGGAGCGGGCAATGCCGAATTGCGCGCCATCCCAGCCGGTGGTGTAGACCACGTAATAATTGCCGTCCGTGTGGCGGATGATCGATGGATCGCGCAGCAGGCCATTGGGCGGCGTGTAGGCCTCGGAGGCCAGCGTGGTGAAATGGATGCCATCGGTCGAGGTGAGCATGCTCAACTTGTTCTCCGACGTCGCCATGAAGCTCGACATCAGGAATACCGGAGCATCCTTGGCTGCCGCCTGGGCCTGCGTCGCCTGGCGGCTGGCGCCGGATGCCTGGGGAATGCCCAGTTCCTGCGCCAGCGGACTTACAGCAAAAGCGGCCCCGGCGGCGCCTACGATTGCGAATTGCGAAACACGGGACAGGCTGGCGCGACGCTGCGACGAGAGAAAAAGTGTTTTCAGCATACTCACTCAGTACAAAACGATGAATCGGGTGAGTCAGCCAGTGTCAGCCACTACAACGTCACTTGTCGCCACCTGCTGAACTCGGGAAACGATGCGGCCTCATGCTAACCCTCTCTTTCTTTCGGGACAATGTTTGGCTCAGCCTTGCTCACGAAGTTGAGCGGTCCGGGAAAAGCCGGAGGTTGTTGCTATTAAGGCAAGCTAGACCTACACTGGACGCTCTTAACAACATTCCCGACGCGGATCAACCTCCATGCGCCTCATATGTCTTCTCGCAGTCATGCTTATGTCCGTAGTGCAACCTGCATTTGCCGGAGACTGGCTCTCTCATTACTACGAGCATCCGACGCCAGAACGCTTTGTCACGGAGGTCAAGGCACTGAGTAAATCGGGATATCTCTCCAATCCGCAGAGTGCCTCTATGATTTCGGTATTCCTGGCCAGAGTCATGGCCGCGAATCCGGCGCAAGTCGATGGTTGGCTTGGTCAACTCTCTGATCTGAAGGGAGGCGACCGCGAGTCGCTGCTGTTTGCAGCGAGCCTGTCTGGCACAAAAGAAGCGCAAGCCTATCTTGGCCGTCAGCCAGACGCTGAAAAGTACCGAGGGAAGCCGGTTGACATCAGTGCCCTTGAGCCGAATAACCCGACAGTTTTGGACATGTTTTGGGCCGACTTTTTCGCGACTGGCGAGGCCGCGCCAGTCAGGCGTATCGTTGCAGCACTCAATTACGATAAGTATTCCGGCGCGCTTGATCGATATGCAAAGTCCGAAAAGACAGAGAAGGACCGCAACGATGCGGTTCTTGAGGCCGTGTTCAAAGCGGCGGCGTGGTCCCTGGAATCCAATGCACGACAACATCGTCGTGTTGGCGAAATTCTCGAGCAGACTTACTTTTTAGGAGCGTTAACCCAACCAGAGCAAGTCTGGTTATCCGCCATTCTTGCCAAAGCAATGCCGGAGAAATATGAATTCACTCGCTCGGAGGCCGACCAATGGACCTTTAAAATCAAGGCGACTGAAGAGGGAAAAACAGGCTGGCGTGACAGTGCCGGCAAACTCATCGGCGAGACTGTGTCGATGAAGTCCAGGGATGACTTTTCCGGTTGGCTGCTGGCGACGACGGATGACGACTGGGAGAAAAAATGGAACACGTCTCCCGACACCACGCCGAGTTTTAATAAGGCGGACGCGGTCCCCTACGGCAAGAAAATCTACATTCTCCCAATCTTTGCCAATCCGAAGCTTGACCAACAGGGCAACGCGAATGTGCGGTGCGACCTTCGGGTAGTGGCGCCCACCGGCAAGGTTTCCTTTGAACGGAAGGATGCGATCTGCGCTGCAGGAACGATGGAAGGAATCCCTTACGCGCTGCGGTTGTCGACACAGGCGGTCGCCTTCTCGGGTGATCCCGATGATCCGCCTGGCACATGGGTAGTTGAAGTGATGCTTCGAGATGTCGTACGGAACGTTGAACTTCCCCTCCGCACGAGCTTTGAGCTGAAACGACAGTAGTGCCTCACCCTAGCGCCCGCCAGTGGCGAACTCGCGTGCCGGCAAGCGCACCTTTACCGAGGTCACCGGCGAATCCGCCGCTTCGGCCAGGGTAATGGTGTAATCGCCAGCGGCGATCTTCCATTTGTTGGTTTTGGCATCGAACACCGCCAGCGTGCGCGGATCGATGGTTACGCTGGTGTCGCGGCTTTCGCCGGCTTGCAGGGCCAGCTTGTCCCACGCGCCCAGGCGCTTTGGCGTAACGAAAGATTTCGCCTGGATTAGCAATGTGTTCCAGTTTAGGCCATACTGCCCTCGAAAGATGATATCGCTAACAGGCGGTGTATTGACGGGCGGAGAATATGTTTTCCCCGTCGTGATAAACCGCGCATTTTTTCGGCGCCAAAATCGCTATTCTGTTGTCTTCTTAACTTCCTCGACGAGATGCCATGATGAAGAAGCTGGTCGTATTCGCGTTGCTGTTCGGTTTGATGCTGTTTCGCGTGGCGAATGCCGATACGATGAAAGACTTCGTGCGAATTTCCTGCATCCCGGAGGTTGGCTTGCTCGACGTGGAATATCGCGGTCTGCACGACAGCGTTGCCCGCGATCCGAAAGGGTTGGACGCGCGAACTGCGCCTCTTGCAAGGGACGGTTTTCACGATCCGCACGGCCTCGAATTCTCATGCGACCTAGGCGGGGTTACTTACACCATTTCAGCCGACCAAGGCCCGACATCGAATGGAGTGTGCGGAGGCAATCCGGAAGTCCATTTGACAGTGACGCGTGCCGGCGACCAGTTTTTGTCGGACGTGGTTTTCGGTGAAAACTGCTACGAGCGTCCTTCGGTGATGCGCGTAACGGTCGGCGATGGTCCGAATTCATGGCGCGGGCGGGAAACCCAGTTGTGCCACGCGACAGGGAAGGGAACCGATCCCGTCGTTTGTGATTGGACCTTTGGTGGACCTGACGCATTCGGTAAGCGGTTCCCGATCAATCAGAACCGCCTGCAGAACATGGTTACCCGTCAGGAACCTCGCTGAGTGCTTTAGCCAACAAAAGGACCATGATGAAGAAGCTTGTTGCCCTCGCTCTGATCTTCCTGACTGCTAGCGGAGCAGCATCAGCCGGCTTGCCTGGTACGGATAGCGCGGCGCCAGCGCATCGCGTGACGTTCTCCTTTCACAGCGCGTTCCTGATGAACCTGCATCACTTCCTTTGTGACATGGCGGTTCACAAGGATAAGCTTTCCAATGTCGTCTGGCAGATCACTCCCACCGAGAACGAAATGCGCACGCTAAGTAAGGCAATAGACTTTTACCGTGCAAACTATGCGTTGCTTGGAATAAGGGAAGATCCCACGATGATCAGTATCAAGCGCGCCCTGTCCGTCGATGACACCAGGTCGGATATCACTGGCCTCGGTCTTCCACCCGCTCTTGCAGCAGTACTTGCCGAAGCTGCTCCCATTTATGCCAAGGACCTTTGGCCAGTGCATGATAAAAGCAACCGCGCATGGATCGCACGTGCGAGTGACCTTGATGCTGCATACGGGGCAGAGATACAAGCTGCTGTCGAACGTGACATGGAGGCGCCGTTTCCTTCGGGGCCAATTCGGACCGATGTGGTTTTCGATACCGGCAGCCGCCAGGGGGCATACACCGATGAACAGATAGTGATGCCCAGCGCTCGCGTTGACTATCAAGATTTTGCATCACTGGAGATGCTATATCACGAAGCAACTCACACGACAGTAACAGAGCCATTAGAGGAAGCGATCGACACGCATCTGAAGAACACCGGCCGCAACCCCGACTCCGATCTTTGGCACGTTGTGCAGTTCTATACCGTCGGCGCAGCCACTCATGATGTTCTCGCACGTCACGGTAAACCGGGGTATGAGACTTACGCTGACAAACGCGGTCTTTACACCGGCTACTGGGCGCCATTCATGCCTGTCATTAACTCAGCCTGGCGCAGGCATATGGCAGGGGAGATCGATATGCGCGAGGCCGTCAAACAGATGGTTGACCGATTGCCAGCCCAATAGGTCCTTTCGCAAGTAAATCCAGGCTAGCCGGCGATGTGGGCGCGCGTGGAGGAAGGGCAGTTTGACGCCAGCGGCAAATGGACGATGGAGCGCAACTGGAACGGTGACCAGACCGATTACGGCCTGAACCTGCCTGCGACGCCGGTGGTGTTGAAGGTAAGGATACGCAGCTATTGAAAACGAGCTGGACTCTGCGCATTGTTCAGCTTGCACAATTTAGTTAGCTCCGAATTCGTCGTTCCCGCCTGCGCGGGAACGACGTGCTGTTTTGCGTCGGATTGTTCGCGGATTTTGTGTCGATGGGCATGGTCATAGCCAAATCGGCACAGAAGAGGGCTCTTTCCGTGAACAAACGTCAAGATGATGAGCACCAGCATGTTGATTTCCTGCTGGTAGGTGGCGGCGTGGCCAGCGCCACGGCTGCGGAAACGCTGCGCCATGAAGGCGCGGAAGGTTCCATCGTGATTGTTACCGACGAGCAGGAACTCCCATACCACCGGCCCCCGTTGTCGACGACCTTCCAGCTTGCCGATTCGCCCGCAATACCGCTGGTGCTCAGTGCCGACTACTACCTCGAGCACGCCATCCACGTCATGCTCGGTACGCGTGTGCTTGCTGTCGACCCGCAACGCCAGCTCGTCCATACCGACCGGTCTGGCCCGGTCCATTACGGCAAGCTCCTCATCGCCACTGGCTCGCGGCCGGTACGGCTCAGCGTGCCCGGGTGCGAGCTTGCTGGAATCCACTATTTACGGAGCCTGGTCGATGCATGGACAATCAAGCGTGCCGCAAGTGAAGCCAAGCGCGTCGTGGTGGTTGGCGGAGGTTTTCTCGGCCTGGAATTGGCGGCTACATTCGTTCAGCGCGGTTTGCAGGTTAGCCTGCTCGCGCTGCGACACGTCCTGTTCGAAAAACTGCGCGCGCCTGAGGTCAGCGCATATGTGCAAGAAATGTACACGCACAAGGCGATCGAGATTATCCTGGACGATACGGTCGCCGAATTCCGTGGCAATGGCCGAATTGAATCGGTGGTCACCCAAGCAGGGCGCATTTTGCCTTGCGACTTTGCCGCCATTGGCATAGGCGCTGCGCCCGATGTGGAGTTCCTCGCCGGTAGCGGCCTTGCGCTGGATAACGGTATCTGTGTCGATCAGCACTTGCGGACAAGTGACCGGAACATTTTCGCCGCTGGCGATGTCGCCAATTTCTTTGACAGGGTTTTTGGCGTGCGCCGGCGCATCGAGCATTGGGACAACGCGCTAAAACAGGGGCGGGTGGCGGCCAAGAACATGCTGGATTTGCGCCTGCCGTACGACGAGGTGCCGTATTTTTCATGCCAGCTGTTCGATTTCGGTTTCCAGTTTCTCGGAATGCTGGAAGAGACCAGCGACTACGCTGCCCTGGGCTCGCTGCGCGCCAAATCGTATGCGCTGCTGTATTTGAAGAACGACGTGCCCCGCGCCTTGTTTTCGGCTGGCCGTCCGGCCAAGGAGACGCGGGCCATCGAATCGCTGATTCGGTATCGCACCAATCTTGGCTGGGCGAAGGACCAGTTAGGCAAGCCGGGGTTTTCGCTGATGCGCATCCCGAGCCAGACCGCCATCATATTGCAAGGTGGCGGCGCGCTCGGCGCTTTCGAATGCGGCGTCGTACACGCGCTGGAAGACGAAGGCGTCTATCCGGATATTGTGGCAGGCGTGTCGATCGGCGCTTTCAACGGTGCCATCATCGCGGCCAATCCACGCAATGCCGGCAAAGCGCTGGAAGCTTTTTGGCAGGAGTTGTCGATGCTGGCGCTGGATTTGCCCGATGAGCAGTCGCGCAGGCTTTTGGCATCATGGCAGGCCTTGGCCTTTGGGGTGCCGTCCTTCTTTCGGCCGCGCTGGGCTACTCCGCAATTCAATGTGCCGGCCCAGGTCTTTTGGACGAGCCTGTACGATCCCACGCCAGTCAAGGAACTGCTGGGTAAGTATGTCGATTTCAATTTTTTGGAATCGAGCCCGGTGCGGCTGCTGGTCAGCGCGGTCAATGTGGAAACCGCGCGGCTCGAAGTATTCGACAGTTATGTTGACCACCTCACGCCCGATCACATCCTTGCCAGCGGCAGCCTGCCGCCGGGCTTCCCCTGGACCACTATCGACGGCAAGCACTACTGGGATGGCGGCATCATGAGCAACTCGCCCCTCGAACTGGTGCTCGAGCGCTGCGGCGCCGGGCGTAAGCAGATTTTTATTGTCGACCTGTTTCCCAACAAAAAAGCGCTGCCCACGAACCTGGTGGAAGTGGTGGGCAGGCGCGATGAGATCGTCTATACCGAGCGCATTCGCCGCGACAGCATGGAACAGTCCCTGGTCAGCGATTTTCGCAAACTGGTTGGCGCCATTCTCTCGGTCGCAGTCGATCCCGGCTGGGCGGAACAGGTCCGCCAATGGCCCATTTACATTCAGTTGATGGGAGATGACGATGCGAAGCTGGACATTACGCGGATTACGCGCGAGGGGAGCGAAGGCGAATCGGCGTCAAAAGATTACGACTTTTCGATGACGAGCATCGCCAATAATGTGCAGGCAGGGTACGAAATGGCGCAGCGCGCGATTAACGACCGGCGGCAAAGTTGGCGCATGCAGCCGGTGGCGAGCGGGCACGGTTAGGCGCGCATTCACCGTTAGCTGGGGGCGTAGGGTGGGCAGGGTGAGGCTGGCCAGTGGCCGGCCGAACGCCCACGCGTTCAGCGATGGCCGGTTATACCCGAACAGGTTCCCTGTTAGTTGAACTTCACCTGTGACAGCGCCTTTTTAACGGACGGCCTGTTCGAATAAGTTTGTCCACCCTGCGTTCCACTCAAAAAGCCCCGATATTCCTGCCGGGGCTTTTTGTCGAGTGGTTATCTTTCCGAGGCTTGCGACCAAAGTCAATGGGCGCACGGAGGTGTCGCCAGAGGGCGACATAGGCCTGATGTTGATGCCCTCGCCCTGCAATCTTTATTGACACGCAGCAATCTCATCTGTTAAAACTATTTCAAATCTGATATATCACAGAATATATCAGCTTTTCATCTGTGCAATGTGCGGCCACCCGCATCGCGTTGTGACGCGAAGCGGTTGGCCGACCGCGTGTGGGGCATAAAAAACGCGCCCGGCGGACATTGGCGGACCAGGTATAAAACAGAGGAGATTTTGTAGTGGAAAAGTTATCAGTCGTTGGCACCCGCCATGCGAAAACCTGCCTGCTGGGCCTTGCCGCCAGCCTGGCCTTGGTTGCCTGTGGAGGAGGTGGTGCCCACGATACCGCTGCCGGCCCCGGCAGCGGAACCGGCGGGAACACGATTCCCACGCCGCCGCCCCCGCTGCCGCCGCCATCGTCAAGCACAGCTGGCTCATGGCCAGCCTCGGCGCAATCGGACCCTGCCGTGCAGGGCAAGGAGCCTTCGCTTCCGGCCACGGTCTGCGCGACCGTGAATGCAACCCTGCGCAAGAACACCCGCGGCCTGCTTGACGACGCTGTTGACGCGCCGCCGGCCAATTCGCAGCCGGATACCGCACGTATCCAGGCCGCGATCAATGCCTGCCCGGCTGGCCAGGCGGTGAAACTGGTCGTGGGCAGCCAGGGCGAGAACGCCTTCCTGTCCGGCCCGATCGCGCTGGCGGGTACGGTCACCTTGTGGGTCGATAAAGGCGTAACTCTGTTCGCCTCGCGCAAGCCGTCCGACTTCCAGATCGCAGGCAAGAACAACTGCGGCGAAGGTGCCAGCAGCGACAACGGTTGCAGTGCGCTGATCACGACCACGCCAAACAACAACGGCGTGGTTGGCGAAGGCGTCATCGATGGCCGCGGCGGCGCTGTCCTCACCTCGGGCCTGTATGCCAACAAGCTGACGTGGTGGGATGTGGGCGCGCTCACCAAGACCATGAGCAACTTTAGCCAAAACAATCCGCGCCTCATCCAGGTCAATAACGGCAGCAACTTCAGCCTGTATCGCATCACCCTGCAGAACGCGCCGAAGTTCCATGTGGTCTCCAGCGGCACCAACGGCTTCACCGCCTGGGGCACCAAGCTCCTGACTCCTTCGCTCGAGTATTCGGTCGCGGGCTACAAGTGCCCTGGCAACAGCACGCCCGTGGTATCCGGCGCGCCGAACCTGACCACGCCAAGCACCTGCTTTACTCCGGCGACCGTCAAGAACACGGACGGCATCGATCCGGGCCAATCGCAGAACATCCTGCTCGCATTTAACCACATCAGCACCGGCGACGACGGTGTCGCGCTCAAGTCGCACAACAGCACGACCGGGCCGATGACCAACGTGCAGATCCTGCATAACCGCTTCTACTTCACCCACGGCATGTCGCTCGGCAGCGAGACCGACAGCGGCATGAACGGGATCACCATTCGCGACCTCGCGCTGGACGGCTTCGACATGAACGCCACCACGGGTTTCCGTATCAAGACCGACGACAGCCGCGGCGGCGAGGTGCAGAACGTGCTGGTCGACGGCATGTGCGTGCGCCGGGTGCAGCAGCCGATCGTGATGGACGCCTACTACGGCGACGCGTCGGATTCGGCAAACAAGAAGTTCCCAAACATCCACAACGTCACGATCAAGAACTTCCGTTACCTGGATGTCGCCGGTTCCATTTACAACGGCGCCAGCGCCCAGTTGCTGTTCCGCGGCTATCAGTCGCAGGGCCAGTTCAATTTCCTGTACGGGATCACGCTGGACAACGTGATCTTCGATTCGCTGCCCGGCTGGGTTAACACCAAGCTGGCAATGCCAATCCCGTCCTATGCCGAGCTGACGATGGGCCCTGGCCCGGTGTCGTTCGCCAGCCTGCTGCAGGGGGTTAAGGGCGCCAACCAGGTGAGGTTGTTCGACCTTCGCTCGACCACGCCGGCCCCTTACGACTGCAGCGCTGCATTCGTCGACTTCCCGGCAGCCAATGCCCCCATGTCCATCCATTGAAGTGCCCATAACGCCAAAAACAAGGAGATCATATGAATCGTTTCGTTAAATGTGCGGTGCCGCTGGCCATACTGCCCGCGCTGCTGGCCGCGTGCGGCGGCAGCGACCGCCAACCCGAGGAGCAGCCGGCAGGCCCTCCGCCTACGATGAGCGTGAAGGAAACGGTAGACAGCTCGGCTGTCTTCGTCGGCGACCGCGTCACCTGGACGATCGAGGCCACCAACCGCGGCGGCAGCGCCACCACAGGCACCGCGACCCTGGTCGCGACGGTGCCCGGAAACCTGTCCGCGGTCTCGGTGTCGGCCACTGGCGCGAACTGCGGTCCGGTGGTCAGCACGGTGACCTGCACGATCGACGCCGGCATGAAGGCTGGCGCCACCGCAAAGGTCGTCCTCTCGGGCACCACCACCATGATCAGCACGCTGACCAGCTCGGTCACGCCGTCGGGCGCCGCCGCCAACGCCTGCGCCTCGGCCGGCGATTGCAGCTCGTCCACCACGGTCGCCGCGCGCCCGACCCCGCCGAACGTGACGGTGGCCGCCAGCGTCGACACGACGTCCACCAGCATCGGCAACACGATTAACTGGACCCTCACCGCCACCAATACCGGCGGCGTGACCACCGCGCCGATCACCCTGACCGACACGCTGCCGGCCAGCGGCATCGGGGCCGTTACGGTCACCCCGACTGGCGCGACCTGCAACCCGGTATCCGGCAACACCCTGACCTGCAGCATCCCTGCGGGCCTGGCCAACAACGGGACGGCGAGCGTGCGTATCTCGGCGCCGGTCACCGCCGCCGGCAACCTGGTTAACACGGTCGCACCGGGCGCGGGCGCAAGCTGCGCATCGGCATCCACCTGCACCACCACCACGGCGGTCGCTGCGGTCGCCGCTCCGAACGTCACGGTGAGCAGCAGCGTCAGCGCGACCACCGGCGCTATCGGCGCCCCGATCACCTGGACCATCACGGCAACCAACTCGGGCACCGGCGCGACCACCGCACCGATCACCCTGACCGACACCTTGCCGGCCACGGGCATCAGCGTCCCCATCGTCACGCCGACCGGCGCGACCTGCAACGCCGTTTCCGGCAACACCCTGACCTGCACGATTCCGGCCGGCCTGGCTGCGAACGGCGGTACGGCCAAGGTGGTCGTGTCGACCACCGCCAGCGCCGCTGGCAGCCTGGTCAACACGGTGGCACCGGGCGTTGGCGCTTCGTGCACCTCGGCGGCCAACTGCACCACCACCACCGTCATCTCCGCCGGTGGTACCACGCCGGTGCAGATCGCGGGCTCGTGCGGTGTGATGATTGACGCCGATACCCTGAAAAACGTGTTTGGCGGATCGTCCGGCTCGTTGGTGACGCTGACCGGCCTGGGCACCACCTCGGCCAGCGGCCCGAACACCAGCGTCTACCTGGCGGGCCTGTCGGCCACTGGCGACCCTGCGACCTTCGAAAGCTGGCCGGGTACGACCAACGGTCCGGGCAACGGTACGATGGTTACGGCCAGCGACAAGCAGTTCATCTGCGCCAGCCAGAACGGCAGCTCGAGCACCGGCGCCAGCTCGACCGTCAAGTACACCTCGGACCTGACCAACCCGACGTCCGGCAGCCCCACCAGCCTGGTTGGTAACATTCAAGTCTCCAAAGCGCAAACGACTGCGGGCTTCTTGATGTTCAACCTGCCGAGCCTGAGCAACTTCAGCTTTGAATACTTCCGCAACGGCTCGAACGGCTACCAGCTCGACTACAGCACCGACGGCACGACCTGGAAAAACATCGTGACGACCTCGGCTTCGCGATCCACTTGCACCAATTCGGTGTGCACCGAGGTGAACCTGCTGACGGCTTCGCCGAGTGGCGCTACGTCGTTCACGCCGCCGGGCGCGATCAATCAGCCGGTGTTGCTGCGCCTGTCGAACATCAACATCAGCGGCACCATGATCATCCAGAAGCTCATGATCAAGCCGTGATTTGATTTGGGGCCGCCAGGCGGTCCCTGATCGAGAGGAGGGGGCGTTCCGGAAGGGCGCCCCTTTTTTGTTTTGACATCGCTCCCGCGTACGCATGAAAGGGTGTAGGGTGCACGGGGCCGCCGAGGACCCGTGCGCACGCGGATGCAAACTCTGCTTAACTGTACAGCGTGCGCACAGGTGCGCACCCTACGGGACTACAACCAGGCCGCGGACCGCGACACGCTGGGCATCGCACGGCACAGCAATTATCTTGTGGCGTAAATCTGGTCGAACAATCCGCCATCGCTGAAGTGGATCTTCTGTGCCCTGGCCCAGTTGCCGGCGATATCGGCGACCGTGAACAGTTTGATCTGCGGGAACTGTTTTGCAAATTGCTGGGCCGCTTTCGGGGTGGCAGGGCGGTAGTAGTGTTTCGCGATGATGGCCTGTGCCTCGTCGGTGTACAGGAAGTTCAGGTACGCCTCGGCCACCTGGCGGGTCTTGTGCTTGTCAGCGAATTTGTCGACCACCGCGACCGGCGGTTCGGCAAGGATGCTCACTGACGGCGCAATGATGTCGAACTTGTCCGGACCCAGTTCCTTGATCGCCAGGTACGCTTCGTTTTCCCACGCGATCAGCACGTCGCCGATGCCACGCTCCACAAAGGTCGTGGTCGCGCCGCGCGCGCCGGAATCGAGCACCGGCACATTCTTGTACAGCTTGCGCAGGAATTCCTTCGCGCTCGCCTCATTGCCGCCCGGCTGGCGCAGCGCATAACCGTATGCGGCCAGATGGTTCCAGCGCGCCCCGCCCGAGGTCTTGGGGTTGGGCGTGATGACGGAAACGCCAGGGCGAACCAGGTCGTTCCAGTCCCTGATGTTCTTCGGGTTGCCCTTGCGAACCAGAAGCACGATGGTCGAGGTATAGGGCGAGCTGTTGAGTGGAAGCCGTGCCTGCCAGTTTGGCGCCAGCAGGCCATGCTCGGCCAGCGCGTCGATGTCGTAGGCCAGCCCGAGGGTGACCACATCCGCTTCCAGCCCGTCGATCACGGAGCGCGCCTGCTTGCCCGAACCGCCGTGCGATTGCTTGATCGTCAGGATGTCGCCGCTTTTGGCTTTCCAGGCTTTGGCGAAGGCGGCATTCACGTCCTGGTACAGCTCGCGCGTGGGGTCGTACGAAATGTTGAGCAGTTTGATATCGGCGGCGAATGCAGGCTGCAGCAGGGCGCTCACGGCAAGGAGGGCGGCAAGGCTTTTCTTGATCATCGTTTTTTCTCGGCAGAAGTGAAGTAGTGCGACATAGGCTAGTCCCGCTGCCAGGCCTTGCAAACGAATCATTTCCGAGATCGGTATCCGGTTTTTGCATAAGCGATGCGTGTTCGACTTCTTGGTCACAATGTGGTCACATTCGCACGCTAGACTTTCTGCCGTTGTATCCCAACTCATTCAGACCAAGGAAGTGAACAGATGAAGATGATCAAGACGATCGTAGCGGGCGCAGTGGCGGCATTGACGTTTTCCTCGGCGATCGCCGCCGAGATCACCGGTGCGGGCGCAACCTTCCCGTTCCCGATCTATGCCAAGTGGGCCGAGCAGTACAAAGCCGTCAGCGGCAACAGCCTGAATTACCAGTCGGTCGGCTCGGGCGCCGGCATCAAGCAGATCAAGGCCAAGACCGTCGATTTCGGCGCGTCCGACATGCCGCTCAAGGTGGAGGAACTGGATGCCGAAGGCCTGATGCAGTTCCCGGCCATCATCGGTGGCGTGGTCACCGTGGTGAACGTGGACGGCGTGGCCCCGGGCCAGCTGAAACTGACCGGCCCGGTCCTGGCTGACATCTATCTGGGCAAGATCACCAAATGGAATGCAGCGGAAATCGCAGCCCTCAATCCTGGCGTCAAGCTGCCGGATGTCGAGATCACCGTGGTGCACCGCTCGGACAGCTCGGGCACTTCGTTCCTGTTCACCGACTACCTGTCGAAGGTGAATGCCGACTTCAAGAGCAAGATCGGCGCGGGCACCGCGGTCAAGTGGGCGACCGGCGTGGGCGGCAAGGGCAATGAAGGCGTGGCCGCCAACGTGCAGCGCATCAAGGGCTCGATCGGTTATGTCGAGTGGGCCTTCGCCAAGAAGAGCAAGATGACCCACACCCAGCTCAAGAACAAGGACGGCAACTTCCTGCAGCCGGACGACGATGTGTTCAAGGCCGCCGCCGCCGGCGCCGAGTGGACCAAGACCCCGGGCTTTGCCGTGGTGCTGACCGACCAGGCCGGCAAGTCGAGCTGGCCGATTACCGGCATCTCGTACATCCTGATGCACAAGGCACAGGCGGACGGCGCAAAGGGGCGCGAAGTGCTGAAGTTCTTCGACTGGTCGTTCAAGAACGGCCAGACCGCCGCGACGGAGCTGGACTATGTGCCGCTGCCGTCGTCGGTGGTGAGCCTGGTCCAAGGCGCATGGAAGGCGCAGCTGAAGGACGCGTCGGGCAAAGCCATCTACTGATGATTGCCTGAACCCGCACCCCGGCCGGCACTCCCTGTGCCGGCCGGGTGCTTTTGTTTTTCCACAACGTCCTCAATGCCCAGGCACTCCGAACCTTCGCTGCCGCCGCACCTCTTCCTGCCCTGATCCGTCTTTACGCTGCTGATCCGCGCAACACTGATTTTGTTTCCGTACGGAAATGAGCGATAATCGCTGCGCCGCGATTCTTATCGTTGCTCGCGGGGATGCCCCACGGTTTTCGCCTGTGCCGCCTCGGCGGCGCTCCGTTCCCGGAAGCGGGAAATATTTACGTCACCACGTACTGATCCATGGCCCGACTTCGCTACCGCCCGAAGCGCCTGATCGTGTCGACCGCGCTTGACACGCTTGGCGCAAACCTGCGCCCGCTGCTGGCGTGGCTGGTGTTTTGCGCACTGCTGATCGCGGCGGTGTGGAGCTGGACGCTTGCCGTCGTCGAGCAGGACCGGCAGGACATCCGCAACAAGCTTCGCGAAACCGCGGCCATCGACGCCCAGGCCTACGCCGGGCAGCTGGGACGCCTGATCAGCCAGATCGACTACATCATGCTGTACCAGAAGTACCAGTGGGAGAAGACGGGCGGCGCGCGCGACCTCGACGGACAGCGCCAGGCCGGGCTGCTGCCGGCGTCGCCGGACATCATCGTCACGATCGTCGACGCTGCCGGCAACCCGGTGACCAGCACGCTGCCGTTCAAGAGCAACAGGACGAATGTGGCCAGGCTCCCGTACTTCCGCGAACACGAGATGAATCCTGGCCTGGGCCTGACGATCGCCCAGCCACGCATCGGGCTGCGGCTGGGGCGCGAGGTGCTGCTGATTTCGCGGCGCCTGGATGAGCCGGACGGCGGGTTCGGTGGCGTGGTGGTGGTCGCGATCGAGCCCGACTACCTTGCGCCGCAACTGGGCAGCGGATCGCTCGAACCGGACGACCTGGCGGCGGTCCATCGCTTTGACTCCATCTTCCTTGCTGGCCCCCCGGAGGCGAAGGCGGCCGTCATGCCCGTGCTCAAAGGCGATTCGGGTACCGCCACGCAGGACGGCGGCCGCTACCGGGATGGGCGGCCGCGCGCGATCGCCTGGAAAAAGGTCAAGGGTTATCCGCTGTATGCGGTGGTCGCGCTGTCGGAGGAGCAGCGCATGCGCTCGTACGGCGCGCGCGAACGGGAACTGAAGCGGTTCGCCTGGTTCGCGACCGTCCTGCTGCTGCTGGTGATGGCCGGCGTGGCCGCTTACCTGCTGTGGAGCGCCTACCACAAGGTGCGGCGCCGCGAGCTCACCGCAGCCTACCGCGTGGCGACCGATAACGCGGAGGAGGGCTTTTTTATCATGCGTCCGGTGTACGGCCCGAACAAGCGGATCGTCGATTTCGCGATCCAGGATTGCAACGAGTTCGGCGCCACCGTGGCTGGCCTGCCGCGCGAGCAGTTGGTCGGCCAGCGCCTGTCGACGCTGCGCGGCGGGGCCGAATTCGACAATCACTTCCCGGCTTGCCTGGAGGCGTTCGAGCGCGGCGCGTACGAAGACGTGTTGCGCGTGCCCCACCCGCAAACGCGCACGGTGCTGTGGTTGCACCGGCGCCTGGCGCGCTCGGGCACCGGCGTGTCGGTCACCCTGCGCGACATTACCGCCGCCAAGAACCAGGAGCAGGAACTGGAGCAGCAGGCGAACATGGACCCGCTGACCAGCCTGCCGAACCGGTTCTGGCTGATGAAGCACCTGCCGGGCGCGCTCGAGCGAGCGCGCGCAGCGGGCGCGCGGCTGGCGGTGCTGTTCATCGACCTGGACGACTTCAAGAACCTGAACGACACCCAGGGCCACGCGGCCGGCGACGAGCTGCTGCGCATGGCGGCGCTGCGCCTGAAGGACGTGCTGCGCGATTGCGGCGGCGAGGCGGTGGTGCGGCTGGGCGGCGACGAATTCACCATGATCCTGCCTGCGCCGGGCAGCGACGGCCAGATCGCCGCGGTGGCGGCGCAGGTGATCGCGCAGCTGCGCGAACCGTTCGTGCTGGGCGATGACGTCCGGTACACGCTGGGCGCGTCGGTGGGCATCAGCGTGTTCCCGCGTGACGGCGAGGATGGCGCGGCACTGCTCAAGCATGCGGACATCGCGATGTATGCGGCCAAGGGCAATGGCAAGTCGCAGTACCGCTTCTTCCACGCGCGGCTGTCGGAACGCCTGGTCACCCGGCTGACCTTGCAGGCCGAACTGAAACGCGCGGTCGAGAACCGGTGCCTGGCGCTGTACTACCAGCCGCGCGTGCATGCCGGGACCGGCAAACTGACCAGCATGGAAGCGCTGGTGCGCTGGAACCATCCGGAGCGCGGCATTGTCCCGCCCGACGCGTTCATTCCGGTGGCCGAAGCGACCGGGCTGATTCTGCCGATCGGCGAACAGGTGATCGACATGGCGTGCCGCCAGTTGGCCGAGTGGCAGGCGGCGGGCGTGCCGGTGGTGCCGGTGTCGATCAACGTGTCCCCGTACCAGCTCGAGCAGCAGCAGGTGGGCGCGGTGCTCGCCGCCGCCCTGCAGCGGTACGGGATCGATGCGGCGCTGCTGGAAGTGGAAGTGACCGAATCGGCCACCGTGCAGCAGGGCACCAACGCGGCGGGCGAGGTGGCCGCGATCAAGGCGCTGGGGGTGAAGCTGTACGTCGACGACTTTGGTACCGGCTACTCGTCGCTGTCGCAGCTCAAGCGGCTGGACATGGATGGCCTCAAGGTCGATCGTGCCTTCACGGGTTCGCTGACCCATGGGGCGTCGGACGTGTCGCTGTTTCGCGCGATCGTATCGATCGGCCATGCGATCGGGATGACGATCGTGGCCGAAGGCGTGGAGACGCGCGAGCAGCTCGCGATCCTGCAGGAGCTGGGCTGCGACGAGGTGCAGGGCTATTTCATTTCGCGTCCGGTGCCTGCGGCCGACGCGCTGGCGCTGTTCGGCAGGCGCACGTTGTTCCCGGCTACGCCTGCCTGATCCCGCGGCGCATCTCAGTCTTCGCCGGTATAGGCTGGAGGAGTCGCGGCATCACAATCGGGGCCGGTGCCGCGCGCGAGCGGTGCCAGCGCCGGTCCCTCGATCACCTGTCCGTCAGGCCGGAAGCGGCTGCCGTGGCAAGGGCAGTCCCAACTGGTTTCGGCCTCGTTCCACCTCAGCTTGCAACCCAGGTGCGTGCATTTGGCGGCGACCAGGAACAGCCGGCCCTGGTCGTCGCGCCAGGCCGCCACCGGCTTGCCGTCGATGTCTTCCTGCCGGCTGGCGCAGGCGGGCAGGTCGCCAAAGCGTTCGGCCACATCGGTCTCAAGTGCGAGCAGGTTCGGCTGCGGCGGTGACATCGTTTCCTTCGCGAAGGCCTTGGGACGTGGCGCGCTTGCGAGCCGCGCCGGCTGGAACAACGGCGCCCAGGCGTTTTCCGTGCCCGTCAACGCGTCGGCCAGCAGCATGCCCGCCAGCGTGCCCCAGGTCAGGCCATCGCCGGAAAAGCCGGTGGCGATCCAGGTGTTGTTGGCGTCGATGTTCTTGCCGATGTAAGGCAGCGCGTCTTTCGGGCGGTAGCGCTGGGCTGACCAGCGGTAGGCCAGCGGGCCGCCCTGGAACTGCAGCCGCCCGAACGCTTCCAGCGCGGCGTGCCGTCGCTCGGTATCGTCCACATCGCCGGTCTTGTGCGCGGCCCCGACCACGATCAGCCAGGTTTCGTCGTTTTTGGTGAAGGTGCGCACCGAGTGGTTATGTTCGCCGATCGACCAGTAGATGCCGGGGTCCGGCGCCAGGCTGTCGAGCCGGAAGGCGATCCCGTATTCGCGCACGACCTCCAGGCCAGACTGGACCAGGTGAACGCCGAGCGGCGTGTGGGTGGCAAGGATCACCTGTTTGCAGCGCACCTTGCCGGCCTGCGTGTGCACCGTGGCTGGTTCGTCGTCGATGCCGGTGACGTGGGTATTTTCGAACACGAGGCATTGTTCGCCGCTGATGTGCTGGGCCAGCTGGCGCACGTAGTCGAGCGGCTGGAACTGCGCCTGGTTTGCAACCTGCACCGTGCGCGTGGCGGCCAGCGGTGCGGGCGGCGCCGCTGCCAGCGTGGCTTGCAGTCCGGCGCGCTGGGCCGCGGCCAGTTCCTGTTCGACCTGCGCGTCAAACTCGTCGCTTGACGCCAGCAGGTACCATGGGCAGCGCGTGAAGGCGCAGTCAATGGCGAGCGACTGGCTGGTGCGTTCGATGAAGTCGACCGCGGTTGAACGCGACTGGGCCACCGCGCGCAGCACATCCGTGCCGTGTTTGTCTTCGATTGTCGCCAGCCGCAGGTCGACTGGCGCGTACAGGTTGCCCGTCGCGTGGCCGGTGGTGCCAGTGCCGATCCGGTGCGATTCGAGCAGCGCGACCTTGCGGCCGCGCTGGGCCAGCAGCATGGCCGCCGTCAGAGCGGTGATGCCCGCGCCGACGATCGCCACGTCGACCGAAATTTCGCCCTGCAGCGTGGGATAGCAGGGGCGTTTGTCGGCAGTGCCTTGCCAGAGTGAGGTGCGGTCCATCGATTCCTCCGCGAGACCTTGCGGTCGTTTCAAATGGCGCTGTCAACGTAGGGTGGGCAGGGTGAGGCTGGCCAATGGCCGGCCGAACGCCCACGCGTTCAACCATAAACGGCCATACCCGAACAGTTTCCCTGTTAGTTGAACGCGTGGGCGTTCGTAAAGTCGGCCATTGGCCAACTTTACCCCGCCCACCCTACGAAAGCCACACTTACCGGTGACAGCGCCTTTCAAGATGAGCATGCCTGAAACTACCTCTAGACGGGTATCTCGGACGTCCCGCCGGTAGCTCCGCCATAATTCTGCAGGTTGTCGAACAACAGGCGCCGGTCGTTCAGCGCGGCCAGGATCGCCTCGAGCTGCTCCTCATCGGGCTCGATGTAGACCATGACCTTGTCGATTTCGTTCTTCCAGTAGTGGCCGTAAGGGACCTGGGTTTCGGCCATGACCTTGGCGGCGAAGGTGCCGTCCTGCAGTTCGCCAAACAGCGTGACCCGCCCGGTCTGGGCGGTGGTGTTCTTGACGGTGATGCTCATGGTTGCCGTGGGTATGATGACGTGTTCACAAAGTCTAGTGTGCTTTGGCACGGGCAGGCGCACCGCTGGCGCGCGCCAGCGCGGCCGGGTTGGCCTGTACCATGGTTGTCAAACGAAGGAGTTCAAGCATGGAACCACCGCTCGTGTGCACGATCGGCCATTCGGACCGGCCGATCGAGGAATTCGTCGAACTGTTGCGCAGCAACGAGGTCGAGTGCGTGCTCGACATCCGAACGGTGCCCAAGTCGCGCCACAATCCGCAATTTAACCGCGATACGCTGCCCGCGTCGCTCGCGGCGGCGGGGATCGGCTACCGCCACATTGCCGGCCTGGGCGGGCTGCGCCACGCGCACAAGGATTCGCCCAACATGGGCTGGCACAACGCCTCGTTTCGCGGCTATGCCGACTATATGCAGACCGAGGAGTTCGCGCACAACGTCGACGCGCTCGTGCAGTTGGCGCAGGAGGAGCGCTGCGCCCTGATGTGCGCCGAGGCGGTGCCGTGGCGCTGCCACCGCTCGCTGGTGGCCGATGCGTTGCTGGTGCGCGGCATCCCCGTCGAACACATCATGGGTCCGAATAAGCGCAAGCCGCACACGCTCACGCCGTTCGCGCATGTGATTGGTGCGACGATCACGTACCCGGCCCCGCCCGACGGGGCGTGAGCGCATCTTTAATTGCGGTGGCCCGAAGTTCATGGCGCGGCCTGGTCGTGCGGCTGCGCGCCCGCGACCTGCGTCCGGTTGCGCCCGCCGCCCTTGGCCTGGTAGAGCGCATCGTCGGCTTCCTGCAGCAGCGATTCCCACTGGTCGCGGCCCGGGCCGAGCACCGCGATCCCGGTGCTGATGGTGAACTGCAGCGGGCCGCGCCCGGTGTCCAGGCGCAGGGCCTCGATGCTGCGGCGAATACGCTCGACGCAGGCGAACGCCTGGTCGGCCTCGGTCTCCGGCATCACGCAGACGAATTCCTCGCCGCCGAAGCGGCCGAACAGGTCGCCTTCGCGCAGGTTGTGGCGGCAGACGTTCGCCAGTTCGCGGATCACGTTGTCGCCGGCGACATGGCCATAGATGTCGTTGACGCGCTTGAAGTGATCGATGTCGATCATCGCCAGTGCGAGCGGGCGCTTGTGGCGCCGTGCCAGCGCCACTTCGCGCGCGCCGGCCTCGTTCAGGTAGCCGCGGTTGGCCGCGCCGGAGAGGCTGTCATGGCGGGCGCTGTGCAGCAGCTGTTTTTCGAACAGGAAGGCCTGGCGGCGGAAGGCGACGAGCACCGCCATCATGGCCGCCGCGATGCCCGCCGCGAACAGGTAGAGCACGATGGTGTTGATCAGGCCGTAGGGCGACATGGTGCCCAGGCCCAGCACGATCAGCAGCAGCGTGGACGGCAGCACGATCAGCACGAAAGTGGACAGGCGCAACGCCACCAGCGACACCAGGAACAGCGTGGCCGTGATCGCGGCCAGGCCGATCAGCAAGCCGTTGGGCAGCAGCGCGGCGCCTGCCACCATTCCGCTGGCATGGGTGGCGTAGATGAATCCGGCACGGTGGACCGGAGTCCAGGGCAAGCGCCACTGGCGATAGGCGATCGAGCCGATCAGCACGAGGGCCAGGCGCAGCGGTGCGGTCAGCGCGATCCGGGCCGGCATGATCCAGAAATCCCACAACGTGAACAGCACGACGGTGGCGCCGAACAGCGGCCCCCATAGCGGCAGCATGTGCGCCAGCGCCGCGTTATGCTTGGTGGCGAGTGCGCGCTCGTCTTGCTCGGGCAGCGTTTGGCCAAGGCTCAGTCCGAATGGCATGGTGAATCCCTCTCCGGCGTGCGGAACCTGTTTTGACCCGCGTGCGGGGCAATGCGTCATGCGGGAAGCGCGGCGATTGAGACGGATCAGAGATGTGGTATTGGCGATCGGGCGTCGTGTTGCCTCGTCTATGCTTGGTCCAGTCGAAAACAGGACCGACCACGATGGAATGTGAGATCAATTCGGACGAGCAAAAGACATTGGTGTCGGCGCTGCAAGCCAGCCTGCAGGCGCGTGGCGGCGTGGAACTGTTCGAGACCCACATCTCCTGGGTGCTGGTGGCGGGCGACGAAGCGTACAAGCTCAAGAAAGCGGTGCGCTTCGACTTTGCCGATTTTTCGACGCTCGAATTGCGCCGCCACCTGTGCGAGGAAGAGCTGCGCCTGAACCGCCGCCTGGCGCCACATCTGTATCTGGGGGTGCTGCCGGTGTCGGGCACGCCGGCGCGACCGCTGCTGGGCGATGCTAGCGCACCGATCGAGTATGTGGTGGGCATGCGTGCGTTTCCCCAGCAGGCGCTGTGGAGCTGGCGTATCGAGGCCGGACTGCTCGGCGGTGCCGAGGTGGATGACCTGGCGCGGCAACTGTCGGCATTCCACCAGGCGAACCAGCAGGCGCCGCGCACCAGCAGTTGGGGGACGCCGGCGGCGCTCTCCCAGGCATTCGAGCAGAACATGGACGCGCTGCTGCAATTGGTGCGCGGGCAACAGCACGAACAGGCCGTCGCGCTGCGCGACTGGCGGGGCCAAGCGATGCCGGTGCTTTGGCCGTTGTTCGCCGCCCGCAAGGCCGGCGGCGCGATCCGCGAGTGCCACGGTGATCTGCACTGCGCCAACATCCTGACGCTCGACGGCCACGTTGCCGCATTCGACTGCATCGAGTTCGACCCGGCGCTGCGCTGGATCGACGTGGCGCACGAACTTGCCTTCACGTGCATGGACCTGCGCCAGCGCGGCCGTGTGGCCTTGGCGGCGCGGCTGTTGGACCGGTATTTGGAAGCCGGCGGCGCCTACGAAGGCGTCGCCGTGTTCGAATATTACGTGGTCCTGTGCGCGCTGGTGCGGGCGAAGGTAGAGCTGCTGCGCGCAGGGCAAGTGGAGCCGGTAGCCGCCGCCAGGCACCGTGCAAACGCGTCGGCATTGCTGGCGACGGCGACTGCGGCCGCGCGCGTAGAAGCGCCGTCGATCATCGTCATGCACGGCCTTTCGGGCAGCGGAAAGTCGGCGCTGGCGGCGCAGTTGGCCGAGCTGTTGCCGGCGGTACGCCTGCGCTCGGACGTTGAACGCAAGCGCATGCATGGGCTGGCGCTGCATGCGCGGCCGGACGCAGATGCGAAGGCGCGGATGTACGGTCAGGCGGCCTCTAGCGCCGTCTATAACCGGTTGGGCGAACTCGCAGAGATTCTTGTGCGTGCCGGGAAGACCGCGCTGATCGATGCGTGCAGCCTGAAGCGGCGCGAACGCGACGCGTTCCGTGCGCTTGGTGCGCGTCTGGGGGTGCCGGTGCGGCTGGTCTCGGTGCGCGCGTCCGAGGCCACGCTGCGGCAGAGAATCCGGGAGCGAAGCGCACGCGGCGGCGATCCGTCGGATGCGGACGAGCGGGTGCTGGAATTGCAATTGCGGGTACAGGAGCCGCTCGCGCCGGACGAGATGGCCGATGTGCTGGTGGTGGAGAGCGATGAGTCACTCGATTTAGAGCGTGTTGTGCAGGCGCTCGTGAAGCGGTCGTCGTAGGGTGCGCACCTGTGCGCACGCGGTACGGTTGAATATCGTTGGCTCCTTTGCATACAACGCGCCGCGTGCGCAGGCGAACGCAAACTAGCCGCAACCGTACAGCGTGCGCACAGGTGCGCACCCTACGCCGCGATCAAGCACAGGCGCAGGCGATATGCTCCTCCGCCAATTCCAGGTAATGACAGGCCCTTCGAATCCAATGCGGCGAATGGCGGAACTTACTATCGAGCAGATGGCGCGTCGCGATCACCGCACGCGTGCTGGCGCGGCAGCTCTGATAAAAATGCAGCAGCGGCGCCGGCGGGTCGTCACCCGACAGCAGACGGTAGCTGCGCAGGATCGCATCGCCAGCCTCGGCGGCGCCCAGGCGCTCGCATTCGAGTGCGAGGAAGGCCAGTTCATCGGCCATGTCCGCCACGCGCAGCTCGCGCGCGAACTCGAGGCAGTCGATGACCGCGAGCGGCGTGCCGAGATAGACATGTTCGGGGCGCAGGTCGCCATGTCCCTCGACGATGCGGCCGGTGCGCGCACGTTCGTCGAGCAGCGGCCCCAGCGCGCGCAGGGCCGCGAGCTGGGCCTCGCACAGCGCCTGCACGTGTGCTTCGGGCAAATCTTCGCGGCCCTGCGACAGCTCGCGCGAACTGGCCGTGAGCTGGCCCAGGAAGCGGTCGCGGTAACGCTCGGCGCTCACTGGCTCGGGCGCGAGCGCCAGGTAGAACGCGACAAGCCGCTCGACCAGGCGCATCACGTCACCGTCGCGCAGCCTGCGGTTCATGATCGCGTAGTCGAGCATCTGCTCGGCGGGCAGGCGCCACATCCGGACCAGCCAGTCGACCACGCGGCCCTTGCCGGCCAGCGCCAGGTGGTGGCGCTCGACCGTCAGCGGCACCAGGCCCAGGTACACGTGCGGCGCCAGGCGCAGGTTCAGGCGCAGCTCTTCCTGGCAAAAATGCAGGCGTGCGGACACCGAGCGGAAATCCTGCAACTCGTAGCAGACCGGCTTCTTGAGCTTGTAGACGACGTCGTCGAGCAGGAACACCCACGACATGTGGGTTTCCAGTGCTTCGACCCGGTAGGTGGCTTCGGGGTAGCTGGACGGATGGCGCAGGAACGCGACCTTGGCGTCGAGGCCGGGTTCGGCCGCGCGGAGGAATCGCACCGGTGCCATTATCAGGTCACGGCAGCCTCGGCGCCGGGCGGGTGGCGCTCGAGGCGCTTGGCGTCGCCAGGCCGCAGCACCATGACCGGGATCGACGAATAGGCCAGCACGTTCTGGGTCACGCTGCCGGCCAGCAGACGGGACAGGCCGCGCCGGCCGTGGGATGCCATGAAGATCAGGTCGCAGTTGTACTTGCTGGCCGCGGCGATGATTTCCTGGTACGGCACGACCGACAGCGCGATCTCGGTACGCACCGGCACCCCGGCGGCGCGCGCTGCGGCCGCGACCTGCTCGACATTCTGCCGGGCCAATTCCATCAGCGTGCGCGTTTCGAGGCCGGGATCGATCACCATCGCGGCTTCCGCCGCTGGCACCTGCGGATAGGGCTCGGCCACCGAGAACGCGATGATCTCCGACCCGCACAGGCGGGCGAAGTCGATGGCGGCCGCGGCCGCCTGTTCCGACAGTTCGGAGCCGTCGGTCGGCACCAGAATGCTCTTGTACATGGTGGGAGCGCTCCTCGGAATCGGTATCCAGTCTGTGCGCCAGCACTCCTGGGGTCTTTGATGCACCTCAAATTGTCCCCCGGAGCAAGCACGGCCAAGCACGGTCCAAAAAAAGCGCAGTCCACTGGGCCGCGCCACATGCAATTTTGCTGACTTGAGGAGAAATACGATGGCGAGCAACCTAACGCGCTTCGAACCGTTCGGCGATATCTCGCGGTTGAATCCCCTGCGCACAATCGACGAGCTCTTCCGGGAGCTGACCCCGCGCGGCATGCTGCGCGAGCTGCAGCAGTCCGAGCCGATGATCAACGTGGAGGTGACGGAGAACGACCAGACGTACACGGTCCGGGCCGAAATTCCCGGGGTGAAGAAGGATGACATCAAGGTCGACGTGCGCGGCAATCGCGTGTCGATCACCGCCGAAACCAAGCGCGAGCAAGAACAGAAAGAAGGCAACCGGCTGCTGCGCAGCGAGCTGTACTACGGCCAGATGAGCCGTACCATCATGCTTGAACAGGAGGTCGATGACACCAAGGCCCAGGCCAAATATAACGACGGGGTGCTGGAGCTGACCCTGCCCAAGCGGGCCCCGGCGGGCGGCAGCAAGCTGCAGATTCAATAAGCCGTACGGATGCCGGCCGGGCGCCGCATGCCGCGGCGACGGCGCGGCATCGATTGTGCTCAGTGCAGGTGCCCGGTTGCTTGCGCTGTGGGTTCTTGTGCTGTGGCGCGCGTGGCGCATCGGGCTCCCGCGTTGGCAGTGAAGCGAACAACGGCCGGACGAGCGGACCCGCCGCCGATTCATTCGGGCGGATCGAGCAGCTTGTCCTGGGATTCGACGCCGGCTGGGTCGACCAGCGCCGCCTCGTTGAGCAGCGACGCCGGCCGGCTGTGCACCAGCAGCGCGCCACGCTCTGCCATCAGGGCGAGCGCGCGCTCGCCGTCGCCCGGGTTGGCATCCACCGCGCGCACCGCGTCTTGCACCACCATCACGCGAAAACCGGTGGCGAGCGCATCGCTGACGGTATTGAGGACGCAAAAATCGGTGGCCAGGCCCAGCACGGCGAGCCGCTGCACGCCGTGCGCGCGCAGCTGTTCCGCGAGCGCAGTGCCGCGAAAGCCCGAGTACGCGTCCTCGTCGCGCCCGGTCGCCTTCGAGATGATCGCCGCGTCTTCCGGCACCTGCAGCGCATCCGGAAACGCCGCGCCATGCGTGTGGGCGATGCAATGCGGCGCCCACGGTCCACCGCGTTCCTGGAACGAACAGTGACCGGGCGGATGCCAGCAACGCGTAAAGAATAGCGGAAAGCCGTGCTCGTGATAGAGCCGGATCAGCTGGTCGGCCGGTGCAATCACGTGGTCGCCTTCCGGCACGGCCACGCTGCCGCCGGGCAGGAAATCGTTCTGGATGTCGACGACCAGCAGCGCGTCGCCGCGGGTCAAGGCAATTTGTCGCATGCGTCTTCGACACTCGCAACAGCCCATGGTTTGCGCGCCTGTTTGCGCGGCCTCAAACACCCGAGCGACTGCCTTCGTACGCTAGCGGGGCATACGGACCCCGGGGGTGCGATGGACACAGCCGCGTCGGTGCTGCTGACCGACTTGTACGAACTGACCATGCTCCAATCGTATTACCGTAGCGGCATGAACGAGCCGGCGGTATTCGAATTTTTCGTGCGTTCACTGCCGCAGTCCCGCAATTTCCTGGTTGCCGCCGGCCTCGAGCAGGTGCTCGAATACCTGCAAACGCTCGCGTTCTCCCCCGAGGACATCGGATCGCTCCAGGCGCTGGGCCGCTTCGATGCCGGCTTCCTGGAGTCGCTGCGCGATCTGCGCTTCGGCGGCGATGTCGACGCCGTGCCCGAGGGCACGATCATGTTCCCCGGCGAGCCGCTGCTGCGCGTGCGCGCGCCGCTGCGCGAGGCCCAACTGGTCGAGAGCCGCGTGATCAACCTGCTGCAGTTCCAGACCATGATCGCCTCCAAGGCCGTGCGCTCGGTGCTGGCTGCGCGCGGCAAGCAACTGGTCGATTTCGGCATGCGCCGGGCGCATGGCGCCGAGGCGGCCCTGCTGTCGGCGCGGGCCAGCTACCTCGCCGGGTTCGACGGCAGCGCCACCGTGGCCGCCGGTGTGCGCTTCGGTATTCCGCTGTTCGGCACGATGGCGCACTCGTTCGTACAGGCGCACCAGAACGAGGCCGAGGCGTTCGCGGCCTATGCGCGTACCTTTCCCGGGCGTACCACGCTGCTGATCGACACCTATGACGTGCAGGCTGCCGCCCGGCTCGTCGCGCGCCTGGCTGGACAGGACGGGCTCCGGTTCGAGGGGGTGCGCATCGACAGCGGCGACCTGGCCGACTACGCGCGGGAAGTACGCGCTATTCTCGATGGCGCCGGTTGCCGCGAGATCGCCATTTTCGCCAGCAGCAACCTGGACGAATACCAGGTCCAGGCGCTGGAGCAGGCGCGCGCCCCGATCCAGGGCTACGGCATCGGCACCCGCATGAACACGTCGGCCGACGCGCCGTTTCTCGATTGCGCCTACAAACTGGTCGATTATGCGGGGCGGCCGGTGTCGAAACTTTCCACCGGCAAGGCAACCTGGCCAGGGGCCAAGCAGGTATTCCGGCGCGACGGTTTACGTGGCGAGATCGCGACCGATTGCCTGGCGCTGGAGGGCGAACAGGACGCGGGCACGCCCTTGCTGGTGCCGGTGATGCGCGCCGGCCGGCCTCTGGCGGCTCCCGAGCCGCTGGCCACGCTGCGCGAACGGGTACGCCTGCAGCTCGAGCGGTTGCCCGCGCCACTGCGCGCGCTCGCCCCGGCGCAGCCGTACCCGGTGACGATTTCACCGGAGCTGCAGGCGCTGGGCCAGCAGGTCGAAGTGCGGCAACGGCTGATGCACGCCTGATCTCGCGCAAGCGCGCGAGCCGCCGCGGCTTCTATTCTGGTGCTCGTCTCCACACCGCCGAATTGCCAAGCCCATGAGTCTCACCATGTCCCAGGCGCCACTGCAGCTTTTCGCGCTCAACACCAGCCGGGTGTTCGGAGACGAAGTATCGAGCGCACTCGGGCAGGCCTTGAGCCCGCATGAGGAGCGCGAGTTCGAGGACGGCGAACACAAGGCGCGGCCGCTGGCCAATGTGCGCGGGCGGGACGTCTACGTGCTGCAGTCCCTGCATGGGGACGGCACCCAAAGCGTCAACGACAAGCTGTGCCGGCTGCTGTTCTTCGTCGGCGCACTGCGCGATGCCGCCGCCGGCCGGATCACGGCGGTGCTGCCGTACCTGGCCTATGCGCGCAAGGACACCAGGACCAACCCGCGCGATCCGGTCACCCTGCGCTACGTGGCGGCCATGTTCGAGGCGGCGGGAACGGATACGGTGCTGACTCTCGACGTGCACAATGTCAGCGCATTCCAGAATGCGTTTCGCTGCCGCACCGACCACCTGGATGCCTGCCAACTGTTCGCCGGCCACTTCGCGCCGCTGGTGCAGGGTACCGAGGTGGTCGCCGTGTCGCCCGACTCGGGAGGAGTCAAGCGGGCCAACCTGTTCCGCAAATGCCTCGCGGCTCGCCTGAACGCGCAGGTCGGCATGGCCTACTGCGAAAAGTATCGCAGGGCCGACACGCTCAGCGGCGAGCTGCTGGTCGGGGACGTCCGCGGCAAGACCGTCATCATTTATGACGACCTGATCAGCAGCGGCCAGACCACCGCGCGCGCCGCACGCCTGTGCCGCCAGCAGGGCGCCAGCAAGGTGTACGCAGCGGCCAGCCACGCACTGTTCCAGCCGGGTGCGGCCGAACTGCTGGGCAACGCTGGCATCGACGCGATCGTGGTCACGGACAGCGGCGGGCCGTGGCGGCCGGGGCAAAGCCTGCCGCCGCGGCTGTCCGTGGTGAGCTGTGCTCCGCTGTTCGCCCAGGCGATCAGGCGCATGCACGAAGACGGATCGGTGTCCGACCTGGTGGCATGGTGAGCCATGGCCTCAACGAGCGTTCCGCGCGTCAGCGTACTGATCCCCACCTTCGAGCAAGCGCACTTCATCCGCCGTGCGCTCCACAGCCTGTTCGCCCAGAGCCTGGTCGACTGGGAGGCGGTGGTCATCGACGACGGCTCGCTCGACCACACCCTGGAGGCAGTGGCGCCGTGGCTGGCAGACTCGCGCTTGCGCTATGTGCGGCTGGCGAGGAACAGCGGGCTCGGCGCGGCGCTCAATGTCGGGCTGGCGCAGACCCACGCACCGTTGGTGGCCTACCTGCCCAGCGATGACGTCTTTTACCGCGACCACCTCGCGCTGCTGGCCGCCTGCCTCGAACGCGCGTCCCAGGCGGTGCTGGCGTGCTCCGGCGTGCGCCATCACTACAACCGCAGCGCCCCCGGCCAGATCCCCGGCGGCTGGCTGCAGCTTGCGCAATGCATGCACCGGCGCACCCCAGACCGATGGACCGAGCGCGACGAACTCGAGTCCGACGACCTGGAGCGCCTGTTCTGGGGGCGCCTGCGCGCCCGGGGCAGTGTGGTGGAGAGCGGCGTCGTCACCTGCGAATGGGTCGACCATCCGCACCAGCGCCACAAGCTGATGCAAGAGCCTGTCGGTGGCATCAACCCGTTCCGCCAGCATTACCGCGTGATCCAGCCGCTGCGCTTCCACACCTCGGTCGGCAATGCGATCGACGAGCCCGGCCAGTACCGCGCACCGCGCAAACGGCCGCACGCGCCGCTTGCCGAGGACGGCCTGAAGATCCTGCTGGTCGGCGAACTGGCCTACAACGCCGACCGCGTGCTGGCGCTGGAAGAGCAGGGGCACGCGCTGTACGGCCTGTGGACACGCCAGCCATACTGGTTCAACACGGTCGGGCCGCTGCCGTTCGGCCATGTCGAAGACCTGCCGTACGACAACTGGCGCGAAGCAGTCATGCGCGTGCAGCCGGACCTGATCTATGCCTTGCTCAACTGGCAGGCGGTGCCGTTTGCGCATGAAGTCCTGGTGGCCACGCCCGGCATCCCCTTCGTCTGGCATTTCAAGGAAGGGCCATTCATCTGCATTGAAAAAGGCAGCTGGCCGCAGCTGGTTGACCTGTTCCGTTACTCCGACGGGCACATCTTCAGCAGCCCCGAAATGCGCGACTGGTTCGATACCGTGGTGCCCGGACTGTCACGCTCGCGGCCCTGCCACGTGCTCGACGGCGACTTACCCAAACGCGACTGGTTCGACACGCGGCGCTCGCCGCTGCTGTCGAGCACCGAAGGCGAAGTGCATACGGTAGTGCCGGGACGGCCGATCGGCCTGCATCCGCACACGATGGCCGAGCTGGCGGGGCAGGGCGTGCACCTGCATTTTTACGGCGACTTCACACATGGCCAATGGCGCGAATGGATCGCCAAGTGCCGCACCCTGGCGCCGCGCCACCTGCACCTGCACGCGCACGTCGACCAGGACCGCTGGGTGGCGGAGTTTTCGCGTTACGATGCCGGCTGGCTGCACGCCTTTGCCAGCGAAAACGGCGGCGAGATCCGGCGCGCCAACTGGGACGACCTGAACTACCCCGCGCGCATCGCCACGCTGGCCATGGCCGGCCTGCCCTTGATTCAGCGCACGAACGACGGGGCGGTGGTAGCCACCCAGGCGCTGGCGCGACGCCTGGGGATCGGCGTGTTTTACGACAGCATCGAGGAACTGGGCGCCAAGTTGCACGACCACGACAACATGGGGCGATTGCGAGCGCGCATGTGGGACCAGCGTTGCCAGTTCTGCTTCGATAACCACGTCCCTGCGCTGGTTGCGTTCTTCCGCAAGGTGGTCGCCGGGGCTGGCAGCGGACGGCGGGTGGCTGAATGATTGGCCCGCCGCCTCGGTCCAGGTAGCGGCCGCAGTCTCAGAGGTCGAATCAAAAGGCGTTGTCACCGGTAAGTGTGGGTTTTCGTAACGTGAATCAACCGCATGTCGAAGGCGTGACTATGCCTCGCCGAAACAT
>NZ_SPUM01000081.1 GCF_004614195.1 Massilia horti | reverse complement strand
GTCGGCTACGGCGCAATGCGAAATGACGCCGGTGCGTAATCAAAAGTAGGGTGCGCACCTGTGCGCACGCGGTCACGGCTTGCTGACTTGCGGCTGCCGCTCCACTACGCGGCCTTCGCGAACCGCGTGCGCACAGGTGCGCACCCTACTTTTGATTACGCACCGGCGTCATTTCGCATTGCGCCGTAGCCGACTGGCAATGAGCACGTAAAACATCGGAATCATGAAGGTGGCGAGGAAGGTGGCCGCCACCATGCCGCCAATCACACCGCGGCCGACCGCGTTCTGGCTGGCCGCGCCGGCGCCGCGCGCGATCGCCAGCGGAAACACGCCGAGCCCGAAGGCGAGCGAGGTCATCACGATCGGGCGCAGCCGGATGTGCGCCGCCTCGAGTGCCGCATCCGTCGGAGTACGGCCCGCCGCACCCAGATCGCGGGCAAATTCGACGATGAGGATAGCGTTCTTCGACGACAGCCCGACCGTGGTCAAGAGGCCCACCTGGAAGTACACGTCGTTCGCCATGCCCGACAGCCACGCGGCGGTCAGCGAACCCAGCACGCCGATCGGCACCACCATAATCACCGACAGCGGAATCGACCAGCTTTCGTACAGCGCCGCCAGGCTCAGGAACACCACCAGGATCGACAGCGCATACAGCAGCGGCGCCTGTGCGCCCGCCGCGATCTGCTGCAGCGAGATGCCGGTCCAGTCGTAGCCCACGCCTGCGGGCAATTGTTGCGCGATCTTGGTCATGGCCGTGATCGCCTGTCCGGTACTGCGGCCGGGCGCTGCCTGTCCCTGGATTTCAAAGGACGAGACGCCGTTATAACGTTCGAGCTTGGGCGAACCGAAAGTCCACCTGCCGGTTGCGAACGACGAGAATGGCACCATCGCGCCGTTGGCGTTGCGCACAAAGTGGCTGTTCAAGTCTTCCGGGACCATGCGGTATGGCGCGTCGGCCTGGGCAAATACGCGCTTGATGCGGCCGTCCGTATCGAGAAAGAAGTTGATGAAACTTGACGCCCAGGAGATCGAAAAGCTCTGGTCGATCATGTTGGGTGACACTCCCAGCGCCTCCGCCTTTTCGCGGTCGATCTCGACCTTGAACTCCGGGCTGTCCTCGAGTCCGAACGGGCGAACCTGCGCGAGGGTCGGATCATGGCTGGCCATCTCGAGTAGCTGGTTGCGCGCCTGGAGCAAGCGCTGGTGCCCGACGCCGCTCTGGTCCTGCAGCTGGAAGTCGAAGCCCGACGCAATGCCCAGTTCGCGGATCGGTGGAGGATTGATCGGCACGATGAGCGCGTCCTGGTAGGCGGCGAAACGGTGTCCGATGCGCGCCATCAGCGCCTGCACCCGCAGGTTCGACGTGGTGCGCTGGTCGAAGGGGCGAAAGCGGATGAACACCATGCCCTGGTTCTGGCCTCGGCCGGTAAAGCTGAAGCCGTTGACCAGGAATATCGAATCGACCATCGCCTTTTCAGACGTAACCAGGTAGTGGTTGATATCCTCCAGCACCTTACCGGTGCGGTCCTGGGTGGCGCCGGGCGGCGTCTGCACCAGCACGAACATCGAGCCCTGGTCTTCGTCGGGCAGGAAGGCCGACGGCAGGCGCAGGAACAGGAAGGCGACCACGCCGATCACGGCGAGGTACACGAGCATCCAGCGCCAAAGGCGGGCAATGATGCGCCGTACCCCGTGCAGGTAACCGTCGCGCCCGCGTTCGAAGCCCCGGTTGAACCACCCGAAAAAGCCCTTGCGGTCCTGCTGTGGCACGCTGCTGGGTTTGAGGATCATGGCGCACAGCGCCGGCGTGAGCGAGAGTGCGACGAACACCGACAACAGCATGGCCGAGACGATCGTGAGCGAGAACTGCCGGTAGATGGCGCCGACTGCGCCCGGCGAAAACGCGACCGGCACGAACACCGCCGACAGCACGGTGGCCACGCCGACCAGTGCGCCACTGATCTGGCCCATGGCCTTGCGCGTCGCCTCCACCGGCGGCAGGTGCTCCTCGGTCATCAGGCGCTCGACGTTCTCCACCACCACGATCGCATCGTCCACCAGCAGCCCGATCGCCAGCACCAGCCCGAACAGCGACAGCGTGTTGATCGTAAATCCGGCCGCATTCATGATGGCGAAGGTGCCCAGCAGCACAACCGGCACCGCGATGGTGGGAATGAGCGTGGCGCGGATGTTTTGCAGGAAAAGCAGCATGACCAGGAACACCAGTGCGATACCTTCGAGCAGCGTCTTGACCACTTCCTCCATGGAAGCCCGGATGTAAGGCGCTTGATCGATCGGATACGCGACCTTCAGCCCCGGCGGGAAGTGGCGTGCCAGCGAATCGACCTTCGCGTGGACCAAATTGCTGGTGGCCAGGGCATTGGCACCTGGACTCAGTTGCACCGCGAGGCCAGCCGCCGGCTGATCGTTGAACTTGGTGAGCAGGTTGTAGTTTTCGCCACCGAGCGCGACACGTGCGACATCGCGCAGTCGGACTTGTGAGCCGCCGGGCAATACTTTGAGCAGGATGTTGCCGAACTGTGCGGGTGTGCGCAGCAGGGTGGCCTCGGTGATCGTCGCGGAAAATTGCTGTGAGCTGGTGTGGGGCGTCCCGCCGAGCTGCCCGCTCGCGACTTGCACGTTCTGGCTTTGCACCGCGTTGGTGATGTCCACTGGCGTCAGACCGAAGTTATTCAACTTGTTGGGATCGAGCCAGATGCGCATCGCGTACTGGGTGCCGAACACAGTCAGGTTGCCCACGCCGTCCACGCGGCTAAGTGGGTCCTGTACGTGCGACACGAGGTAGTTGGCGATGTCCACGGCCGCCATACTGTTGTCGGTGGAGACAAAAGCCAGCACGAGCAGGAACGAGGTGCTCGATTTGGTCACCCGGATGCCAGTTTGCTGGACCTCCGCGGGCAATTGCGGAATGGCCAGCTGCAACTTGTTCTGCACCTGCACCTGGGCGATGTCAGGATTGGCGCCAGGCGCGAAGGTGAGGGTGGTGACACCCTGGCCGAAATCGTCGCTGGTGGAAGCCATGTAGATCAAGTGATCGAGCCCGCTCATTTGCTGCTCGATGACCTGCACAACCGTGGTTTCGACCGTTTCCGCCGAGGCGCCAGGATAGTTGGTGGTGACCTGGATCGCGGGCGGCGCGATCGTCGGATACTGCTCGATCGGCATGCGCAAGATGGACAGGATCCCGGATAGACAAAGCAGGATCGCGATGACGATCGCGAAGATCGGGCGGTCAATAAAAAAGCGCGCCATCGCTAGCGCCCGTCGTCGGTATGCGGGGCCGGGTTGGCCATGGTGTCGGTCACCTGTACCGTAGCGCCGGGCTTGGCCTTCTGCATGCCAGCGACGATCACCGCCTCGCCTTCGGCCAGACCGCCCGTGACGACCCAGTCGGTGCCGTACGTTCTGCTCACTTGCACCGTGCGTAGCTGCACCTTCTTGTCCGGGCCGACCACGAGCACCGTGGCTTGACCGGACGGATTGCGCGTCACGCCGATCTGCGGGACCAGCAGGGCATCCTCGTTCACGGCCTCAGTCAGCCGCGCCCGCACGAACATTCCAGGCAACAGGACATGGCGCGGATTTTCCACGATCGCACGCACCGTGACCGATCCGGTGCCTTGGTCGACCGTGATGTCGGTAAATTGCAGCTGGCCTGCGATTGGATAGACGCTGCCGTCTTCCAGCAGCACGTCGACCTTGGGCTGGCCAGGACCGGAGAGCCTGACTTTGCCGCTGGCGACGTCCCGTCTCAAGGCCAGGGCCTGGACGCTGGACTGGGTCAGGTCCACATAGATCGGATCGATCTGCTGAATCGTCGCCATCAAGGTGGCGGCACTGGCCTGGACGTAGGCGCCCTCGGTAACCGCGGAGATGCCGACACGTCCCGTGATCGGGGCAGTGACATCGGTGTAGCCAAGGTTGATCTGAGCGGTCTCGACCATCGCCCTGGCGGACGCGACGTCGGCGACAGCCTGACCCTGGCCGGATACGCTGTTGTCGTAATCCTGCTTGCTGACGGCCTGGGCCGCGATCAGCGCGTGGTAACGTTCGGCCTGGGCTCGCTGGGCCATCAGATTGGCTTGCGCCTTCAGCACCGACGCCCGGGCGTTGTTCAGCGCTGCGCGGTAGGGAGCCGGGTCGATCTGGTACAGCCGTTGGCCGATCTTCACGTCGGAGCCTTCGATGAATTGGCGCTTGAGCACAATCCCGTCGACGCGGGCACGGACCTGGGCCACGCGGTACGGGGACGTGCGCCCCGGCAGTTCGATCACAATCGGCACGGCGGCGCGCCGCACCAGCGCCACGGTGACCTGCGGCGGCGGTGGCGGGGCCGGGGGCGGCGCACGGTTGCAACCGCCCAGCACGGCAACGAATCCTGGCCATGCCAGGGCAAGCGCGGCGAGCAGTCTCGCACGCATGAGCTTACTGGCAAGCATCCACAAATCCCGTCCTCATCTCCACGCACGTGCACGCCCCACGACGCACTGCGGTGCTCCTTAGACCTACATCTGCATTGCAGATTCAGTCTATGGTGATGCCTGATGTGGACGGATCCACAGGAGGCGTGGACGTTCCATTCAGCGTGGCACAATCGCCCCGCGATACAGCGCATCGGTGATGCGCTCCTGGAAGCGCGCCTCGGACGAGAACCGGCCTGGCTGCAGTTCCGGGTTGGCGCCGACGCCGCTGCTCACGTAGACCATGCCGTTCTTGCTCTGGCGATCGAACACGAACAGGGCGTTCAATCCCCACGACCAGCCCAGATGGCCCACTCCCGTCAGTCCGCCACCCTCGACCAACCGATCGCCGCTGGCGCGCCCGTTCCTGATTTCGCTCGCATCGGTGAAGTGCTGGTTGCCCAGGCCCCAGGCATGGTAGAGGCCGTGGAAGTAGTCGCTGTCGCCGTTGCCGTTCTTGCTGTCCAGAGACCACTGCCTGGTGAACATGCTATCGACCGTCTGGGGCTTGAGGATCTGCTTGCCGCCGTAGCGGCCCTCGTTCATCAGCATCAACATGATCTGCGCCAGCTCATTGGCCGAGATGCGCAGGCTGCCTTGTGGACCGAAGATAGTACCGTTGGTGCCGACCACGTAGCTGTCCAGCCCTCGCGGTGCAGCTGGCGCCTCATTGCTGAAATCATCCGTCTGTGCGACCCAGGGGCCGTTCGGGTCCCAGACTTCGTTACCGTCCTTTTCGCGCTTGCGGTACAGGGTGGCAACATCGTTGATGTTGGCGGGCGCGAAATCGGCCAGGTAGAAGCCGGCCTTCAGCTGCATCGGATCGAAAATCAGGTGGCGCATCAGGCGGTCAAACCGTTCGCCGCTGGCGCACTCCATCACCGTGGCGATGATGCCCCAGTTGAAATTGACGTATTCAAAATACTTGCCGGGCGCCTCGGTCTTCGACCACATGTCGCCTTTGCCGTAGAAACGTCCGCCAGGCAACAGCGCGTCCTTGAGGTTCACGTTTGCAGCCCATTTGAAGCCGGCTTCGTCGCGTAGCGATGAAGTATGCGTGAGCAACATGCGCAGCGTGATCGGCTGGTTGGGGAAATTGGGATTGCGCAGGCGGTAGCCGAGATAGTCGCTGATGTCGGCATCAAGCGACAGGCGGCCTTGCTCGACCAACTTCATCGTGCCGAGCGTGGTCACGAATTTGGAAATCGATGCAATGCGGAACATGGTATTAGCATCGACCGGCTGGGCTGGTGCGGTGGCCGTGGGCAGCCGCTTGCTGCCCAGTTGCTGGCTGTAGACGATCTCGCCATGCCGGATCGCCACCACGGACAGGCTGGCCAGCGGCATTGCGGGGTCGCTCACGATGGCTTGCAACTGGCGCGTCAGCGCGGCAGCCTGCTGTTCGGGCAACGCGGCGGATGCCGAGGTCGACAGCAGGGACAGGGCGAGCATCGTGAGCAGGGATTTCATGCGGTCTCCGGTTGAGCGTTGGCACTGGGATCTTAGGAGGGAGACATGGACTTAGCCAATGAAGAATGTTGGCTGGTCTATAAGTCTTAGGCATGCACGTCGGGCTGGCTGGCGGCGCAATCCCGCGTGATACATACTTTGAATTTTATGAGGTCCGCCCAGCGAGTTTGCCGGACTCGGCATCTCTGCTATGCTGACCAGCTTGCACCGGCCCGAACGTTACCGAGGTCGGCATATCGTCATTATCTTTAGAGCATAATCATGGTTTCCCTGCAAGAGCAACTATTAAAGGCCGGCCTGATCGACAAGAAGAAGGCCAAGGTGGCCAATCAGGAAAAAAGCAAGCAGCAGAAGATCGAGCGCCGTACCGGCGTGCAGAGCGTCGACGAATCGCGCCAGGCCGCACTCGAGGCCCAGCGCAAACAGGCCGAGCGGGCACGCGAGTTGAATGCCCAGCGCGACGCCGCCGCTGCTGAAAAGGCGGTCGCCGCCCAGATCGCCCAGATGGTCCAGCAGAACCGCCAGAGCAAGGGCAACGGCGACATCGCGTACAACTTCACTATCGGCTCCACGATCGATCGCATTTATGTATCGGACAAGGTGCGCGATCATCTGGTGGCGGGCCGTCTGGCGATCGTCGCTTATAACGGTGGTTTCGAATTGGTGCCGCGTGCGATCGCCGACAAGATCGCCGAGCGCGCCCCCGAGAGCGTGGTACGGATCAACAAGGCCAGCACCGAGGTCGACGCCGACGATCCCTACGCGGATTTCAAGATCCCGGACGACTTCACCTGGTAAGCGTCTCACGCTGGCACTTCTTCGAAATGATCGAGCTGCTGCATACGTAGCCAGCACTGCGGCGCAACACTGCTTACCGTTGCCGCTGGCGCGCAAATAGCGGTACAAGTCAGCGCGCGTGATATTCTTCTCGTAACTGAACAAGGAGGCCCGGCCATCAGGCACGGTCGGCTTGGATTGCGACACGGCAGACCCCTGGTCGCTCATAAAAGGGAGATGTGATGTCCGAACTCAAAGTACGAAGCTTTACCGTGTCGCTCGATGGCTATGGAGCAGGACCCAACCAGAGCCTGCAGAATCCCATGGGTGAGCGCGGGGGCGAGCTGCACAAGTGGTTCCGCGGCACCCGCACTTTCCAGCGCATGATGGGAGACGAATCCAAAGGTTCGGACGGTCCGGACGAAGACTTTGCCGCCCGTGGCTTCGCGAACCTTGGCGCCTGGATCCTGGGCAGGAATATGTTCGGCCCGGTCCGCGGGCAATGGCCAGACGACAGCTGGAAGGGCTGGTGGGGCGAGGAGCCCCCGTATCACGTGCCCGTGTTCGTGCTGACCCATCATCCCCGTCCTCCGCTGGAGATGAAAGGCGGCACGACCTTCTATTTTGTCACCGACGGCATCAAGTCCGCCTACGATCAAGCGATGCAGGCCGCAAACGGCAAGGATGTGCGTCTGGGAGGCGGCGTGGCGACTATTCAGGAGTATCTGCGGGCCGGCTTGGTCGACGAGATGCATCTGGCAATCTCCCCGGTATTGCTGGGATCCGGTGAATCATTGTTCGCAGGAGTGGACCTGCCAAGTCTGGGATTCCGCTGCACTGAGCACGTGCCGACCCAATTCGCAACGCACGTCGTGCTGCGGAAGGACTAAGACAGTGGCTGGCGCAGTGATCGACTGACGGCGCCAGCACCGTTAGCCACTTACAGGTCCAGCACCAAGCGCGGGCCCAGGCAGCGCGAAACGCAGAGCATAATGGTTTTCTGGGCGGCCTTTTCGTCGTCCGACAGGTAGTTGTCGCGGTGATCGGCCAGCCCGTCGATGATAGCCGTCTCGCACGTACCGCAGATTCCTTCGCGGCACATGCAGTCGACCTTGATTCCCGCCTTTTCGATCACCCGCAGCAGCGTATCGTCTGGTCCAACGTGAAGCGTCATGCCGCTCTTGCTCAGCGTGACGTCGAAAGCGCCGCCGGTTGCGTCCACCTCGTTGCGGAATTGCTCGTAATGAATGCGCGCCGAATCCCAACCGGCTGAGCGCGCCGCGGCCACGACCGCGTCGTTCAGCGGCTGCGGACCGCAGACATAGACATGGGCGTCGCCGGGCTGAGCCGCGATCAGTGTGGCAACGTCGAGCAGAGTCCCCTCATCGCTTTCGTACAGATGCAGTTGGTCCGGGCCGAGCAAGCCTGACAGCGTGTCCAGGCAGGCGGCGGCTCCCCGGTTGCGGAAGCAATAGTGCAGTTCGAAGGACGCGTTGCGGCGTGCCAGCGCCTGGATGTGTGTCATGAACGGCGTGATACCGATGCCGCCGGCGATCAGAACGTGCTTCCCTTCGCCGGGATGCAAGCCGAACAGGTTGGCGGGCAGCCCAATCTGCAGTTCATCGCCTTCGCGCAAGGTTTCATGCATCAGGCGCGAGCCTCCGCGCGACGCCTCCTCCCGCCGAACGCAGATCTGGTAGTGACCAAGGTTGCCGAGCTCACTGGTCAGTGAGTAGGCGTTGCGGATGCGGCCCCCGTCGAGGTGGACCACGACATGGCTCCCGCTTTCAAATGCAGGAAGGTCCAACCCGTCACTGCGCTTCAGGGTGAAGCGTTTGATTCCGTCGGCCAGCCGTTCAATGCGGTTGACACGCACGCGTAGCGTTTGATTCATGCCCAACTCCTAATACGAAAAACAATGCTGGTTGGGCAGGCCCTTGCCTGCCCATGCGGTTGGTCAGGTGATGACGGTGAGACGGAACGCCACCCAAACCACGAGAACGGCTGCCGCGAGCGCGATATAGGGCAGCACACCCGCCTTCGCGCACGGCAACTCCATATCGCGCTTCATCGATGCGGGGAAACGTCCTTTGTCCTGGACATAGTGGCGATAGATGAACACTGGCACGATCAGGAGCGCGGTAAGCAGGCCATTGCGCAGAGTGTGCTCGCCCTGGAAGTTGGCGCCAGCGCCGACGAACACGAGGTCGATGTAGCCGCACAGCGCACCCAGCGCGAGCAGCCAATTCTTGCACCTGTACGCACGCGGCCAGTCGGCACGATCGAGGCGATGAATCCAGCCGGACTGCAGGTTCAGGAACACGAAGATCATGTAGCAGACGTTGGACACCGACAAGATCGCCATGTAGTCCGACATCAACAACAGAATCAGGTTGAACCCCAGGTCGGTCCACATGGCGCGGGTCGGAGCGCCGTGCTCGTTCACGTGCGACAGGTAGCGCGGCAGCCAGCCGTCCACCGACGCCTGGTACAGGGTTCGGGATGAGCCCATCATCGAGGTCATCACAATCAGAAGGATGGCTAGCACGAGCATCACGACGACCACGTTGAACATCACTCGACCGCCGCCTACGAACTTGGCCATGGCCGCGCCCACGCCGGAGCCGTCGATGATTTCCGGCTTGAGCATGCCGGCCAGACCCAGCTCGCCCTGGAAGGCGATCGGCACCGCGATGAACATGAACAGGCAGAGCACGCCCGACCAAAAAATGGCCTTGAACACGTCCTTCTGCGGATCCTTGAATTCCCGCGTGTAGCACACGGCGGTTTCAAAGCCGAAGGTGGACCAGCAGGCCAGGAACATCGCCCCCATTGCGGTAGAGATGCCGGCCGCGTTCCAGCCGCCCATCACTGCGGCGCCGGATGCGTCGTGGGTGAGCGGCAGCAACGGCAGGAAATTTGTCGAGGGCATGTCGCCCGTAATCAGCGGCACGAGGGCAATGACGACCAGTGGCGTCAGCGAGGCGATGCCGAGGATACGTTGGGTGGTTGCCGCCGCGCTGGCGCCGGCATGTTGCAGCTTGAAGGTGACGAGCAGGAACAGCGTGGCCAGGATAAAGGTCGAGTTCACACGCAGGGTCAGCCCTTTGGTGACGAAGTTCAGGTCCAGCAGCGTGAGCTTCCATGTATTGATCACGGAATCGGGCGGGAACAGGCTGCTCAGCATGTAGCCGGCGGCCAGGCTCGTACCCATTGCCAACATCGGTGACCAGGCTAGCCAGTTGCACCAGACCGAGACCGGGGCCACCATCTTGCTATACCGTACCCAGCCGAGTGCGCCGTAGATCGAGGCGCCGCCTGATTTGTGGGGATAGAGCGTCGAGATTTCCGCATATACGAAGCTCTGGGCGAAGCCGATAAGAATGGCGGCGATCCAGATGATCCATGCCGGAGTACCGATGGTGGAGGATACTCCGCCGATGGTGAAGAGGACGCCTGCCGGCACCCCGCTTGTGACCCAGAAGGCATCCTTCCAGCTCAACGTGCGCTTCAGCTCGTGGTGTTCGCTCGGTTGTGACGCTTCGTGGACCTGGTCGACGGGCGCGAGCACGCCTATCGCCAATCCTTTATTCTGTGTTTGCAAGATGTCTCCTTTGTCATTGTTTGCCGTCTTTTATTTATATGGCGGTGCTGTTTCGCACCTTGGTCTGGTGATCGGGGCCCGCTCTGGTTACTTGTGGTGAAGCGCGACCTGTCGATCTGCTTTGACGCCGCCGCGTCTTGGGCTGGCCGAGTCTTCCTTTTCCTGCGCGGTGCGCTCGTTGCGCCACTTACGCCACCAGCCGGCCAGCGTCAGCACCAGCCAGAACACCTGGGTCAGGAAGGAAGCCAGGTTGAAGGCGCCGGACAGTGACACCAGGATGCAGGCGGGGCCGATGACGTTGAGGGCAACAGTCAGGCGCCCGGTGGGCGAAGCGTGCAGCACCTGCACGGCGAAGTGGGCTGCGACATAGGCGGCAACGCCGACCAGTCCGGTCGCGTCGGTAAGGCTTAGGGAAGTCATGAGTACAAATAGTTGAAACAAAAAAAATCAAAGCGATGCGAGAGTCAGAAGGTCCTTGCCACTGAGACCAGGAACGTAATTCGCAGCGGGTTCGACACGGCGAGCCGGCCCTCGGAATCGCGGGCGCCGGTGGTGTAGCGGTCGTACACGTCGGTCCGGCCCCAGCCGCGTGTGCAGGCACCTGTGAGCGTCCAGCCGCCCGCGAAGGTGCGGGACAGCGCGACGCGGGCGTCACGGAAGTTGTACGCAGCGAAGTTGCGCACCCGCTCCTGGCCGTAGTGCAACAAGAGGGATACTCCGTCGCCCAGCTCGAAGGTACCGTTCAGCTCTGCATAGCCCGAACCGCGGCTGTGCAGGTCGTTACCGATCCCAAGCGAGTTGCTGTTAAAGCCGAAGTAGTCTGGGGTGTAGGTCAACCAGTATTTCGCGCTGAGCCACTTGTATCCGAGTGAGGCCGCGATTTCGCCATAGTCGTAATTGGTATGCGATGCCTGGAGCCGGGCGCCGGGGTAGCGGTAGTAATAGATTTGACCTCCATAAGCTATGTCGCCGACGGTACCTGCATAGCCGGCATACAGGTCCCATTCAACGCTGCCGCCCTCGATGAACTTGTCGCTCACCGAGGACATCCAGGTGCCGGCCGACCAGCCGCTCGGATGCGCATAGTCGATGCCACCCTGGAGGGCCGGCTGGCCCCAGGTCTGGCGAAAACCGCGGGATACATATTGCGACGTCAGCGCTACGTTGGCTGTCAGCGAGGGTGAAGCGGCATCAGGCGAAGCGGGGCTGCCGGTGCCGTCGCCGGACTGCGCGTGCGCGCAGGTGGCGACGAGCAGCAGGGCCGGCAGGGCGCAGCATGGGCCGCGCTTGAGAGCAAAAATGATGTGCAGCATGGTGTCTCCTTTAGAGGCCATTCCCGGTTCGCGGGGCGACGCTGGATGGCCTTCTTTGTCTTAGCGGATACTCACTTAGTGCGGGACTTGTTCGCGCGCTTGCCTGGCGGCCCGGTTCGGGGCGGGTGTGGGTGCGGTGAGTGGCGACGCTGGAGCACCTGATACAGCAGCCTTGAAATAGGGCGCTGTGGAACGCCGTAGGGGCGAACGTCCGCGGATTACATCGGCCAGCTTCTCGGCCATCATGATCGTTGGCGCATTCAGGTTACCGGTGACGATCTTCGGCATGATGGAGGCGTCGACGACACGCAGGCCGTAGGTCCCGTGGACACGGCCATCGTTGTCCACCACCGCCATCGGGTCGGACGCATCGCCCATCTTGCATGTGCACGATGGGTGTAGCGCGGTCTCGGCATGCTCGCGCACGAAGGCATCGATCTCTTCATCAGTCTGGATCTGCATGCCTGGCTTGATCTCACGCCCGCGGAACTCGTCCATCGCCTGTTGGCTGATGATCTCGCGCGTGAGGCGCACGCCAGCACGGAATTCACGCCGGTCGATATCGTGCGACATGTAGTTGAACAGCAGACGTGGCTTGACCCGTGGATCACGGCTGGCCAGTTTGACGTATCCGGTACTGGGCGAGCGCATCGAGCCGACGTGGCACTGAAAGCCGTGCATCTCTACCGGATTGCTGCCGTCGTAATTCATCGCCAGCGGGATGAAATGGTATTGCAGGTTGGGCCAGGCAAATTCGTCGCTACTGCGGATAAAGCCGCCAGCCTCGAAATGGTTCGACGCCGCGATACCGGTACCGCGCAGGTACCATTCGATGCCGATGGCGGGCTTGTTCCACCACTTGAGGGCGGGGTACAGCGAAACCGGCTTGGTACATTCGTACTGCAGGTACATTTCGAGGTGATCCTGCAGGTTCTCGCCGACGCCCTTCAAATTGACGACCGGGGCGATGCCCATCTCGCGCAGCTCGTCTGCATTACCGACGCCTGAGCGCAGCAGGAGCTGGGGGGAGGCGATCGCACCGTTACTGACGATGACTTCACGCCGTGCACGTGCCTGGCGCGGCGCGTCACCCTGCAGATAGGCGACGCCGACGGCGCGCTGGCGTTCGAACACGATGCGGTCAGCCAGTGCGCGCGTCTGCACTGTAAGGTTGGGACGGGTGCGGGCCACGTCCAGGTAGGCCAGCGATGTGCTGCAGCGGCGTCCGTTCGCCGTCGTCGTACGATCCATTGGGCCGAAGCCTTCCTGGCGGTAACCGTTCAGATCGTCGGTCGCCGGGTAGCCGGCCTGCTCGCCAGCGCGGATGAAGGCGGTAAACAGCGGGTTGCAGTCCGCCGTCGGTGTTGTCACATGCAGCGGGCCGTCGCCGCCGTGGTAGTCGTTCGCGCCCTTGTCGTAGGTCTCCGCTTTACGGAAGTACGGCAAGCAATCACTGTAACTCCAGTTTTCCAGCGACTTTTCCTGCGCCCAGCCGTCGTAGTCCATCGCGTTGCCGCGGATGTAGCACATACCATTGATGAGCGACGAGCCGCCCAGCCCCTTGCCGCGGCCCTGCGTCATGCGTCGGCCATTCATGTACGGCTCCGGCTCAGTAACATACGCCCAGTTGTAGGTCGTTCCCTGCAGCGGATAGGCCAGTGCCGCCGGCATCTGCGTGCGCCAGTCCAGGCGCCAGTCCGGGCCACCTGCCTCCAGCAGCAGCACGGTCACATCCGCATCCTCGGTAAGCCGAGACGCCAGCACGCAGCCGGCCGAACCCGCGCCGACGATGATGTAGTCATATTCCTGGATCGAGTCCATTCGAATCTCCTCTATCTCGTTGATGGACTGCGCCTCAGGCGCCAAACCAACCCATGGCTTTCGGGGCGAGGTTGATGTAGCTGTGCTTGAGCTCCGTGTATTCGTCCAGCCCGATGCGCGCCAGTTCGCGGCCGATACCGCTTGCCTTGTAGCCACCCCACGGCGCTTCCGGGAAATACGGGTGGTAGTCGTTGACCCACACGGTGCCGAAACGCAGCGCGCGCGACATGCGGTTCGCTTTGTCGAGATCCCGCGTCCAGACCGCGGCGGCCAGGCCGTACGGCGTGTCGTTGGCGGCGCGCAATGCTTCCTCTTCGGAAACGAAGCGCTCGGCCGTGATGACCGGGCCGAAGATCTCCTCTTTGGCGATCCGCATATCCGGGCGCACATCCGCGAGCAACGTGGGCTCGAGCCAGAAGCCACGCGCGTAGACTTCGCCAGCCGGGCGCTTCCCGCCATAAACCAGACGCGCGCCCTCGGCGATACCGGCTTGTACCAGGCCCAGAATCTTCTCGTGCTGGTGGGCCGACTGAACGGGACCCATCTGCGTCTCGGCATGGAATCCGTTGCCGATCACGATGCGCGGCAGGCGCGCGGCCAGGCGTGCGACGAACTCGTCGTAGATGCTGTCCTCGATCATGAGGCGCGATCCGGCCGAGCAGACCTGGCCTGCGTGGAAGAACGCGGCGTTCAGGGCGTAGTCGACGGCGGCGTCGAGGTCGGCGTCGGCGAACACGATGTTCGGGTTCTTCCCGCCGAGTTCCAGGCCGATGCGCTTGAAGTTGCCCGTGGCCGCCTTCATGATGCTCTCGCCGGCGACGGCGCCGCCGGTGAACGACACCAGGTCGACGTCGCGGCTTTCCGCCAGTTCGGCGCCGACTTCCGCGCCGCCAGAGACCAGGTTGAACACGCCGGGTGGCAGGCCGAGTTCATCGATCAGGCGGGTGAAGTGCCAAGTGGTCAGCGGCGTCAGGTTGCTGGGCTTGATAATCACCGTGTTGCCAGCGCCGAGCGCGGGCGCGATCTTCCATGCGGCCTGCAGCAGCGGATAGTTCCACGGCGTGATCAGGCCACAGACGCCCACGGGCTCGCGCAGGGTGCGGCTGATGACGTGGTGCGGTGCCTCGTTGACGGCGCCGGATTCCGCCGCGACGAGGCCGGCGAAGTAGCGGAACGTGGCTGCGATATCGCCCATGTCGGTTTTGCTCTCGGTGAGCGTCTTGCCGGTGTTGAGCGATTCCAGCCGGGCCAGTTCGTCAGCGTCGCGGTCGACCAGTTCGGCGATGCGGTTGAGCAGTTTGGCGCGTTCGCGGATGGTGCTCTGGCGCCAGGGACCGTCGAACGCCGCGCGCGCGGCGGCGATAGCCAGGCGTGCATCGGCGCGGGTACCTTCAGCGGCTTGCGCAATCACTTCTTCGAGGGCGGGGTTGACGATTTCGCGAGAGGCATTCTCGAGCGGGGCCCGCCACTGGCCGTCGATGTAGAGTTGGGTCTTGATCATACTGTCATTTCTATTTGTTGATGGTGGCTTATCCGGCCAGTGCTTCCAGCACCATTTGCTGGAAGTGTTGTACGCCGTGCTCACCGATGGCCGAGGTCTTGTCGTCGCTGACCAGCAGGGGACCTTGGCCGTTGCGGTAGCCGCGCGACTTCAGGCCGCGCTGCACGGATTCGACGATGCTCAGGTCCTCGGGCTTGAGCACGTTCTTGTAGTAGTCGATCAGCTGCTTCTGTTCCTCGGTCGGGGTGGCATCGCGGAAGTAGAACTCGAAGTGCTGAACTGTTGTGTCGGCATCGACTGGGAACATGTAGAAGACGCCGTAGTTACCGTCGCCCGGCAGGACGTTCAGCGTCACGTTCGGCCACAGCCAGTAAGCAGCAAAGTCGGTGTTGGGGGCGGCGCTGTCGTAGGTGAACGCTTCGCTGCCGGAGCGGGTCTGGCCGACCTGGCTCGTATAGATGCCATGCACGACGTGGCGGTAGGTCTCCATGTTAATGGATTCGACGAGCGCCGGGTGTGCCGTCTGGCAATGCAGGCACTCCAGATAGTTGTCGACGACGACCTTCCAGTTGGCTTTCATCTCGTACGTGAGCCGATAGGCGGGCACGAGCCGGTCGACGTCGGGGCAGCGCGCGCGGATGTCAGCATCCAGGCCGGGGGCCAGCTCAGCAAGCGGCTTGGCGTCCATGTCCAAGTTGACGAAAATTAAACCGCAGAATTCCTCTACGCGCACCGGCGTCAGCCCGGCATTGTCCTTGCAGAAGCCTGGCACGTTCTCAGCGTTGCGTACGTGAATCAGTTTGCCGTCCAGGCCGAACGACCACGCGTGATAGGGGCAAGTGATGACGTTCTTCGCCTTGCCTGAGCCTTGCGCGAACAGCTCGTGCGCACGGTGGGGGCAGACGTTGTAAAAACCGCGCAGCACGCCATCGCGTCCCCGCACGACGAACACGTTTTCGCCAGCAACGCTCGCGGTGGCGTACTGGTTCGGCGCGGCGACCTGGCTGCGATGCATCACGCAGATCCAGTTGCGGGCGAAAATGGTTTTCTTTTCCTGCTCGAAGATGTCCTGCGACGTGTAGTACTGGGCGGGCAGGGTATAGCCCAATTCGCCCGGCAACGGGCAGACGGGTGCGAAAGCTTGCTGCGTCATGGTTGTCTCCTGTTAGCTGTGATTAGCTGGTGGTGAATTAATTCACTTGTATTTGTTTGAGTCGAGTGTATGAGCTTGTTTCTCATACTGTCAAGCGCAAGTTGATCGCCAACCAAACGTCGTGGAATGGTGTATCCTCCGTGGTACAAAATTCACCAACGGTTAATCAAACTCGAGAAGAACAATGGAAGAAACGTTTGGCGCCCGCCTAAAGGGAGTGCTGGAAGACAAGAAGATCATGCTGAAGCAGGTGGCGGAGGTATTGAACGTGTCGCCCTCGGCTGTCCACAAGTGGACACGTGGCGGCGAAATCGAGTACCCGCGCCTATTGGAACTGGCTCGCTTCCTTGGCGTGAATTGGCTTTGGTTGCGCTACGGCGAGCAGGCGATCGCGGAGCTGGAGGCAAGCACGGCGGACGATCCGCACATCCGCGAACTGCGCAAGAAGCACCTGGCTGAGATCATGGAGAGCGAAGCGCGTATGAAGCTGGCGCAAGAGGTATCAGGCGTCGTCACCTGGGAGTGGAACGTGATGACCGACCATCTCGAGTATTCGTCAAACGACGTCATCCTGTTCGGCCGCCATATCCACACGATGGACGAGTTCTGGTCTTGTGTGCATCCCGGGGATATTGCACGTCTGCGCGAGGTGCTGCGGCGCGCGCTCGACGCCAGCGAAATGCACGAGTGGGAATTCCGGGTGGTTGATGGCGATACGACACGCTGGGTGTCGTCGCGCGCCACGCTGGTACGCGACTTCGAACAGCGCCCGGTCAAGATGATCGGCGTCAGTCTCGATATCACCGAGCGTCGCCGCGCGGAGGCAGCCCTGCGCCAGAACGAAGCTCTGCTGGCCAAGGCCCAGGAAATCGCCCATCTCGGGGCGTGGTACTGGAACATCCAGACCGACGAATGTACCTGGACTGACGAGGCTTATCGCATCTTTGGCTGGGCGCCGCAGGCATTCAAGGTGACGATCGAGCGCTTTCTCGCCTCGATCATCGAGGCGGACCGGCCGCGAGTGGAGGCGGCAATGCAGGCGGCCATCGTCGACAAAGCACCATATCGGGTGGAATACACGATCATGTTGCCGGACGGAAGTCAGCGCAACATTCGCGAAGAGGGTGAGATAACGTGGGACGAGAATGGCAATGCCGCGACGATGGTGGGCGCGTCGCAGGATGTTACGGGGCAGATGCAGGAACGTAGCCAGTGACGTCAGCATCAATGGCCGCGAGACCGGTGAAATAGCCGGGCTAACGCAGGCAGCGCCTGAGCGCTGCTTTACCGCTGGCCCGGCGGTTGCGTTATGCAGGCGAATTCACAGGGGCAGCAGGTGCAGGTGCGGGCTGCGCCTTTTCGGCTTCAGCCGCCTTGGCCTTTTCGGCCGCCTTGGCCTGCACGTCTTTCTCCATCTGCTGCTGGTTCTGCACCATGCGCATCGCGTCCTTCGCCGCCTGGCTGTCCATATTCACGCCTGCCGACTGCAGCGCGTTGCGCACCGCGTCGTTGCCGGTCACGCCGCCGAAGGTGTAGCGCAGGCCGAGGTACAGGCGGCGCTGGTGAACGCGGGTGTCGGTGCGGTCGAGCAGCGTGTCGGTCGCGACGCGGAACTTCTGGTCGGTCGAGCGCAGCACGTCGTTGGCACGGATGTTGAGCGACAGGCGCGGGTTGAACTTGTGTTCGTACGCGAGGTTGAACGTGCCGAACGGTTCCCGATAGCCCTCGCCGGACAGCAGCCTGCCTTGGTGGAAGGTCATGAAGGTGAGCACGTCGGCCGGGGTGATCTGCCACTGTCCGCCGCCCTGCAGTTGCAGCGCCGGGGTGCGGCGCTTCCCACCGGTCAGGCCAATCGCACCCACGCTGTCCTGTTCAATGAAGCCGTAGTTACCGTTGAACATGAAGCGGATGCTTGGCAGGGTGAAGCCGCCCACCTTCATGTTCGGCGGGATCATGCCCATCACCGAGAACTCGACGCCGCCGGAACGGCGGTCACCGATATTGTCCTTGGTGGTCAAGACGGTGATATCGTTCAGGAACACGCGGCGGTCGGTGATCACGTCGCCTTCGCGGCGCAGGTAGCCGCGCGCGCTGACCGGCATCAGGCCCATGATGCGCGTTTCGTAGCCCAGTTCCAGCGAATGCATCTTAACTGGATGCAGGCTCGGATTGCCAGAGGTAACGTAGTAGTCGTTGGAGTAGTTGATGAACGGGTTCAGGTCGCCAGCATTCGGACGCGAGATGCGGTCAGCGTAGGACAGGCGAATATTCGTGTTCGGGTCCAGCTTGTAGGTCAGGAACAGGCTCGGCAGGTAGTTGGTGTACTTGTTGCTGGCCTTGATCGCGGTCGAGACCTGGTTCAGGTCGAGGTCGGTGCGCTCGACGCGCATGCCGCCCTTGAAGGACCACGCTTTGCTGAGCGGCCGTTCATACGTACCGTAGGCCGCCACCACGGTCTGGTCGAGCTCGAACAGGTTGGTGCGATTGCCGTCCAGGCTGCCGTTATCCGAGAACAGGTAGCGGTTGTCGAAAGACTGGCTGGTCTTTTGCCAGCGGCCGCCGGTGGAGAGCAGGCCGCCGGCGATCGGGTTGGTGAAGTCGCTGCTCAGGTCGGTCATGCGGACCTGCGTCTCGGCGTTCTGCGTGTAGTTGCTCAGCCTCGGGCCGTAGGTGGCGGGCAGCAGCGTCGGCTGGTACACGGTGCCGGTGTCGTTGGTGTTGTTGTTGGACGAGTGGCGCAGGTCAACCTTGAGCGATTTGCCATCGGTCGCGAAGCGGCGTTCCCAGCCGGTCACGAACTCGTGGTTCAGGGCGTCGCCAGTGGACTTGCGGCGCGTGAAGTAATCGACCACCGCCGACTGCCCGGTGCGGTAGTCGGTGAAGTGCTCGTTCTGGCTGCCGTCGTTGCCGCGCTTGCTGACCGAGACCGAGCCGGTGACGGTGTCGGTTTCGCTGTAGTTGTAGCGGCCGCCCACGCCGGCCTGGACGAAGGAGTTGATACCGTGGCGATGGACGTCCTGGTGCAGGCGGCTGACGGCCTTGGTCACCGGGTCGATGCGGTCGCGCACTTGGTCGGTGTCGGTGTCGTTGCCGTCGCGCCGCACGTTCAGGGTGCCGTTCACCGACGCGTAGCCGGAGCTGTAGCTGCCGTTGGCGAATGCGCTGTGGCGGCCGTTCGGGCCCACCGTGCCCGCCATCGAACCGGTGCCGCCCGGTTTGGTGTAGCGGCGCGAGATCAGGTTGAGGATGGGGCCGCCGCCGGCTTCGTTGCCGAATTCCGCGCCCGGGTTGTTGATGACCTGCACCGATTCGTAGTTCTCGGCCGGCAGCGCATTGATGGCGGCTGCGCGGTTTTCGCCTTGCAGTTGGGCGGTCGGCTTGCCGTCCACCAGCACGGTCACGCGCTCGCTGCCGCGCAGGCGAACCGTACCGTTGGGATCGACGTTGACCGACGGGACGTTGTTCAGCACGTCGCCGATCGAGGCACCCGCGGTGCTGGCGTCGTTCTTGATGTCGTAGACCTGGCGGTCGACGCGGTTGGTCTGGCGTTCGCTGACCACTGTCACGGTCTGCATCGTGCCAGCTTGCTGCGATGCGTCAGCTGGCGCCTTGGTGGAAGTTTTTTCGTCCGCCTTGCTTACCGGCTTGACGGTGCTCGCGTCAGCGGGCTTGTCGCTGGCGGGCGCGGTCTGCGCGTGGACGTTCAGGCTCAGGACCAGCAGGGCAATTGCGGTGGGAATGGCTTTGCAGGCGGACGGGATTTTGGCGACAGTGGTGCTCGGCATATGTATGTGAGTGTGGATTAAAGAACAAAAACATTAACCCACGGAAAGTATCATTTTCTGTACTTACGTGCCAGAGCTTTTGCGACCAATCGACGGGAAAGTGGAGCGAAATGCAGGAATACCTGGACAGGGTGAAAAGCAGGGGAAGCGTTCGCGGGTCGCTCCCAAGAATGCCTTAAAATGTTTCAACTCCGACAAATCATTCAACCTTGACCGACGTGCCGCAAAGGGAATCTGACGTGCAACCTCAATCCAAGTCATCCACAACACTGCCGGTTGAGCACTTTGCACGACAAGAAGACTGGGCCAATTGGCTGACACAAAACCACGAATCGTCGCTCGGAGTGTGGTTGCAGCTCGCAAAAAAAGGTAGCGATGTACAGTCCGTTTCATATGATGAAGCCGTTGAGGTCGCGCTTTGCTTTGGATGGATAGATGGGCAAAAACAGGCCCACAGTAATCAATTCTGGCTCCAGAAATTCACTCGGCGCTCGGACAAAAGCGTCTGGTCGAAGATCAATAAGGACAAGGCGCTTGCCCTGATCAAAACGGGAAAAATGAAACCGGCAGGCCTTCAGGAAGTTGAGCGCGCCAAAAGTGACGGGCGTTGGGATGCAGCGTATGACTCAGCCAGCAAGGCCACCGTACCAAGCGACTTCCAGTTCGCACTGGACTGTAATACGCGGGCCAAGAATTTCTTTGCAGCTCTCGATAGCCGGAATCGATACGCCATTCTGTTCAGGATTCAAACCGCGAAGAAGGCTGAAACGCGCGCGAAGAAAATTGCCCAGTTCGTAGAAATGCTGGAACGGCACGAGAAGGTGCATGCGTGAACTATCTGGCGGCCGGCCAAGACGAGCCGCTCGGTGGTTCGGCTTGGAACCCTCTTACCTAAAGGTTCATCCACCCCTCACTCCGTAAGCCGTTGATTTTGCTGGGCATACGTGCTCAACGGCTGACTTATTAGGTTTATACCGACAAACCTGAATGTGCAGCGAAAAAGTTCGACTTAACCTAAAGGTACGCCCAAAAAGAATGCGTGCCGCTGATTACCTGAAGGTGCATCCAAAATGTATGCAAGAGCCACAACCTTAGGCCAGGGCACCTGCGACCGAGGTGTTTGAGGGGTGGGCGACCGCCGCCGGGTCAGGCATCTTCATCCAGCTAGGGGCGTCTAGACACATCGCACCGACACATCGCAAACGACCGCTCGCCCGTCTTAGAGCCATGTTGCGATCTGGGACAGACGGGAGCCAGGCGGTGTGCGCATTGGCTTGGCGCCCGTGACTTTGCACTTGAACTGCAAAACGGCGCTGCTCGAGACGCCCAAAATCCGCTTGCACCGCACCAAACGCGCCGGGGGGAGGCTCACTTTTCTCGGCAGTGAGCACGGCTGGGCTGCTCGCGCTTGTCGTGGACCCTTCGCTCTGCCACGCCACTGATGGCCAGCCTTGGCTGGGACGGTCCGATTCGTGCGCCGAAGAAATTAAAGAAAAGCTAATCTTTTTGACTAATAAGACAAGCCGAGCCGTATCGCCATCCCAAGCAAAAAAAGAGACTAACAACAGATAAATTCGCCTTCTGCGTTGTCTCACGCAGGTCCGCAACCTCAGCAGTGTGCGCTTGGTATATCAAGGGGCCGCAAATGAAAAGAACTTTTCACAGGGCAGCAGAGCCCGAATCGGAAATGTCCGGTCAGTCCTTGCTACAGCGAATCAACGAGCGGGGACGAAAGCCGTTCAACCTTTGGATCTTCGAATCGCCTAAGAATGGAAGGCGCTTAACCATCGATGGCGATCTCAACTTCATGCTCTGTGTGCTTTTGGAAGGCGACCCATCAGTGGCGGGATACAAAGTGCGGCCAAGCCCCTTTCGGATTCCCGTTGGCGGTGACCTGGTCGAAGTCTGCCCCGATCTTGAAGTGGAGCGCCGTGACGGATCCAACGAATGGTGGGAGGTCACCCGGTCTACGTCCTCACGTAGCAAGGCGCCGGCTCCGCCAAGCGTCTTGGCCGGTGCCGCTGAGCCAGGCGGTGCTGTCTACGTAAAGCGCACAGAGCGGGACGTGGCCGGTAAAGCGGTCGCCTTTGACAACTGGCTGTTGCTTTGCGCAGCAATGACACGGGCACGCCATTACCCCTCCCATCGCGAGGCACGAGTTCTTCGTGGCCATCTAGACAGCTCAGGGAAAGTATCAGTGCGTGAGTTGCTGCAACAAGATGGGATCGACCGAGCACTGATGGTTGCAACCATCGCCCGGTTCCTGCAGGCGGGCCGCGTTTCTGCAAATTTGGACACGCGGCTATTTTCGGAGGAGACATTGTTGGTAGCGGAGGCAGTATGACCCAAGGGCGACGCCGAGTACTTATTCCATATGCATATACGGACACGAGCAAGTGGCCTGAACCGGACATCGAGTTCGCGCGGGCTGATCCTGGATTTGCCGCCCGGCGTCGCGCGGTCGAAATGTACGCTGACGGCGAATCTGCAGCGACGATTTTTGATGAGACCGGAAAGGACGCACAAGAGGTACGGCGTCTTGTGAAAAGGTGTATCAGCCAAGCTGGCGATGGCGAGATCACTGGGTTTTATGCATTGCTAAAGGGTTGGCGCCCCGATGGTTATAAGCGGACTGCAGCAGTTCAGCACGTACGAGGTGGAGGTTCTGGCGGCTGTGCAGGAGCTCTACGCCAACTGTTCGATCGGTACCCGGACGTCGAAGAATATATTCGAGCATTGTTCCTACCGGAATCAAGCAGCCATTCGGTCGACGAGGTACGCATCCCTTATATGGAACTGCACGGAGAATTCACGACCAAATTACGTGAACTAGGCCTGACGGATGACGACTGGCCATTCAATACCGAAAATGTGGGGTATAAGTCGCTGAGGAAGTATTGTATTAGTCTGCTTGGATGCGACAGCGCCAGATGGATTCGGGCTAGATCTGGCGAGGAAGCAGCGCGTCGCACCACCGTCGGGAACGGACAAAAGTCTATACTGCCATCGCTGCGGGCATTTGGCGCTGTCCAACTCGATTTTCATTTGGTCGACGCCGCTTCGATTATCGTGATCGAAAATGCCTTTGGTGTCGAGATCGACCTTCCGCTTCGGCGCTGGTACTTCGGATTGCTGGTGGAGGAAAAACTCGGTCTCGTGATTGGCGTCTATATCGCTTTGGAGTTAAATCCCAGCAGTGACAGTGTGCTCGAGGTGATCGAATCGGCGTTGCGCCCGCTTAGCTTTAAAGAGGGTGACCCACGGTGCGCCTTAATAGTTGATAAGAAGGTCCTTCCAAACCAGATGTTCCCAGAATTAGAGCATCAATGCTTCAGCGTCCTAAAAATGGACAACGCGAAGTGCAATACTGCTGCTGAGGTTGTTAGCAATATCATCGACACAGTGGGCTGCGCTGTAAACTTTGGCCCCATCAAGGCGTGGTGGCGCCGTGACCTCATAGAGCGCGTTTTCGGCGCGCTGACCCGCCGTGGCTTGCAAAGGCTTCCATCCACCTATGGGTCTGGTCCCGGCGATACCCGGCGTAGCGCTTCCCCCAATCAGGAGGCAGTTCGTTTCAGAATCATGCTGAACGAACTTGTGGCCATCATTTACGGATGCATCCGAGAGCACAACGAAACTCGTGGCGACACGTTGCAGAAGGCAGCGCCGATTCAGGCGCTGCAAGCCGCGATGCGTCATCCGGCCAGCGGCTTTCTGCGCCTGCCGCTGCCGAAGCCCGCCCAGGAAGACCTGCGGCTGATGGCTCACGTTGAGGAGGTGACGGTTCGAGGCAACCTCAAAAAGAACGTGCGCCCATATGTCAATATCGGCCGCTGGCGCTATACGAGTCCCGGCTTGGCTCAAAGGTACGACCTGATCGAACAAAAGCTCATTGCGTATTGCGACCGCCGCTCCACGGCACTCGTCAGAGTTACTGTGAAGGACACGGGGGAGGATCTTGGGTGGATAGAGCCGCCCCGTAAGTGGGCAGGTATTCAGATATCCTTTCGCGATCGCGCACTGATCAACAGCGCCGGCTATTCTGCTCAACTACACGAAAACGGGCTGTCAACGGTGCGCCGATGGGTGCATGGCAGGGCCGACGAGATAACCAAAAAGCGGCGCGGAAAATCGAAGGCTCCACGGTGCTCTAAGGACGCGTTGGCGCTCGCGCGAATTGCTCCCAAGCTGGAGAGGGCCGAGGCTGAGGCGGAGGTGGAGGTGAAGGAACGGGCGCTCCCTGAACCCACCGCGCCGCAACAGCCGCCTAGCAAGTCCCACCTGCGGCCAGCCCCTGCTCAAGTGGTGGAGGTTGGAAACCACGTCGAGTCAGTTGGGGTTGATGGCCCACGAATGGATCCTTTTGGCCTCAACAGCATTCCTGACATGCACCCAATTGAGAGAGGCGACTGACCATGCCAAATGATAACGCTTTTGCCCTGAGCGACTCCCCCTCGATGTGCGAGGCCGCGCCGCCGAAACATTCAGCGGAGGGCAGCGGAATGAAGGTTGCCATTAAACACCCACTTTTGAGCGGAAAAGTTGTGCTGCCGACGCCGCCCATCAGTGAGTTGTATAGGACCATCAAACGAATTGTCCTGCTGCGTGAGCCCGGCTGTTGTTTTACCGCCAAAAGCGGCGTCGGCAAGTCCTATGCGTTAACTATGGTAGAAAGTCAATTGAGGAAAGAGTTCCCGGAAATGTGCGTGTTTCGTCACGTGATCTTGAACCACCAGGTGCCGTCGATCCGAGCGTTCTTCAAACATTTCCTTCGTACGGCTCGACACAGTGAGCGAAAAGGAGAGACTTCCGATCTCCGTGAGCGGCTGATAAATCGGTTAATCGATGGAGGCACAGAATCGGGGCTCGACCTCGTCGTGTTGTTGATCGACGAAGCGCAAGAGATGGCGCTGCAGGATTTCAAATTCCTGAAAGACGTCGGGAACGAGCTTGACAAAGAGGGGGTGCAGCTCGTCGTAATCATGATGGGGCAGGATCCGGAATTTGACGGAGTTATTCAGAAGCTCCGAGACGGTGGCCATCTCGATCTGGTCAGCAGATTTACGATGCGTAAGCGGAGCTTTCGAGGACTTAGCACCGTTGAGGACTTTACAGCAGTCTTGGCAGGAATTGATAGTGCGGTCTTTCCGGATCGGAACGGTTCTGCTTGGCCGCAGTTTTTCATCCCGAGGGCATGGACGGCTGGGTTTCGGATGCAAGCACAAGCCAAGGCGCTGCTCGACGCTTTGATATCGGCTGCTGGCTCCAATTCAACAAAAGCAGGTTTCCCTGCCCGTCAACTATTCCTTGCGATCCGTGCCCTGTTACTCGACCACGCTGCCAAAGATTCTGCAACACTTGAAATTGGTCCGAAGGCGTGGGCGGACGCCGTCGAATACGCCCTGATTGAAGATGCATTAGCGATTGCTGCCGCGGCAGAGATGAAACAGCAGGGCAAGAAAGTCAAAGTCAAGAGATAATGTCAACATCGATTGAAAATTGATGCGTTTTCCCAGCGAACGGTGTCATTCCTCTCGCACCCTCTGCAATATGTCGGCTTTTCGCTGTTTGTCCGCCGGCAGCAGAGGGGCCACTGTGCTCGATGCAGCCGAGCCAAGATCTTCCTCGAACTGGCTGCGTTAGACACCTTTGGCGCGTACTCGAAGCTAAAGTCGCCCAGTTCCTCACGGCCGGGAAGCCGCCCCAGACGCGTCATCGTGCTATGTTTGCTCGGCGTGTGGACTGGCACATCCTCCTTCAGCGGTTCCCGAGTGGTTGTAGACAAGGCGGCCCCTCAGCCCGCCACTCTGTGGCGAGCAAGAGTAGCCATGAGGTTGGCGGTTTCTGCTGCGTTCTCGGTATTCAAAACTAGCGCCTCTTCGATCGCGGCAAGATACGAGATAGCGCGGTGATTGCATTTCGACACTGCGTCCCAAGGAGCGCAAGGGCGGCAGATTGATCGATAAGGCGATTGTCGACTGACCGTATTCAAAATCGTGGCGTTTAGGATTCTGCTTGGGTCTCAGCCGCAGCCTTCATGCGGCCGCCACATAATGTCGCCGCGAGTTGTTGGTGCTCCGTTCCGGAACCCACCCAGTCGACCCGCGACTGAGCCCATAGCGGTCTGCAAGAGCACCAGTGGCTCAGCCAGCCGTGCTGGCGCAGCCATGAGTAAGAATGCACGCGGCTGGCTTGGTCCGCCCGTGTCACCCGCGGGCCGCAGTCTCGCACAACAGCACCTCTCCCAGCTGGGCGGAATCTATCTCAGGATGGCCGCAGCTTGCGCGCTTAGTCTAATTTCTCCCGACCTTGGTTGGCACCTGAGCTTCCGTCCATATTTCGGTGCCTCCACGCGTCAAGTGCACCCGCATGCACCTCGTCGGATATCAAAACCGATTCGCGAAAACCAGTCATCCTCTCAAACACTGTTGCATTAATTTCAATCGCCGCCGCACATCAATTCGCACCCAGCTTGCTGACAGATGAACAACCAGCTCGTTACAGGTTGGAATGGTGTGCAACATGAGCCTCTACCGCATGAGTCCGTTCTCAGTGCCCTATGGCGCTTTGGCTGGCAAAACGGGTTGCGCGGAGCCTCTCTGCTCCGGATGTGCTGTGGACGACAAAGGCTGGGGAACAGGGGGACCAGTCAGGCGATTGACTTGAGTGTAGATTTCACCATCCTTACCTCCTGGGACTTGCCCTGTCTTGCAGAAGCGGAGTGCTTGCGCTTCGCTGCTCGCACCGCGGGCCCGTGGATGTGCAAGAAGCTACGGTTCTGTCCCATATGCCTAGAAGCCGGTTACCATAGCATTTGGTATCAATTCGTCCTCCAGGATGCTTGCCCACTGCACGGTTGCCTCTTGACCCAATGTTGCCAATCTTGTGGCTGCACAACCGGTGACTATGGGATGACGACCCAACTGACCCTGAAACCGTACCGATGTCTCGCCTGCGAAGCGAGCCTGAGTGGAGCCGATCCCAGGTTGTCGGCTCATCTCGATTTTCGCTTGCACAAGGCCGAACTCAAGCGTGCATTCGATCCTCGTCTGCAATGGATGCGCGATGCCGCTTACCGCCTGGCCCCCTTGCAGTACATCGTCAAGCGGAAATCCTTCATGGTTGCCGACACAACGATTCAGTGGTGCAACCCAGAAGTGTTGGTACGGGCGGTGGCTTTGAAATTGCTCCCATTTCCCTGTGATAACGTCGGCGGCTCCAATGCCGCTGTAACCATTTTAAGTTGGAATGTGCAGATGCGAACCGAGGATGCCGCTCCTGGTTTAACCGGGAATCGCCCATGGCGCCGCCGGGTCCGCACGCCAACCGCAGTTTATCGTGCAACGATACGTTCATTCCAGCGCTGGCTTTTCGGCGGACCTGCAGCGGTACTTAAGCGCGAGGCTGAATTGCGTGCTATCTGGCGACAGGCGGAGGACGATAACGGAATTGATGCGATGGCATTGCCTGCGCAAGAACTGGCCTATGTATTCATGATGAATAGCTTAACTTCCTTCTCGAGTCTGGGACAGGCGTTGGGGGACCTTGAGCTGATGGATGAACCCATCATCGGCCTTCGCACCTGTGAAGGGAGGCTACCGCGGATCGCCTATCGTGCGATCTACTTGGCTGTCTTCGCCGGTTACTATTGGGCGATTCGACGTGCACGTCGTTACGGAAGGGTGAGGCTCCAAAACCTCGCTTCCCTTCCGATGAATCATCTAGTTGCTGTGTTCGACCTGCCGCAGGAAATCACTTCCCTGAGTTCTGGGGGTGTGTTCTTTCCCACTGTCCCAGGGATGCCGATCAGGCCTTTCTAGCTTAGCAGTTTGGCTGAGACCCCTGATGCGTCGTCGCTTCCAAATTGCCCTATAACCACCTGCGCTCAGGAAGCCGAGAGCGCCGTCCGCCCGTCAGGACAGAATATCTGTTCTAAAAATTTCCTCTGATGATGGCGCACGTTTCTCGGTATTAGCAGGTCGATAGGTCATGTCACAATGCAATTGTTTATTCGCAGCTCTGTACGATATGTCGAAAAGCGCGCGTTCAGGGGCTGTTGGCTACCATGATCCGAGTGGCCTCTCCGCGGAAAGGGACAATAATGTTCGGACAAAGGATTACTGCAAATCCTCTGGCGTCGGAAAGTCAAGACATCGAGGCATCGCTAACCCACGGCCCTCCATGCACGCTCCCAACATGGAATGGTACAGCGTACGGCCCAATACCATACGAGTCTACTTTCAGCGCAGTCATGCGGTTCGCGTGGCGCAATGCGCTCTCAGCGAGAAATTTACGACCCCACTGCACAGACACTGCGGTTAAAAAGCCTCACTTCGGCTATTTGGAATACTGGTTCGCGGAAACGAAATTCGCTGCGGTTTCCGGCTGGGACCTCCCCACTAAAGAAGAGAAAGTATTCGAAAAGCTTATAGCTGGGCCTTGGCTGAGTGGCGTCGTACGATTCTGCCCGATCTGTATTGCGCATGGCTATCACAGCTTTATTCACCAAATGGTTGTGCTTGAGGACTGTCCCTTACACAAAGTGTCTATAGTGGATTGGTGTTGCAATTGCAGGGAAACAATGCCGCCGTACCAACTGGAACAAAAGCTCTTTGAAAGGCGTTATTGTTGTCCGAGTTGCGGGCAACCTTTCGCCGGCGTCGCACCCCAATTGTCGCTGCACCTGGCAATTCGCGCTCAGGTTCACGAGATTGAGGCGGCCTTTAAGCCAGTCATGGCCTGGTGGGTGGCCTCCAGACAAGCACGCAAATCAACTTCCATGTTTCGCTCTTGTTTCGGTAGATGGATCGATCCAGATCGCGAGCGTGATGTAGAGGATCTGATCATGAGCGCAACGCTCCACAGCGTACCGGCACCTAAGCACTTAGCTGCTCCGAAGTACCCTGGAGTGATGGTGTTGCCACTTCAAATCAAGGTCGAAGCGAGCCTGCCTCGATTTGCAAGGTTTAACTCAAACCGTAGGCGTATTGATGACCAGGAGGCACCATACACAGTTTATATGGCGTCTGTGCGTGTTCTGCAGCGGTGGATACTCCGCCACCACGACGTCAACGAGTTACCTGAGCCATCTAGCCTGAACCGTGTCGTTGATTATCCGTCGCGCGTTCTTGCACTTTTATGCTTACGGTGGCAATTCGAGAAGCACTGGGTTGGCACAACTAAGTGGTGGGTGACCTTGCAGAAACCCAAGTTCATCGAATTCCCACCATTTTGGGACCATACATACAACGGCCGTATTCCACGACTTGCTTGGCGAGCGCTCTTTGTTGCGCACTACGCTGCCTGGTACCACATTGTTCAACAAGCGAGAGGTAGTAGTGTCGAGGACTTGCTCGCCCGTTTTGCGAAAGGCGAAAGAGTAAAAGGACCACAAGTACATGGGCGTTTTGCTTTAACGGAAAAGTCCGAATTAAGGGATCGTTACTGGATAGGCGGATTTATATTTCCTGAGGTTGAATTCCTTGATCAGGTGTTCACGCCGCGGGCGCGTAGGCACTATCGGCTCAGACGTAGCTCAGGGTCGTATCCACTGCGTTCGCAAGCACTGCTGATTTAGAAGGCGAAGCGGTGCATGGATCTGTGTATGACAAAAAGCGCTCTAACGTCGCCACATATGAGGTATGCGCTAGCGATGTCGCTCAAGATGCTCCAAAACCTTCAGTGTCCGCGCGGAGGGCTTGTCGAGCTCGCGATAACTCGGCCATCAAGGACACGCCATCCCGATTCAGTCAATTGACTGCTACTTGGCGACGATCGCCTACGGAGCCGGGCGTAGCTTCGCCTGGAAGGCTGAACCTGTTGTTTGTGGCGCCGCACATCATAGTCGCGTTACTCCTGGAGCGACGACACTCTGCGCGGGCGCGGTTGGCTAGCCCATATTACCTTTGGCCGTTCGCGGCGGGTCGCAAGACCATCAGGTCAGCAGAGGAGAGCGCTTGCTTGTCGCGGCCAATCGTTTCGGCCCGAATTTCCCATTTTGCCTGTCAACGGCAAAGGAATGTCACTAATCGTGCGCGAGTGACTTGTCGTTTCGGCTAGTATTCGTGGCTGTGCACTCAGCAGTTTCCGTCATGGCGCTCAGCTAACCTTCGCCGCTGGTCAAGCCCGTTTTCCGGAAACCCTTTCGAAGTGACCGAGAGAATGAAAAGGAGAGCAGCATGTCGATACACGCCGCGTCGCCCTTACCGAAGCCATCTGCCGCGATCCTCGATTTGCTGGATCGTCCAATGCTCACGCCACCCATCTGCGTCGCTTACCCCCATATATTAAAAGCCGTCACGTTGCATGATACGGCGGTTTCTTTTGTCGCGCCCTCTGGTTTTGGCAAGACGTCCGCCATCGAGGTGCTCACAGATCAATTGTCCGCCAACCTTCCGAGCGCCCCCGTGCTTCGCACGATCGCCAAAAACCACGACCGATTCAGCGAGGCCAAGTTTTTCGCTGAAATGCTTGAGGGTTGCACTTGCGCGTTGGCCCCGAGGGGGCAAGCCGGCGCCTTGCGCAATAGGCTCATCCGGTTCTTTTGGGAACTCGTGGAATCTAAGGGCAGCGACAGAATCGCCCTCTTTGTGGACGAAGCGCAAAGCTGGACCCAACCCGAGTTCAATTGCCTTCGAGATATTTCGAAAGATTTGATACTATTAGCTGACGTCCACCTCATCGTCATCCTTTTCGGTGGGCCGGATCTTGCAAAGACCCGAGACGCTCTCCTTAACCACGAAAGTACCGAACAGATTGGTCAGTTTCTGGGAGAGCAAAACAAGCTCCAGGGCATCGCGTCGGAAATTGACTTGATGCAGACCATTCGCTGTTACGACAATATACACGCCCCGTTGGATCAAGCCGACATCAGTGTTAAAAGCCACAGTGAAGCCTTTATGCCCGTGGCGTTCGCAGACGGATGGCGGCTCGAAAGCGAAGCGCCGATTCTTTGGGAGCGTTTTCAAACCGTAGCTACGCGGCACGGGGGCGTTAGGGAAATTGGCATGAAATGGATAGCATCCACCGTGCGAAATTTCCTAATCCGCCAACACGAATGGGACCGGACCGGATTTCGCGGTGACCCAGAGGCATGGGAAGAGGCGATTCTCGAGTCGGGTTTTCCCCAAACAATAGGCTACCTCCATGGCCGCCGAGTGAGACAGGCCGCGAAACTTTAGGCGACGCCGTAACTGACCAGGACTAGACTCTCGCAGCGCCGGCCGGAATGATCACGAATACGAGCACCAGTAACGTAGGCAACTCGCCGCGCGTTATTTCCCGCAGCGGATTCATGTCCATTTTTAGGCATGGCCGCGTCCCTTCGTTGAATCGGCGTCGGCTTTGGTCGGGCTGGCCTCTTGTTCGCCTTGCTGGTCGGGTAGGACAGCTGCGATGTTGCCACTAGCTGCTTCAAGATCCGAGGACGGATTAGTCGGGGCAGGGGCATGCCGCAGCAGCTTCCATACGCTGCGAGTTGTGTAAGCGGCAGGTTCGCGGCGCAGCTGCTCGAACCATGTGCGTGGGAGGGGGAACGTCGCCGTGGGCAGTAGGTCGCCTTGTCGGAACCATTGTGTATTGTCCAGCGCGCCGGGTTCTGCACAGATCCACCAGCCGCTGGCCGGGCACCGCTCGCCAGTCGCCGCGATCGTGCCAAGCTCAATCGTGGACCCGGTCCCTGAAGCGCTGGTCATTGTTGTTTCGCTCGTCCCGAAAGGGCGCGCTGTGGCGCGCCGGCCGACCAAAGTCCACACGGTCGCGCTGCGGTTCTTGAAGCGGGTGCGTTGTCCGGTCAGGCGCTGCGCTAAGGTCGGAGGCGCCAGCAGCACCGCCTGCGGCATGCGCACCCCCTTCTCGAAATGCTGGATGTCGCCGTTTTCGACCACCACTCCGTTGCCGCCATCGCCGCACTTCCATAAGCCGCTTGCAGGGCAGGGAGTGTTGGCCAATGCCTGAGTGTTGAGTTGCGGCGGGATGGGGGGCTCGGCTTTCGGCTTCGCGCCGCCCGTCGGGCGCACGCGCAGGCTCGACAAGATTCGGTCCCAGAGCGCTATCATCTCGGCGTCCTTCATACTTGAGTTGACGGATCTGTCGTCTTCGCCATAACCGCTGCCAAGTTCAAAGTAAAGGAACGGGAGATACACGTTATCTTCGGACCCTGTCAGTTCCCAACAAAAGCTTTGAGCGACTGTTCCATTCCGTTCTGTTACGCGCTGGAGAATTTCCTCGCCAGCCAAGTCGCCTAACGTTCGCTTACCGCGCCGTAAAGTATGGAACTGACCAGGAAACTCGCGATAGGCCGTATTCTTGTCGTCGCGCTGCAGCAGAGTTTCAGGATCGGGACGGGTGCCAGCGGCAGTGGTCATGTAGAACGAAATGTCCGGGTGACTCTTCAAATGGATGAACATGGTGACCGTTTCGGCTTGTTCCGAGGTGAGCGGATCCTTGACCAGCAAGCCGCCGTAGCAGAATCCGGGTTCCGTCGGTATTTCGTCCGGCGCCAGTGTGCGCACCTGCTTGATCTGTTGCGCAAGCCCGCCGATTTGTTCCAGCGGCACACTTCGGCGGCTAAAAGCGACCGACAATGAGTTACCCCGCACCATCGCGTCGGCCGAGACGTCCACGATCTCCACTTTTTGGCCTGATCGCCTGACCTTCGTCCATTCACGGCCATATTGGAACAGCCTGCCCCGCAGGCCATCGTGTTCGATGATGCTGGATGACTCAAGGCTGGGCATGTCGCGTTCGTTCTTGGCATTCCGCAGCCTGGCATTCATGGACTCCAGACGTTCGTCGAATGCCGCGTCTGATTCTGAGGGATCGATTTCGATGCTCCAGCCAGCGACCCGCGCAGCGCGGTAGCTCAATTCTGCGTCCGAAGGAACATCGACCAGGAAGCGTCCGAAGCATACCGTCCGCGTCTTCATTGATTGCAGTTTCCCAGTCATCTGTTCGACCTCCATTGTCAGGCCGTGTGCCTGCATTTTTTGGCAAAGGTATGCGCCGGCCGGAATGATCACGAGTACGACCACTAGGAAAGCGAACAATTCGCCACGGGTCGTTTCGCGCAGCGGGCTCATTGCACCTTTTGAATAATGCGCGCGACGAGGTGCAAGGTCAGGAAAAGCATTTCACGCTGGTTAAAGCATTCCTGGTGCTCGTAGCCCTTGGTGCGGAATATGCGCTTGACCTTGCCTTGTGGGGCGGCGCCGGACTGTTCCGGCACGGTGCCGTCACCATTGACATCCTGGTGCGCATGGCGGAAGCGGAGAGTCTTGCCGCCTTCGAGTTCGACCTCCCTCACGTCGGGCACCGGGCGGCCACGCAGCCTGCCATTGGCAACTAGCTTGCTCGAAACAGCGTCGCCAGCATGCTCCGCGATCCACGTACACGAGCCGAATGACAATCCCGCCTTGTCTGCACCGTAGAACACGTAGGTGTTCGGGTGATAGTAATCGCCAAGCACCTTGGTGTGAAAGCGCTCGGCTTGATCAATTGCACGTGTAAGAGACTTTTCGATCTCCTGGACACTGCCGAATTTCTTTGCGGGATCGACCAACGCCAGATCAATCATTCGGTACCATGCTTTCGTGTCGCCATACAGGTCGTATGGGTTCCCGGTAGGCAAGCGCAATAATTGCGACCGTTCGCCATCCTCGCGCTTGATGGCCGCGAACAGCCACGGCCCCGGGTATAAGTGGTTTGGCAACAGTTCTAGCGGGCCGGGTGCCACCGCCATGACTGGTGTGGTCAGGTCGGTACTTCGCCCTACGATTTCAGCAAAGCACCCTCTGATCGAGTTGTCTATTGGATGGATGCCAGGTGCATCCCCTTCGACACCGCACGCAATGCGGCGGTAGGCTGCCGGCGCGCCGATAGCGGGCATCACGGCATGAACGACCCCTGCGATGCTCTCGGGAGCCATCTTGGCGCACGCGCGCGCAACCAATCCGCCCATTGAATGCGTGACCAGGACCACCGGCCGGCAAGGATGGTTGGGCCGATCCCATTCGGCCCGCACTGCCGCAATAAATTCCTTTAAGGCCAGAGCCGCGTTCTCGCACGATTCCAGCCAGTTGTAACCGAACGCATATACAGGGTGGTTGAATCTGGCAAGGGCAGCGAGATCCTCGCGCTCGAGTGGCGCCATTTCGTCCTGTTTGGTGCATCCCCAATGAGCGCGATCTACATAGTTGGCACTCACCCAATTTGGAGCGGGAACTGTCTTGCCCTGCGACGGCACGAACGGTTTGTTCAAGTCTTGCTGGAGGTGAACCAGTAGCTTGCCATAGCTGTCCCAGTGAACCTTGCCCCAACCGCGCTGACGCGCGATTTTTGAGTCGATAACATAATTATTCGGATTGACGCCCAAATCGATTTCGCCACGGTCGTCAACTTCAAGTGTCGGCGCATCGAAAATTTTTTGGCGCTGTTTAGCGGTCTTTCCGCGCCATCGAGTCCATATTTTAGCTTTATCGATCTGCCCGTTGGGCGGCTGCCATGCCGCTTCGCCCGGCTTCAGTTCGCCATTCTTGGGTTTGGCTGGGTCGCTCGTCGCCCGCAGGTTCGTCCCCATGATGCCTGGCACGACGATCACTGGCATGGCGTCCGGCGGTGGCACCGGCACACTGGGGCGGGTTGTAATCTCCTTTGGCGATACCGGTGCACTGACGGAAAGTACACCATCGGCGTCAGGCGTAGGCGCCGGCAGCGGGTAGGTTGGTTCTACCAGTTCGGGGGCGTCGTAGGACATGGGGAGCTCCGGGATGGCGTTGAGCAGGTCGCGCCGGAAATCGCTTTATTCGTTCAATTATCTTCCGGAGGAAGTAGTTTCAGATTGATATTTCCCAGCGTGTCGCTCTGCATCAAGGCCGTACGCCCGAATTCGTCGCTTATTCCTACGACTGTGCGCCCGTCCGGGAGCTGGGCCTCGTAGCGCCACCCCTTGAGTGGCTCGCCCGATTTTTGGTTGCAAAGGATGAAACGCTGGTCGGCCTCGATCCGGGTGCTCGGGAAGACCACGCCTGGCGGCGTGGCGCCACCCGGCTTTGTCTGACTAACCGTTGCCGCTTTGATCGCATATGCACCGGTGCACTGGTACAAGATCGCGCCGGCGCCAAAATTCGCTTGCGCGCCGTCGGTAACGACCTTGAGGGAGCGCGATTGCAGCACAATGTCCTGCCCCGCGTGCAGCTTGATGCTGTTCGGGGTCTTGACCTCGATGTCGCCGTTGTGGTTCTCGACGAGGATGGCGCCACTAGCAGTGACGATCTTGATGCCGTCAGCCTGCGCAAACAGGGTCGCTCCCCGTCCGGCCCGCAGCGCCAGGTGCTGGCCGGCGGCGACAGCCGTGTCCTGCGGGCAGACCACGTCGATCCGTGTTTGGGCGCCCAGCAGCAGATTGGCTTGGGTGGCCAGCAGCATTCCTGCCTCGGCGTTGACCGCGACGATCGGCTTGCCGCCGTCAGCGCTACCGGTGTCGTGCCAGCGTGCGAGCTTTGCCGTCAGTTGCTGAAGTGCGGCAGTGCCCTTCGGGTCGCCCGCATGGGTCGCTGCGATCCGCTCCAATTGTCTCGCGATTCCCTGCAGCACCTCCGTCAGCCCCATCAAGCCTTCGCGGTCGAGTTGCGCACCGTGCCTGGCGGCGTCGCTGCCCGCGCTGATCAGCACACCGGCTCCGCCTCGTACGGCGGTGGCCTTGTCGCTGCGCAGTTCAGCGCCTTCCCCACGCGGCGCGCCCTGGCCATCCCGCCGCGGTTCGCTCAGCCAACCCAGGTTCAGTTCGCTGGTCCCGTGGTCGCTGGCGAGCTGCGCGCTGATTTGGCCAGGCGTGTCGTCAAAACGCAGTTGATTTGCGCGCATGCCGCGGATTTCCTGGCTCTTCTGGCCGGAGAGGTAGCGGTTCCCCGGCAGCTCGCCTTCCTTGCTTAGCGCGGGCGGCACGCCGATGTTGTTGTATAGCTGGCCGACAATGACAGGCTTGTCCGGGTCTCCACCCATGAAGTCGATGACGACCTCGGTGCCGATGCGCGGCAGTGTCAGGGTCCCGCACTGGCTGGTGCCAAGAGGCCCGTTTCCGGCCCACCCGGTCATCACGCGTACCCACGCTGAATCCGCATCGGTATCGGAAGCACCGGCGCCGCGCGCGTGCTCGTGGTCATTGGGACGAGTGCCGAGGAAACGCACTTTGACTCGACCTTTCGCGTCGCAATGAACCACCTCTCCTGGAGGCCCGACGACCATCGCACTTTGCAGCGACGGCCGTGGCAAGTCGGTGCGTGTGTCGAAGTCGGGAACGATCGGGATGCCGCGCCGCACGCAGGTAAAGCGCGTGCGGTAGCGTAGGTCAGAATCATCGTTTGGCACTAGGTCCGCCGGTTCATTGCGCCACTGGCTGCGCGCAAACAGGCGCTCGACCCTCGCTGACAAGTCCTTGGATAGGTTGCTGCGCGCCCATATATGCTGATGGAGGACGACGAACTCGCGTTCGGCCGGGACGTGCGTCTGGATTTCGGGGTGGCCTTCGAGCGCAAAGTATTCGCCGACGCAAAGGTCGCGCACGGTACCCTCCGCGTAAAAACATTTGGTCGCAAGGTCGTGGCGCGCCATCCGGACACGCCCCATGCGGGCGAGGTCATCATTGCTGTCAGCTGCGTGGGGGACTTCGACAAGATAGTCGTCCAGGGTGGCAGCGAGGTGGTTGCCGACTGGCCCCTGGTCGCTTTGCCCGGCTGCGCTGGTATGCATAAAACCAGTGCCGTGGACGTTGAGGTAGTCCCAGCTAAAGCGGGTGACCCCGGACGGCTGCAGACTTCGCGCGGCGCACCAGGAGGTGATTGTGTCGCGCTCTTCCGTGGCGTCGTCGCGATGGTAACGCACCCTGCCAGCTGCATTCGGTTTCAACAGCGCGACCTCGTCGAACATGACAAGCGTATGGGCAGGGGTTGCATCGTTGCCCGCCGTGCTGTTCCTCGCGCGCCCGGCGCGGAAATGCCAGCAAATTCCTCGGCGCTTGAGTAGTCGACGCAGGAAGGCCGCATCCGACTCGTTGGCTTGCATGATCAGCGCACGCCTCGGGTATTTTCCACTCGATAGCGAGTCGTCGAATTCGAGCTCGAACGCGGCCGCCAGGACCGCGTTCACCTGGCGCCACTCGGTGCACAGCAACTGCACGATTTCCAGTTCGCTCTTGTTGATGAATACCCGTGTGTTGACACGCATTTCCATCACCGCCAGGGCGTCGCGGACCACCAACTGATAGGTGGCCAAGCCGCCGTCACTGTCTCCGGCGCGCGCCTCGGTCACGATGCCACAGAATGGACGCAGGGTGCCGCGATCGGTCACCACCTGCAGTTCGGTCGGCAGACCGATTAATTCCTTGAGGGGGATCGTCGCGTCTTCGGCGACGCACAGCACCTGCATGTCGAGACCTTCGCAGACACCTTCGATCAGGGTGACGCTGTGTGGCAGCAGGCGCTCGTCGTACTGGCCCTTCGACAACCCGAATCGCAAACGCAGCGGACGGTTCAGGGCGCTCAGGTGCATGCCAAAATGCAGAGCATCGGTCCATGCGTCGAAATCCACGTCTCCACCAGTTCTTGCCTGCGGACATCCCGAAAGCGGTCAAAAAACATCAAGTATTCATCGGATACCGAACTCCCGTATCTTTCGTGATCAATGGCTGACGAAGTGTTGAGCGTCGTGAATTCTCCTTATCGATGCCTAGTCGCAGCATTCAGATCGGTAGTGGGTAGCACAGGTCCGGCCGATCACGGCTCTCCGGCGTGGTGAGCAGAAATGCGTCCCACCCGAGGCGACCGCAGGCGTCGGCACCGATCCGTGCCGGGAGGGCGCCTTCCGCCCGGAGTATCGCCGTGACATCTATCCGCAAATTTGGGAGGTTAAGCAGGGCTACCATTTCGGCTAGCGCCAGTGTTCCCTCGCGGCCAGGCAGGAAGTCCTCGTACTGTTGGGGTGCAAGTGGACCCAAGCGCAGCCGGAGGGTCAGGTCGCGACGCCAGCAACGCGAGCCGAGGATTGCTCCTCGCTTCATAAATGTGTTGGCCACGCCGAGCCGGGTCCGCCTGTCGGGCGGCAATTCATCCCACCGGCCCGCGCACTGCTCGACAGCGACCTGCAGTTGGAAATAGTCGGACAGCACCCGTTCGATGAGCGCTGCGCTAACCGGGCGATGTCGCAGCACGGCCGAGTAATAGGCCCGGACATCGGCCGGAACGCGCGTGCTGGCGCGTTGCTGGGTGGAAAGGCATTCTGGACTGCCGGCGAGCGCAAGTTGCAGCGGCAGGAACCTGTCTGCGCCATCTGGCGTCGCGTTGTGGTGGACACGATAGGCCCAGTATGCGCGATGGAACAATGCAACCGTTCTACTCGACATCATGTCGAAAAATGCGCGCGCGCCGTCGCCGTGCAACTCCGTGGCTTGGGCGACGATGCTCTCAGTGTAGTGGAGCGGAAGGGCGCCATGGGATCCGAGCAGGCCGATGAACGTCGGGGTGATCCAGACGGCGCCACCACGGCCAGCGGCTAGCGCCGCGATCAATGTGGCTTGCGCGTGCTGGTCGTCTTCGTCCTCCACCTGAACCGCCTCCAGCTCGCTGGGCGGGAAGGCCAGTGAGGTGCTGTTACGAAAGCGGATAGTGCGCTGCAACGTCTCGCCGCTGGCCCCGGCCTTGCCCAGCCATAGTTCGAGCAGCCGTACCGCTTGCGCGAACTGGAAGCGATAGGGCTCGGCGAAGAGCCGCTCGATCAGAGAAGACTCAAAGCGCCGATTCGGGGTTGGCATCGGATCAGATCCTTCCCGGTCTGTTTCGAGATCACGACCAGTTGCGCGAAACTGTTGACGTGCACATAAAGGCCGAGGAAATGCTCGATGACTTGTGCGAACGCATGCAGACTGACGCCGACAAAAGCATCTTCGTCTACGGTCAGCTGCACCTCGATCCCGTGAACCAGCGCACCGCCTTGTTCGTCGTCTATCCATGCCCGCGCTTGTTTTTGCGACAAGCCGGTTAGCCCGGCGATCAAGCGCTGCGTCACCTGCGAGTCCGCGATGTCGTAGAGCGTGAGCATTTCCTTGAACGACTCCAGGTCGGCCAGTGACCGGTGGTTCAGCGATAGGTGCGCGATCAGGCGCCAGTGCGCTTCCGACGAGAAACGCAATGTCGCGCTTGGCCGTCGCAGGAACCGGATTGGATACCCTCCGGCAGGTAGCTCGGGTGTCAGATCGCCGCCCGGTGCGCCCCACGGCAGGTCGTGGGGCAGGTTGCGGTTGGTGCAGGTCAACGCCACCGATACCGTCGCCAGTTCGATGGACGTGGGGTCCAGGTCGATATCCACCAGCGAAAGTTGCAGTTCGTGGCCAGCCTGGGCGAGCGCAAGCGCTTCGTCGCGGCGCGCTACCCAGTAATGGCCGCGGCGCCCGGCCTTGCCATGTCGTAGCGAGTAATACGGGTGGAATTCAGTGATGGTGCTGCCATGCGGTGTCTCGCGCACGACGCGAACGTCGTCGATACTGTAGACCTCGTATGCCGCTGGCCGGCTGGCGTCGGCCATCAGCGGATATTCCACGCGTTGATGTGTGAGAGCGATCGGAGCCGCCCGCTGCGGGAACAGGTTGACAACCGGAGTGCACGCCGTGGCGAGATTCCGTGCCGACAGCGACGCCAGGACGCGTGCCATGTCGGAGCCTGCGCGTATTCCCGTGATCATCAGGTGCAGCGTAAGGCGGCTGGCGCCCGCAGGCACCAGTGGGGCGAGCATGGTTAGATCGAGGTCGACGAAGTCGAACTTTTCAGGAAATGCGAAATACTCGCTCAGTATCCTGTATGCGGGATGGCTCGCTGCCGGGAATGGCAGCAACGCTTCGTCGTCGGCCAGCCCGACCGGACGTAGCGGCATCTGATCGAGTCGACGCCAGGTTGGGCCTCCATCGACCTGCAGGTACGCCGCCATCGAACGCATGAAAAGCGTATCGCGCAGCGTCGCGCAAAACGGCTGAGGACCGTCGATGTACAGACGGAGCGGGCGTTGCCCCAATGCCTGGAGGGACGCGGGGGAGGGGCCTTCGACCGTCAGGCTAATGCTGGTCATGGCTCCCGCCGGTAGCACAATCGACGCTGGCGCATCGATCATCGGGCGGAAGACTGCTTCTGTAACGGCCAACGGCAGGACCACCGAGTCGTACACGGTCCTGAAGCGGCACACGACACCCTTGTGTTCTACGGCATTCAAGATGGCGCCGCGAGGAATCACCAGTGGCTTCTCCGCCAGCTGGGTGGCGTGGGCGGTGTGGTCAACGCGTGCTATCGAGCAGGCGGGGAACGGCCGGAGATAGTGTGGGTAGTTCGCATTCAGCAGCGCCTCGGTGAACTGGGGATATTCAGCATCGAGCCGCATGCTAGTGCGGGCGTTGAGAAGCGCGGTCGCTTCAATCCATCGTTCGACGTGCGGATCCTCGCAGATGTTGCCATGCAGGCCGAGCGCGGGGGCGAGGGTCGGATACTGGCGCGCGAATTCGCGCGCATAGTCACGCAGCAGAGCCAGTTCATGCTCGACGTAGGGCAGCAGGCGTCGCATCGCCGGTAGTAGCTAGAGCTGCGTTGCCTGCCGAACTACATACTGCAAACTGGACGGTTCGAACGCGCCGTCGAAGCAGACCGATTCGTCGGGACGTGCCGCCAAGGTGGCTGCGATCACGAACGACAGGCGGTTCAAGCCACCGCGCCGCCTGACAAGCGTAATCTTCACCCCGGTCAGCCGCGGCTCGAAGCGCTCGATTGCTTCGCGCAACGCGACGCAAATGGTTTCCCTGTTCTTGCTGCTCGTCAGAGACAGGGCGGAGAAGTCTCTCAACCCATAGTTGAGTATGGAACGCTGGCAGGCCGGATGGGCCTCCATCTCGTCTGGAGTGATCACGAGTCGGGTGTTCAGCAGCGCGGTGAGGTCGCGCGCCACACTTGCCTTCAGTTCTTCGAGCGTCAACCGCATCCGCCCGTCTCCCTGTGGCTCTGTGGGATGCCCGATCAACCGGTCCAATACGCTCGACTCGAACACCTTATCCATGCCGCCTCCTGTCGTCTTCAATCTGCGACTTTTAATTCCTAGAGTCATTATTCGACAACAACAGCGTTTGAGGCCATCAAGAGTTTGAAATTGCTTGCGGGAACGCAATTTGCTCTCCCTCAAAGATAGCCATGCTTATGTTGCGGGGCAACAAGAAAAGGGGGCCACATGGAAAAGGCACGGGTGATCTGGCGCGAAGGGATGTACCTCAGCCCTGAGACGTTCCAGCAGCAGGACCAGTACCACGAGAGCCACTTGCATGCAATGACAGTCACACTCCACCCGTACGCATGGGGCGTGCGTCGCGCCATATGGGATCGTGACGGGCTGGCCAACAACTGCCTTCGCGCGGAAGACCTGTCGCTCGTCTTCCAGGATGGTACGATCTACGACGCACCCCAGGGCGATGCGCTGCCCGATCCGGTCGAACTGGATACCTTGCCGCCGACCGAGACCGCGTTCACATTTCACGCCGGCCTGCCCGCAAGGCGCGATCCGCTTGCTCCGAGCCGTCTTCAGTTGCTGGCACCGGCCATCCCGCGCGACGCCTTCGTCAGTCTGCCGGTGGTGCGCGTGGTGCGCGACCCGAGTGGTGGTTTCCGAACAGATGCTTACTTCATGGCGCCGAGCGTCTCAGTACGCGCGGCGGGCGGCCTGCATGCGCTGCTGAGGCGCCTGCTGGACACCTTGCGCGCCAAGGTTGACGCCCTCTACCGCCTGCACAGCGAGCCCAGGGACAACGTGATCGAGCTCAGAATCGCCGATGCTTCGTCGTTCTGGATGCTACATACGATTAGCATGTCGTTGGCGATGCTGGAGCATTACGAACGCCATCCGCGCCTGCACCCAGAGCGCGTTTTCGAGCAACTGCTCGGCCTGGCCGGCGGCCTGATGGCCTATTCAAAAAATCGGACGCACGCCGACCTGCCCGACTACGACCACGCCGACCCGGGCCCCGGCTTTGCGCGCTTATACGCGATCGTACGCGAGCTGATCGAGACGGTTGTGTCGCCGCGGTATATTCCAATTCCACTCTCGAAGGTCAAGCCGTCCTATCATGCCGGACGCTTCGAATCCTACAAGATCACGCCCCAGAGTACGCTCTACCTGTGCGTCAGCGCGGATGTGCCGGCCGCCGAACTAATCAGTGGCGTTAGCTCGCGCTTCAAGGTTGGCGCCCCGGACGATGTTGAGGAAAGCGTATTGGTCGCGCTCCCCGGCCTTGAGCTCGTGCACATGTCGCAAGTCCCAGCGGCGCTGCCGATGCGGCCTAACACCTGCTACTTTGCATTGGGCCAAAACAGTCCAAAGTACGCGAACCTGATGAAGGCGCGGACAATTTGGATATATACGGCTGATGGTTTCCCGAATCTCGCATTGGAACTGATTGCGCTATCGTCATGACCTCGCGCATTTTGCAACGCCTGTCCGTTCTGACAGAACGGTTAGCGATTTTCGAACACTGGCAACGGCAACGCGCTGTTCCAAGTCGATCGATTACTCGAGCCTGGATGGAGTAGTACGGGCCGGACCGAAAACTGCATATCACTCTATCTGCAATCCTTGCTGCTGCTCTTCTTCGAACGGTGCCGGGGCGGACCTTCAGTTTGGCACATACACCTTCGATGGTAAAAAGTGAATGTAGGTGACAGAAGTTGCCATTCTGGTATCATTCGGCCTTATATATTTCATAGGCCGCAGCTTGGGGGGCGTATGCCGGCAGTCTTCGTTCACGTGTCAGATATCCATTTCGGTCAGGAAAAGGATGATCGGGTTCACATCCACGCTGATGTAAAACAGCAGTTGATTGCCGATGCTAAGGAAGTCGTCTCAAATATAGCTGGCGGGGTCGCTCACGGCATCTTGGTCACCGGCGATATCGCACAGTCTGGAAAATGGGCGGAATATGAGGACGCTGGCAAATGGCTGGACGAACTGGCGGCGAATATCGGCGTGGAGATCCACCGTGTTCAGATGGTGCCAGGCAACCATGATCTCGACCGATCAAAGCTGTCGTTCTCTGGAAAGCAGATTCTCGACCACATTCGTGCGGGTGGCCCCAAGGAATATGAGGATATCCTGAACAATTCGACGGATCGGGCAGCACTTTTCGCCCGGTTCGAGGATTATGGCCGCTTCAGCTTCGGCTACAACTGTCCCCTCAACAACGAAGGTATCTTTGCGTCCGAGATGGAAGTGAATCTCGCGCCCGGTCGAGCGATTCGTTTTATCAGGTTCAACTCCTCCCTCCTTTGCCATGGCGAAGAGCGAGATGAGCACCCGGAACTGGTGATAGGTGCACGTCAGTTCATCATCCCCCGTACAATCGGAGTGGAAAATATTGTCCTCGTTCACCACCCTTTGAACTGGTACAAAGATCAGGATCAAGTGCGGGATTACATCCGCAGCAGGGCTCGAGTATTCATATCAGGCCATGAACACAACCCGAAGGTGTCGATCGATAATGTCGAGGCGGGCTGCGATGTGATGATGCTCGCCGCCGGCGCTACCGTCCCCTATAAGTCCAACGAAGTCTTCACTTTCACCTATAACATAATAGAATTTGATTGGGATGAAGAAAACGATGGATTATCGGTGACGATGCACCCCAGAGCGTGGAATCCGAAGCGTACCTGTTTCGAGGCTGATCATAAACGTCTGGGCGGGCAGAATCCCAACTTCCGTTTAGCGTGCCCGTTTTTTCGCAAGGCGGATCGTCCAGCCGCCGCGCCTACGACCGCTCAACCTGCAGATACACCGATTGCCCAGGGGAGCACATTTTCCGTGGAGCCGACCATCGAAATGGTCCCGATGGAGTCCTTACAAGGGGAGCCACAGCCCATGTCACCGAAGGAAGAAGGTTATGAGATCGCCCGGCTCCGGTTCTTCCGCGATCTGCTCGAAGGAGAGCGCCTACGCATCCTCGTTGAGCTGGACGCGCTTCCGGAGAATTCCGATGAGCGGATGTCGCAGGGGCTGGAACGCAGGTTGTTTGATATGCTGGTCCGGAATGGAAAGTTGGCTGAGGTCAAGAAGATGATCGATCAATTAATTGGTGAACGGAAGGACGGGGCACGGTAATGGACAAAATTGCGGTTCACATGCGGATTTCCGGCGTCGCCGTAAGCGATAGCGATGTGGATTCCCGGCGCGCGGCGGCAACCAGCCTCGCAACCAGTTGGGGAAAGGAAAAACAGGTATCGACGATCGTCTCTAAGGCAGCTGATGTTGCCGAGGCGCTTGGCGGCGACGGCACCCCTTCGCCCACTCTCGGCGGTGAAATCCAGAAGGCGATCCAGAAAAAGGCACCCTCGTTCCTATACGAGGAGCGCCCGCTCGACGTTAGCGTCTGTGCTGGCATGGCAATGGTTTCTATGTTAGGTGCCAGCCCGGGCGCGGGTGGATGGTCGATCCCCGATGTCTATGCCACTGCACTTTGGTCCGCACTTGCCTATCAACCGGCACTTGCAGCCGACCGACGCGAGAATCTCCGCCGTGAAGTTCTTGATGCGGCTGCCCGCTGGAGCGCAACGGTGGCCGAGAAGGCAAGGGAGCGGATCAATGTTCCCGACCCGTCCGACGTAGAGATCACCATTGACGGCAACAATGTTACCAATAATTTCAAGAAAGCGATGGCCGATACAGTTGAGGCGCTGAGTCGCAATGCCGCGCTGGATCGTGAGGAACTGGATTTTCTGTGGTGGGCGCAGCTCGGCCGCAGCCGGTTGCTCAAGAAGCAGCTGTCTGCAATAACCGAGCCGACGCGGATCGTAACCGCCGGTATCGAAGGGGCAAGGATGCTTCGCCGCCTTCCCTGCGAGGTCCATCGCGAGATCGTCCTTCGGACCCTGGACCAGGATCCGGAACTGGATCTGCCGGAAATGCTTGTGGCCATCGGCGAAGATCGTGCAGTACTCAGCGGGGCATTGATCAAGAACTATGTTGTCGCCCATCCCACCGTTTTCCCGCTCCTTCACGCACTGGTCACTGGTGAAGTGGACGGATCGGGTGCGTCCACGAAGCGGCGTGTTTCGGAGTGGGGTGAGCGGGCCCTGCTGGAAGCGGGGTTCGCCAGATTGATGTCGCAGGGCGCTGGCAAGCTATGAGCGGATCATGCAATTTCGAGGGTTGCACCGTCGACGAGACGGGGATCTGCGCACTCGAGCGCGACCCATCAACCTGTGGCAACCGTGTTAGCAATGAGGCAGTAGGCGCGATCTCGGCGGATGCTCCTGTTGACGAGGTAACATCACAGCCCGGTGACCGGCTGGGGGCACCTGTACTTGAACAGCCCGTGCGCATGAGCCCGTTCCCTTCTAGCCGACGGCTCGGGCTGGAAGATCTGAATGCGATGATGGGCGCCAGATACGTCAACGTGGTTGGCATCCTCGGCGATCCAGAATCCGGCAAAACGGCGTGTTTGGCTAGCCTGTATCTACTCGTCTCGCATGCGATGCTAAAGGGCTGGTCCTTCGCTGACAGCAGGAGCCTTGCTGCTTTCGAGGAGATCGCGCGCGGCGCCCGTGACTGGAACGATGGCAAGGCGCCGGAACAAATGACGGTCCACACCGAGTTAGCGGACGATCATAGTCCTGGCTTCCTCCACCTCAGGCTCGTCAGGCTTTCGGACGGACGGCGTGTCGACCTAGCGCTTCCCGACGTGCCGGGGGAATGGACGCAGGCGCTTGTCAATACGGCCCGATCGGACCGGTTGGACTTCATGAAGTCGGCTGAGGCTATTTGGATCGTGCTTGATGGCCGTACGCTCGCCGACATCGAGAAGCGCCAGGGACTCATAGCTCGAGTGGGACAACTCGCGGGACGTCTGAACACCATGCTGGACGGCCATGTGCCACGGTTGATGGTCGTGGTGACTCATCGCGATTTGCATATCCTCAACGACAACGTGGCCGATCGTTTGCAGAAGGAACTTATTCGCCGAGGCGCGAAGGCCGAGATAGTAGGGGTCGCTCCATTCTCCGACCATCCAGACGAGGTGCCGGCGGGATTCGGTATGGCCGAACTGATTGACCTGACCGTTGGGAGGCCGGCCGAGCGACCTACCTTCTGGCAATCGTCCGAACCGGCTGAGAGCGATCGCGCCTATTTGAGCTATAGGAGGGATCGTTGAGCCGATCGATCATACTACTTGGTGGTCCCGACTCGGGAAAGACCAACTATATCGGCCGTCTATGGCGAGCACTGGACGACGGGACCGGCGCGCTGCATGCTGCGGAGCAGCCCGAAGACATCAAATTCGTGCTTGAGGTAACCGACCACCTTTTCCAAGGAGGCTTTGCGCCGCGCTCCGAACACAGCGACGCGCGTCGCGACTTCGAAGTGGTTGTTGCCGCGACGAAGGACGGGCCGCAGTCAAGGGTCATTGTGCCGGACATCTCGGGCGAACTTTGGCGCAAGGCTGTCATTGATAGCGAAATTGACCCGGATTGGATGAGCGAACTGCAGCGAGCGGACGCCGCTCTCCTTTTCGTGCGAGTTGGTTCCGACCAGGATGTCCGGCCGCTCGATTGGGTGACGTCACGCAAAATGCTAGAGAAGCTCGGCGGCGAGGAGGACCAGGGTCTCCCAACTCAGGTAATGCTATGTGAGCTGATCCGTTTTCTCGAAGATTCACTCGCCGACCGCGAGGGCGGCGGGCTTCCCCGCCTCTCGGTCGTCGTCACCGCATGGGACTTAGTCGACGCGGGCAAGTTCGAGCAGGGGCCCGTGGCCTATCTCGAGCGTGAATACCCACTTGTCGCCGGGAGACTTGCCGACCTAGAGAATCTCGATGTCCAGATATTCGGCCTCAGCGTCGTCGGCGGCGACCTAAAGCACGATGCCGACTATCGGGAGGCTTTTTTAGAGGCGGGGCTAGATGGCCAAGGATGGGTCGCCGTGCGGGACGGAGATGGGTGGAGGAAGGATCCCGACGTCACCCTGCCGATTGCCTGGGCAGTGGGCCTCTGAATCCGTGATTTACGCCGAAATCCAGATCCACGGCTATCGCAAGGGGCACCAGCTACTAGCGTCGTCTGTCGTACTGGCAAAGGACGATCAGGCGGTTGTGGATCGCCTCTCCGACGTGGCCGGTCCTCTGCGTCCCAAGGAACAGTTCACGCCTTATCTGTCTGCCTATCCGCTGCCGAGCGGAACCTACTACGTCATTGCCAGGACATGGCAGGACATGACCGTTCCTCGGGCGGGCTGCGTTAGAACCAAGAGCGTACTGATCAATGCACAAGTCTGGTCCCGCAGACCGCCGATCATCCCCATCCTTCGCCTGCTCGATTCCGCTCAGTTGCCGACCGAGACGGATGCGGTGCGCATCGAACTGGAGGAACAGCTTGAGGAGCGACTTCCCCCCGTTCCCAACTTCCGCGCGAGCGAACTGCTCGAGGCACTTTTTCTTGAGGAAGTAAAGCCGGTGGTGGTGTTTGACGCACCTGATCCCGAGCTAATCGCTTTGCGCCTACTCACCGCGCTGTGGCCCGATATCCGGCGGCGGTTCGCGCTTTCGACGTTCGCCCTGGCGCCTCGAAAGATAGGAGGGCGCGACCTCGACCTCGTCTTCTCGCCGTCGAATGCCAAGGCCAAGTTCTCCGACTGGCCCGGACGTCGTGTGGACGGCCGCTCGTCGCAAATTGATCGGCATAGGTGGACGGGAACAATCGTACGTCGTGTCTTTGAGGAGCCTGTGCCGAGGCTGCTGTCCGATAGGGAGATCGACCTTCTTGGTGATCGTGCCGCGGAAAGTGTGGCCGCCCTGCGTATAGCGTTGTTGTGGGACGAACTACTCGACAAGCTAGACCGCGCCCCCACCGCCGCCTTAGGGCTATTGGACATTGTCAATTCGGGGATGCTCAGTGATACATCGTCGGTGGAAACACTTGAATTTCGGTTGGCAGAGGCTACGAGTAGGGCTGCAGGCAGCCTTCCGCCCAATGAAGCTTGGGACTTTGTCGGCGCGATCGCCCGGAAGATGCAGGGACACGACATGCCAGCCGCCAGGACGGCGGTCGAGCAGCTTGCGACGCATCTGGCCGAGTGCGCGCCCGGTGGTGCGGTAAGCTTGTTGCGACAGCCTGATCTCAAGGGTGCGATTGACGAACTCATTCCCAACATTGCAATAGGTCTCGGCAACGGAGCCGGACCGCGCGTCGAACAGGTGCTTCTCGAGGCGCCGTCGGACATCATCGCGCGTCTTGTTTCGCAAGGCGGCGCACTGACCAGTCGTATCGCTGCGGATAATGAACTCATCGAAAGGATGGGGGTCGTCCTAGCCGAGGTCGATCGAGCGCTCGGAGACAAGGCCGGCATGATGTTGCTCCCCCTCCTGGTCGAGGATCGGCAGCTTCCCGCCGCAATGCCCATCTTCGGCAGGCTCGACCTACAAGGGATCGCCGCGGAACTCCGTTGGCTAGGGGAGGCCAACGACTTCCACGCCAAGCGGCTTACCGCCGTGCTCATCGATCGGGCGCGCGAGGTCGGGGGCCTGCCAGCCGTTCGCGATGTCTTGATCTTGTCGGACGCCTCGGCGCGAAGGGACGAACTGCTCGCGCGGGCGGTCGAACCCATCTGTTCGGATGTGCTTTGGCTTCTGGACGAGAAGCGCCTCTCCGAAGCGACGTCCGCTGCGCTACTCGTACGTGTGCTGCGGCGTGCCGACGATAGGCAGTTCGCGGCGCTGCTCTCCGATTGGGAGATTGGGGAGCGCATAGTTTCGCGCATCCCGGATGACGCCGTCGACCTGCTGGTGAGGGCGGCGATGCAGGACGGTCTCCCCATGAATGCGCATATCCGTGTCATCCGATCTGTGATGCCGAAGGTCGACGATGCCAGGAAGTTTGAGATCGCCGGGCGCGTGACAGGAAGGTGCCTCCGGAACCGGTTCGACGGTGACGAAAGCGCAGTTCTGTCTATGCTGCTCGGCATTCTCGGTGCACGACTTGACGGCGGATGGGCAGCCAGGACGGGGCTGGAGCGCGGCATCGACGCCGATGTCGCGGATCGGAACCTTATCGCCTTTGAGAATGCGCCGTCGGTCGCGCGCAAACGTATCGTTGGGGCTGTTGATGAGATTGCCCGCGCTCTGCATGGGCGACATGTCATGGATCTGGCTGAAGTTGCCAACGACGCGTGCGCCAGGCTCATGTTCGATGCGGAGAAGACATCGCTCATGGCTTTGGTCAATGCCGCCGGTTGGCTCATGCCATCGCTACTTCGTGCCCGTCGGCAGCCTGTTTCGCTGATGATCGCAGCCTTGTTTCCTATAATTTATCGGGAAATGGCAAAGGCCGATGACGTATCCGACTATCTGAGGTATGTACCCTTCCTCGATTGGGATCGCTGCAAAACCGCGCGTCGTGAGCTGGTCGACGCGTTTATGTCGTCATCTTGGAAGGCGGGTGATCTAGCTTTAACCGCATATCGATGCGGCGACGTCGCCAAAATCCTCTCGCGAGTGGCCTGGTCTTATGGTGGCGAGAAATATCTTGCGCGGATCGAGAATGACCTGGGCCGTCTGGACCATGAAAGCCAGCGCTTCATCAAGCGCACGATTGCCGAGATTCGCTCAGACAGTCGCCATAAGTTTAACTTATGAATAGGCGCTCGGGGGATTGGTGCCGCTTTGCATCCTTGGACGATAGCGGTGTCGGTGCGATCCGGATCCGGGCTGAAATAACCAGTCCTTCTAAGTGCTGGATCGGAGTCGATCGGTATGGCAAGCGCCGCTCGTTCAATGCAGGCGATATCCGACAGCCGACGATAAACAGATGGTCCTACAAAAAAATGGCGCTTAACGGATTCTTCGTCTTAGGGTCTAGCAACGTCAGCCTTTGGGAGATGTGAACAAAACAAATCACGTATGCTTTTCTCGCAAGCGGAATGTCCTTAAACTGCAGGGTTTCGCCCGCATGCAAAATCTTTCCCCTACTGACAAACAGTTCTTGGACTGCATCACACATAGCGGCAACCCCACTTTTCCCCGCTAAACATGTCCGTACACGCATATGGATGCGGTCAGTGACACCCCGAGCATAAAAGTCAATCAAGAGAGTCTCGAACGCAATCGCCAGCGCAACAATGTTTTCGGACGTTTGTCCGCGGGCCCGGAGAGACCTACGGAAATAATTAATTGAACTTAATAGCTTACGGAACAAGCGGCTGAGTTCTTGACTTTTGCTTCCAATGACGCAGTGACGCAAATAACCATCCTCGAGGAACTCAAGCGCATTTCGAATCGTCGTAAGTTGTGACCGCCGCGCTTTGCCCTTCCAAGCGCGAGGGTCAATGTCAACACCGAGGTCCGCCAACTCGGCGAGTTCAATCCGATTGACGTGCATGGGCGTGCAGTCGACGCTCAGGTGAGACTTATTCGGGTCAGCTTGGAACAACAAATAATGCGCAATGTCGAGCGTTTCCCAGTTGTTTACTCTCGCCGTACTAAAATCATGATATTCCGAGGGAACCTCCCGCCTGCCCATCACCGCTACCATTGCGATAAGTGTAGTGGATAGCCGCAGTTTCATGAGTAGGATTCGTTGGTTTACGTAGTAACCGCTGGCATACGAAGAAACCCTGACAGCCAACAGCGGATTCTGGGTAAACCACTTTAAAGGCCGAGACCGGTAGTAATGTTCCAGTAGTTCTCGAGGTACTTCGTGCACGATTCCCAAGGTTTTTCTGGCGAACTCAACGAAAGCAATACTTCGATCAAAATTGTTTGTCTGAGGAGTCAACTCAATCCCAGCTGCCGAGAGATCCAATGTGGCTACACGTTGTGGTCGACCGAGACCAAACAGACCTAACCCGAGAAATCCGAACGAATGTAGCGGATAAAGGACCAATCCGGGATGATGAAGCCCGTTCTCCAGGACGCAATCGCAAAACGCAACAAAAGGGTGTACGTCAGCTTTGAGGGACATGTACAGCAACTGCTCTATAGCATTGACGCTTAGAAATATGTGGCGCGACCATAATTCGTCGAGCAACTGCCGCCGCAAAGCAACAAGGTGGTACTCCACTCCTTGGGCGAGCTTTTCGTCGTGTTCGAAGGCATTGAACACGAATGATTCCAGATCCTCATAACGATCGAGGAACGCCCTGTTCGCAGCAAAAAAAGCTATCGCTGCTTCAATCTTTTTGATTTTTGCACGCCTGCTCAAAGCCTGCGCCAGTCCATCGGTCCTGCTCAAACTTCCTCCCCGTACGATTTCTAACTCGTCGCTACAACTTATTTTAGTTGCTTGAGCTCAGCCACAAACAGCTGATGGGCAGCAGGATCGTCTGTCTTGGGTGATTCGAACTTCGCTTTGACATAAAAGAGCATCGATTCTCGCAGCTTGAGGGTAAGCTCCAAATCATCCGGCAACTGGTACTCCGCACCGATGGCTTGCCGTTGCTCAGTTTCAAGTCTGGGGTTGGGCGTGACGAGAACTTCCACGAAAGTGTTCCACTCTGTATCGGCCACAGGATCGATGTTCGTTGCAGCAACAGCGCGCGTGGCGAGTATGCGCCCCAGTACAAAGTCGCGGAATTCACGGCGCGTGTGGCAGAAAGCTCGTACATGCCAGCGCTCCGCGTCGGAAGCGAACGCATGCGGTGATAGCCAGCGCCATTCGGGCGCTTGGCCCGTCATCGATTGATATTGAACCTCGATTTTTCGCCGCTCCCGTACAGCCTCCACCACCGACAATAATACTTCGGGGCTCGCGCGCCGGAGCGGCAGCGGCCAGTGGGCAACGGGCACCTTCGCTGACGGTATAGCGGCAAATTCATCCAGGGTGTCGGGCCGAATCAAAGCTGGCGAGAAGGCAGGCTCCGGGACGTAGCGTCTACGGGATTTGTTATAAACCATTTTTCCCGGGAAGCTATCCATGTAGAGGCGGAAATCCTTTGCCGCTTGCACGGTAGTCACTTCGAATGTATCGACCAGGTCGGCCCGTTGGACCTCTCCCTTCCAAAAGAGACAGCGCTCGATATGCATCAACCGCTGCCGAACGCTGGTTGGCAGTTGCGCCGCCTCTGGGGGCGACAACGGGGCAATTCGGGGTTCGGTCACGCAGATATCCTGTGATTTCGTACAGTGTTGACAGATGCTATCACAAACGGTTAAGTTAAGATACATGTATATTAAATTTATAGATAAATAGTTTTATTCCTTTATCGCTTTCTAGCTTCGAGGAGTGCTCAGATGATTGCCGACAACCCGGCCCCGGCCAGTCGCTTTGCTTTGAACAGAGTGATTATGGTGGACTCCTATACCGCCGGCCGGATTACGGAACTGCCCCTCCAAGGGGGGACGGCCATTACTGGGCGCAACGGTAGGGGAAAAACTTCCCTGTTGAAGCTGATCCCCGCATTCTTCGGTGAGCGTCCGGATCGGATTGTGCGGCCCGTCAGCAATCAGCAAAACTTCGCCCGATATTATTTGCCGCGGTCGACCTCTTACATCGTCTACGAGTACTACCGGGAAGACGTCACCTGTTGTGCCATCTTGTGTGGCGACCCGTCTGGCGATTCAGTCGAGTACCGCTTCGTCGGCGGCGCTTACCAACGCGACTGGTTCGTCCATGAGGATGGGAAATCGCTGGTGGCAAGCGCCAATTTGCTCGAACGCTTCAAACTGCGGGGAGTTGTCTGTAGTCGCAAAATGAAGCTCGACGAATATCGCGCAATCATCCAAGGCAAACGTGCCCATGGCAGTGATCTGAAGCAGCATCGGCGCGACGTCCTGGCGTACTCCTTCTGCCCGTCAAGTCAGCCCCTGCCACACATCGAACGCATCGTTTTTGGCATGTTCACTCGGAAAACGAATTTCGCCGATTTGCAGAGGATGATCGTTGCCACTGTGACCGACGCGGCAGGTCAGATCTCACTTGGTACGGAGCGCAAAAAGGTCGAAAGTTGGCCCGACGCCTACCATAGCTATTCTGCCGTCATGGCCCACGCCAGCCGCATGGAAGAGGTGGAGGCGGCGTACCTTGCGTCGTTGGCGGCAGAGCAGGAATTGCGCACCTTGCATGGCCGCTTTCAAGCACTCGATGATAGCCTCAGGACGGACCAGACGAATCTGCAGTTGGAGCTCGAGGCAGCGATAGAACAGGAAGCTGCGGCGGGCCAAAAATTTACCACGATGCGCAGCGCCATCCTTGAGCGAATCCAGAAGGCCAACCTCTCGATCGAAGATGCAGAGCGCAAATTGAATGTGCTCTCTAAGCAGAGCGAACAGTTCCAGAAAGAAGGCATTGCGGAAAAGGCGGCCCTGGTTGACCTGGAAAGCGAGATTCTTGAGGCCAACGCTCGGCTGGGAGAGCGCAAAAGCTTGCTGCTACGCGAGCAGTCCAATATCGATGTTGAATACGAGGCGCTCGCGCGAAAGCTAGACCTCGAGCACAGCCAGCGATCACATGAATTCGAACGACAGCGTTCCAGTTCAAGGCGGGACCATCAGCATAGAATGGAGGAGGTGGCACGCGAATTCGACGCGCAGCAAGAACACGCCCGCCAGCAGGCGATCCCGGAGGAGAAACAGCTTCAAGAGGCTCTGGCCGCGGCAAACGTGGCACTGGGATTGGCCAAGGCGCAGCTGCAAAGTCCCCAGCCCGACGCCGGCCTGGTCGAGATTGTTGCCCAGCAAGAGGCAAATGTCGCCCAGGCGCGCGAGAAATACGATGAATGCGCCGGCCAGGATGCGCTCGCAAGCAAGGCCTATGACCGGGCGAGACATGCTTTTGACCAGGCAGAGAGCCAGTTGAAGGTCCTGCACTCCGAAGTAAGTCACGCGGAGGCCCGCCTAGAAACCCTTCTTTTGCAGGCCACTCCGGACCAAGATAGCGTCCTCTATGCCCTGCGTGCGCAGCACCCTCAATGGACGCAGGACATTGCCAAGGTGTTGCGTGAAGATCTGTTAACTCGCACCGATCTCGCGCCCGTGCTCGGCGAGATTACCGACAGCATCTACGGCTTGCGGATTAATCTGGATGCGGTCGAAACGCCCCTGATAGCCGACGAAAACGCGCTGCAGCGTAAGGTCGACGCAACGCGGGACGACATTCGGAAGGCCAAGGACCGAATCGCCGAGCAAGAAGCCGCCATTACCAAACTTGGCGCCGACCGGCTTTCGGCGCAACGCACGGCCGATTTGTGCTCAGGGAAGGCAGCCAGTGCAAAGGCCGGCCTGGCATCGGCCGAAAAACTGCTGAAATCTGCGCGGGCCAACGTGCAACACAGCCGCGAAGCAGCTTTAGAGCAAGCACGGCAAACCTACGTCGAGACCGAGCGCACATGCTTGGACGCGAAGGAGCAGCTCACAGCTCAGCGAAAGCGCGTTGAGGAAGGCGTAGCACAACTGGTCGCACAGCGTCTCGCGCGCAAACAGGAGGGCGATCGTGAACTTGATCAGGCGCTTGCCGAGATAGACGGCAGAGCAGAGGAAGCGGAGGAGCGTTACAAAGAAAACCGTGCCCAGATCGAAGATGACCGGGCGACCAAACTCAAAGCGAACGGCGTTGACATGGCGGCCCTGGGTGAGTTGGACGAGAAGATCAAAGAGGCGCAGGACCAACTTAAGTCCATCGGAAAGGCGCGCAATCACGTCGCTGAATGGCGCCTCTGGCTTGCCTCAGAATGGAGCCAGCGCCCCGTTTATGAAAACGCGCTGACGTCGGCGAGGAAGGACAAGGCGAAGGAAGAGCAGGCCAAAGCGGCGTGCATGAAGTCATGGGATGAAGACAAGACAATTCGCGCACGGGTGCTGCAAACGCTGCGCAAACGACTCGCGGAAATCGCCACGGAACAGCAGAGGGTCTCGAAACATCTCCAGCTCCTTGAACCCTACGCTATTGCAGCACACTCCGTCCCAGTGTTCGATCCGGCTTGGCAGTTGGCAGCCCTCATCGGTCAATACGTGCTTCAGGTGGGGGAACTGAAATCCAGCGAAGAACGCTTGGCGCGCGAAATCGATACCATCAAAAAGGCGTTTACCGCGCATCGGCTCTCGCCACCAGACCAATACTATGACACGCACCGTCAAACGATCGGCCCCGACCGTGCTGCCCAAGCGAGAGAATGGGTTCCAGCCTTCAAGACATGGTATACGAGCGAACACCTTCAATATCGGCACCTGCTTCGCGTCGATGCCCGAACGATCGCGGAAGCGGTCGGGGACTTTCGCAATCGGATGGATAATTTTCACCGCAAAGTCCTGCAATTCAACAGGGAATTGCAGGAAAGCCTAAATGCCAACCAGGGCTTTGAAAGCATCGGGCAGCTGAGCGTGGAGATCGTGTCGTCGATTCGCGAACTCGAGTACTGGGACACAATCGAAAAGGTGATTGACGCGCGCGCTGACTGGCTGGATGGAGAATTGGTCGACCTGCCGCCGCCTGCCTTCGCCACAGCACTCCGCGAGCTCCTTGACCATTGGCATTTGAAGGAGGGCATCCAAGCAGAATTAACCAATCTCGTTCGCATTCAGGGCGAGGTCGTCGAAAATGGGAACCGGCGTCCATTCAAAAAGGCGGAAGACCTGGAGACCATTTCCTCCAACGGACTATCGTATATCGTGATCGTCCTCATCTTTGTGGCCTTCATCAACCGCGTCCGCGGTAAGGCGCCGGTCAATGTGGTTTGGGCCTTAGATGAGATCAAAGATCTGGACCTCGGGAATGTGGAATTATTGATGGACATCCTGAACAGGAACAACATTACTCTCGTTTCGGCATGTCCGGATCCAGATCCCGATGTGCTCGCGCTGTTCCGAAACCGGCGTTCTATCAAGCTCGACCGGTGTATCTATGACCCGACCTGCGCTGCGCCAACTGAACGGCAGGACCGTGCACAAGGGGGCGCCAAGCATGTTTGAACAGGCAATGCCGCTGCTTTTGTCCGGGGAATTTATCTGTGAAGTGCGCTATCCGGACGCCTACCGTTTCCTTGCTATCGAGTCAAACCAAAAGGACGTCAATGCGTATCTGACCCGGATCGGCCGTGCCTTGGTGATGACCGAGCAACGCGGCGCCTGGTACGCCGCATATGAGCGCATTGGGCCCGATGAGAAGCGCGCCATTAAGGAGGAATTTGCGCACATCAAGCAAAAAGTCCGGTTCCTGGTCGACTTCTTCGTTAAGGCGATGCGCGCGAGCGGAATGGAGGTCTTTTACTCTAGAGGAGACAAGATAGAAGCTCACGCGCTCATGGCCGCGATCGATGGCAATCCCGGCCTGCGTGCTGAGTTTCAAGCAATGGGCACCGTCGGGCGAGGCGGAGCCACCGACGGCAAGTTGCGGGGGAGCCTGGATCGACAATTGAAACTGTTGGTCGACGACGGCTTTCTCATTTGCGTCAATGAAGAGCGAGAAATCTACCAAGTCACAGGCAAGATCGAGTATCTCACCGAAATCGTGCAGTTTCTAATGACTGCCGAAAATATTGGCGACGATATCGAGGAAGAAGAAGCACCTGTACCGCGTTTGTTATAGCTTACTATGCCGAATCACCCTGACCTCGTCATTGCACACCTTAATGAGTTGCACAAGCACCGGCAGCTCATCGCCGCCGCGTATAACCGCGGTGAAGTCGACCATTCTGACGATCCGGATGGAGGGCGGGGTCTGCACAAGCTGAACCAGGCACGCATTCTTATCCCGTTCAAAGAAGGTACCTACCGTCTGGCCAGCTCCCTCGCCAAGCATCTTGACGAGGCACTTCGTGTCGACAGGCTTTACTCAATGGTAGGGGCTGATGTCGCTGATCTCGACAGGCGGCTTCCGGAGATCGCGGACCTTGTCGCTCACGCAATCTTTGATGGGCGCCCGGACGATGCGGACCGCTATATCGACGAATTCGACCGGGCGGTTTTCGCCTTATCCGACAGTGTTACCGTCGCCCTGCAGTTCCTCCGTGTTTTGGCCGATAACCGATTCGCGAACGTTCCCACCTATGCAGAGAAACGCGCCCAGAACGAATTTTATCTGGGGCGTGTCGAGAGCATCAGCCAAGCATTGGGCGCAATCCAGTCCAGTAACTTGCTCCACACGCTGGAGGCCACGCCTGAGGGGGAGCGGATGTGCGAAACGTATCGCTCCCAGATCGTAAATCATCTTCCCCAATGGCGTGCTCAACTGCTCGACATCACCGCAATCTTGCGGGATTATCTTTTCCGCACCAGGCAGATCGAACTGCTCGCAAAACGCATGCGTGCCTTCGAGCTCTTTTTAAAACGTACGCCATCCTTTGTCCCGCAAGAGATCGAAGTATTCGATGACGCGCCGGCGTGGATGCGCCGGGCCGCTGGCTTTTCTTTGGTGGCGCATCCATGTATTCAAAATCCGGTTCAGGAACAGGTATTTTATGACATTGCGATGTCGATCCCAAGCGTCAAGCCACCCATCAGCGCACCGGCACGGCTCGGCGCTCTGCTGCCGGATGAACCTGAACTGACGGACGACGAAATGGCGAGTACCCAACCGTGGCAAGAAGCGCTGGCGGCACTGCTTGCCGATCTCGGTGACGTGCCGGTGTCCGCGCTCGCTTGGAAAGCACAGCGTTGCGACCTTGCGCAGCTCGATGACGATATCTGGTTGCTGTGCCTGCTACACGAAGGCTCCTTGCGCCGCAGGCGCAGCGCCGATGTGAACTTCGAGCCCATAACAATCGATACAGAGCCGTTGTGTGGGAATATTTATGTTACCGACCTATTGCTATCGAAGGTGCGTTGATGACCACAAAAATGCTCGCCCAGAGCTTGTTGAAAGTTGTTCAGAGCCCGGCTGAGCGAATGCAATTCCATGCCTCGAAGACGCTTACAGCATTCGTCGCTGAAAGCGGTATTGGCACCCTTCGGGGCAGGAACGTCATGTTCAACGCGGCGCATAAGGTGCGGATTCGCGCCTGGCTGCGCGCCGACAACATCGATCCGACTACTCCGGCCGAAGCCTGGGCTGGTGTCAGTCGCGCTGCAGCGCTGGAACTGGGGCCAGACGAGAAATGGGCGGGCCTGGCCGTACGTGCCAACAGGATTGCGCTGAAGGCGCTACCGGGCCGGCCACTGAAGTGCGGACGCGAATCTATCTTCCTACCGCCGCGGGATAATCTGGAATGCGATGTCTCCAGTGCGCTCGATTGCATACGACACGAGTCGGTGATTGTGGTCGAGAACTGGGAGGCTTTCGAGCGCATTGACGACCTCGAACTCGATCTGGGAGCAGCCGGAGAAAACCCGCTCGTATTGTGGCGGGGCGGCGGCCATACCTCGATTGGCGCGGCAATAAGTTTTCTGGACGCTTTCGGTCGCCCGGTATGGTCGGCGCCAGATTACGACCCGGAGGGCCTTGCCATTGCATCGCGGCTGCCACACCTCAGGGGAATCCTGGCACCGCCAGAAGATGTGTTGCGCGACCTGTTAGGCAAATCCAAGCTACAGGGACGGTATAACGGTCAATTGGCAGGCGCCCAAGTGGTGCTGGACTACGCCAAACATCCTGATGTGCGTCGGCTGTGGGCTATCGTGAAAGCGAGCCGCAACGCGCTTCCCCAAGAACGGTTGTGCAGGGGCGAGAGCGAACGCGCCAACCCGAGCGTGGGAGCTTATCCCACGTGAAATTCCTACCCAGGAAGCGATTGTTTCATTAACATGTGGAAACGGCTTGCCGCGATGAGTAGCTTCACGGAACAGTTCGGGACCCATTCAAGAGACTATTATCGTAGGGGAGCCAAAACGCGCTGTAATGTTGGTCTGTTCAAGAAATTACAGCCGCCAACGAGGCTGTATTTCATTCTTAAGTTGTTGTTTTTATTGGGGGACCATTCAAGATTATTCTGGCCTAACACGCAGGCGGCCAGGGAATCTAGCGCCCGAGCGTGGCCGGAACCGGGGGACGAAGGGCAGCACTGGCCAATCGAGGTGCCGCGCACTGAGCCGAGCGCGGCCCCAGCGGACGCCCAATATCGAGCTCATTAAGTACAACTATTAGTGGCAAGTACGCGAGGGCTAGGGGAGGTAGCTAAACAGGCGACTCTGGATGATAGTTCAGTCCGGCACCCAATAGGTTTCCCATTCCAATCGAAAAGAAAACCGCGGTCTTCTGCCACCAGTGGGGATCCGATACCGCCTCGATAAGATCTTCTGTTTTTATCGCTGCCGCTGCCAGAAGGCGCCCACCTTTACCATTCAAAAACGCTTGCACCGTAATGTAGGGATACAGGTGGCCATTATTTTTGTTTTTTACATCAAAGCGCTTTTGGAACTCAGTTTCGCCGCCATTCGGGCGGCTGACCCGTACAGTAAAAGTTTGGTAGCAATCCTTCCACTGCACGCGGCTAGCGATTCCACGTACCACAGAGGTTCGAGTGAATAGCTGCCATGCGTCAATCCCTGCCAAAAAATCCAATTCGTCTTTCGACTCCTGTCCGGCCGCTGCCTCCCCAGGTTTCAGCGTACCTCCGTTGAGTAAAGGCACCGTTAATATCAAAGGCCACACAATATTCCGAAAATCACGCGCGCTTCGCCCAAGAGAGAGGCGGATCTGCTCTTTCATATCCCATCCAAGATTGTGTACGTCGCGGCACCCCATTCAATATCCATTGAGCAAGCATGACAACAACGCGCCGGCAGTTGGGAAGTAATCAACGAGGATTGGATGACCCTCGCGAGTGAGGTGTTGAGCTTGCACATGCTAAGTTGTCCCGCTTGTTCTACGCGGGGCCCGGCGCTGTCGACGCTTTGCGCTTCGCCCGCGACGCGATCCGGTGCCCGACAAAAGATCCTTATCGAGGTGTCCCGGTCGACGCCGATGGGTACCGGTAATGGCCTGTGATCGGGAACGCGAACAGGATATCGTCCAACGTCGCGCCATAACCAATGTTGTGGATCACTAAAGGAGTGCCTGCTGCCGAAACCTGGTCCGACACGATGCCAATATGCGGTAGGCTCGGCTGGATCTGCCAGGTAACGATGTCGCCCGGGCGAAAGTCCGCGGGCCGGCCAGTTACGCCAATCGATGTTCCATGACGACGAAAGAACGTGGCAAGGTTGGGTACACGGCGGTGGTCGATGTTGGTGTCGGTCGACTTCAGGCCCCATTTTGCCGGGTGCGGGTACGCATTCCACGCCTGCCGCATGTCCTCGTGCACCAATTTTTGCAAGTCGATGCCGATCGTTCGGTACGCACGTATCACGACGTCCGTACAGACGCCGCGGTCCAGTGGCACGTCTCCTCCAGGATAAGCGATGCGCTGGTAGCTGCTGTCATAGAGTATCGTGACGCCGATCTGGGCTCGCGCTGCGCTCGCCAGGTCGCTGACCGGACTGGCGTTTGCCGTTATCACCATCCACGACAGGACGATTGGAGCGAATCGAAGCATAGTCGGGCTTAATGCCAAAGTTGAAGTACTCTGAACCGACTGGCTGCGGGGCCTTTCCACAGAACGGGATCGCTCAGCCAACGCCGTACCTTCTCGTTGAATTATCGATGTTGCAACGACGCGGCATGCTGTGTTGCCGCAAATCGCACGGCATTCAGATGGACAGGGGCGGACCGACCGGTCCTACTGCAAGAGCCCGTAGTCGATTGGAGCCTGAAGGCCGTCGGTCGGGCATAGAACGGCCTCGAAGCGTTCCTCATCGAAGAATTTCTGAAACCAGGCCCAGTATCCGTCGGCGTGATAATCGTCGTTCCACGTGACGAGCGCAGTGGCGTACTGGTCGCCACGTAGGCCGAGTAGTTCGCTGTCGAAGACGACGATCCGATGCGTAGCAAGTACCTGAAGCATTCTTCACATCTCTCGCTCTGTGGCCGCGTTTCCCGAGAATGCCCACCGAGGCGACGACCGGGCAATGGCAATCAATACGGATTTCTGAAAAAGTATCCATCAAATAACGTGCGGCGCATTGCTTGGGCTCATTCGCGCGGGTGCCTGAATACGCGTTTCAGCAAAGGAACCGCCATCTGGAACGTGTTTTTGTAGCGGGTGACCCAGGTGGAAACACAGCGTCCTGCAAAGCCGTCTAGACGGGTTCGATTCCCGTCCTCGCCTCCAGTTTTCCGAGTACGGGCCCCGTTGGGGCCCGTTGACTCTGTCAACTTGTGCTTAGTGCCGCCCGCTCCGTCCTTGCGGGGGACGGATTCTGAGCGAGCTCAGGAAATGGTTTGGGCGAGCTCGTGCCGCTATTTTTCCAGTGGCCTTCACTCCTCGACACGGGCAAGGGCGGCGGGCTGCGGAAATTATCCACGGTGTGTTGTTTTCCCAGCGCCTAGCAGACGTGGCAAGACGCTTAGAGAAGCACGAACGGGCCTTTGCGACCCGTCTTTGCCTCCATATTCGCTAGCATAGCCTCAAGGCGCCCAGCTTGCTCCGCTCCAAACACCAGGAACCCGAAAGCCGTGCCAAACGATACCTGAAGCACAAACATGTCCGCATCGGGCACTCCGCTGTACTTGTACGAGAACTGGTCGTTAAGAAACTGTCGATTTCGCTTTAAGGTTGGGACCACGCCTTGAACTTCGGCAAGCAGCTTGAAAATCGGGTAATGACCGCTCCGAATCAGCTCTGCATTTGTAAACCAGTTGAGCGCCAACTTGCCTGCCCTTGGAAATATGCGGTTCGTCTCGATGAAAAAAATACCTTTTGAAAGTTTTTCTGCAAAGGTTTGCACAGCCGAGTGCATCTCTTCGGTGACTTTCACAGGTGCGACACCCTTGTGCGTTTCACCGTGATCCGGGGTAATACCCAACTCGCGGTTCATTCGCCTCGCTTCTATCGAGTTTGGCAGCATCTCCTTGATCAGTGAAGGATATTGGCGATTCACCATTCTTAAGAGCCCCTCCAATCGTCCATCAGTATTCCCTTGATCGTCCAGGCCGCATCTTGCTAGCGTAGCGATAAGAAGATCTTGGTCAGAGGTCCCGTTATTGCAGCTAGCGCATGCCGGAAACTCAAAACCTTCTGGCCACTGACGATCCTGAAAAAGCGCTCGAGGTGGACAATGCTCTATTGTTGTTGCGATCTCTAGGCCACCACAGAAAACGCAGTTGCTCTGTTTCGCGAATAGTGCGTCTTTTCGATTTTTACTTTGTCCCATTTTTGTTCAATTTAACTATGAGCTCGGCTGTGGATTGCTACTTGGACGGCGCCACACCTTCGGGATCAGGCCCTTGCATCGCCGCCATATAGGACCAAACTACCAAGCGAAGGACTAGCCACCACGCGTAGACTCCAAGCTGTCCGTTGCACAATCCGCTGTCTGCCAAGCCGTGGGCAACAGCATTGCGCAGGTTGGGGCCCTCCTGTTCGCACATGATCGAGCGAATCGTGAAGGTTAGATCCTCTCCGAATACCGCTGCCATTTGTTCGCGCTCCACGAGCGTCGAAAGGCCGGTTTCCATGTCGATACCGTCCTTGTCATGGGTCGTTGTATGTGCGCCAACGTTCTGCAGCGCGACCCGCACCATGTGTTCGAACTGTGGCATCAGTATGTGGATGGCCTGCACGTAGTCGCCGCAGTAACCAGCATATAAACCTTTCGCAACCACGTCTGCTCGGTCGTTCGGGACGAATGAGGCACTGTAGGCTAGGTTGGCGAAATCCAGCGGGGTCAGATGCGATTCCATCTGCATGGCGTCGAGTGCTGGAATGATCATACCGTGCGCCGTCATTGCTGCAAGCTCGACACAAGACTTGACCGCTCGAGCCTCGATTTGGGCCGCCTCCGCCTCAGCCCCATTGTCGGCCCCGCCGCGTCGGGCGATCACGCGTCCGTCCTCAGCCAAAGTGGCTCCGCCGAACAGCCGGCCGACGAGGCTCTGCGAGACCAGATTTTTTGCCGCGTCGTACAATTTCTGGCGGTTTGGGAAGGGGTGTAGTGCGCAGAACGCAAGCAGCGCGTCCAGCGGCGTTTTCCCGGTCACCGCTCGCATGCTCTGTTCCACGAATTTCGTCAAATCAATCGTGGGGCCCTTGATAAGCTTCATCTCGCCCAAGGCCAGGCGCCCAGCAGCGGCAAGCTTCGCGCGCAATGTATCGATGGTCTCTTCGACCTTGTGCTCTGCCCGGTATTGCCCTGGGACTTGGCGATAGGTCGCGATCGCGCGCGTGATGAATTCCTGACGAGCGATCGCGGATCCGCTTGCCTCCGCCAAATCGGCGTAGCTAGACGCGAGCATTGCCAGCACGCCGGCCTGCTTTTCCGGAAGATGCGCGCGCTCGAACCACCGTTCGGCCTCTTGGAAGAAGCTCTCAGCAGCGAATCCGTTGCCAGCGGCTAGGCGCTCCCGACCGATCCGTTCGAATTCACCGGCGATCCTGGAGGCTTCGGGACGGGCGCGCTTTTCGACGAAAAGCGGACGTACGTACCAGAGCGGCTCGATGCCGTCAGCGCCATGCGCATTATCAAATGCGCCCAAAAGTGTCGATTCGATCTCCGTCGCTCGGTTCTCTGCGCCGGCGCCGATCGAAATTGCAAGTTGCAGCGCGCGGTGCCACACGGCCTGGCCGCTGATGTGCCAAGTATCGGCATCAATGGGGTGTGTGCGATAGCCGTCGATTGCCGTACGTGCGAATCCGATACCTTTGCGCCGGTCCTTCATCCACACCAAGTCGGCCAAGCGTGCCCGCAACAGGTCATTTTTTACTTCGGCGCAAAAACTGCCCAGCAGGTCGATATCGGCCTGACTGAGATCGTCGGGGATCATGGTTCGCCGGCCCCCGATGACGAGCATCGGTTGGAACGGTGCCGCCTTTTCGCTGGGCGTCAGCATCATTGAGCAGATTGCCGCCATGAAGCCCAAGGCCCGAGCTTTGGCTTCATCCCCGGCAGCCTTTGCCTCATCCGCGGCCTTGTTCAGCGAGGTGTTCATGGCCGTGTAGTCAACGGTCGACGGTTGATCCAAAACCGCGTTCACGCCGGCGCTTCGGAGGTCGTCGAGCGTTACTTTGGCAGGTTCCAGGTTGTCAGCGGAGATATCGGGCATAGATGAATGATTCAAAACGATTCATGGTTGAGGACGTCATCCTACCGCTGCATTCGATAAAAACGTAGCTAGAACGCCCCTGGATGAAACTACTTCTGTGCTCCCCTCGCGCACATCTTCAACTGCCGCTAGTCCACTTTGGCAGGCCCCCAATTACTGACCCGAGCAGAGCTTGTGTAATGGCGTTTCGAACGCGGCCCACCTGATAACTGTCGTCTCCACCTAACGGGAACTCCAGGTTCTCATCATTGGGTAACAGCAAATGGTTGGGCGCAACAATGCTCATCAATATGCTACCTGTGACCTCGTTACCTCCAATGAGGGAGATGTCGACGTAGCGCGCGGAAGCGAGCTCGCCATTAGGCAGTGTGTATTTAGCGTACTCGAGGCGAACAATGTGGCGCGTATGAAGGACGTCAGCGAAAACGCTGAGAGGCTCGTCCGGGACAAGGGAATAAACGACGTGCTGCGAAAGGAGATCGTCGGGGGATGTCGACAGAAGCGTGTCACGGATTCTTTGCGCTAGCTGCGTGACAGCCTGCGCTTGGGTTAAAAACTGGCTTATCTGATATTGTTTCATTGTCGCTCCATTGCTAGTGGTTATGCGGGTGACAACACTACACGATGTTGAAGAGTGTAGGAAGTGCTCTTTGTTGGGCCAGACCTAGCTGCGACGTTGTAAGGAGGAAGGGGGCGGTTCACTTTTTCGCTTCTTTCCCACTTCGTTTTTTCATCCGGCATTGGGGGGCGGCTGCGCCGTTTTCGGTTACGTGCGGCGTGAGTGATGAGCGAGCTCAAGTGGTTATTTGTGCGAACGCATGAGGTGTTAACTGAAGTGCTAACGCAAGTCTTTGATTTCGAAGGGCTCCAGCGGCCTGCAAAGCCGTCTATACCAGTTACCTCCTCAACAACGGCGCCCCGTTTCGCCAGTCCTCGCTGGCGACGGGGCATCTCCAATGGCTCTCTTCCGGTGGGTGTCCTTCTCGTCGGTTTGCTCGTCAACTGGGTACTCATCAACCGCTCGTCCAAACAGATCGGTGGACGGGCCTGGCAGTAGGGCGGAAGTTCTGCGGCGGTCAGCGAGCAGCTCAAATTCTTGACGATTGCCAATCCCCTTCGACTACTCTCAAGCACAATCTCACTCACCGCCGACGCCTTGGAGGACCTATCGTGCAAGCCAAGAAAAAGTACCTGTTGACGTTCAGCCTGCTTCTTTGCGTCGTCGCGGCGATGATGGGATTCTCGTACTACGTGAAGGCCCGGGACCGTGAGCAGGTCGAGTTCATCACGAGCTTCTACAAAAACTACCTGTCTATGCCAGAGACGCAACAGGGATATTACGTAATTCCGCCCGGGTCGTTCTATTCAAAAGGCGCAGAAGCCCGGATCGAAACCAACGCAAAGCTGTGCGGGACACTGTCTCGCGGTGATGAGATCTGTGGTTACGGCGCGGATTATGACGTATTCCTAGACGCCCAGGAGATCGACCCGAAGCTCTCCTTCGAAAAGGCCGGCTTCAAGGCCGTTGTCTCCGGCAAGAATACCGTCGATGTTTCCTTCAAAGTGTATCCTGAATACGGCGCCGACTACGATCGGAAGATGAGGTACGTGCTGGTGAAGGAAAACAGCAGCTGGCGGGTCGACGATGTGCTCGTCGCTGAGAAGGGACGCTTTTCCGAGAGAAACTCGATGCGCAACGAGATCGAATACGAAAATCAACACATTTTGGAAGAAGCGCGCGAAATTTCAGAAGCGGCTACTTGGGTATTCAGCTATCTGAGGGATGCTGACATGCTTGATCGGGCTGAACGATTCGTAGCCTTCCCGGTCCAGCTTTGCAGCGCAGTGGGAACCTGCCAGACCTTGCAAAAGGGCGATACACGGCTGCGCCAGACGATGCTCGCGTTACACAAAGCCTACTACAAAGGCGATTCCGATACGACTGTTTTGGACGGCTATTGGCCGAAACCCGGCCTGGAGCGGGTCGAACAAGGAAAGGTCATCAAGCTGGACGCTTTCAATTTCACCTTCCAAGGGAAGGCGTGGTGGATCACCAAGATTGACCTCAGTAGCGTGGGGCGGACGATCCCAGTGCAACGACAACAGAAAGTGGAATCGCAGCCGGCGGGATAAAGCCTGGCGTCACCGGAGTTTTCGGGGCCGCGCGGCATCGTCGACCAGTGTGGACTGGATCTGCGACTCGATCCGGTGCCTCGCGAAAGGATCGCCGGCGTCGATGTAGCGTATGGCCGACTGGACATTCTTCCATCCGACATACTCCATCAGCGTTTTCAAGTCCCAACCATTGGATGTCGCCCAGCTGGCAAATCCCCGACGGAGCGAATGTGCACTGTAGCAATCGGCGTCAGGTATGGCGGCCTCGCCGAGCATTGCTCTCAGGAGCGGGATAACGCTGTCGGAATGCAGCCCACGATCGCTGACATGTCCCCAGCGATCGATGCCACGATACGCCGGGCCTTGTGTCAGTTGCGCCGCGGTGATCCATGTAACGAAGGCGTCGACCGGGCACAAGCGCGACAGCGCCGGCGCCCTGAACGTGCTGCCTTCGTTCTGGCGGTCGCCCTTGCTTATCGGGAAGTAGCAGATCATGCCTTGCCCCGGCACCACCTCGACATGTTCGACCAGGAGCCGGGTCAGTTCATCCCCTCGAAAGCCACGCCAGAAGCCGAGCAGTAGGAACGACCTGTCCCGGAGATGGCGTAGCTCGTCGCCGCGGTTGCACCGTCGGCGGGCGTCCAGCACCGCGTTATTGAGCCGCTGCGCTACCTGCTCGATCTGATCGAACAGCAGCGGCTTGGCCTGCTTTTCCTGGGAAAGATGCAGTGCACGAATACCGCGGAAGGTTTTGCGCACGACCGGGGCTTTGGTCGGGTCGGGAAAGCCTTGTTCGATGTGCCATTGTGCAAGCGCCGCCAGCCGTTGCTGCAAGGTGTTGACCGAATGCGTTTCGGCATGGTGGGCGAGATAACGAGCGATGCTGTCGGCGGTGGCGGGCAGGAAGCCGCCCCAGTCGATCTCGAAGTGCCGGATGGCTGAGGCGTAGCTCTGGCGCGTGTTATCTCGGACCGCGGCTTCAAGGTATTGGTCGAGCTTGGTCATCGTGTCGCTGCCAAAGGGAGCATTACGGACGCATGCCGGAAAAACGGTGGGAGTTCTCACATCATACAGGATAATGTCTGATTATCCGATCTTATATTTGGATGAAATATCGCTTGCTGCTTAGCTGTATTTATTATGTAATTACGTAGTACATAACGCAGTACGTTAAATCGTGGAGAACCCGGATATGGCCAAGGCAGGCATCTATATTTCCGAGGTGCGCAAGGCGCGCGACGCATTGCTCGCCCAAGGCAAGCGTCCATCGGTTGACGCCGTTCGTATCGCGCTCGGCAACACCGGCTCGAAAACGACTATCCACAAGTACCTCAAGGAGTTGGAGGCAGAGGAGGGCGCCGCCGGCGGGCGCAAGGCGTCGATCTCCGATGCCCTGCAGGATCTCGTGGAACGCCTCGCGGCCCGGCTCCAGGAAGAGGCCGATGGACGCATCGAGACGCTGCGCGCCGAGCATGCAGAACGCGAGAGGCAGCAGGCTGCGGCGCTCTCGGCCGCCCGCGCGGAAGCCGAGCAGTGGCGCACGCAGTGTCAACACGCGGAAGCGGCTCTTGCGGAAGAGCAGCAAGCTCACGCGGGCACCCGCGAGGCCCTGCAGCAGGAACATATCGCCCGCCATGCCGCAGAGCAACGCAGCGCGGCCCTGCTGGAACGCCTGACGGACAAAGAGGTGCACTGCGCCTCGCTTGAAGACAAGCACCGTCATGCCTACGAAGCGCTCGAGCACTACCGGCAATCGGTTAAGGAACAGCGCGAGCAGGATGCACGGCGCCACGAGCAGCAGGTCCAGCAACTGCAGGCCGAGCTGCGCACGGCCCAGCAGACGATCATCGTCAGGCAGGACGACGTCACACGGCTGAACCGTGAAGGGGCGCGACTGATAACCGAACTGTCGCAAGCCCGGCAAACGCTCCACGAGTCCGAGGAACGCGGACGCCGCTATGCAATCCAGCTCGAGGCGCTCCGAGGCGTCGAACAACGCAATGACGTTTTAACTGCGCAGCTCGCAGACAGCGAACGGCAAGCAGCCACGCTCGATAACCAGATTGCGACGTTATCAGAGCGGGCACGTGGCCTCGAAATCGCGCTCGCGGCGGCGAATGCCAGGAATGAGGGGCAACAGGGCCTCGTCGCGGAACTGCGCGCGTTCCTCGTGGCTCGGGAAAGACAAGCGGACGCCAAGGGGGCGGTTGAGTAAGAGCCCTGCTTCATTTACTCCCAGCGAAATGGCCGGGTGAAACCCACATGCATGTAGCCCAAGCGTTGCGTCCCAGCGTGGAAACTGGCGAGGTGCTCGGCCCTAGCGCGGCTCACGACCGCCTAGTCCAACTGAACGTGGCCGAGCAGGTGATCAACGTCGCCAAGACAACTATCGTCCGCAACGCGTCGGCGTCCAGCCGCTCACTATCCACAGTCGGGTCTACGGACTGTACGACGGTCTGTTGCGTGATTTAAGCATGACGGTATCGAGCCACGAGGAGATCGCACCTAAGCTCGCTGCGATGCTGGCGCGCTATGTCGAAAGGGACGCTACTCAGTCGACCTAAAGCGCGCCCGTCGACGAACGACTACGGCAAGTTCTAAAAGCAATGGCGGCGCGCGCAATCTGGCGAGCGCCGCCGGTTTCGCAACTCTCGGAGATGTAAACTGGGGTGGACCGCGCAGACGAGAATGTCGACCAAGGCCCCAAGCATACGACTTGTTATCTGCTGATGCCCACCCAAGCAGATATCCAAACTTTGCTTACTGACGGGTCAGGCGCTCGATCGGCACGGCTCAAAAAATCTTTCCCTATTAAAATGCCCGCGCTGAAGTCTTTGCTCTTACTGCTGTTCATGGTTATCCCAATGGCGGTCGAGAAGGCAGGCTTGGTTTCAGTCTTATTGGTACTGGGGTCTGCCACAGGTACCAATCCAAGACCGGCAGAAACCACAGGAATAACCTCGGTGCCAAAACCTTGGAACCAAGACGAGCGAAACCCTAGATAGGGTGCGATGGTTGGCGAGGCAGCGATCTTCTTGTCACTACCTAATCGGAACTTAAATGGTACGATAAGTCCGCCAAAGGCGATACCAGTCGTCCTGTAGCTGACCATTGAATAGATTTCGTTTTTTATTTTGTACTGAGATCCAGGTTGTGCTGGCGGAGCATTTCTCGGACAGGTATCTGTTGCTTTTGGATCCTTAACCGAGATGAACTCGATTACGGTATCTGCATTCGTTACTTTGTCGACCATGTAGACTGAATCCACGCCTGCGCATCGAGGCTCGCTTGAGCCAGGAGGCGGCAATGCCATATCAGCGGAAATCGGTATTAATCCATAAAGGTCGACTCCCAGGCGAAGATGGTCACCGACTACGATATCTTTGCTCAACGGGTAATCTCCTGCAACTGCATGGCCGGCTATAAAAGCAGTCAACATAAAAGCCACAGTTATTCTCAACATCATGGCACCCTTTCTGTTTGAGAGGCCGCACGACCTAGTTTAAAAATATTTACAATCAATCATATTGCAAATCACTTTATATAAGCTCCGGCTTGGCGGATTTCATCAGCGTGAGTTGAGTGCCGAGCATGCTCTTCCTATTAATTCATGCCATAATTAAATTACCCCTTAGGCAAAGGACAATTCTGAGTGGTGGGATCGGCGAGCAGGATTCGTTTGCCCTCGACGAGAGCGATGTAATCATTAAGAAAGTGGCGCCGTACATGCAGCTCTCCTTCATACGCGAACCGACACGGACATAGCAAAAAAATAATTTCGATACATGATGCCACAGCAGCTGAATTGCCGCAACGCTTAATATTTACAGCAACATTTTGAGCGGCGATTCCTGGGTTGCTGCGATGCACGAACGCTTCGCCCGCACAGCTACCTCTATTTGCAAGTCGATAGGTCAAAAGCAGCAATTGAATGGCCGAGAGCAACTTTGACTCATCGGTCTCGATGCATTTGGCACGCCCTGGGGTCACAGAATTAGTATGCGTCTGGCCGTTCGCCGCGAATCGCATCGCCACCGGTGGGTCTTGATTAGATTTCAGGGTTCAACATCAATCACTTCGAGAGGAGCGGGATCGGGCCCTCGGCCAGACAGTCGACGCACGATCAACCCGAGGTGGCGATTCGCGAGGGCTGCAGTTGCGACAGCGCGCGCGGAATAAGCTGTGGAGGAATTGGCTCGCGTCCGCGCGCAGGCAGCGCAGCAAACCCCATCAGCCAGGTGCAAGCGAAACGTTGCAGATGGAGACGGTAAACGCGCGGAGAAGCGGCGGCTGGTACGAGTCGTTAACAGCCGGAATGTGTGAGGAGTCATTAGACACGGGCTCACAGCCCGACCGGTGTAATGCGCCGACATCGCCGCCACGAAACGGTTTACCTAAACGTACCCCTGAAAAGAATGCTCATCCGACGGAAACCTAAACGTACCTCTAAAAAGTGAATACGGCGGAATTGCTATTTGAGGGAACGTTTAGGTTTATCTTGAATGCAGATTTAGGTAAGAGCGTTCTTGGGGCGGAAACCGGCCATTACACTATGGCACTTACAACACGCATTCGCATAATCTATATTATGTCAAGTAACGCCCTCGGCTTGGTTTTGTCATTGTCTGGCCATCGCCATCTACAAGGCCAGACAAAAGTGCCAACGTCCGGATGGTCTGTGAAGCAAAGTGTCAATGCTAGAGCTTGGTTGTCTTCAGGGCAGGTCAACTCGTCTACACCGCCGCTGCGGTATTGGCTCAAGTCTAGCCATCAAAACAAGGATTTCACGGAACTTCTCGTTATGCAAAACACCTACAATTTGCAGCTTTTTATTCCGAGTGATCGCGTCATTGGGACGTTTTTGCGCAGCGTATAGACAGAACTACTAGCATTCACACCTCATCCACAGAAGCCATATGCATACCACCTCAGAACTGCGTGCCGACCGTGACGCCCAGACGGAACCATCTGCTGCGTTCAGGATCTTCCGCTCCTAGCGCGGTGCCGGCGGCGCTTTCCAGGCGGAAGTCGAAGCGCATCCCGTCGAGCATCGGGGTGCGATAGCCGGCACTCAATCCCAACGCCCCGTACGGCGCACCGGAACTATGGGACGCTGCGCCAATTCCTGAGCTGAACCTACCGTAACCCGCTTCGCCAAAGGCCTCGGCGACGAATCCGTGCCCGGCCTCACCTGTACTCCTTTCCATCCCAAGCCTCGCGCCAAGGAGGAAGGCGTTCGTGATTGACTCTCCGCGGGCAGAGATTGCAGTGAACTGCGGCCCGACCACGACCTCCCAGCGGCGCAGACGATCGAGCGGGATACCGATACGCAAACCCGCCGCGAAGAACTCGCCAGGTGCCCCACCCAGGGAGGCATAGCCGACTCCGAGATTTATTCGGTAGTCTGGAATGACCGGCCGCGGCAACGCCTCCAAGGTCGCAGAACATCCAGGGAAGGCACCCTCCAGGAAAACTTTGACGGCGTTGAAATGCCGTTCGTGGAACATCGCGAAACGCGTTTGCTCCTCGGGGCCCATCGTCGAGTAGTCGCGCCGGACGCGCTCGGGTCGAAACCATTCAGGCTTACTCGCACGATAGTGCTCGTTCGTTTCCAGGTATTCGTCCCCGACGCCAAGAATCTGATGTCCGGCCTCGTGCATTAAGGTGCTGGGGTCGAACGAGCCGGCACAGATCGTTCCCGAGTCTGCGCGGCCACTTCGATTCACAACGTTAATGGTCGTGTCCGGACGTGCGTCATCTTCGCGTGCCTGGACGCGGATAGGTAACGGGCGTCCTGAACAACCAGTTGGGCAGGCGTTGCCTGAAAGGCGGACATTGAACCAGCCATTCAAGCCGCGGTTGACGTACTCAAGCATGTTCGCCTTAAGCCGATTGAATGCGGCGGCAGCAAGCGGCGGTACTGCGGTCGTCGGTGGAGGATCAGCGCAGATCGGTTCCTGGGCCGCTCTCGCCGCCTGGACAAATTTGTAACCGTACGGGAGGGTAACTGAACAGTCGGACGGGTCGAAGCTTACATGCATTTCACCGACAGTCTCATCCTTCGCCGGCGTCGCACCGCTTGCCGGAAACGTCTCGGTGCGGGCAATCGTGCCTTCAACTATGCCAGGCTCGCCGGGCGGCCTGCTCACTGTCGTCACCTGGTCCTGGAATTCCGTCGCCCCTCCGCCTGCGGTGTCGCGCTGCATGACCGTCGGCATAGCACTACTGCCATTACGGGACTGCTGTACAACATGCGCCAACTCATGTGCCAGCAGGCGTTGCCCTTCATGCGTCGCGGGAGCAAACCGTCCCGCACCAAACGCGATATGGTGTCCCGCCGTGTACGCATTGGCACCGACGTCGCGCGCCGACCGTTCCGCCGCCACGTCCGCATGCACCCGCACCCGCGAAAAGTCGTGGCTGAATCGCTTCTCCATGTCCTGTTGCAGCGGAGGGGCGAGGGGTACACCGGAACTAGCCAGGACGCGGTCAACGCTGACGGGTGCACGTTCCGCCTCCTTGCCCGATGGTCCGAAGACGCGTTGGATGCTTGGGCCTGCACGGCCAACGACATTTTTTCCTGGCGTCGACAGAACTTGAGCGGCGATCCGATCCGCTTCCACTTCGAGTGGGTCGCCGCTGGCCCCAATGGCGAGCCTGGATTGCACGCCAGGGCGCTTATTCGCACACGTCGCGCAGGTCGCGCCCGCAACCGTATGCGCGCCGCATGAACATTTACGTCTAAGTTGGACTGGAATGGCTGGTGAAAATTTTGGCGCAGCGAGTTGCCGGGCGAGCGTAGATTTATTCATGCCAATCCCTCAGTGAAAGGACGCGCACAAAGGAAGGCTCGTAGAGAACCAGCTTGAGCCGTGGAACATGGATTTCAATATACACCAACAGTTGACAGTTGCTGCTGTTGCGCCAGCCCAGCGTGTCAATGCACGTACGTTCGGCTTTCTCACAAATTTAATCGACTTTTTCGTGGTACATTGAAATTCAAAGGTTTAATTGACCCTTGGGAGCACACCTCCTTAAAAATCAAGGGCTTGCGAAGTAAAGGGCGAAAAGACGCCTGCGGACCACAGGTCCGAAATGCCCGATTGACGGCGCATGTCGTTACATCTGCTTGAGCGAGGGATCGTATGAGCGAGATAGTCCGAGGACCATGCACGCAGGAAAAACAGCCGTCCCGCACGCCTGCATCGAACCGGGTGCTGCACCGAAGGTGTTCTTGCGGCAAGCAAACGGCCGACGGTCGCGAGTGTGCTGAATGCAGTGCGAGGAAAGGAAGCTTGCAGCGCGCGGCGCGCTCGCCTCGTGGCAATGAGGCTGAAAACCCAGGCGCCGCTCTCCTCGTGGATCAGGTTCTGAGCTCGCCCGGCCAAGCCCTCGACGCCTCCACACGTGCATTCATGGAACGTCGTTTCGGCTACGACTTCAGTCAGGTCCGGGTACATACAGGACCCGCGGCGGCGCAATCCGCGCAAGCAATCGATGCGGCAGCGTACACGACCGGGCGCGATCTGGTGTTCAACACCGGGGAATATTCCCCACAAACCAGCGCCGGCCGGCACCTGCTCGCACATGAACTCGCCCATGTGGTCCAGCAGTCGACTGGCGCGGTTTCTGGCCGGGCGGCCGTCGGTGGCATGCGCGTCAGCGACCCAAACGACGCTCACGAAAGGCAGGCCGATGCGGTCGCGTCCAGCTTGTCCAGTGATCCAATTTCAGGCAATCCGGGGCCAGCGCCGACCGTATATCTAGCGCCACTCGACGCCGGCGCTAGCCGTGCCATACAACGGCAGCGCCGCGGCGACGCACCCGCGCGCCCCGCCGTTTCGCGCGGTGCTGCCATCGTCGAAGATGGCCAGCGTGTTGCGGCTGGCCAGATGCATCGATCGGAGTTCCTGACGGCGTTGCGCGACTCCTTGCTTGCGGCTACCAACGACGAACTCAGGCGTTTCGGCCGCACCGCGACGGACTGCCCATACATCCTCCGCACGATTGAACGCTACGCTCACCGTCCCCTGTCTTCGTTGATGCGCCTGATCCGCGCGTTTGCGCATCCGGCTCCAGGCGCCGATGCGCCGGGCCTGATCCGTGCCGTGACCGAGCGCGCTCGGGTGGTGGCGCGACGAATTGCCGAGCGACAGGGACCGCGCGCGCAGGCGGCAACCGAGCGCCAGGATGCGGTGCTGCCAGCGCACGACCCGGCGCTCGTTCGCACGCAACTTGGCAACGGACGCGCGCTGGAGCCGGCGACGCGCGACCGAATGGAAAGTTCGTTCAGGAGAGACTTCGCCTCCGTGCGCATACACGATGATCCCACCGCCGCACGTTTTAGCACAGTCCTGGGGGCGCGCGCATTCACTATTGGCCAGGACATTGCTTTTGCGGCGAACCAGTACCGTCCCGGAACCGCTGCCGGCGACCTGCTGATCGCCCATGAACTGGCGCACACGGTACAGCAAGCCGCCGGCCTTGCGCAGCCAACATCCGGCCCGGGCGGCGTGGAACTGGAACGGCAGGCCGAGCGCGCCGGGGCTGCGGCGGTCGCGGGACATGGGGCCGGCCCGGCGTCCCGCGGACTCGGCGAAACCCCGCTGCAGATCCAGCGCTGGCCCGCAGTCGTGGCAGGCGCGATCGTCGTCGCGGAAGCAACGCCGGAGATAGTTGTCGTCGCCGAAGTGGGCGCCGAGGTGGTCATCACGGACGGTGCACTGGTGGCGGCTGGCGAAGTGGCAGCGCCGGCAGTCCTTGAGGCTGCCGCTCCCGCAGTGGTGGAAACGGTGGCGCCGGCTGCGCTAGAAACGGTAGCGCCTGCCGCGCTGGAAACCGTGGCCCCTGCAGCCGCCTCGACAAGCTCGTCCGTGCTCACGGCTGCGACCGCAACCATTGGCACCGGGGTGGCAGCGACAACCCTGTCGAGTGACAGTCCAACCCAGGAGGATGAGCAGCGGCGTTGCCGCAGCACGCCCTGCCCCCAGCCCTTGCCGATTCATTGGCCGGCCGAATTGCCATATCCTCCAGAGTTCGTGCTCGTTCGTACGCCATCCGATGTCCGCGAGGCCGAAGGGCTGGGCGATCGCGGACGCGTGCAGTCGCGGTTTGCCGCGGAGATCGCCGATGCGCGCAGCAGGCACATTCCGCCCCCGTCACCCTGCGATCCAATGGTCGAGCACGACGAATCGAGGTGGAACGCGCCATACGACGCCCACCATATTCATCCCCTGTACCTCGGCGGGCTCGACGTAAGGACGAATATCTGCGCACTCGAGGCCCATATGCATCAGTCGGGGCACCCTCGCCTCGACAATCAACCGAATCATCTCGACGAGTACATGCAGTGCGGTATTTGTTCCGCATCTTTGAAGCTGCATCCCGCCTTCCAAGAATATTACATTGTGGGAACCAAGTAGCGACAGACGGCCGGAAACGCCGCACTCACGCCGTAATGTCCTTGATCCTGCGCCGGAAGTCCTTCGACACAGTAAGTTGTTTGCCACTAGCATCGACGCTAGCCAGCGCCAATGGCGCGTAGTAATGGACGTCTCCGCGCGGCTGCACCCAGCTCGGGTGGCGCGGGTCGCCTTCCTCCGGCCATTCGATGTTGCCAGTCCCGGTGCGCGCTGGGATCAGCCAGTAATCGCCGCTGCTGTAGGTCCGGCCAGCCTCGAACCTGACCTGAATGCCGTCCTCGAGCTTTATCCAGATGCCATCCGGAGTCGTCGAATCCGCCTGGACCAACAACGCACCGTCATTGGCCGGATTCGTCGTTCCTGTCTTGAGCCGCTGATCCCAGCGCCTTAGCAAAGGATGCCTGCCGGGGTCCGTGCCGACGCCGGGTCCGGGCTCCCCGTCCAGGATCACGGTCATGTTGTCGCTGTCGGTTTCCAGCACACGCAGCAGGGGCTGGGCGCCGTTGCGCAAGACGTAGGCATCATCCACCAATTCCACCCAGTCGTCCTTTGCAAGCCCCGTCTTCCGGTCGCGCCCAAGATCCTTTAAAGTCACGGTCGTGGTCACCCTGTCGCCGCCGTTCACTTGGACGCCGGCGACAGGAAACACCACCGAACCATTATCGCGTGACCATTTGAAGCTTGCGGCAATTGTCTTGTCGCCTGAGCCGTTCCACGCCTTTCCGCCGTGGTGGATCTCAACCCGGTAGAGCTGGTTTTCCAGTCCGCGGTAGCGGTTATCCGCAGGCACGACGCAGGCATTCGTCATATCCGTGTTTACCGCGACGCCCGCCATCAATCGACCCTCGGACAACCTGAAGCGCCCGTGCCGCTTGAGGAAATCGAGGAATTCGGCATAGTCTTTGAAACTAAGTGGCGGGGTGGCGTCCACCGGCAGCAGCTTGACCAGCCATTCGACCCGTGCGCGTGTCGCCGTATCGGGACCGCCCAGCGCGGTTTCGCGGATGCGGGGCACCTCATGGCTGGTGAGGTGGCGTTCCCAAACGTCCAGGTAGGCCAGGTAAGTGCCAGGTCTGATCACCGGTAGATCCGGATCGACCCCGACGCCCGTTTGCGCAGCGTAACCCACGTCCCCGCCGTCGTTTTCACACATGATGCCGCCGACGTAGTAACGGCCGGAGCCAATCAGGAAATCGTTAGCTCTGTCCTTGCGCGGCTGTACCAAGAATCCATCGCCGGCTCCGCCATGCGGACCGATCAGGTCTGACGTGAGCGAGCGCAGCAGATGAAGCACGATGTCGGCCTGTTCGTTCCAGTCGGCGTCCAGCTGCACACGTCCTTGCTGCATCAGGACCCGGCTGAAGTGCATGGCGGAATCGAAGGTATTGCGGGTGAAATCGCCTTTCATGCAAGTCTCCTCATCTAGCTGGCGAAAATGATCCCGACGTCCAGGCTGGCCGGGGTGTATTCGTCAAGACGGCCGCGCAAGTTCGCCTCCCGCTGCGGCTGGAACAGATCGTGGAATACGCCCATTTCCGACTCGTCGTCGGCGCCTTGGCCGATCTCGGCGGCGCAGTCATCGGCCAGCTGGCAATAAGCCGGGGCGCCGTAGCGCAGGCTGTTGAACCGGGGACGTACCCGCCCCGCCTCGCGTTGTTTCTCGGCGTCGCGCTCCACGGCCGGCACCTGCAGCATCGCTTCATCGACCGCGGCCCAGCGCAAGTCGGGCTCGCAGTGATAGCGGCGCGGCGTGCGCGAGCCGGGGCTGACATAGCAATACCGCACGCAGCCAAGCTGGCGACGCGCCAGCTGCAGCGTGCCCATGAAAATGCTGTTTTCCGCCAGTGCGACAGCGTGCGCCCCGATCGTGCCCAGCACCGTACAGCGCCGCATTGTCAGCTCAGCAAACGCCAGAGCGCCCTGCGCACCTTCGATCGCCGCCAGTTCCACCCCGGTGGCGTCGACGATGCTGTCGCTCAGCGCAATGGACACCGGGTCGCTTTCCACTTCACTGGCGCTGACGCGGATCTTGCCAAGGATGCTGTGCTCGATCCTGACCGCGGCCCGGCAGTTGAAAAGCTCGAGGCTGGGCTCGTCCTCGTGGCATGGCGCGCAATCGCAGCCCAGCCGCCAGCCCGGCACCAGCGTACAGTGGCGGATCGTGATGTCGCACAGCTGGTCGGCGACGTCGCCGGCATCGCCGTCCGCGCCGGGCCCATAGACCTTGATGCCGCCACCGCTGACCAGCAAGCCGTCCAGCACCAGGCGGCTGCCGGCCCGGCCGCGCACGCTGAATGGATCGCCCTGCTCGTCGCCATGCAGGCGCAGCAGCGGGCGCGTCCAGCCGCCGCTATCGCCCGGAGGGCGCTGTGAGCGTTGCCCAGCGCGGATCTGCAGGCTCTCCCCCGCGCCCAGTTCCAGCGCCAATTGTTCGCTATAGATGCCGCTGTCGCCGATCTCGATGACGGCCGCCTTGGCCGCCGGGTCCTGGTCCTGGGCGGCACGCCAGGCCAGCAAGGCCGCAGTGATGCTGCCGAGCGCTTCGCCATGCCCGACCCGGAACAGCAGCGCCCCCTGCGGCTGGGATAGCGGGCGCCGATATTCACCGCCGCCGATGTCGGCGCTGAACGCATAGCGGTAGCTGACCCAGACACGTTTGGGTACGCCGCGCCGCTCGAACAGGATACGGCCGAGTTCAGGGTCGACCGCGACCTGGCCGCGCTCCAGCTGCCGGTTCCATTTCGACAGGTCGGCGGCCACCACCTGTTCGGCGGGAATGGCGACGATCCCGTCCTTGTTGTGCCATTCGACCGTGACCAGGATGCTGCGCAGCGCGCCATAATAGTCAGCCGACGCCTGCGCCCGCGTCGTGCCTGGCTGCCGGTACTCGAGCGCACGACGCCGGATCGGCACCGGCAGGTTGATTTCTTCGGCGATGCCGGTCGGCGAAGCTTCCGGCTGCGCCCTGTTGTAGAGCGGTGTGTCGTTCCCCAGCACGCTGAACGTAAAGCAGTTCCTGCCGTCGTCGTGCTGGCGGCTCGCCGGCGCCAGGGTCACCGGGTAGGTCTTCAGGCGCCAGGCGAACAGCCCGACCTCGGGGATGTTGTACCGTCCACGTGAGCGCGTGCTGGCGATGCGGCGCACGTCGACGCCATGGGCGAAAGGGTCAAACGGGCCGCCCAGCAGGTCGAGCGCGCTGCCGTCGCGCAAATCGGCGCTGCGGCCGCGGTTGGGTCGCCGATGGTCCAGATGCTGGGTCCAGCCGAGCAGCCGATAAAACTCGACGGCGCGCGCCGGCCAGCCTGCGCCGTCGTTCGCCAGTTGCTCGAGCAAGGCGAGCGTGCCCTTGCGCCGGCGCGCGGCCAGCGTATTGGCGATTTCGCGGCGCGGGAACACGGCCTTTTCCAGGCCGCGCGTGCGCGCTTCGCCGACCGGCCGATATCCGACCAGGTCACCGATATAAGGAGCGACCCAGTCGTCACAGGTCTCGATGAACCAGTTATCGTAAAGCCGCGCGATGTCCTGCTCAACCACGCCAACCTGTTCGGCGATCACCACCAGCAGCGACTTGAGCGGATAGCCTTGCGCCGCGTCGCGCATGCGGTGCACCAGCGGCAGCAACTCGTAGAGCCGGTCCAGTTCGCGGTTCATGCGCTGGCCTCCTTCAGGATCAGGGTGTCGGGCACTTCCGGCGACAGGTAAGCGATCTGTGCCGGCAGCAAGCTGGCGCCGCGCAGTTCGCCGCACGAAACGGCAATCCGGTCCTGGCGCTTGAGCTGCAGCGCCCGTGCCTCGTCGAAGCCGTTCAGCAGCGCCTGTTCCGAAATGACGTCGAACACTTCGAGGTCGAGCCACGCCACCCCCGGCACCGCCTGCAGCACGGCGATCGCGGCCGACGCATACAGGTCGCGTCCCAGTTCGCGGTTGTCGAATCCGAACGCGGCCAGCATCGCCTGGCGCAGCAGCGGCTCGGTTGCCTCCCACAGGTAGTCCGGTGCCAGGCCCACGCGCGCCGACACCACCAGCGCGAGCCGTTCGCGCACCTGCAGCCGGGTCGGCAGGACCGGGTCGCCGTACAGGTGCAGCGCCGCGCGCAGGTTGCGCAACACGTCTGAGTCGGCCGCGATCGGGATGTCGTCCACGCCGGCGATGGTCAGGTGCACCACCTGACGCCGGCCGTCCGACCGTTCGCGCGCCACGGCCTTGCCGACGCCGCCGAACGTGCGCGCGAAGTCGGCATGGTCCTGCACCGACACCAGCCGGTCGAGCGCAGTGACCGCCAGCGGCACGTTCTTGCGCGCCTGGTCACGGGTCTCGCGGTCGGCGCCGCCCGACGCCGGCAGCGGATTGACCACGCCCTTCACGCCCAGCGGCCGCGTCGCCAGCAGGCTCACCTGCCCCGCCTTGACGTTGCCGGGGCGGCCGATCCCGTAGCGGTATTCGGCCCGCACATTCTCGATCCCGCCCGGCAGGCGGGCGCCGGACTGGCCGTTGCCGAACACCACACTGGTGCTTCCGTCGTCATCGGTACGGGTGACGAAGCTGCGCTCGCGCGGCCCCAGCCCTGCCAGGCTGGCGGCCTCGTGCCATTCGAGCTGGTTGACCCGCACCGTCAGGGTCGATGCCACGCCGGCGGGCGTCGGGGCGGAAACATAGGTCAGCGGATGCTGTTTCAGTGTGAACGACTGGAATGCCTGTGTGGCGTCGCCGCTGCCCAGCACCTCCTGGCGCGTTTCGCCGTGCGTCGCGCGCACCACGTTGGCGCGGATTTTCACCGTGTCGCGCTTGTACTTGTAGGCTAGTCCGGTGGCCAGTGTGAGATGGGTATGCACTCTGTCGCCCGCCAGCGCCACCGTGCTGGCGTCCTTGGCCTGTTGCGGGCCCGCCGCTGCCCGCGCCGCCCGCCGCGCCGACAGCGGCTGTGCCAGCGCGATGTCGCCGATGCGCGGCAGCGCGGCGCGCGTCACCGCCGGCGGCGCTTGCACCTGCAGCACATCCTGCGTCACCGCGTCCAACATCACCAGCTCGCTCGCCACCACGCCGCTGACCGGCTTACCGAGCCCGTCCTTGATGTCGGTGCGCTCGCCGGACACGATCAGCCAGCGCCCCGCCTCCAGAGCGTCGTACAGGCCGGCCAGCTCGATGCGGCTGCCGCATATGTCGTCGCCGATCGGCATCTCCGCCAGTTCCAGCTTCTCGCTGGCGGCGTAGACCACGGTCCTGCGGATGGCGTTGAAGTCGTCGTAATTGTCCGAGTATTCCTTCGGATCCGACGGGGACGGTGGCTTCGTGAACCACGTACCGGCTGCAAGGGTGTCCGGTACGCGCAACTCGATCCGGGTGGTCTTGCCAGTCATGCCATATTCGGCACGGCTGAGCGTGGGATTGGGATTCCCGGCAAGGAAAAACTTTGTCGAGGCCGGGTCGGTCAGCCGGGTGCGGGGCGTGCTCACCACCAGCCAGCTGTTCGGCAGGATCTGTTCGTAAGCGGCATCGAGGTGCACCGCATGTTCTTCTTCGCGCACGTCGATCGCGGCCGATTGCGCAGTCACCGCGCGCGCCACCGGCCAATCGCCCAGCACGGTGACCTCGCCTTGTGTGACTTTCATTCGCTTGGGCGCATTGTGGCCGAACAGCTGTGCACGAACGCGCAGCACGAACACCTCGGCCGCCTCCGGCTTGGCGGCCGGGGTATTGCGCCAGGCCTGGTACAGGTCGCCGGCCAATGCCGGCCGCAGGTTCGCCAGCAGGCGCATACCGAGATCCGACTTGAGCGCATACAGCGTCCCCGGCTCGCGCACCAGGCGCTGGCTGTTTGCCGGCTGCGGCAGCTGCGCCCGCGACAGCGCCGGCACCAGTTCCGCGGCCTGGCCCTGGCTCAAGATTCGAATACCGTCCGACAAGCCGAACTCCTGGGCAAAACGGTCCAGCAATTCGCGTTCGCCGAGCAGGCCCATGCCCAGGTAGCGCGCCATCTCCATGTAATAGGCCGTCAGCCACGCCCGCACTTCCCTGTCGCCTGGCTTCAGGGCAGCCGTGGCCGCATCCTTGAACAACTGGTACTTCTCGTTGACATCGGACATCTGCCGCGCCGCCGCCTTCGTCGAGCGCGTAACGTCGGGCGCGGGTGGGATGCGCAGGTAAGCATCGATCGCGTCGCGCAGCGCGATCAGGCTATCGGACACCGCCTTGAGCAGTGGATCCGTGGTCGGCAGGCAGCGCGCTTCCAGGTTGCTGTAACGGTCGCTGGCATCGCTCCAGGCCAGCAGTATCGGCCTGGCCTCGGCCGGCAATTGCAGCATGACCTCAGTCTCGCCGGCCGCATTGTCCGGCGTGACCGCGGCGACCCGGCGCATGACCTGCTGGCCGGCGCCACGGCCGAACGTAAACAGCAATACGTCGTTTTTCGCCAGCCCGATAGCCGTGCCCTTGAAGCGGATTCGTTCGACGAAGCTGGCATTGTCCGGCAGCAGGCGCAGGGGCCGACGGGTGCGCGGGGCAAGCTCGTTCCACTCAACGCGCGCGGTCAAAGGCTCGGCGGTTTCAAACGCCTGCATCTGCTCGCCGGGCGCCGGCACGCTGTTGACGCGCGCCCCTTTCGGGATCTCGACCGGCGCGGCATCCTTTTCGAGCGCATACGCCAGATACACACTGGCCGCGACGCCGGGGCGCGGTACATAGCCGACCAGGCGCGCCAATTCGAGCACGGAGCGGCGCTCGGTCGCGCAGCGCAGGTAGCCTTCGTTGGCGATGCGCTCCTGGTAAAAGGCCAGCACGTCGGCGGCGACCGCCCAGGTGTCGAGCAGTGCGATCGAAAAGTCGTCCGGCTCGCGCGTGGTCAGTCCGGCGAGGCCGAGCGGTCCTTCGTGGCCGAGGCGGCGCCGCACGTCATCGAAGAACGTGCCATTCGACAGGCGTGCGCGCATGCTGTCGAAGAAGGTCGCGTAGGTCCCGACCCTGTAACTTAGCTTGTCCAGGCTGGGCCGGTTGCCCTCCTCCTGCGGCGTGAGCACGCGCGGGCCAGCGCAGCAGTCGCACGGTAAGCCGCTCATCGTCCACCTCCCAGCAGCAAAGTCAGGGTCCCGTTCTCGGGAAAATCGGGATCGTTATCGAGTTGTGCGATTTCCATCGGCCCCAGCGCCAGCACGCCGGTGTTGATCGGCGCACCGGGGTCGGCCGCCACGGCCGGATCGCCTCCCTGGTCGGCCCGCTCGAAACGCAGCACCGTCACGTTCTGAACGCCTTCGACCGCCGCCACCGCGGCGACGATCGGCGACAGGTACAGTCCCTCGCCGAAACTGAGATTATCGGGATGGAACAGCCCGGTGCTGCCGTCCGCCAGGCGGCGGTTGCCGAGCACCTGCAACAGCCGGCCCCTGACTTCGCCCCGTGTGTAATGGGGCAGCACGCACACCTGCAGGGATAACGCGACCGGCACATAGCGCGCCGGGGCGATCGCCAGGTCGTGGCCGATGCGACGGTAGGGCTGCAGCATCGCGTCCACCTGCGCCAGCAGCGCCGGCTCGGCCGCCTCGGCGCCGAGCGGATCGATCGCCACGCGCGCCTCGTACCAGCTACCGGTCCAGCTCAGGTCGGCGGCGGCGCGCTGCAGCCGCTCGTCCTGCTGCGCCAGCTCGGCGTAATCGGCGGCGGTGACCGCGCGCAGGCGCTGCCTGCGGAAGGCGGCCGGGGCGAATTGCCTGACCTCGTCCAGCGGCTCGGGTTCGACGCCGCCCCGCGCCGGCAAGGGATTGCGCACCACCAACCCGGCGACGTCCAGCACGCCGGCGCGCAGCACCAGGTAAGCAATCGCATCGTGCCCGACATTGCCGGCAGCGCCACCACCGGTCCGGTAGCGGGTGTCGAACCCCGTCCCTGCATCCGGGCGCCGCCCCAGGTCGCCGTCGCCGAAGCGCAGGTGCGCGCGGCGCGTGTCATCCATCTCGACCACCACATGCCGATCCTCGGGGCCGCTCGCCAGCAGGTCGTAACGCGGCTCCCAGTCTGTCCCGGGCGCGCCGCCGCGTTCGGCCAGCACCAGGTCCGGCAGGGCCTGGCGCGGATCCTGGGCCAGCATCGCAGCGGCGGTGCCGGCGGCCTGGAACGGCTCGCGCCAGACCAGCCCGTGCGCGGCCAGCGTGGGCCGGAACACGGCCGGCACGGTACTCGTTTCGAGTACGCTGCCGTCGCAGGCACATTCGCCCAGCTCGCTTTGCGCGGGCACCGGCCCCAGCGGATCGGCCGCGGCGCGCCGCCCGTGATCGACCAGCACCACATTGCCGTGCGCGATCGTGATGTCGTCGATGCGCACGCAATCGTATTGCGGCGACAGGCGCGCCGACAGGCAAAGAGCAAACGGCAGCGCGTCGGCCGCGGCCCACTCGATCTCGAGCACCGGCTGCCCCAGCAGTTCGTCCAGCGCCGGCGTCACCGCCGTCAGCAGCACTGCATGGCGATGGGCCGGGTCCGCGTCGGCTACTGCGCCGGTGGTGGGCCCGCGCACCTCTTCGAAGATCAGCACATCGCCCGGCTTAAGGTCCAGCACGCGGGCGGGACCGTCCCCGCCCCCCTCCCCCAGCGGCGCGCCGTCGCGCAAGGTGGCGCGGGTGGCGCCCGCCGGCAGGCAGCATTCGCTGTCGCCCCAGGTATGCAAGCCGATGCGGCTGTGCGCGGCCCGTACGCGCAGCTGTGCCTGCGGATCGGATGCCAGCGGTTCGAACACCTCATATGCGCTGGCGGGATAGCGCGCCAGCGTGTCGTGGGAGAGCACCGCCCCGGCCTGCGCCCCCAGTTGCGCGAAGCCGGTGATGAAGTAGAGGCCGGCCAGCGGCAGCGGGCCGACGTCGCTGGCCGACTCCAGCGTCACCCACGCGCGCGCGTTGCAGCCCTCGTGCATGCGGTAGTCGATCAGCCGCACGTGGCGCCGCACCGAAATGCGCTGGCGCGCCGTGTCGAGGTAGGCTTCGGTCGCCACCGCGTCCTGGTAATAGCTCAGGTAGTCGGCCGTATAGGCGAGCAGTTCGACCAGGGTCACGCCGAGGTCCGGCACATGCTGTTCGCGCCAGGCGGGCATGGTGAGCGCCAGGCGGTCCAGCATCAGCCGGCGCAGGCTCGCATAATCCTTGGCGAGGTAATCGATCTCGGGCGCCGGGAGGACGGGTGGCGCGCACGAAGAGTCGGACCGGCAGTCGATGTCGGCCGCGCAGTCGAGCCGGAAGCGGAACTGCACGCAGGCATAGCGCGGATCGAGACCATGGAACGGGCGCTCGCGCGCGGCCTGGCCCAAAGCGGTCGCGACTTCGACGAAACACAGGCGGTAGGTGGAGCTGTCGCCGATCTTGTCGAGCGTGATGCGCAGGCAGTCGTCGTGGTCGGGGTCGCCGGAGCGGTCGATCGCCAGTGCCAGCACGCGGATGTCGCGGATGCGCCGGCCGCCCTCGATCCGGACATTGGCGACGGTCAGGTCCTCGGGAATCGCGCCGAAGAAGTGCACGCACAGCGAACGCTGCGCGTCGGAGACCTCGACGAAATCGACCCCGTTCCAGCGCGGGTTGTTGAACAGGCGAGCGAGCCGCACCAGGCGAGCGCACGCCAGCGCATCATTGGCCATTGCCGACCTCCCTCGTGAAACTCGCGCGCACCAACTCGCCACTGCTGCGCAGCGCGTAGGCGACGTCGACGCCCAGGGTGCCATCGTTCGCCCGCACATCGAGCTGGCGCACTTCGACCAGGTCGCCCAGCCAGCGTTGCAGCCCGGCCTGGATCGCAAACTGCAGGGCCCCGGCCAGCTCCGGGCTGTTCGGCTCGAACACCCTGGCCAGCAGGCCGCTGCCGAAGTCGGGACGGTTGACCCGCTCGCCGGCGCTGGTGAACAGGAACTGTTCGATCATGTCGCGGATATGGTCGCCATTGTCGGTGCCGGCGGTGCGTCCGCGCCGATCAAAGTGGAACGGGAAGTCGACGTCCATTACACCCCCTTGACCCGCATTTGCGTGACCAGCACGCTGAGCGGCGTTGCCGTCGGCGCGCAAATCGCCTGACTGTCCTGCAGCAGGACCGGCGCCCCGCCCGCCCGCACCCGCATCGCCGCGCTGATCCATTGCGCGGTCACGCACGGCCCGTTGCCGGCCAGCGGCGGCGGCATCATGCAACCCGCCACCAGATACGGAGCCGCCTGCGTGACGACCGCCTGCCCGCCAACCCGCACGCGTGGGTTGGGCGAGCTCGGCTGAGCCTGGCCGGCATGCGCGCACTGAACCGTCGCCCCCATGTGCAGCAGGAATCCGGGCATCAGGTCACCTCCAACGCGTTGCCGTTGATCGAGACCTGCGGCCCGCTCAGCTTGACGCTGGCGCCCATCCCGTTGCTGATCTCGATGCCGCTGGCGGTGATCGCGATCTTCATCCCGGCCGACGTTTCCAGCGTCAGCCCGCCCGCGCCGGGCAAGTCGTTCAGGGTCACTGTCACGCCGTCGGTCTTGAGCACCTTCATCTCCTGCACCGCCGGGCTCGCCGGCGGCTCCCCTTGCGCCCAGAAGCAGCCGGTCCAGATCGGATAGTCCGGATCGCCATGCTCGAACTCGATCCAGACCCAGGCGCCGGTAGGCGGCACCAGGAACAGGCCGACCCCTTTACCCGCATACGGAAGGGCCGGCAGCGCCCAGCCGCTTTCCTTGTCGCCGTACACGTCCTGCACCCGGGCGCGCACGCGGCCCAGCAGCAGGGGGTCGCGATTGTCGCTGACCACGCCGCGGTACTTGCCGTGCAGCCGGCCGTTCGCGCCGCTCATGGTTGCACCATTGGCAGCAGGGCGCCGCGGCCCTCGCGCGTGAGCGAGAACGACTGCTTGTACTCGCCGCGCCGGATTCGGTGCGTCACTTCGCGCACGTAATAGTTGCCGTCGTAGCTGAAGCCGGCGCCGCGCACGCCGACCAGGCGCCGGGCACGCAAGGCCTGGCCGTAGCGCACCGAGTCGACCTCGCCGCTGACGGTCACCGCGTCGGCCGACTCGGATGCGCTGGCGAGCGCGCGCAAGCCCGCCTGCATCGGATTCAGGTTGGCAGAGTCGCGCGGCAAGGTGGTGCGCAGCGCGGGCGCCGGGCGCAGCGCGAGCGGCGGATGCGGGCTGGCCGGCAGCGGTAGCCCGATCGCCTGCCTGGTGAACGGTTCGACCACCGTGACCTGCGGCCGCGCCGGCCCCATCGCATCGAAACTGAAGTTAAGCGGCTGGTCGACGTTGGTGTCGGCGCCCATGTTCATGGTCAGCGCGGGCTGCGGCAGGCCGAGCCGGTTGTCCAGGCCCCAGTAGGCGGTGTTCACGCCCGGTACCGCGGTCGGTTCGATGTAGAACACGAAGCCGTTACGCCGCGCCAGCTCCTTGATGTAGTCCAGATCGGTGCCCTGCTGCGACGGGATCCGGTCCACCTGGATCGGCACGTCGGTAGTCGGCGTTACCTGCGGCACCAGGCCCAGCGTCGCGTAGTCGGCGAGCAGGCGGGTGACGATCACCGAATCGGGCTGGTTGGGAAAGGTCGCGTTCTTCTCCTCCAGCCCGAGCTTGAGGCTGATGTCCTTGCCAAACACCTCCAGCGTCGATTCGCCCGGCCGGTTGCTGGTTCCGACCTGGTGGTTGGTGATGATCCCGTCGATCAGTACTTGCGGCATCACGCCGATCACCACCATCACGATCACCCGGCTGGGCGGGTCGAGCAGGCCGCTCGCCAGCAAGCCGTAATCGAGCAGCGCATCCCGGCCCAGACTGAAGCTGAGCTTGAACCCGTCGAAGTCGCTGTCCCGATTGGTCACTTCGAGCCCGCGCAAGGCGTCCACGACCGGATACGGCGCGGGCAGCGGCAGCGTCGGGCCGACCAGCAACTGCAGGCGCACACCGAGGCCGGCCATCTCAGATCGCTCCCTGCCGCGGAAAGACGATGCGCAGGCGCCGTCCGATCTCGTCGGTCAGCTCTTGCGGCTGCATCGCGTTGTTGGCATCGCACACGCGCCAGAACTGCTCCGGGTCGCCAAGGTAGCGCGCGGTGACGTTGTCCAGCCGGTCGCCCTCAACGACCGCGTGTTCGGCCAGCGGCGGGCCGGGGTCCGGCGGCGGCACAAAGCGGCGCCGGAGGTAGGCCACCGGGCGGCCGTCCGGCCCCTCGATCGTCGCAGTCTCGATACCGTAATAGCGGCTGGTGACGGGAAACATGGCTGCCTCACTAGAGCTTGAACGACGCGCCCACGTTCAGGGCGCTGTTGACGACGTTGCTGGTGGCCAGCACCTCCTTGGCGATCTGGTGCGCCAGGAACAGGCTGTGGCCGGGATTGCTCACCTTCAGGTCCACGTAGCTCAGTACCTGCAAGGTCAGGTCGACCTTGGCGCGGATCGGGTTGAGCAGCGTGTCGTAGGCTTCCTCGGTGATGGAAAAGCCCGTCACGCGCACCGGCAGCACGCGCGTCGGGCCCCAGACGAACAGGGTCAGCGGCGCCTCCGGCGGGATGATCTCGATGTTGCCGACCTGCGCCAGCGCGAGGTTGGCGATCACGCCCAGGCTCTTCGGATACAGCAGCATCTCAAGTGCCGCGAGCATCGGCGACACGCCGGTGAGCTGCGCCTGCGGATTGCCCTGTTCGAGCTGGTCGGCGGCGTCGACCTCGACGTTGAGGGTGATCGTTTCCTTCGGCGGCCCGGCCAGCCTCAAGGCTTCGGCGCGGTCGCTGTTGTCGCCCCCGCCGCTGGTACGCGCTTCCAGCCGGCGCGTCATCGTGTCGGGGTTGTACTGGAACACCACCACGCTGGCCAGCGGGTTCAGCGGATCAAGGCCAATGATGGCGCCCTTGATCAGGCGCGGGGAGCCGGGGAAGCTGCTCATCGATAGAATTCCTTGCTGTGACCGTGTTAGACCTGTGCCTAGGAAACCGTCAAGTCGACGACCAACGCGTTTGACGGGTCGGAGTTAGCCGTCGAGATCTCCAACCCACAGTCCACATCCCCGGCGAGATCGCTCCAGGTGCGTGTCTGGCGACCGGAATTGGTGGTGTATTCCAATTCATCGCCATTGAAGTGAAATCCGCTGGTGATCGGCTTTATCCAGTACGGCAACACGGTGCCCGGGTGGCGCGACATCACGCCGCTGGCGGTGATCGAAAAGCTTCCGCTGGCGGGAATATGGAATACATTATTAAAGCGCCTCAAGCCCACGGGGACCGTGAAGCTACGCGTCACCGGCAAGGACGCGGCAGACATCGGCGTGGCGCCCGCCGCGGACGTACCCGGCGCCTCCATGGTCTGGGGCGCCTCGACGAGATCCTGCTTTTGCACGAGCGCGCGCCCGCCCGTCGTTTGCCCAATCGCGCCGGCATGTTGTCCGGCGCCGACCCGTGCGGCCACGCGGTTCGCCTCGCCCTCGTCGGCCGCAACAGGCCGGGTAATGGCCGGGATTGCGGTCGGCGCAGGGGCGAAGCCTTGCTGCACGGTGTGGGCAAGCTCGTGCGCAAGCAACTGCCTGCCTTTGACCGTATCGGGCGCAAAGCGACCCAGTGCGAAGGCGATGTGCCGCCCCACGGTGTAGGCCGCCGCATGCATTCCCGACGCCGACTCGGCGGCCCGGGCATCGGTGTGTACGCGCACCTGGCTCAGGTCGCGCCCGAAATGCCCTTCCATCGAGCTACGCAGGCCCGCGTCGAGCGGGCGCCCGCCCGACCGCAGCACTTCGGCCACACCGGCCGCCGGTTGCCCGGGCATGCCGCCTGCGCGATGCAGCATGCCACCGGTCGTGGGTGTCGGTCGCTCCGCGCCGGAATGTCCGTCCAGGTTCGCCATGCTTTTCATGTTTTCCTCCCTTTGCCGCCTTGCCGGACCACGAACTCCGGCGGCGATTCGCTTTGCGCAGTGCCTGCGTCTATTCCCGGGACACCGATTCCTGCCCTTGCGCCGGGGCCGCTCCGGCCGGCTCGGCCCGAACGCCAGGGTAGGCCTCCCACACCCGTGCCGCGATGCTCCCGAAGACCGATTGCGCGATCTGCCGGCCGAGCCGGGCCGGATCGCAGCCCGGCGCCAGTTCGATGGCCTGGCCGGCCAGTTGCTGCAGCCGCGCGCGTACGGCCAGCCCCGATACCAGTTTGCCATCGCCCAGCAGGCTCGACAGCTCCGCCTCGACCGCCGCCTGCAACTGGCGACGCTCCCAAGGTGGCAAGTCGACGCCATCGAGCACCAGCCGCTCCATGTGCAGTTCGATGTTCATGCACCCCCTGTGCCGGCCGGCGCCGCCTCGGGCCAGCGGAAATCGGCCTCGCTAACCGGCTTTTCCAGCTTGCGGAACTCTGTGCGCGCCGCCTCCAGCAGCAGCGGCATCGTCACCCGCGTACCCCGGTCGGCAGCCAGGAAAGCAGCGTTAAGCGCCACATTGTGGATGCTGCCGCCGGTCAGGTTGAGACGCGCCAGGCGATGATAGTCAAGCCCCGTGGTCGGCACGGTGGCCGGGAAGATGTTGCGCCAGATCGCGACCCGTTCGGTCGGGCCGGGAAACGGGAAGTTGACGATGAAGCGCAGGCGGCGCAGGAAGGCGGCGTCGAGCGAAGCCTTCATATTGGTCGCGAGGATGGCCAGGCCGCGGAAGCCCTCGATGCGTTGCAACAGGTAGTTGACTTCGATGTTGGCGTAGCGGTCGTGGCTGTCCTTCACCTCGCTGCGCTTGCCGAACAGTGCGTCGGCCTCGTCGAAGAACAGGATCGCGCCACCATCCTCGGCCGCGTCGAACAGGCGGCGCAGGTTCTTTTCGGTCTCGCCGATGTATTTGCTGACCACGGCTGACAGGTCGATCCGAAAAATCAGCAGGCCAAGCTCGCCGGCAATGACTTCAGCCGCCATCGTCTTGCCCGTGCCGCTTTCGCCGGCGAACAGAACGCTGATACCCAGCCCCCGGTTCATGCGCGCCCGGAAGCCCCAGCCGTCATAGACGTGGCCGCGCGCCTTGACCTGGCCGATAATCTGGCGCAGCAGTTCTTTTTCGGCCAGCGGCAACGCCAGGTCCGCCCAGCCGGCTTTTGCCGGCACCAGTTGCGCCAGCCGCTCGAGCGCCGGGCGCGCGCGCCGCAAGCTGTGGTTCCACAACGCTTGCCCGAGCTCGGCGCCCTCCGTGCGCGCTTCGGCGTCGGCCGCGGCTGCAATCTGGCGGATCGACGGGAGGTTGAAATTGAAGTGCGCGGACAGGCGTTCGCACTGACCGGCATCGGGCGACACGAGCGCTTCCGTCCACGCCGCCTTCTGCTCGGACGGCTCCGGCCGGGCAGCATCGAAAGCGAGCCAGTTGCGTCCCGCATCGTTCCATGCCTCGCGCACGTCGAGGAATAACAATCCCGTGTCGCGCTCGACCAGGCGCCGCAGCGCCGAGATGTGCGCGGCGGCTTCATTGTGGTCGATGCCGGCCGCCTCCACGTACAAGGCGATCGGCAGCAGTGCAGCTTCGCGGCGCCACAGGCGGACAAAAGTTTCCAGGTCGCCTGTCTGGGCTGGTATTTCCAGCGCAGGCAGGCGATACAGGATCATGCCGAGCCTCTCCGCCGCGGCGTGGGCGATCAGCAGCTTGCACTCGCTGTCGCTGCCCACCAACTGGAACACCGGCAGCGCGCCGCTGCCACGGCCGGCCTGGCGCGCGATCAGGTCAGCTACTTGCTGCTGCGAACCAGACAGTCCACCCGGTTGCTGCACGGCCGGTGCCAGCAAGGGCGTCAAGCGGTCATCCAGGTGGTTCAGGCCCTTCAGGTAATTGACGATGCGTTCGTCAGCCTTCAGGGCGCTGGAGACCAGTGCCTGCGCGCCCGCCTGGCTGATTTCGATGAGCCGCCAGTAGCGCAGCGGGCGTTCCGGCGACATCACGTCCCAGGCCGGATCGTTGAACAGCCCGAGCGCCAATGCGAAGGTCGGGTACGGGCGTCCCGAATCCTCCTGGGCTCTGGCGTACAGGGCGGGCAGGCGCGGATCGAGTTCAACCGCCGCGCACAGCAATAAGGTCAGGCGTTCGAATTCGGACAAGCCCATGCGCCGCGCCAGCAGCACCAGCGCAGGCGGCGGATCCGCCGATTCGGCCGCCACCATGGCGGCCGGTTTGGCGATGGGCGGCTGCGGCGTCGTTGCCGACGCGGGTGCGGGCAGCACCGGCACCGGTATGGCGGCCGCTTCGGCTTGCCGGAATCGCCCCAGGAACGGGCGCGAGCGCGGGCTGTCGGCCGGCACCAGGCTGGTCGCCGGACCGGCTTGCGCCGGCGTCGCCGCGCTATGCTGGACAAGCTGCCCGAGGCGCGCGCGCAACCATTCCAGCGCGACGGCGAGGTACTCGTCGTTGGCGGCCAGCCACTGGTCGATGTCGGTCGTCATACCGTCACCTGCTGTTCCGGGTCGAACCCCGGCAACGGCGGGTCGCCCGGCGTGATCACAGGAATACTGTCAATGCCATCCACGCGCAGGCGGACCAGGTAGACACCCTTGGGCACCGCCGGCACCGCGAAGGTGATCACGGTCGGGGACTGCTTGAAGGCCGGCGACGCCGGATCGGGCTGGGTAATCGCGAGTTCGCGCACTTCGCGCTCGCCGAACAGCACCCGGACATCCTGGTTGGCGCGCAAGCGCGGCGCGCAGCGGACCGTGAGGGTGTCGCCCGCCGCGACGCTGGCCGCGGTCGTATTGTTCGGTGTGAGCGTGATCGCGGGCGCCAGCGCGAACGCCACGGCCGCCTGGCTTTGCAATGCCGGCCTGTCCGGCGGCCGGGCAATCGCCGACACCGCGTACGAACCTGGCGCCCACTTTTCGAATGCATCTGGGTCCTGCGCCAGGTCCGGCAGCACGACCGTGACGGCGCCATCCGCGTCGGCCTGCAAGGGCCCTAGTTCGACCAGCGGGGGCGGCTTGGGCATCGGGACCGCGTTCGACAGCGGAGGAATCAGGCTGCTGAACCGCACGAAGGTGTCGCCACCCAGGAGGTTGTCGCCGTCGAGAAACACCGCTTCGCCAAGGCGCGCGGCGCCCTGGCGAAGCGGCGGCCGCACTGCGCGCAGAACCGGCGCACCACGCGTGACAGCGTCGACACCCTGATCCTGCTGGCCACGGCGCAGCACTGGCAGTGGCGCGCGGCCGGCCCGCTTGCTGTCGATCAGAACCACGGCACATTCGTAGGCCGCCGATATGCGGTACGGCGCCTGGAACGCCGTCCACATTTTCGACAGGTCCTCCACGGTCAGCGCCAGTGGCGTGATCCGGATCCGTTCGAACTGGTCGGCCAGGTCGCTGTCGAGCAGCGCATCCCGGATGTCCTGTCGCCCCAGCAGCGGATTGTCGTGCAGGACGCTCATGGCGCCGCCGATCAGGAGCTGGCTCGCGGCCGAGTCGTCATTGTCATTGTCGCCGCGCCCGTAAGCGGTGACCAGGTAGTGCAGGTTCAAGGCCAATGGCGGGAAAGCCGTTTCGCCGGGCAGGGCCTGGCGCGGCATGTCGTTGTTTCGCCAGGCCGCATTGACCATGTGCTGGTACAGGAAGATGTTGATCTGGGCCGGCCTGGTCTCGCCCTTGCGCGCCAGGTCGAGCGGCTGGCTCGACACGAGCAGGTCGCTCAGGTTGCCGAGCAGGTCCTGCACCGGCTTGGTCAGCAGGTGACGCATGGTGGCCGTGACGGCGGCAATGGCGCGCGCGTCACTCATCGCTTGCCTCGCGAGCCTTGCTGGGCGAGGAACTGCTCCAGGCTCAAAGTGGCTGGCCGAGGACGCGTCACCTGCGCCGCCGGCAGCGCGCGCACCTCGACCCGGCCGATCGTCACATGCACGGTGGGCGCCGCCGGTGCCGGTGCCGGTGCCGGTGCAGGGTGCGGTTCGGGCCGGGCAATGCGGACGGTGACCGTGTTTGGCACAACCGCGGCGGGATCGCCGTGCGGCGCGATCGCGCGCGGCGGTGGGTGCTCCGCCCTCCCCTCGCGCACCTCCGCCACGCGCCGCCAGGCCGGGGC
>NZ_SPUM01000146.1 GCF_004614195.1 Massilia horti | reverse complement strand
GCCTACTCAGGTCAGGACGCTGCACGTCCGTACAGTGCTTTCTTTCACGTTACGAAAATCAGCTCTTGCGCCACACCTGCACGCGTTCACCCTCGTTGCCAAGCCGGTCGACCGCGCTGACCACCACCACGTCCGCGGCGCCCAGTTTGACGTCATCCGGCACCGACCAATCCCCGCGCGACGCCGGCGCCACTTCGAAACGCCACTCGTCGCCAAAGCGCGACCAGATCGCGTACAGCGCATTGCCCTTGCCCGCGGTGAGCTTCAGCTTGACCGCGCCAGACTTGTGCGCCGCACTGACCACAGGCTTGCCCGGCCCCTCCTTGCCCAGCCATGGCGTGGCCGGCACCAGGGCCGCAGCGCTGTAACTGCTCGCGCGCAGCTGGTCGACAATGCCGCCCCGGTTTTGCATCAGCACCGCCATCGAGAAGTGTACGTGCCCCCCGGCGGCCGGCCGCGCGCGGGTCACGCTGATCTGCTGCACGATCTCCTGCGGGGCGTATTCCTTGCTCGGCGCGCCGATCCTGCTCGTGTACATCCCGGGCCACATGTGGCGGCCCTTGGTGTTCTGCCCGATCCAGTAGTCCAGCAGCACGTCGTACGCCTGCGCAGTCTGCGAAATCGGCCAGTACAGCTGCGGCGTAAAGTAGTCGACCCAACCGTTCTGCAGCCAGGTCTCGGCATCCGCATACAGCTTGTCGTATTGCGAGAAGCCGGAAATGCCGGGCGGACGGCGATCCGGGCGGCCCAGGCCGAACGGGCTGATGCCAAAGCGTACCCAGTTCTTTTCGCGGTGGATCCCCTGGTACATCGCCTCGATCAGCTTGTTCACGTTCTGGCGCCGCCACGCGGCGCGATCGAGCGTGCCGCCGCTGGCCACGTAGCGCTGCCACGACGGCTGGTCAGGAAAGTCCAGCTCTCCCTTGGCCTGCTTGCCCTCCAGCGCCGCTCCTTCCGAGTTGACGGCGCTTGGCGCCTCGATCGGGTACGGATAGAAGTAGTCGTCGATGTGCACGCCGTCGATGTCGTAGCGGCGCACCACATCCAGCACCACGTCCAGCGTCTGCTTGACTGCGGACTCTTCGCCCGGGTCCATCCACAGGTACTGGCCGTATGTTTTCACAGCCGCCGGGTTGGTGCGCGAGATGTGGTTCGGCGCGGCGGCGGATTTGGCGCCGTTGTGGCGCGCGCGGTACGGGTTGAACCAGGCGTGCAGTTCCAGCCCGCGCGCGTGCGCCTCGGTGACCCAGAACTTGAGCGGGTCGTACCACGGCTGCGGCGCCTTGCCCTGGGTGCCGGTCAGGTATTCCGACCACGGCTCGATGGTCGAAGCGTAGATCGCATCGGCGCTCGGGCGCACCTGCAGCACGATCGCGTTCAGGTTCATCGCGCGGGCCTTGTCGAGGATCGCCAGCGCCTCGGCCTGCTGCTGGGCGGCGGAGAGATTCTGCCTGCTCGGCCAGTCGATGTTGGCCACGGTCGATACCCAGGCGGCGCGAAATTCGCGCGGGGCGGGCGGCGGATTGTCGCCGGCGGCGCCAACAGCCTGGCCCGGCTTGGTCGTGGAGCAGCTGGCCAAGAGGCCACTCATTGCCAGCGCACTGGCGACTCCCGCAAGCGCGAATGCGCGTCGTTTGATATCTGGTTGCAAACGAATTCCTTCCCTAAACTTTGACAAACCACTGCCTGCGCCACATGAACCAGGCGATGGCGAACATGACAGCGTTAAACAGCAGCGCATACAGCAACGACGTATTCACTTCCCCGATCGGCAGCGCACGGATGGGCGCGTACAGCATTTTGCCGAGCGAAACCTGGCTGCCGTCCGGCTGGGCGAACTTGATGTAACCGAACATCTTGGCAATGAACCCGGACAGCGCGAACACGAACAACGCATTCATGCCGTAGATGACGAACGGCTTGCTCCAGCGCGCGGCGGCTGCGCGCACCGCAGGGTGCGGATTGACGTCAAGCAGCCAGAAAAACCCGGAGAACACGACCAGCGCCCAGCCCGTCATCAGCAGGCAATAAGACGGTGTCCACAGGCTCTTGTTGATCGGCATGAGAATGGTATCGAAAATCACGCCGAGCCACAGGAACAGCAAACCGGCAAGCAACATCCACACGATCTGTTCGGTGCGCGAAAACCGCGACCGCAGCCACCGGCCAGTCAAAACGCCAAACAGCTGGCTGGCCAGGGCAGGCAGGGTGCTGATCAGCCCTTCCGGATCCCAGGTCTTTGACTGGACCCAGAGGTGACCGTTCAATAAGCTGCGGTCGACATAGGCGCCGAAATCCATGCCGGGCTGGAGAATGCCGGCGCCGATGCCGGGCACGGGGACCAGCAATTGCAGCGCGCTGTACACGGCAAACAGCGCGGCGATGATCGCAAGCTGGGCGCGCCAGCCGCAGTAGACGACGATCGGCGCCGCCAGCAGCGTGCACAATGCAATACGCTGCAGCACGCCGGGAATGCGCACCCTATCGAAGTTGAAATAGGGGATCAGGTTGAGCAAAAAGCCGATCAAGAAGATCAGCAGCGCGCGCTTGGCCAGCTTGGCGAGCAGGCGTGGCTTGTCGGCGCCGGCGGCCGCCAGGCGCCCCAGCGACAGCGCCATCGAGACCCCGCCGATGAACAGGAAGAACGGAAAGATGCAGTCGGTGAACGTCCAGCCGTGCCACTTGGCGTGCTCGAGCTGGGAATAGAGATTGCCCCAGTCGCCCGGGTTATTCACCAGCACCATCGCGGCGATGGTAAAGCCGCGGAAGGCGTCAAGCGAGGTCAAACGGCCGGCGGTGGCGGTCATAGGTAGCGTCTTCTCCTGTTCTTTTTTGTATTCATGACGATGCGCCAACTCGTCACGCGCTCAAGCAGGTTCCCGCCCGGCCAGCGCCGGGCACGGAACCATGTTTCACTGCTGGCTATCCTTGACGGCCAGCTTTTCATGCCTTGCCGCCGGCTCTTCCTGTTTTTTGCCGAACAACGGATCGATCTTCACCAGCGCGGCCATGATGAAGGCCGGGATGGTCGAAATGCAGACCCAGACGAAGAAGTGCTTGTAGCCGATGTGTTCCTGGATGTCGCCGCTGTACATCCCCGGCACCATCATCCCCAGCGCCATCAGGCCGGTGCAGATCGCGTAGTGCGCGGTCTTGTGCTCGCCCTCGGAGATCATGATCATGTACAGCATCATCGCCGTGAAGCCGAAGCCGTAGCCGAACTGCTCCAGCGCGAGGAAGCTTGAAACCAGGTAGAAGTTCTGCGGCTGCGCATGCGACAGGTAGACGAACACCAGGTCTGGCAGGTGCACCGCAAACACCATCAGCCACAGGCAGCGCTTCAGGCCCCAGCGCGAGATCAGGTAGCCGCCGGCCAGGCCGCCCAGGGTCAGCGACATCACGCCGATGGTGCCGTACGCAATGCCGACCTCCTTCGTGCTCATGCCCAGCCCGCCTTTGGCCAGCGGGTCCATCAGGAACGGCGAGACCAGCTTGAGCAGCTGCGACTCGCCCAGGCGGAAGGTCAGGATGAAGCCGAGGATCAGCCAGATGTCGCGCTTCTTGAAGAACGAGACGAAGGTGTCGATAAAGTCCCGCATCGGGTTGGCGCCGGCCGGCGCCGCATGGTCGGCGGCAGGCTTGGGCATCACCAGCTGGTGCCATGTGCACAACACACCGAACAGCGCGGCGACGACGAAGAACACGATGGTCCAGGCCCGGTGCACGTCACCGAGCGACGTGGCCAGCGAGCCGGCCAGGTACACCAGCGCGCCCTGCGCGGTGATCGAGGCAAGCCGGAAGAAGGTGCTGCGCACGCCGACGAAAGCGGCCTGCTCGTGCTGGCGCAGGCCGAGCATGTAAAAACCGTCGGCCGCAATGTCGTGGGTGGCCGAGGAAAACGCGATCACCCACAGCACCGCGAGCGTCACCGCAAAGTAGTTCGGCAGGTGCATGGCAAGCGCGGTCAGGACGAATCCGACCGACACCACCAGCTGCATCAGCACCGTCCAGCGGCGCTTGGTGCCGAACATGTCGACCAGCGGCGACCACAGGGGCTTGATCACCCACGGCAGGTACAGAAGGCTGGTGTAATAGGTGATGTCGCTGTTGGCGATTCCCATGTCCTTGTACATGATGACCGAGAGGGTCAACACGGTCCAATAGGGAATCGCCTGGCCGAAGTACAGGGAGGGCACCCACAGCCACGGGGTACGGTTTGGCGTCGCTTGCATAACTCTTTCGTGGTTGGACTCAGTGTGCCGCGCGAACAAGACCGGGCCGCTACGCGTCGTTCCCGCGCAGGCGGGAACCCATGCTGAGCGTCATTTCACGCTGCCTATGGGTTCCCGCCTGCGCGGGAACGACGTTATGCGCCCAAGGCCCGGCGCACGCTGCCGCGCGCCGACTCCAGCAAGGCTTTGGCCTGCTCGACACTGACGTTCTTGGACAAGGCCACGATCGCGACCTTGACGTGGAATCCGCACTGCTCCAGCATGGCGCGCGCGGCGGCCTCGTCGGCGCCGGTGGCAAAGATGGTCAGGCGGACCGCGCGGCGCACGAGCTTGGCATTGGTCGCCTTGAAGTCTACCATCAGGTTGCCATAAACCTTGTTCAATCGCACCATCAACGCGCTGGAAAATGTGTTCAGCGCGATCTTTTGCGAGGTGCCCGCCTTCAGGCGCGTGGAGCCGGAGATCACCTCCGAGCCGGTGTCCAGGATGATTCCGATCTCGGCCTCGGCCGCGACGGGCGCGTCGGCATTGTTGGCAAAGCCGATCGTCAGTGCCCCCGCCGCGCGCGCTTCGCGTAGCGCGCCCAGCACGTACGGGGTGGCGCCGGAAGCGGCGATCAGCAGCACCACGTCGTCCTTGCCCACATTGACCGAACGGACATCAGCCGCGCCCTGCTGGGCATCGTCCTCGGCGCCTTCCACCGCAACGTACATGGCGGACGCGCCGCCGGCCAGCAGCGCCACCGCGCGTTCGTGCGGCCACGAGAAGGTCGGGTACAGTTCCACGCTGTCGAGCACACCCAGGCGGCCCGAAGTCCCCGCACCGGCGTAGATCAGGCGCCCGCCCCCCTCCATCCGCGGCAGCGCGGCCTCGACGGCGGCGGCGATATGCGGCGCGGCGGCGCGCACGGCGCCCACGGCGTTGATCTGGTCGTCCGCGAACACGTTCACCAGATCCACGGTTGGGTACTGGTCAAGTTGCGCGTGGTTCTGCGCAGGGGTTTCGGTTTTCAGCATCGCTTTCTTATGTCGGATTATTCGATGGGACCAGTGTAATACCAATTTGCCCATCCTTCTTATGAAAGGATCGGCCGTCGTTATACCGTAAAGTTATGCGCCGCCCAAGGCTATTCATTGGCCCGGCGTTAAGTAGGCCCGTATGCTGGTCCGATCCGAGAGAATTAAAAAGTAGCGTAGGGTGCGCACCTGTGCGCACGCGGTTCGCGAACGCGGCGTAACAAAGCAGCAGCCGCGAGCCAGCATATGGTGACCGCGTGCGCACAGGTGCGCACCCTACGCCTTACCGCTGACAGCGCCTAAATAAACCAACAAAAAAGGGACCGGACATGAAACAGGGCAGGCGAACAATGCTGGGACTGGCGCTGCTGGGCACGATCAACCCGCTGCTTGCGGCGCCGAAGCGCCCTGCCGCTGCTTCCCCGCTGCCACCTGGCGTGGCGCGCCAGCTCGATGCGGAACTGGCCGCGATCGCCGCCGACCCAGCCTGCCAGCTCGCCAGCCTGTCGGTGCTGGCGATCCGCAATGGCAAAATCTGCTACGAACAGCAATTCGGCCAGCGCGTGATCGGCCAGGATGGCGCTCCCGGCAAGCCGGTCGACCGCAACACCCTGTTCCGGATCGCGTCGATTTCCAAGATGATGACCACGCTGGGCCTGATGCGGCTGGTCGAAGATGGCAAGCTCAATCTTGACGCCGACGTCTCCGATTACCTTGGTTTCACGCTGCGCAATCCGCACTTCCCTGAGCGCCCGATCACCCTGCGCACGCTGCTCACGCACCGTTCCTCGCTGCGCGACGATGCCGGCTATTCCTACCCGGCCGCTACCGCGCTCAAGGACGTGCTGGTGCCGGGCAGCCGCCTGTACGGCGAGGGCGGCATGTGGGCGGCCAACGCCGGCCCGGGCGACTATTTCACGTATTGCAACCTGGGCTGGGGCGTGATCGGCACCGTGATGGAACGCGTGACCGGCGAGCGCTTCGACCGCCTGATGAAGCGCCTGCTGCTCGACCCGCTTGGCCTGCAAGGCGGGTACAACCCGGCCGATCTGCCGCCGCCGGTGCTGGCCAACGTCGCCACGCTGTACCGCAAGCGCACCACCGACACCGAAATCTGGGACCCGAACGGGCCGTGGATCGCGCAGGCCGACGACTATTCGAACAAGCCGGTGCAGCAGCCGCCCGGGATCGAAAACTACGTCATCGGCGCCAACGCCACGCCATTCAGCCCCACGGGAGGACTGCGCATCAGCGCGCACGACATGGGCGTGATCATGCTGATGATGATGAACGGCGGCGTGCACAACGGCCGCCGCGTCTTGAAACAGGCGACGCTGGACCAGATGTTTACCCGCCAGTGGACCTACGACGGCACGGGCGGCAACGGCGACTCGCTGGACGGCCTGTTCAACTGCTGGGGCCTGGGCAACGAGCAGTTCCCGGATGATCCGTCGAACGGAACGCGCATCGTCGAGGGCGGCGGCTTTGCCGCGGTAGGCCACTTGGGCGACGCCTACGGGTTGATGTCGGTGTTCGCGGCCGATCTAAAAAACCGCAACGGCATGATCGCGCTGGTCGGCGGCACTTCGACCGATCCGCAGGCGTACAAAGGTAAATACTCGGCGCTCGCGCGCTTCCAGGAGCAGATCCTGACCGGCATGTACCGGCGCGCCATCCTGATGCAAAAAGCCTGAGAGGCCGTATGCATGACCGGCGGTTATGAGGTCTCGCTCTACATTCATTAGCCGGGAACGCGGCGAGCCCCTAAGCTTTTTGCTTTATGACCAAGAATAACAGCGTGGTGGGATGCAGCAAGTAATCGTAATCGGCGGCGGCGTAGTCGGCGTGACATCAGCCTGGTGGCTTCTCGAAGCAGGTTTCGGTGTCACCCTGCTCGAACGTGCACCCCAGGTGGGCACTGGCGCGAGCTATGCCAACGGCGGCCAGCTCAGCTACCGCTATGTCTCGCCGCTGGCCGACGAAGGCGTGCCGCTCAAGGCCGTCCAGTGGCTGTTCCAGGAAAACGGCCCGCTGCGCTTTCGTCCCGAATTCGATCTGCGCCAGTGGCGCTGGCTGGGCCAGTTCCTCGCCAACTGCCGCGCGGACCTGAACCGCAAGACCACGGCCAAGCTGCTCGAACTGGGCGAACTGTCGCGCAGCGCGATGGCGCGGCTGGAACTGGCGATCCCGCTCGAAGAATTCAAATGGCGCGACGCCGGCAAACTGGTGGTGCACCGGTCGCAAAAATCATTCGACAAGGCCAGGAGCAAGGCCGGCGCCGGCCAGGTCTGGTCCGCGGCCGAATGCGTGGCCAACGAACCCGCGCTGGCGGCGGCCGGGCACCTGTTCGCCGGCGGCATCTACAACACCGGCGAAGCGGTGGCGGACTGCCACGCGTTCTGTGAAGCGCTGGCACGGCGGCTGCAATCGCACCCGCGCTTTTCCGGCTTTGTGCAGGGCCAGGCGGACCATATCATCACCGAACACGGCAAGGTCCTGGGCCTGCAGACCTCGGCCGGCTTTCTGTCGGCCGACGCCTATGTGCTGGCGGCCGGCATCCAGAGCCGCGTGCTGGCATCAAGCGCCGGCATCACGCTGCCGCTGTACCCGCTCAAGGGCTACAGCCTCACGGCGCCGATCCGGCCAAGCGACGTGGCGCCGGAAATCAGCGTGACCGACTTCGAACGCAAGGTCCTGTACGCGCGCATCGGCGACAAGCTGCGGGTGGCGGCGATGGTCGACATGGTGGGCGAAGACCTGTCGCTGAACGAAAAGCGGGTGGCCAGCCTGACGCGCCAGGTGCGCGAGACCATGCCGCGCGCAGCGGATTACAGCAGGATCGAAGCCTGGGCAGGCCTGCGCCCGGCCACGCCGAACAGCGCGCCGATCATCGGCGCCACGCCGTACAGCAACCTGTGGCTGAACGTGGGTCACGGACCGCTGGGCTTCACCTTCGCCTGTGGCACCGCCTCGCTGCTGGCCGACCTCATGCAAGGCAAGGCGCCGCCGTTTGCGCTCGACGGGCTGACGCTGCGCTAGCTGCCAGGCGTAGGGGGCGCGGCTCCTTGCCCTGCTCATTTTGGAACGACCTCTAAAAACCGGGGACCGGGGAAATGGCGGATAATTGCCGCCATGCCTACTCGCCCCAAGACTTCCGACGCCTGCCCCTGCGGCGGCCCGTCGCTCGCCACCTGTTGCGGCCCATATGTTGCCGGTGAAGCAATCCCGCCCACGGCCGAAGCCCTGATGCGCTCGCGTTACACGGCTTACGTGCTGAAAAACGAGCCGTATCTGCTTGCAACGTGGCATCCGAGCACCCGTCCCACCGAGCCAGTAATTGATCAGAATGAAAAAATCCAGTGGCTCGGGCTTAAGATAGAATCTGCTTTACGTTTACGTCAACGTAAAGCAGAATTGCCGGAACCACCAGATAGTGACACCGTCGAATTCGTCGCCCGTTTCAAGGTCAACGGGCGCGCCCACCGGCTGCATGAAATCAGCCGCTTCGTGCGCGAACCCGGCCCAGATGGCGCGAATCGCTGGTTCTACCTGGACGGCAGTTTCCCCGAATAAGAAAGAGGTTACGGCAATGCCCCACATCGAGAGCAAACTCAATCCACGCGGCGACGATTTCAAGGCCAACGCCGCCGCCATGCAGCTTCTGGTCGACGACCTGCGCGCCAAGGTGGCGCAGGTGGCCAAGGGCGGCGGCGAGGCGGCTTGCGCAAAGCACGTCGCACGCGGCAAGCTGCTGCCGCGCGACCGCGTGCAAATGCTGCTCGATCCCGGCACACCCTTCCTCGAATTCTCGCAGCTGGCGGCGTTCGAGATGTACGACAATGCCGCGCCCGCAGCCGGCATCATCACCGGCATCGGCCGCGTGGCCGGCCAGGAATGCGTGATCGTCTGTAACGACGCCACCGTCAAGGGCGGCACCTACTACCCGATGACGGTCAAGAAGCACCTGCGAGCTCAAGAGATCGCCGACCAGAACAACCTGCCCTGCATCTACCTGGTGGACTCCGGCGGCGCCAACCTGCCCAACCAGGACGACGTGTTCCCCGACCGCGACCACTTCGGCCGCATCTTCTACAACCAGGCCAACTTATCCAGCAAGGGCATTCCGCAGATCGCGGTGGTGATGGGTTCGTGCACCGCGGGCGGCGCGTACGTGCCGGCGATGAGCGACGAATCGATCATCGTCAAGGAACAGGGCACGATCTTCCTCGGCGGCCCGCCGCTGGTGAAGGCCGCCACCGGCGAAGTAGTCAGCGCCGAGGACCTGGGCGGCGGCGACGTGCACACCCGCCTGTCCGGCGTGGCGGACCACCTGGCCCAGAACGACATGCACGCGCTGGCACTGGCGCGCACGATCGTCTCGAACCTGAACCGCACCAAGCCGGTCCAGGGCGCGCGCCGCGAAGTGGCCGAGCCGAAGTATGCGCCGCAAGAGCTGTACGGCGTGATCCCGGTCGACACCAGGAAGCCCTTCGACGTGCGCGAGGTGATCGCGCGCGTGGTCGACGGCAGCGAGTTCGACGAATTCAAGGCGCGCTACGGCACCACGCTAGTGTGCGGCTTCGCCCACATCTACGGCGTCAAGGTCGGCATCATCGCCAACAACGGCATCCTGTTTTCCGAGTCCGCGCTCAAGGGCACGCACTTCATCGAGCTGTGCTGCCAGCGCAAGATCCCGCTGGTCTTTTTGCAGAACATCACCGGCTTCATGGTCGGCCGCAAGTACGAAAACGAAGGCATCGCCCGCAACGGCGCCAAGATGGTCACTGCCGTGGCCACCGCCTCGGTGCCCAAGTTCACCGTGATCATCGGCGGCAGCTTCGGCGCCGGCAACTACGGCATGTGCGGCCGCGCGTTCTCGCCGCGCTTTTTGTGGATGTGGCCGAACGCGCGCATCTCCGTCATGGGCGGCGACCAGGCGGCGTCGGTGCTGGCGACCGTCAAGCGCGACGGCATCGAGGCCAAGGGCGGCACCTGGTCGCTTGATGAAGAGGCGGCGTTCAAGCAGCCGATCAAGGAACAGTACGAACACCAGGGCCACCCGTACTACGCCACCGCGCGTCTGTGGGACGATGGCGTGATCGATCCGGCCGACACGCGCATGGTGCTCGGCCTTGGCCTGTCCGCCGCGCTCAACGCGCCGATCGAAGACACCAAGTTCGGCGTCTTCCGCATGTAAGGGGCTCACCATGGACTACCAGACCCTCGACATTTCGATCACCGGCACGGTTGCCACCGTCACGCTCAACCGCCCGGACCTGCGCAACGCCTTCAACGAGCACTCGATCGCCGAACTGGCGCTGGCCTTCGATGAACTGGGCCAGAACGAGCTGGTGCGGGCGATCGTGCTGGCCGCCAACGGACCGGCCTTCTGCGCCGGCGCGGACCTGAACTGGATGAAGAAAATGGCCGGCTTCTCGCGCGACGAGAACCACGCCGACGCGCTGCGCCTGGCCGACATGCTGTACACGATTTACCGCTGCCCGCGGCCGGTGGTGGCCAAGGTGCAGGGCGACTGCTACGCCGGTGGCATGGGCCTGGTGGCCGCATGCGACATCGTGGTGGCGTCCGAGGCCGCCAACTTCTGCCTGTCCGAGGCCAAGCTGGGCCTGATCCCGGCCACCATTTCGCCGTACGTGATCAAGGCGATGGGCGAACAGGCAGCGCGCCGTTACTTCTTGAGCGCCGAGCGCTTCGACTCGCGCGAAGCCAAGCGCATGGGCCTGGCGCACGAAGTGGTGCCGCCGGAAGCGCTGGACGAAACGGTGGCGGGCATCGTGGCCACCCTGTGCAGGAACAGCCCGCACGCCGTGCGCGAAGCGAAAAAGCTGGTGCGCGACATGGCCGGCCGGGCGGTCGACGAGGCGCTCCTGGCCGACACGGCCAGCCGCATCGCCGAGATCCGCGCGTCCGACGAGGCACGCGAAGGCGTTGCGGCCTTCCTCGAAAAACGCAAGCCATCCTGGCTGGAGAATTAAGGTATTAGGAACCAGATTTTGAAGCAAGAAACATCGTCCGACTGGGTCGCACGCAGCCTGAAAAGCGTGTGGCATCCGTGCACCCAGATGCAGCACCACGAACAGGTACCGCTGATCGCCGTCAGCCGCGCCCAAGGCCCCTGGCTGTACGACCACCAGGGCCGGCGCTACCTGGACGGCATCAGCTCGTGGTGGGTCAACCTGTTCGGGCACGCCAACCCGCGCATCAACGCCGCGCTGAAAGACCAGCTCGACAAGCTCGAACACGCGATGCTGGCCGGGTTCACCCATGAGCCGGTCGTCGAACTGTCGGAGCAGCTGGCAGCCCTGACAGGCCACGCGCTGGGCCATGCGTTCTACGCGTCGGACGGCGCGTCGGCGGTCGAGATCGCGCTCAAGATGAGCTTTCACTACTGGCGCAATAGCGGCAGAGCGGACAAGCAGGAATTCGTCTGCCTGCAGGGCAGCTACCACGGCGAGACGGTTGGCGCGCTGGCGGTGACCGACGTGGCGCTGTTCAAGGACGCCTACGGCCCGCTGCTGCGCGCCTCGCACGTGGTCGCCTCGCCGGACGCGCGCGGCGCCACGGAAGGCGAAACCGAGCAGGACGTGGCACGGCGCGCGATTCAAGAGGTCGAGCAGCTGTTCGAGGAACGCGGCAACAAGATCGCCGCCATCATCGTCGAGCCGCTGGTGCAGTGCGCGACCGGCATGGCGATGCACAGCCCGCTGTACCTGAAGCTGCTGCGCGAGCTGTGCGACAAGCACCAGGTACACCTGATCCTCGACGAGATCGCGGTCGGCTGCGGACGCACCGGCACCTTCTTCGCCTGCGAGCAGGCTGCGATCTGGCCTGACTTCGTGTGCCTGTCCAAAGGTATCAGCGGCGGTTACCTGCCGCTGTCGCTGGTGCTCACCACCGGCCAGGTCTACCAGGGCTTCTACAGCCAGGATGTCACGCGCGGCTTTTTGCACTCGCACTCGTACACCGGCAACGCGCTGGCCTGCCGCGCTGCGCTGGCCACGCTGCAGATCTTCCGCGAGGACGACGTCCTGGCCCGCAACCGCGACCGCGCAGCCAAACTCGCGCAGGCACTTGCGCCGCTGGCCGGGCACGAGCGCACGCGCCACTTCCGCCAGCGCGGCATGATCCTGGCGTTCGACGCCATCGAGCCGGACCCCGAGCGCGCCGCCACCTTCTCGCGCCGCTTCTTTTCCAGCGCGGTCGAGAATGAACTGCTGCTGCGCCCGATCGGCCGCACCGTCTACCTGATGCCGCCTTACGTGCTTAACGATGACGAGATCGAAGGGCTGGCCGCGCGCACGATCAGGGTGTTCGAATCTGTGATCGCGGGTTGAAGCCATGGACCTGATCGCAAGCATCGACCGCAAGCTGGACCAGCTTGCCTCACAAAGCCTGACACGCCGGCGCCGCGTGGCCGAAACCCGCTGCGCGCCGCGCCAAGTGGTGGACGGCCGGCCCCTGCTGGCCTTCTGCAGCAACGACTACCTGGGCCTGGCGGCGCACCCGCGCGTGATCGAAGCGCTTCGCGCCGGCGCCGAACTATACGGCGCCGGCAGCGGCGCATCGCACCTGGTCAGCGGCCACAGCGCCGCACACGCGCAGTTCGAAGAGCGGGTTGCGCAGTTCGTGTCGCCGCATCTGGTGGAAGCGCGGGCGCTGTACCTGTGCACCGGCTACATGGCCAACCTGGCGGTGCTGACCGCGTTAGGTAGCGAGCCGGACGCGATGATCTTCTCCGAGGCGCTCAACCATGCTTCGCTGATCGACGGCGCGCGCCTGGCCAAAGCCGGCGTGACGGTCTACCCGCACGGCGACCTCGACACGCTGGCCTGCCAGCTCACGGCAAGCAGCGCCAGCACCAGGATCGTCGTCACCGACAGCGTGTTCTCGATGGATGGCGACCTGGCCCCCCTGCCCGGCCTGCTGGAGCTGTGCGAACGCCACGGCGCCTGGCTGGTGGTCGACGACGCGCACGGCTTCGGGGTGCTCGGCGCACACGGCCGCGGAGCGCTGGAACACTTCGCCCTGCGCTCGCCCCACCTGGTCTATATCGGCACGCTTGGCAAGGCGGCCGGAGTCGGAGGCGCGTTCGTCGCGGCGCACGCCAGCGTGATCGAGCTGATGATCCAGCGCGCCCGTCCCTACATCTACACGACCGCCGCGCCGCCCGCGCTGGCCCATGCACTGCTCGCCAGCCTTGATATCATTGGCGGTGAGGAAGGCGCGGCCCTGCGCGATCGCCTGTCGGCGCTGGTGGCGCAGCTGGACCACGAGCTCAGGCTGGAACGCTGGCAGCGCCCGGCCTCGCAAACGCCGATCCAGCCGATCATCATCGGCAGCAATGACGAGGCGCTGCGCGCGGCCGCAGCGCTGCACGAGCAGGGGCTGTGGGTGCCGGCGATCCGCCCGCCGACGGTGGCGCCAGGCACCGCGCGCCTGCGGGTGACGCTGTCGGCCGCGCACACGCACGAGGACGTCGCGCAGCTGGCCGCTGCGCTGAACAAGTTGGAAAGGACGTGAAATGAGCCTAGACGATCACGAACAACCGGGCGCCGCCAGCCCGGTGCGCATCGAACCCAGGACCGCGCCTGCTCTCGAACCGGTGCCCGAAGCGCTGGCCGCCGAGGGTGTGCCTTCGCGCTTTGCCTGCTTCGTCACCGGCACCGACACCGAGATCGGCAAGACGCTGATCTCCGCCGCGATCCTGCACAAGCTGGTGCGCGCCGGCCAGCGCGCATGCGGCATGAAGCCGGTCGCCGCGGGCGCCGAATTGCGTGACGGCGTGCTGCACAACGAGGACGCCGACATGCTGGCAGCGGCCGGGAACGTACACCTGCCGTCTTCCATCACGACGCCGTTCATGCTGCGCGAACCGTGCGCGCCGCACATCGCAGCCCGGATCGACGGCGTGCAGATCACGGCGGTGCCGATCCTGGCCGCCTATGCCGAGATCGCGGCGGCGTCCGACGCCACCGTGGTCGAGGGCGTGGGCGGCTTCCGGGTTCCGTTCACCGACAGCTTCGACAGCGCCCACCTGGCCGCGCAGCTTGGCCTGCCGGTGATCCTGGTGGTGGGCATGCGCCTTGGCTGCATCAGCCATGCGCTGCTAACGGTCGAGGCGATCGTCGCGCGCGGGCTGGTGCTGGCCGGCTGGGTCGCCAACGTCGCGGACCCGAACATGCGCTTCCTCGACGAGAATATCGAAGCGCTGGCACAGCGCATCCCGGCGCCGCTGCTGGGCCGCGTGCCGCGCCTGGAACACCCGACGGCCGCCGCGGCCGCTGAATTCATCGACCTCGCAGGCGTGCCGGGCTGGCCGTCGTCGCGAGCCTAAACACACCGAAGGAACCAAGATGTCCAACACCCAAGCCGTCTCCCTGCACCGTCCGACCGCGCCGATCAAGGAAGCTCCGAACGCCACCTGGCCGGTGGCCGACGTGCTCGCGCTGTTCGAGCTGCCGCTGCCCGAGCTGATGTTCCGCGCCCAGAGCGCGCACCGCGCCAACTTCCCGGACGGCGACGTGGAACTGGCCACGCTGCTGTCGATCAAGACCGGCGGCTGCGAAGAGGACTGCGGTTACTGCCCGCAGGCCGCGCGCTACGACACCGGCGTGGAGGCGAAGAAGATCCTGGACCTGGACACCGTGGTCGACGCCGCGCGCCAGGCCAAGGCCAACGGCGCCACGCGCTTTTGCATGGGCGCCGCCTGGCGCAGCCCGAAAGAGCGCGACATGGAAAAGGTGGAGGCGATGGTGCGCGAAGTGAAAGCGCTCGGCATGGAAACCTGCGCCACCCTAGGCATGCTGGAAGAAGGTCAGGCCGAGCAGCTGCGCGCAGCGGGTCTGGACTACTACAATCACAACATCGACACCTCGCCCGATTTCTACGAAGACGTGATCTCCACCCGTCAGTACCAGGATCGCCTCGACACACTGGGCCGGGTGCGCCAGGCTGGCCTGAAGGTGTGCTGCGGCGGCATCGTCGGCATGGGCGAAACGCGCGAGCAGCGCGCGGGCCTCATCGCGCAGCTGGCCAACCTGAACCCGTATCCGGAATCGGTGCCGATCAACCACCTGGTTCAGGTGGAAGGCACGCCGCTGCACGGCCTGCCGCCGCTCGATCCGATCGAGTTCGTGCGCACCATCGCGGTGGCGCGCATCACGATGCCGCAAGCGCGCGTGCGCCTGTCGGCCGGCCGGCGCGAGCTGGGCGAGGCGGTGCAGGCAATGTGCTTCATGGCCGGCGCCAACTCGATCTTCTATGGCGACAAGCTGCTCACGACCGACAACCCGGAAGCGAACGACGATCGTGCACTGCTGGCCAAGCTGGGCCTGTCGACTCGCTCGGCCACGCTCGAGTCGGCGCCGAAGGCCAGCTGCGGCTGCTAAAGCGTAGGGTGCACGCGGCCGGCGAGGCCCGTGCCCACGCGGACGTATGCATAGTGTTGGCATCCGCGTGGGCACGGGGTGCCCACCCTACAGGGGTAACGAAAACAACAACCGAGACAAACATGTTCACCAAAATCCTCATCGCCAACCGTGGCGAAATCGCCTGCCGTGTCGCCGCCACCGCGCGCCGCATGGGCATTCGTACCGTCGCCGTCTATTCCGAAGCCGACGCGACGGCCAAGCACGTGGCGGTGTGCGATGAGGCGGTGCTGATCGGCCCCGCCGCCGCCAAGGAAAGCTACCTGCGCGGCGACAAGATCATCGAAGTGGCCAAGGCTCTTGGCGCGCAGGCGATCCATCCCGGCTACGGCTTCTTGTCGGAGAACGCGGAATTCGCGGATGCGGTCGAAGCGGCCGGCATCGCCTTCATCGGCCCGCCGGCATCGTCGATGCGGGCGATGGGCTCGAAGTCGGCGGCCAAGCAGCTGATGGAGCACGCCAGCGTGCCGCTGGTGCCGGGCTACCACGGCGACGACCAGGACCCGGCGCTGCTGCAGCGCGAAGCCGACCGCATCGGCTACCCGGTGCTGCTCAAGGCCAGCGCCGGCGGTGGCGGCAAGGGCATGCGGGTGGTCGAACATTCGGAAGACTTCGCCGCCGCGCTCGCGTCCTGCAAGCGCGAGGCCCTCTCTTCCTTCGGGGACGACAAGGTCCTCATCGAAAAATATCTGATCCGCCCACGCCACATCGAAATCCAGGTGTTCGCGGACAGCCAGGGCAACTGCGTCTACCTGCACGAGCGCGACTGCTCGGTGCAGCGCCGCCACCAGAAGGTGCTGGAGGAGGCGCCTGCCCCCGGCATGACGCATGAGCGGCGCGCCGCGATGGGCGAAGCGGCGGTGGCCGCAGCACGCGCGGTCGGCTACGTCGGCGCGGGCACCGTGGAATTCATCGCCAACCAGGACGGCAGCTTCTACTTCATGGAGATGAACACCCGCCTGCAGGTCGAGCACCCGGTGACCGAAATGATCACCGGGCTGGATCTGGTGGAGTGGCAGCTGCGCGTGGCGGCCGGCCAGCCGCTGCCGAAACAGCAGCATGAGCTGAACCTGAACGGCCATGCGATCGAGGCGCGCGTGTACGCGGAGAATCCAGAGAAAGGCTTCCTGCCGTCAATCGGCACGCTGCGCCACATGGATACGCCAAACGCCGTCTCGTTCGAGCTGGGCGGCCTGCCCGGCGGCGATCCGGCGCCGGTGCGCATCGACTCCGGCGTGCGCGAAGGCGACACCATTACGCCGTTCTACGACCCGATGATCGCCAAGCTGATCGTCTGGGGCGCGGACCGTACGCAGGCGCTGGCGCGCATGTCGCAGGCGCTGTCCGAGTTCCGGATCGTCGGGCTGGCCACCAACATCGCCTTCCTCAAGCGGCTGGTCGAAAGCGCCGCGTTCTCAGGCGCGGACCTTGACACCGGCCTGATCGAGCGCCACGGCGATGCGCTGTTCCCGCCGCCGAAAGCGGCGCCGCTGGGCGCGCTGGCGCTGGCGGCACTCGCGCTGCTGGACGACGAACAGCCGCAGGCGGTGGCGGCCGACCCGTGGGGCAAGGCGTGCGGCTGGCGCCTCAACGGCGCCTACAAGCGCCAGCTGTCGTTCACCGACGACTATGCGGCCGGCCTTGATGCCGGGGCTTATGCCTTGGGCCTGACCTACCACCCGCACGGCTGGGTGATCGAGGCGGCCGGCGGCTCCAGCCCGCTGGCACTGGTCGCGCGCAACGACGCATGCTATTCGATCCATCTCGGCGCGGCCGCACTGCAGGGCAGTGTGTACCGCGACGGGGATATGTTCCACGTCTTCACCAATGGCCAGCATTACGCGCTGGCCTACAACGACCCGCTGTCCCATGCCGGCGAAGTCGAAACCGGCGGGGGACGCCTGACCGCGCCGATGCCGGGCAAGGTGGTCGCGGTGCTCGTATCGAACGGCCAGGAAGTAAAGAAGGGCACGCCGCTCGTCATCATGGAAGCGATGAAGATGGAGCACACGATCGCCGCGCCGGCCGACGGCGTGGTCGAGGAAGTGCTGTACCAGGTCGGCGACCAGGTGGCGGACGGCGCGCCGCTGCTGGCCTTCAAGGCGGCCTGACCGATGCGCATCCTCCTGCACCGTGGCGACGGCGTCATCGAACCGTGGATGCGCGAGTTCGCGGCCATCATGCCGCATGCGCGCAGTGTGAAGTGGAACGAAGGCGATGCCGCCCTTCCCTGCGACTACGCGGTGCTGTGGAACCCGCAGCCCGAACTGCTCGGCCAGCTCAAAGAGGTCAAGGCGATCTTCCTGATGGGCGCCGGCGTGGACGGCCTCCTCAGGTTCGGCGATGCGATACCAAGCGTGCCGCTGATCCGGCTGGGCGACGCCGGCATGGCGATCCAGATGGCCGAGTACGTGACGCATGCCGTGCTGCGCTACTTCCGCCGCTTCGACGACTACGAGCGCCAGGCACGTACCGGCTTGTGGTCGCCGCTGGCGCTGCATGACAGGGAAGAGTTTACGATCGGCGTCATGGGCCTTGGCAAACTGGGTCTGCGCGTGGTCGAGGCGATGCAGCACTTCGGCTTTCCGGTGCGGGGCTGGAGCCGCAGCGCCAAGGCGCTTGACGGCGTGCGCTGCTTTGCCGGCATGGAGGAATTCGACGAATTTTTGGCGGGATGCCGGGTGCTGGTCTCGCTGCTGCCGCTCACGCAAGAGACGACAAGCCTGCTCGACCGCCGCCGGCTGTCCCGGCTGCCCGCAGGCGCCTACCTGGTCAACGTTGCGCGCGGCGCGCAGGTGGTCGAGCCCGACCTGCTTGAGCTGATCCGTGCCGGCCACATCGCCGGCGCCACGCTGGACGTGTTCCACGACGAACCGCTGCCGCCGCAGCACCCGTTCTGGCACGAGCCGCGCATCACGATCACGCCGCACATCTCGGCGTTGACCATGCGGCTTGATGCTGTGCGCCAGATCGCCGCCAAGATCGATGCCCTCGAACAGGGCCAACCCGTCGACGACATCGTCGACCGCAACCGGGGATACTGAGATGAACAACCTGCCGAAAAAGGTCAAGATTGTCGAAGTGGGGCCGCGCGACGGCCTGCAGAACGAGAAGGAGCCGGTATCCGCCGCGGCCAAGATCGAGCTGGTCGACCGGTTGTCGCGCGCCGGCTTTGCCAATATCGAGGCGGCGGCGTTCGTCTCGCCAAAGTGGGTGCCACAGATGGCGTCCTCCTCCGAGGTCATGGCCGGCATCACGCGCCGCCCCGGCACCATCTATTCGGCGCTGGTGCCCAACCTGCAGGGCTTCGAGTCCGCGCTGGCAAGCAAGGCGGATGAAGTGGTGATCTTCGGCGCCGCATCGGAAGCGTTCTCGCAAAAGAACATCAACTGCTCGATCGCCGAATCGATCGCGCGCTTCGAGCCGGTGGCCAGGGCCGCCAAGGACCACGGCCTGCGCCTGCGCGGCAGCATCAGCACTGCGTTCGGCTGCCCGTATCAGGGCGAGGTCCCGCTTGACGCGGTGGCCGACGTGGTCAGGCGCATGCGCGATTTGGGATGCGACGAAATCGACATCGCCGACACGATCGGCGTGGCGACGCCGCGCAAGACGCAGGAGGTAATGCTGCGCGCGGCGCGCGAGTTTCCGCTCGAGTCCTTGTCCGGCCACTTCCACGACACCTACGGCCAGGCGCTGGCCAACATCTACGCCAGCCTGGAAGTGGGCGTGGCGATCTTCCACTCGTCGGTGTCGGGACTGGGCGGTTGCCCGTACGCCAAGGGCGCGACCGGCAACGTCGCCACCGAGGACGTGCTGTACATGATGAACGGGCTGGGGATCGAGACCGGCGTCGATCTTGACCAGGTGGTGGATGCGGGCCTGTTCATCTCACAACAGCTCGGGCGCAAAGGCGTGAGCCGCGCGGGTAACGCGATCGCGGCCAAACGGGCAGGTTGATTCTTTTCGAACGGCTTGCCCTGAGGCGTAGGGTGCGCACCTGTGCGCACGCGGTCACGGCATGCTGACTTGCGGCTGTTGCTTCATGACGCTGCGTTCGCGAACCGCGTGCGCACTGGTGCGCACCCTACGCCTCTGCACACGCACGTGACCGTGACTGTGCAAATCTGATTCCGTTTGACGCCGGTTGACCCCGCCGGCAGAGCTTTCGCTAGCCTTGGTCCTCGTGTCCACCACGCGGGGAGCTGACGTGACGACGCTTTCGGAACCGGTAAATGTCGGCAGCGAGCAAACCGGGAAGGCCTTCGTCCTGGCACTGGCCCTGTACTTCGCGGCCCAGGTCGTGATCCGTGTTGCCCAGCTCGACGGTCTGGAGTGGGACGAAGCGGAAAGCGTCTTCTTTGCCCAGGAAATAACGCTCGGCTACGGCAGCCAGCCGCCCCTGTACGTCTGGCTCCAATGGCTGTTCTTCGAGGTCTTCGGCACCGGCCATGTCGGATTGTCGTTGCTGAAAAACGCCCTGCTGTTCATGTTGTATGGGAGCGTGTTCGGCCTGGCCAGGCAATTGTTGGGGTCGCTGGCCGCGTCGGCCATCGCCGCTTCGCTCGTCCTGATCGTCCCGCTCGGCTGGGAAGCCCAGATGGACCGCTCCCATTCCATCCTTGCCACCGCCCTGGCCGCCGCCGCGCTGTGGACTTACTTTGCCCTCCTGCGCCAGCCTGGCACGGCCCGGCGCATGCTGCTCGGGCTGCTGCTGGGACTGGGCATGCAATCGAAGTACAACTTTGTGATCTTCCTGCTCGGCCTTGCCATGGCCAGCCTGGCCGTACCCGCCCACCGCAAGGTGATCTGGACCAGGGACATATGGATCACAATCGCGGTGGCCACGCTGTGCCTGCTGCCGCACGGGTTCTGGTTCGTCCAGCAGTTCCAGACCGCCACGCAGGACACCCTGAACAAGATGAACGACGGCAATGTTTATTCGAGCTACACCGTGAGCGTGCAGACCGGCGTAAAAAACCTGATCTACAGCATTGTGTCGTACATCACCCCGCTCTGGATCGCGCTCGTCGCCGCTTACCGCTCCCCCCGCCAGGCGCGGCCGCACCTGCACACGCCGGATGCGCGCCTGTTCCTGTGGCTGTATGTAGGCGGCCTGGCATGCATCACCGTCCTCATTTTCAGCGGGCAACTGGCGCACACCAAGAGCCGCTGGCTGCAGACCCTGCTGTTCTCGCTGCCGCTCGCCTGCTTCGTCTGGTTTCCGCCGCAACAGGCGACGGTCTATCGCCGCCTGCTAGTGTATGCGGCCGTATGTGGGGGGATGATCACGATTGTGCTGGGGCTGCGCCCGTACGTGCAGTCGGCATTCGGGCGGCATCCGCGGATCAACCAGCCGTATCCGGAATTATCAAACGAGATCGCGCGGCGCTTTCCGGGCGTCGGCACGATCGTGGTGCCAGACCGCATCGTCGGCGGCAACCTGCATATCCAGCCGCCGCATTTCCGTGTGCGGCTCCCGGGCGAACTGTGCCGGGATACGCCAGCGGGCACGGGCAAGGTCCTGGTGCTGCTGCAACCCGGCAGCAAATTCCACCCCAATGGGTGCCTTAAGGAAGTGATCGAGGCAGGACAGATGGCGGTCCGTTCAAGGGAGGTGCCGGTTGAGAGCCTGCTGTTCGATTACGCGCTCGTTCTACACGGCGCCCGGCCTCGGTGATCAAAACGACAAAAGGCCAGCACCTTTCGATGCTGGCCTTCGCTATACTTGGTCGGAGTACAAGGATTCGAACCTTGGACCCTCTGCTCCCAAAGCAGATGCGCTACCGGGCTGCGCTACACTCCGACGAGGAGGCAGATCATACCGGCTATGCACATTCCGGTCAAGGCGAAACGGCAGAAACCCTGATTTTCAGGCATTTTGGTATCAGCCGGGCGCCATCACCCGCCCTTGAGCTGCAGCGCGCGGTCGTACAGCGCGTTCTTCTTGCGTCCCGTGATCTGCGCCGCCAAGTGCGCCGCTTGCTTGACCGGGCACTCCGCCAGCAGGATTTGCAGGACGCGGTCGGCCTCGGCCTCCAGTGCGTCGTCGTTCTCGGCAACAGCGCCTTCGACCAGCACGACAAATTCGCCACGCTCGCGGTTCGGATCGGCCTTGATCCAGGCCAGCGCCTCTTTCATCCGGCAGCGATGGATTTCCTCGAACAGCTTGGTCAGCTCGCGCGCGAACACCACCTGCCGGGTCGGTTCGAACGCCGCCGCTAGCGACGCCACGCAGTCGACGATCCGGTGCGGCGCCTCGTAAATCACCAGCGTGGCGGACATGCGCGCCAGCCCGGCCAGCTCCGCCTCGCGCTGCTTCGCCTTGGCCGGCAGAAAACCGACGAAATGGAAGCGGTCATTCACCAGCCCGCTGGCCGAGAGCGCCGTCACCGCTGCCGAACAACCCGGCACCGGCACCACGTTGAGCCCCGCATCGCGCACCGCATCGACGATGCGCGCCCCCGGATCGGACACGGCGGGCGTGCCGGCATCGGACACCAGCGCCACCCGTTCGCCCGCCCGCAGGCGAGCGACCAGCTTGTCCGCCGCCTCGCGCTCGTTGTGCTGGTGCGCCGCGACCATCTGCTTGGACAAGCCGAAACGGGCGAGCAGGGCGCCGGTCTTGCGCGTGTCTTCGCACGCGACCACGTCGGCCAGCGCCAGCAGGTGCAGCGCGCGCAAGGTAATGTCCGTCACGTTACCGATGGGTGTGGCCACCACGTACAGCGTTGCGGTAGGATAGGACTGCTGGGCTGCCTCTTGCAGGATGGGGAGCCGTGCAATCAGGCTGGACTGGGATTCTGTCATCGTAGGGGAACCATATGCTGATAAAAAGTCTCGCTGGCCTCATTGCCGCCGCAGCCTTGGGCTTGTTTGCGGGCTGCAGCACAATGTGCGCCGAGCCCGGGGCATTTTGCGCGCCCGAGGTGGCAAACACAAGTGGGCCGCCTCCGCCGCCGCCCGTGGCAATCCCCGCGCCGCCCGGCCCGGCTGCCATGCCGCAGCCGACGCCCAACCACACCATCCGCATCGCCCTGCTGTTGCCGCTCAAGTCTAGCACCCTCGCCAAAGCCGCCGAGGCTGTGCGCGACGGCTTCATGGCGGCGTGGGATCACGACCGGGACGGATTTCTGATCGACGTGATCGCCACCGGCGACACCCCGCAGGAAGGGCTGGACGCCTATGCGCGCGCCGCCGCCGAGGCGGACATCATCGTCGGCCCGCTGACCCGGTCCTCGATCGACCTGCTGGCCGGCAGCGCGGTACTGATCCGGCCCACGATCGCGCTCAGCCACTCGCAGGGAGTGGCCTTGCCACGCCAGATGCTGGCGGTCGGGCTGTCGAACGAGTCCGAGGCCGACCAGGTCGCGCAATGGGCGGCGCTCGAGCACCCGAACGGGCGGGCGCTGGTCCTGGCCGGCCCGGCCGTTTGGCAGCAGCGCATCGCCAAGGCGTTCGAGGCGAGCTGGGCCGACCTTGGCCGCTACAGCCAGCGCGTCGACCTGCCAATCGAAAATAACACGGTCGACAAGGACGCGCTCGACCAGCTCGGGGTCCGGGTCGGCGTCGACCGCCCGGAGCTGTTGTTCGCCGCACTCGATCCCAACGAATTGCGGCAGGTGCGCTCCGCGCTGGTGCTCGTGATTCCCAGCTACGGCACCTCGTCCATCAATCCGGGAGAACCCGGGACCAAGGTGCCCGAGCTGGACGGCATTCGCCTGGTCGACCTGCCGTGGGTAGTTCTGCACGACAACCCCGGCGTGATGGCCTACCCGCGCCGGCACGCCAGCGGCCAAGCGCTCGACCTGGACCGCATGTACGCGCTGGGCATCGACGCGTTTCGCATCGCGCGCCAGGTCGTCCAGCATCCCAACGCCCCGTTCACGCTGGACGGGGTCACGGGCCTGCTCACCATCAGTTTCGACGGCACCACGCAAGGCTTCGCGCGCAAGGAGGCGCCCGTCATCTACCAGGACGGCGCGTTCCACCCGGCACAGGGTACGCGCTGACATGCGCTCGCCCAGACAGGACCAGGGCCGGCTGTGGGAGCGCAGCGCGCGTATGCACCTGGAACGGCACGGGCTGGCGCTGGTCGAAGCCAACTTTACTTGCCGCGGCGGCGAAATCGACCTCGTGATGCGCGAACGCGACACCCTCGTTTTCGTCGAAGTGAGGCAGCGCGCCGGCTACCAGCATGGCGGCGCCGCCGCCAGCATCACCCCGGACAAGATCCGGCGCCTGGTGCGCGCCGCCCAGACCTACCTGCTGCGCTTTTCCCGCCCCCCGCCGTGTCGCTTCGATGTCATCACAATTGACGGCGATCAGCTCCATTGGTTGCGCAATGTCATTGAAGTGTAAGCAATTTATTCAAGGCTTGCCCGCCGGGGGTTTCCACTGCACTATAATCCTCGGCTATGAATACTCAACGCATCCTCGCTCATTTCCAGGAGAGCGCCGACCTGAAGACCCGGGCCGCGGCGGCTCTGTCCCAACCGATTTCGCAGGCCGTTGAACTGATGTTCAGCGCCCTATCCAACGGCAACAAGATCCTCGCCTGCGGCAATGGCGGCTCCGCTGCCGACTGCCAGCACTTCGCGGCCGAACTGGTGGGCCGTTTCGAGCGCGAGCGCTTTCCGCTGCCGGCCATTGCGCTGACCACCGACACCTCGATCATGACGGCGGTGGCCAACGACTACAGCTTCAAGGAAGTATTTTCCAAACAAGTCCAGGCCTTCGGCCAGGCCAGTGACATCCTGCTGGCGATCTCGACGTCCGGCAATTCGCCGAACGTGCTGGCCGCGGCCGAAGCCGCGCTCGAACGCGAGATGCGCATCGTCGCACTGACCGGCAAGGACGGCGGCGCGCTGGCCAAGCTGCTCACCGATGCCGACGTGCATATCAACGTCCCGCATGCGCGCACCGCGCGCATCCAGGAAGTGCACCTACTGACAATCCATTGCATCTGCGACGGCATCGACGTCGCGCTATTCGGAGGAGATGACGAATGAATAAAACTGGCCAGACCCTGATCCGTCCGCTGGCAAAAGCCGTGTTGTGCGGCGCGCTGCTGGCATCGCTCGCGGGATGCGTCGAAATGATGGTCGGCAGCGCCGTTGTCGGCGCGGTCGCCACCGCCGACCGCCGCACCCTGGGCGCGCAAACCGAGGACAAGGCGATCACGGTCAAGGCCGAGTTCCAGGTGCCCAAGATCGCCGGGCCGAATGCCCACGTCAACATCACCAGCTACAACCGCAAGGTGTTGCTGACCGGTGAAGTCCACAGCGAGGAAGCGAAGCGGGCGGTCGAGCGCGAAGTGCGCGGCATCGCCAACGTCGAGAACGTGATCAATGAGCTCATCATCGCCGGCCCGTCGAGCTACACCTCGCGCTCGTCCGATGCGCTGGTCACCACCAAGGTCAAGGCCAGCCTGATCGACAAGAAAACCGTGTCGGCAGTGTCGTTCAAGGTCGTGACCGAGAACGGCACCACCTTCCTGATGGGCATCGTGACCCCGCGCGAAGGCAATATCGCGGCCCAGGTGGCACAGGGCGTATCGGGCGTGCAGCGCGTGGTCAAGATCTTCGAATACATCAGCGAAGAAGACCTGAAGCTGTTGCAGCCGCAGTCCGCGCAAACCTCGACCACCAACTCCTGAACGCGGTTCCAGGCGCCGGCGGCCGGGCTATAATGGCCAGGCCGCCAGCATGAGGACAAGATCATGACCGCTCCCGCTTCCCCCCGTTCCTGGAAAACCCCGGTTGCACTGGGCGCGGCCCTGCTCGTACTTGCCGGCATCGGCTACGCGACCTTCGCGCGCAGCGTGCCGGCGCCCGACGTCACCTTCATCAGCATCGATGGCCAAAAGATCAGCACCCAGTCGCTGCGCGGCAAGGTCGTGATGGTCAACTTCTGGGCTACCTCTTGCACCACCTGCATCCATGAGATGCCGGCGATGGTCGACACGTATAACAAGTTCAAGGGACAGGGCCTGGAATTCGTGGCGGTGGCAATGAGCTACGACCCGCCGAACTACGTGCTCAACTACACCGAGACGCGTAAGCTGCCGTTCAAGGTTGCGCTGGACGCCAGCGGCGACATCGCCAAGCAGTTTGGCGATGTGAAGTTGACGCCGACCACCTTCGTGATCGGCAAAGACGGCAAGATCATCAAGCGCTATGTGGGCGAGCCGGAGTTCCCGTCGCTGCATGCGCTGCTGCAAAAAGCCTTGGCCGCAGGCTGAGGCGCATGACATCACGGAGCGACAGCCTGCGTAGGGTGTGCAGCTTTGCTGCGCACGCGGTCACCGCGTGCCGACTTGCGGCTACGGCATCGCTGCGCTGCGTTCGCGAACCGCGTGCGCACAGGTACGCACCCTAGCTCAGAATCGGGTCGAGCCAGCACGGCGCCTCCGCAGGAAGTCCAGCAGTGTCCGGAAACGACAGCGAATACGCTTCGCGCCAATGCCACAGCACGCCTGCGCTAACTCAACCCGATAACGGGACATTCAGCCAAGCTTGACCCATTCGTCCACTGCCAGCCCGCGCTCATGCTGGCGAAAGGGAAATGTGATGCGCACGCTATGGGGCACCGCCGCACTGTTGTTGTGTTTGTCCGCCTGCACCACCACCAGCTCGGTTCGCGAACATCCGGCGGTGCTGCGCTACCAGCACGTCGCCAACGTGCACGAAATCCGCTTTACCAACCCGGTCCAGCTACCAAGCCGCCTTGAACCGGTCGACTTTGTCCGGCCGCGCGACAGCAGCGGCTTCTGGGCCGTGTTCGTCCTGTGCGAGGCCGATACCAGTGACATCGTCCTGCCGGGCTTTCGTTTCAATGTGGACGACGTACGCATTCAATACGGCAAATACCGTTTCGGCCCCTTGCAGCCCTACACCCTGCGCTACCAGGGATCGCTTGACCTGAACACGCCGAAGGACACGCCCCTGATCGTGCAGGCGATCGGCGCCGAGATCCACCAGGGTCCGCGCAGCACCGTTTTCGAACGCGGCCACTTCACGGACCTGCACTTCCGCTTTGCGATCTTCGTGCCGCGCGCTCTGCCGAACTACGCGGGCGAACCTCTGCAACTGCGCTACCTCGGCCAGCCCGCGATCCTGCACGACAACGGCTATCCGCCGTCCGATATCCGTGTGGCGGGCGGCAGCGGCGGCGGCATCGCCGCGCGCTGCCTGCCCTAGCGGTCGAAGCGTCCGCGTTTGCCCTCGCGCTTGCCCTTCCTGCGCGCCGCCGCGTTCTGCTCGCGCAGCAGCGAGTCGACCCGTTCGGACGCATCGCGCGCCAGTTCCTGCGCCTCTTCGATGCTCGGGAAGTATTCGGCGATCCGGTAGCCGAGCCAGGCGTAGGCCGAATACATGCGGCAGGTATCCTCGACCTCCTGCAGGTTCTGCCAGTACAGCTCCTGCGGATGCGGCTGCAGCTTGCACACCTTTTTCTTCGACAGCGACAGCGCCCAATGCTCCCAAGCGTGCTGCAGGCTCGGCACCTTGGTCGAAATCGGCACCAGCGACAGCGTATACTTTTCCGCCACCGACAGCGGCAGACTGTCCAGCCATTCGGCGCGCTCGTTCTGCTCCTCGGTGATCTTGGGGAAGAAGAAGCCGTCCGGCACGTCGATGTTGTGGACGAAGCGGCGCAGCAGCTTGACCAGCGAGTCCTCGCCGGTGACCGACGCGATCCGGTGCAGCTGCTCGAGCGAAGGCGCAACCGCGAAGCCGGTAGCCGGCACCGGCGGCACCTTCTCCCGCATCAGCGAGCGCATCACGTGGTGCGTCTCGTCGTCGTAGCCGGCCACGAAGCCTTCCTCGTGCACGCCATAGCGCCCGGCGCGGCCGGCGATTTGCCTGGCCAGCGCCGCCGAAATCTCTTCCTCCTCGATGCCGTTGTACTTGACCGCGGTGGTCATCACCACGCGCTGGATCGGCAGGTTCAGGCCCATCGCCAGCGCGTCGGTGCCGACCACCACGTCGGCCTGCCCCTCGCGAAAGCGCGCGGCCTGGGCGCGCCGCACCTCCGGCGACAGGTTGCCGTAGACGGTGGACACGGACATCCCGGTCTCGGTGATCATATCGCGCCACATCAGCACCTCGCGCCGCGAGAACGCGATCACCGCGTCGCCGCGGCGCAGGTTGCGCAGCTTCCTCACCGGGCCCGACTCCATCGACAGCGGCGCCTTGCGCTTCAGGACATGTACCTCGAGCGGGCACTCGAGCCGCTCGGCCAGCGCCTCGATCGCGCGCCGCGCCTCGGGTGCCCCGACCAGGTACACGGTATGCGCCGGCGCGCCGCACACCGCGGCGGTCCAGGCCGCTCCGCGGTCGCGATCGGACAGCATCTGGATCTCGTCGATCACCGCCACCTCCACCGGCGTCCTGGTGTCGAGCATCTCGACCGTGCTGGCCACGTGCGTGGCGCCGTCCGCAAGGCGGCGCTCCTCGCCGGTGATGAGGCTTACCTTGATCGGCGCGCCATTCGGGCCGGTGGCCTCCTGCAGCCGTTCGTAGTTCTCCAGCGCCAGCAGCCGCAACGGCGCAAGGTACATGCCGCTTTCCGCCTTGGCCAGCGCTTCCATCGCCTTGTGCGTCTTGCCCGAGTTGGTCGGGCCGAGCAGCGCGATGAACTTGCGCGCCATCTTGCTCGCCACCTCGAACGAGGCGGGATATTCGGCCAGGTTGATGCTCTCCTTGGTGCGCTGGGCGTGGCGCTCCTCCTGCTCGCGCTCGATCGCGTGCTCGAGGCGCTGCGCCAGACGCTCGAACACATACTCGGCCGGCTCGGAGGTTTCGAGCTCGGCCAGCACATGCAGGAACAGCATCGGATCATAGCCCGCCTCGTCGGCCCGCTCGGCGGTCTCGCGCACGAACGCCTCCGCTTCGCTCTGCAGCTCCTCGATGGCTTCGGGCGTGGCGCGCTCCACGATCAGCTGGCGGCGCGCATCGGCCTCCATCCGGCGCCACTTGCTGGGCTTGGCCAGCACCCCGCGCGACGGCACCAGCCGGTAAGGCACGCGCAGGCCTTCGTAGCGGACTTCGCCGTCAAAGCGCAGGAACACCCGGCCTTCCATCTTGACCAGCTCGATGCCGCGTTCGGCCAGGTTCAGTTCATGCGCCAGCAAGGCGTCGTCGTCTTCCGCCGCGGCGTGATCGGGTTCGTTGTGATTAGGTGAATATTTCATGTTGCGACTGCGCGATTTCTGATTGATACGCACTATATCGCGGAAGAAGGGGACAGGTGGCATCGAAACGCACCACTCCGCCAAGTTGCACACCCTCAGCAATAGACCTCCTCGCCGGTAATCAGGCTGACCTTGATCCGCGCGCCATTCTCGCCAGCAGCCGCCTGTAGTTCTTCAATCTGCGCGATATGCATTACGACATGCATATGTCCCAAATAACTCATTGTGACAAATGGTCGGTTACATGCTCAAATGACATACAATAAGTTGCTACGAATAAAGGAGACTATATGGCTACGCAAGCGTTCTTCGACATCGGTAATGTTTTTCTGGAACCCACGCGCACCTTCGCGCGCCTGAAGACCAAGACCCATGCCTGGCTTCCTCTGCTCATCCTGATCCTGCTGAGCTTGGCTGTCACCTACTGGTGGGTTGCCACCCTCGACTTCGACTGGTTACGCGAGCACATGCTATCGGCGAAACCGAATGTAAAGCCCGAAGCGCGCGCGGCCATGGAGCGCTTTATGACGCCCACGACCATGATGTGGATGGCAGGGCTCGGCGCCGTGATCGGCACACTGCTGATCTGCGCGGTGGCTGCCCTGTATTACCTGGTGGCCGGCAAGATTATTGGAACCGCCGCCGATATCAATTATGGCAAGTGGTTCGGCTTCTCCGTCTGGATTAGCCTGCCCCGCCTGCTCGGGGTGCCGCTGTCGATGCTGCAGATCATGACCTCGCATGGACAACTGGCGCCAGAAGACCTGAACATGGTCTCGCTCAACTACCTGCTGTTCCACCTCCCGCAATCGAATCCGTGGGCTGGCCTGGCCGGCAATATCGACCTGACCACCATCTGGAGCATTGCCCTGGCGGTGTTTGGCCTGAAAGCCTGGACCGGGCGTTCGACCGGAACCTGCGTGACTGTCGCCCTGCTGCCCTACCTGATCGTGTACGGCCTGTGGGCCACGAAGATCGCCGTCGTCGGGTGAACGCATGCGAAAAAAACTGATTGGCGCGGCCGTCGTGGCGGCCTTCCTCATCGTCCCGGTGGCGGTCAAATTCTCCGGCGGAAAGCCGCGCCACGAAGCCGAGGTGGCGACCGTGCAAAAGCTGGAAATCCGCCCGACGATTCTCGCCACCGGCAACCTGGTGTTCCGGCAAGAAGTCCAGCTATCGGCCGAGGTGATCGGCAAGGTGGCAGCGGTGCTGGTGAAGGAAGGCGATCACGTCACCCGCGGGCAGCCCCTGCTGCGGCTCGACCCGACCGTGTACCTGGCCACAGTAGCGCAACAGGAAGCCAACCGCCGCAATGCCGCGATCACCATCGAGCGGGCGCAGATCGACCTGGCCAACCAGGAGCGTAGCCTGGAGCGCACCGGGCGGCTGTACAAGGAAAACTACATCGACATTTCCAAGTATGACGACGCCGTGCATCAGGTCGATGTGGCCAAGGTTCAACTGCGCGCCAGCCGCGAGAACCTCGAACAGGCCAGCGCGCTTTTGTCGCAGTCGCGCGAGCACCTGGCCAAGACCGAGGTGCGCGCACCGATCGACGGCACCGTGACCGCGGTGCCGATCAAGGTCGGCGAGACCGCCGTCGCCAGCGCGACCGGCATTGCCGGCTCCTCCCTGATGACAATCGCCGACGTCGGCTCCATCATGGCCGAAGTGAACGTGGACGAAGCCGACATCGCCCGGGTCGCGGTCGGCCAGCAGGCCAAAGTGTTCCCGGCGGCCTTTCCCGACCAGCCCCTCCAGGGCCGCGTCGAGAGCGTCGCGATGGCGCCCAAGAGCATGCTGGCCCAGGCCAGCCAGGGACGCAGCTATGTGGTCAAGCTGCACCTGATTGACCCCAAGCTGGCCTTGCGTTCCGGGATGACCTGCCGCGTCGAGATTGTCGTCGGCAGCAGCGCCGCCAAGCCTGCGGTGCCAATCCAGGCGATCCTGAACGAGGAAGTCGCCGGCGCCAAGGACCGCACGAAGAACGTCAGCTACGTGTTCGTCATCCAGGACGGGAAGGCGAAAAAGACGACGGTGGACCTGGGACTATCCGACGACGCCAATCAGGAAGTGACGAAGGGGCTGGCGACCGGCCAGACGATCGCGGTCGGCCCGGCGCGCCTGCTGCGCCAGCTGCGCGACGGCGACCTGGTGAGTGTCAAGAAACCTGAGCTGAAGATCGCGGACGTCAAGACGGCAGCCGGAGCCGGCAAGTGATCCGCCTGCAGGGCATTACCAAACAATACCGGATGGGCGACCAGACAGTGCATGCGCTGCAGGGCATCGACCTGGGCATCGAAGGCAACGAGATGGTTGCGTTCATCGGTGCGTCCGGCTCCGGCAAGTCGACCATGATGAACATCGTCGGCTGCCTCGACCAGCCGAGCAGCGGCCAGTACTGGCTCAACGGCCGTGAGGTGGCCGCCATGTCCGGTGACGACCTGGCGCGCGTGCGCAACCAGGAGATTGGCTTCATCTTCCAGAGCTTTCACCTGCTGCCGCGCGCCAGCGCGCTCGACAACGTGGCCCAGCCGCTGATCTACCGCGGCACCCCGCTGCGCGAACGCCTGGCGCAGGCCGAACGGGCGCTCAAGCGCGTCGGATTAGGCGAACGGATGCACCACCGCCCGAACGAGCTATCAGGCGGCCAACGCCAACGGGTGGCGATCGCGCGGGCGCTGGTCGGCAACCCGTCGATCCTGCTGGCGGACGAACCGACCGGAAACCTCGATTCCACCACCAGCCGCGAGATCATGGACCTGATCCGCGAAGTGCACGAGGGCGGCCAGACCGTCATTATCGTGACCCATGAGCCCGAGATCGCCGAGCAATGCCAGCGCGTGGTGCGTCTGCGCGATGGCAAAGTCGTGTCGGACATGACGGCAGCAAGGGGAGCGACATGAACCTGCTTCTGGAAAGCCTGCGCTCGGCGCTGATGTCGATCCGCGCGCATCGGCTGCGCAGTTTCCTCACATCGCTTGGCATCATCATCGGGGTGGCCTCGGTGATCACCGTCATCTCGCTGATCCAGGGCCTGTCCAAGAGCGTCAGCGACCAGTTCGAAGGACTGGGCGGCAACGGCCTGACGCTGCGGCCGCACAACGAGTTCAAAGACATCATGCGCGGCAAGATCAATTACCTGCGCTTCGACGACGTCGAGCAGCTTCGCCTGCGGGTCGACGAAATCCGCGAGCTCAGTCCGGTCTTCTCGCCCAACGCCTCGGAAGTGCGCTTCACGGGCATGTCGACCACCGCCCGGGTGTTCGCCACCACGGCCAGCTATCAGGAAGTGAACCAGCGCTATGCGACAGTGGGGCGCTTCATCAGCGATTCCGACAACGCCAGCGCGCGCCGCGTGGCCGTGATCGGCGAAAAGCTGATCGAGGAGCTGCACCTGCCGGCCAATCCGGTAGGACAATTCGTGCTGTATGCGAACGAGTGGTTCAAGATCATCGGCGTCATGGAAAAGCGCGGCGAGATCTTCGGGATGTCGCAAGACAATTACATGATCATCCCGTACAAGACCGGGCAAAGCATTATCGGCAACAACACACGGCCGCAACTGCAAATTACGCTGGCGGTGCGCGACCTGAGCAAAATAGAAGAGACGCGTAGCCACATCCGTACGGTCATGCGCCAAACCCACCGACTGACGGGGGACGAGCGCGACGATTTCGAGATCGAATCGGCGGACCATATCGCGAAGTCCTTCGACCAGATAAGCACCACCGTGACGCTGGTGATGGGCGGCGTGGTCGGCATCGCACTCCTGGTTGGCGGGATCGGCATCATGAACATCATGCTGGTGTCGGTCAAGGAGCGGACACGCGAGATCGGCATCTGCAAGGCGATCGGCGCCCGCAGCCGGGATATCCTGCTGCAGTTCCTGATCGAGGCGGTCACCTTGTCGCTGCTGGGCGGCCTGCTCGGGCTGGCGATCGGCTACGCGCTGGGAGTGGCAATCGCCAGCATGATTCCCAACTTCCCGCCCGCAGTCGTTCCGTGGTGGGCGGTGGCGCTGGCGGTGCTGTTTTCGGGGACCGTGGGTGTGGTGTTCGGGGTGGTGCCAGCCAGCCAGGCGGCGCGTCTCGATCCCATCGAGGCGTTACGCTATGAATAGCATACCGAAAAGCTATGTCATCGCTAAGTGTGGGAGGTCCGCCCAGCGGGCGCAAAGTCTCCGTAGGGTGTGCACGAAGTGCGCACGCGGTCACCGCATACTGACCTGCGGCTGCTGCTTCCCTACGCTACGTTCGCGAACCGCGTGCGCACAGGTGCGCACCCTACGAAACCCACACTTACCGGTGACATAGCCTATCGAAAAGCAGAGCAGGAGGATCTATGTCCAATGCAGACTGGCCAAGCCGGGGAAAGTCGGTATCGCAATTGATAAAGGAATTGCAGTCCTTTGAGAACCAGGATATGGAAGCGCGCATTTCAATAGATGGAGGCGCGTCTTCCGTTCCGATTTCCTTGGTAGGCAAATTCAATAACCGTTTCGCATTGCTGCTGAACTGCGAGGACACGCCGAGCGTTATCAGTCACGAAAACTGAGTTTCGCGGCCCGTGCTGGATTCGACCGAACAGGTATATACGCCGCTCTGCTCATCGAATAAAAAACGCACCGGCAGAAATCGCTCGATCACATGTGCATTTGTCCTGCCATGCAGGGAGACCTTGGCAGTCGTGAAGCGTCCGCCGCCGGCCAGGGCCATCGGTAACATCAGCTGGTCGGCCAGATGCTCACCCACCGCACCATCGGAAGCAAGGTAACGCTGCGCTTCCTTTATCACCAGGCGCGCCACAACATCAGAACGCAAGGACTTTTCGCCGATGGCGGTAAACACCTCGGTAACGTGCTCGTATTCCAGGGTGATCAGCAGGGCATTTCCAGGGCCTTGGTCGGCGGGCAGGATGCATTCGCGCAGTTGAGAGGCTTCCCAGCCCATGCCAGCGCGGATGCCTTCCAGCTCACGTTTCGCCACGCCAGCCGGGATGCCGGCGACAAAGCTCTCGGCATAGGCGGACACACGTTCTCCACGCGACATCCATTCGAAAGGACGCAAGCCGCTGCATGGCAGGATCGTGGCAGTCACTTCACCGCCGCCAGCCGGGTAGAAACCGAAGCGATGCAGCTGAAAGTCGACCGTCGCGCCCAAATCGGCCAGCGTCCGCGCGTAGGCGCGCTGCAGAAAATGCGCCGGCGGGGCCATAGGATTATGCGTTCCCCCCACGACCCGCACGGTCGAAGGACGGTTCGCGAACAACAATGCCGGTACCAGCGTTTGCAGGACGAGCGTGCAGCTGCCGGCCGTGCCGATGGCAAACCGGTAGTCGCCGCCACGGATCGCGCCAGGCGTGAACGTCAACGCCAGCGAACCCACTTGTGCGCCTTCGGTTTGGGCGCCGCACACCTCGGCCGCCGCTTGCACGGCCACCAGGTGCTGGCGCATCAACCCTGGCTTGGAACGGTTCGCGCGGATGTTTTGGATGCGAAAAGGCTGGCCCGTCAGCATCGACAGGGTCAGCGCAGAGCGCAGTATCTGGCCGCCGCCTTCTCCTGCAGAGCCGTCTAATTCGATCATTTCTTCTTGATCTCTCTTCTTGTTATTGGCCGCCTGCGTGGGCATCCGGATTGCAAAATTCAGCCTTTCACGCAGACGATCTGTTTCAGCGTGTGCACAACTTCGACCAGGTCACGCTGCGCTTCCATCACCGCATCGATGTCCTTGTAGGCCATCGGGATTTCGTCGATGACGTGTTCATCCTTACGGCATTCCACGCCTTCGGTAGCCCTGACCTGGTCTTCCACGGTATAGCGACGCTTGGCCTCGTTACGGCTCATGGTGCGGCCGGCGCCGTGGCTGCAGCTGTGGAAGCTTTCCGGGTTGCCCTTGCCGCGCACGATGTAGCTCTTGGCCCCCATCGAGCCCGGGATGATGCCCAACTCGCCTTCGCGCGCCGATACGGCGCCCTTGCGGGTGACCAGCACGTCCTTGCCGAAGTGGTTTTCTTTCTGCACATAGTTGTGGTGACAGTTCACCGCTTCCACGTGCGTCTCGAACGGCTTGGTGATCACGGTGCGGACCGCGGCGATCAGGTTCTGCATCATCACCTCGCGGTTCATGCGGGCGAACTTCTGCGCCCAACCGACCGCTTCCACGTAGTCGTCGTAGTGCTGCGTGCCTTCCGGCAGGTAAGCGAGGTCTTCATCCGGCAAGTTGATGAAATGCGTGCGCATATCCTTCTTCGCCAGCTCGATGAAGTAAGTCCCGATCGCATTGCCAACCCCGCGCGAACCCGAGTGCAGCATGAACCAGACGAAGCCCACCTCGTCCAGGCAGATTTCAATGAAATGGTTCCCCGTGCCCAGGGTGCCCAGATGCTTGTAGTTGTTTGTGTTTTTCAGCTTCGGCGTCTTTTCGCAGATGGCGTCAAACTCGTCCTTCAACTGCAGCCAGGCGATATCAACCGGTTTCGGCGGCGTGTCCCACGAACCCTTGTCGCGGCCTTTGAATCCGCGCGTTTTTGGCGACATGCCGTGCGGGACCGAGCGCTCGATGGCCGAACGCAGCGGGCCCAGGTTATCCGGCAAATCGTTCGCGGTCAGCGTGGTCTTGGCAGCCATCATGCCGCAGCCGATATCCACGCCCACGGCCGCCGGGATGATCGCGCCCAGCGTCGGGATCACGCTGCCGATGGTCGAGCCTTTACCCAGGTGCACGTCTGGCATCGCTGCGATGTGCTTGTAGATGAAAGGCATCTTTGCCGTGTTCGACAGCTGCTTTTTGGCTTCTTCCTCGACCGGCACGCCGCGCGTCCACATCTTGACCGGGCTGCCTCCCTCTACCGCCATGACGTCGAAAGTTTGCTTTTCCATAGTTCTCTTCGTTAGTGATAACAAGTGATGACGAGGATTGATGGAATGTTTCCCTGAGCTATCGGCTTGCGCCGACCCGGAGTCGAACCGGGGCCTCCGGGTTTGCCCCGGTGCTCTGTCCATGTAATTCCATCTGCATTCATCGAAAAAAGTGGCGACAAGGTTGGGTGGAACAGGTGCTCTACCAACTGAGCTACGGTGGCGGTATTTTGCCTCCGGCGGGATTCGAACCCGCGACAGCCTCATTAACAGTGATGTAGTTCCACCGGCATTCGCCGAAAGTTGTTAAAGCTCCCCGACAAGGATCGACAGGACATTCTGCCAGACCTGTTCGACCTGGCAGGCCGGAATCGAACCGGCGTCACCAGATGTAGTCCTGCCTGCATTCAGGGAAACCGTTACTTGGGCATTGGCCCGACGAGTAATCGGCGTGACGGCACACGTCAGGTTTGTAGTCACACCGGCATTCGTCCTCTGCCCAAAATCTGTACGTCCAACGCTGATGGTCCAGCCCATGACGTTCTCCTAAATTGTGATCGACTCGATTTCACCCACCCACTGCGCCGCACCCAACTGGCCGGCAGCGAAGGCGGCGATGATGTTGAACACATCGTCCGAAAAACCGCCGATGTTCAGCACATCCTTGCTTTCCTTGGCCTGCGTCGTGGCATTGGGCGTGACGTCGATGCAAACCAGTTTGGCGTCTGGATTGCGTTGCTTGAACACAGCCCATTCGCGCATCGTGGCGGTCGCACCATGGCGCGTCGCGTCGATCCACGATTCGTTATCCGATACAAACACGACCAAGTCGGCCTGCATCCGTTTTTTGTTCATAGCTGCCAGCGGCGCGCTGCAGTTGGTACCACCGCCGCCGATCGATGCCAGCTTTTGCGCGTTGGTCAGAACCGTGTCGCGCGGGTTCAGGCCGAGCTTCACTACATCCACCTCGAACGGCAGCACCACGGCATCCTCGTTCTTGCGCAGGATGGCGGCCGCCACCAGCGCGGCCACGTCAACGCAACGCACCGCCGTGGTCGCGCCGGTGCGGTAGCCGCTCACCGGCCAACGCATCGAACCCGACACGTCCGGGCACACCACGACTTTGCCTTCCAGCGCCGGCACGTTCGCCAGCGCGATTTCCAGCGCATCCTGCAGCGCCTCTCGGATCGCAAAGGGCACGTTGTCGCCAGCCGACTGGCACGCGGACAGAAGCTGGTACGGGAAGACCTTCGCCTTCGCAATTGCCGCCGGATCGCGCAGCTTTGCCGCGATCGCTTCCGTCATGCCGGGCAATTCGTACACGCCGTGGCGCGCAAACGTGTTCAAGTTCATACGCACCATTTGCCAGCCGCCTTGCCGGGCGATCTGCGCCCAGTCCGCCGTTTGCAAGTCCAGCGCGGTCAGCATCTGGAACGGCACGTCCGGTAACGGTTGCGAGCGGTCCTGCTTGTAAGCCTCGAACGCTTTCACGGCTGGCGGCAGGTTAGCCGCGTTGTACGGTTTGCCGATCAGCCAGGCGAAGAAAGCTTCGCGCCAGGCTTCGGCCGGTTTCGGGTGCACCATCTTCACCACGTCCGCCAGCGACGGATTGTCGCCGACCGCGGCAGACAGCAGCGCCTTTTCCGACGCATTGTTCAGCCAGGCTTGCACCAGCTTTTTTGGCCGCGTGCCCAGCGATTTGCGGCCGGTCGCGCCGGAGCGAATGATCTGCACAAAATTGCGCAGCATTTTGCCGTTGTCGATCACCCGGCCAAATGCCGGCGTCAATTCCGCAGCGCCTTTGGAGGCCAGAACGGCGGCCAGTAGCGCAGGCATGTCCTTCATGTAGCCGCGCTCACGGCAATAGATCGCGGTTTGCGCGATGAAACGTGCATCCACTTCTTTGCCAAGGGCGAGCACCGTGTCGAGCTGCGCTTGGGCCGATGCGTAGTAAGTGGCATTCAGGCAGCCCGTCGCAGCGTACTGCGCCAGTTGCTGCTTCGGCGACAAGGCATAGGCCGGGGCGAACTCGGCGTTCATGGTATCGGTGGCCGGCAAGAGTTTGCTCTTCAGACTCTGGAACAAGTTAGCGTTTGCCATTTTCATTTCCTCGTTTTTCTTGGTTTGTACCTTCCTTATTGCAATGGCCGTGCCAGCTCTCCTTTTGACGCCCTTGCCTGCCTTGTAAGTAGCTGATTCTTATGAATTTTATTTTGATAATCGCAGGCCGGATCTCATTTACCTGATTCGAGGAAATATGTGATAAATTATCTTTTCAGATAAATATTTATCCAAAAAATGAAGAAGAAACGTACCGTAGTGATCGGCTTTGTCGGCAGCCAGCTCGATAGCGGCAAAGGCGCCACCCGCTGGGAAAAATGGCGTCCGACCGTGGCCCTGACGCAGCACGAAGAAGTGGTGATCGATCGTATCGAACTGCTGTTTAACGGCAGGCACGGCGACTTGGCGGAATTGGTCAAAGTCGATATCGCCTCCGTTTCGCCGGAGACAGAAGTTAATTCGCATCGCGTGCAAATGAACGATCCATGGGATTTCGAACAGGTGTATGCCGCGCTGTTCGATTTCGCGCGCGGCTATGCATTCGATCCGGACAACGAGGAATACTGGATCCACATCACCACGGGCACGCACGTCGTACAGATCTGCATGTTCCTGATGACGGAGGCGCGTTACTTCCCCGGCCGCCTGCTACAGACAGCGCCGCCACCCCGACATGCAGCGGGCAAACCGGGCACCTTCGCGCTCATCGATCTCGACCTGTCGAAGTACGACCAGATCGCCCAACGCTTCACACGCGAACAGGAAGAAGGCGTCGCTTTCCTGAAGTCTGGCATCGCCACGCGCAATGCGCGCTTCAACAAAATGATCGATGAGATCGAACGTGTGGCCATCAAGTCGAAGGCACCGATGCTGCTGATGGGGCCGACCGGCGCCGGCAAATCATTCCTGGCGCGCCGCATATACGAACTGCGCCGGGCCCGGCACCAGATCGACGGCAAGTTCGTCGAGATTAACTGCGCGACGCTGCGTGGTGACGGCGCCGGTTCGACTTTGTTCGGGCATACCAGGGGAGCGTTTACCGGTGCGGCATCGGATCGCGCTGGTTTGCTGCGCAGTGCACACAAGGGTCTGCTCTTTCTTGACGAGATCGGTGAGCTGGGCCTGGACGAGCAGGCAATGCTCCTCAAGGCCGTCGAAGAAAAGCGCTTCCACCCGGTCGGCTCGGACAACGAAGTCCAAAGCGACTTCCTGCTGATCGCCGGCACGAATCGGGACCTGTCGAAGGAAGTGGTCGCGGGCCGTTTTCGCGAAGACCTGTTCGCGCGTATCAATCTGTGGACATATGAACTGCCCGGCCTGACCGCGCGAGCCGAAGACATTGAGCCCAACATCGATTACCTGCTCGCCCAATTCGGCGCGGAGAACTCGCAGGTCGTGCGCCTGAATAAGGAAGCGCGCAGCCGTTACATGGATTTCGCCATGTCGGCGGAAGCGCAGTGGGTGGGCAATTTCCGCGACCTGTCCGCGTCAGTGCAGCGTATGGCGACGCTTGCGGAGGCGGGACGTATCACAGATGTAATCGTGCAGGACGAAGTTGGACGACTGCGGCGTCTGTGGCAGCACTACTCAGATGAGGCGGCAGAACCAAGTGAGATCGATTTGGTGGAAGTCCTTGGCCAAAAAGCAGCTGGGCTGGACCTGTTCGATGCCGTACAGCTCAAGGCGGTTATCGAAGTTTGCCGAAAATCGAAGACCCTTTCGGATGCGGGAAGGAAGCTGTTTGCCATCTCCCGCAGTGCCAAGGAGCGACCAAATGACGCGGATAGGCTAAAGAAATACCTGGCACGGTTTGACCTGGTATGGGATGACGTGCGGCAATGAAAAAATGGAGTTGGGAGTTAAAAAATTACTGACACAAAATGCGGTAATTAATGAGCCACTCTCGGCGCCGATTAACCCGAGACAGCAGCCGGACACGGAGTCACGATCGGCGCCCCAGGGAGCCCAGGGCTCCCGTTGGCAGTGAACTAATCCCGGGTGTCGAAAGGCTCACGGACGGTGGTAGCCCACGCATACATGAAGGTCGCACAAAGCCCACCTTGAAAAGCGCTTAAAAAAGCAATTAGAAGCGTCATCAACGATGAAGGCAGGGCCGCTTTTCCGTCAGCAATGTCTTTTTGCTCTTTGGATATCACTGCAATCAGGGTTATGCACGGCGAAAGGTCGGACAGCCCATTTTTTGCGGTGCCGGTTACGTCATTGACCCAAGCGCGCTGACAATGAGCGCGTAGTAGCTCTTGCGTCCCAGGGGAATCTTGCACCACTTTGTTTACGGCGTCTTCCATGTTGCTACCCGCATTTAGAACGGCTTGCATTCCGTATAAATAGCAAGCTAGGAAAGTTACAGCAAGACCAAACCTGACCATGCTCAAATGCTTTCGAAAGTAGTTCCTATCTAAGACAACCTTATAACCGCACAAGGCGACAAAGCTGATAATGTAGGTGAAAGTAAAACGCCATTCGAGGGACTGTCGTACTGTGTCAATGTTCAATTTAGATACCCTCAAATTGGAGTTAGCGCGGCAGAAACGCCGGCAAGTACAGAATATTGGATTTATTTCCTCTTGGCAATTTTAGTATGATCATTATTTAGCTGAGGGGGCGATATGGGATGTCCGGTGGGCTGAGCCCTCGCCATGGCGGCCGATCTCTAGAAGGCACAAGATCAACTAGAAGGAAACCAAATGCATGTAACACCTTGGTCGAACGGTAAAGGGACTTACGGCGTCCGTGTGGGACGCGCCAATCGAGATGCATTCTTCAAACCAGCGTGGAGTCAAATTACTCTGGACCTCGGCGGTACGATCCGTCCATTCAAACTGACACCCGGATTCTGGAAGAACTGTCCCGAGCTTAGGGATTCGGGCACCAACTGGATTGAACAATGGCTCCTCCGTGAATCAGCAATACCTTGGCCGCCATACCACCCACCAAAGTTTCGGCTCATCCCCATAGGAGCAAATAGTTTCAGGCTAGAGGCCTGACTTCGAATACGGAGAGCTTATGAGCGAAATCAACGTATCCATTCGCTTCGTCGATGGAGGTCTTCAGGAATATGCTAAAGACCTGGATTTCTTATCCCGACTGCATCTACTTCAGTCACAGGGGCTTGCAGGAAAGCGTCTTGTACATGAACTGATAAGTGACGACTGGGGGCCTCCGCCAAGAAGTGTCGAAGTCTGGGGGAAGGACGCTAAAGGGCAAGACTTCAGCATCCAAATTCCTTACGCATAGATGCATGGCCACACTTTCAGACCTTGTTCCAGATGCGAATACAATTCTCTCGCTTGAGCCGGAAGAGCTGGCCGGCTTGGCCAAAAAAGAGTTGTGCAGTAAGGACTGAATTGCGACAGGGAACACATCTAGTCCCTACTTACACGTAATGTCGGCGACTCGATACACCGGCTTTTTGCTGGCGGAATCGGTATATTCACGGTTATACGTCACAGCGCATTCCTTCGTCGCAGTCGGCAGCTTCATGGCTTGGTACAAGCTCTCCCCGTAGTGGCAGATGATCCACTTGCCCAGCTCCCGCTCTGGCGGCAGAGGGTACTTGGTTTCGATCACGGCCCCACCCTTCTTCTTAACGGTCGGCGGATCGCGCAACTCACCCCAGGAATCTCGCAGCGATCCAGTAGTGAAAATCGCCTCAGCGCCGAGCAAAGGACGCGTGCCGGAAGGACCGTAGATTCCGGTCCATCCAGCCGGTGATTCAACGGTCACCTGACGGACATCGACCATCATGGGACAGGCAATGCGCTGTCCAGCTCTCGCAACCCCAGAAAACAGGACACAAAGGAGCATTAAGGCTAATGTGGCTAAGGTTAAGTGCTTGATGTCGTTTGCGCGCATGGCGGCCTTTACTCGATGATGTAGAACATGCTGGCATTGTCCGAGATTGGCCAAGCAGCGGCGTTCTTACCGTATGGCAGAACGTCACGGCTACTGATATGGTCCTTCTTGAAGTGGGCGCCGGGGTGGGGATTCCACTGGTCCATCATCTTGATCGCCATAATCTTGCACTGCCCAGTCTTCGGGTCGAATGTGCAGCTGGTAATGGGCCACAGAAACAATGCAGCGTGACGGTGGCCATAGGTAGGGTAGCGGCCGTCAACGAAAGTAGCGATGGCAGTTCCCTGCTCGATTTGCCTGCCGGATGCCAGCACGTCAATGACGTTTTCCCCTGGTTGCCACCGCGATGTGTGGCCGACCCACGGCAGCAGGTTTTGGATGAGCCGAGCGCACTCTCCTCCATCGACCTTCGGTTTGTTTTCTAGGAAGAGCGCACCGTGATAGACGAAAGACATGACGTTCTCCACGAGAAGTACATGCCTCATTGTGGTGTGCCTATCGGAAACGCTATTGACGTACCGAAAGGAAGATTGACAATTTATCTCATTAACCAAAAGTAATTCACAGAGCGGCGACGATCAAAGCCGATCCAGAAAAAAACCGGGGTAGGCTGCTGCCTGACCCCGGCTTTGGCTCAGTGGTGAGACGCTTACGCCGCCACACCTGCCTCATGCGCCTGCTGGTCCGCGTGGTACGACGATCGCACCATCGCGCCCACGGCCGCGTGCACGAAGCCCATCTTGTACGCTTCCTCTTCGAACATCTTGAAGACGTCCGGATGCACATAACGGCGCACCGGCAAGTGCGAATTCGACGGCGCCAGATACTGGCCGATGGTCAGCATGTCCACGTTGTGCTCGCGCAGGTCGCGCATCACCTCGAGGATCTCCTCGTCGGTCTCGCCCAGGCCCACCATCAGGCCCGACTTGGTCACCGCGCCCGGATACTTCTCCTTGAAGTCGCGCAGCAGCACCAGCGAGTGCTTGTAGTCAGCGCCCGGGCGCGCTTCCTTGTACAGGCGCGGCACGGTTTCCAGGTTGTGGTTCAACACGTCCGGCAGACCCTCGGCGAAGATGTTGATCGCCTTTTCCAGACGGCCGCGGAAGTCGGGCACCAGCACTTCGATCTTCGTGCTCGGGCTCATCTCACGGGTCTTCTGGATGCACTGCACGAAGTGGCCAGCGCCGCCGTCACGCAGGTCGTCGCGGTCCACCGAAGTGATCACCACGTACGACAGGCGCAGATCGGCAATGGTCTTTGCCAAGTTGTGCGGCTCGTTCACGTCCAGCGGGTCCGGGCGGCCGTGGCCGACGTCGCAGAACGGGCAGCGGCGGGTGCACTTGTCGCCCATGATCATGAAGGTCGCGGTGCCCTTGCCGAAGCATTCACCGATGTTCGGGCAGCTCGCTTCCTCGCACACCGTCACCAGTTTGTTGGCGCGCAGGATGTCCTTGATCTCGTAGAAGCGCGACGAAGCCGACGCCGCCTTCACGCGGATCCAGTCCGGCTTCTTCAGGCGCTCGGTCTGCTCGACCGGCACGATCTTGATCGGGATGCGCGAGGTCTTGCTGGCGCCCTTCTGCTTTTCGCTGGCGTTGTAGGGAACAGTACCGGTGTCGGTGTTGGTAGTCATCTGGCTCATGCCCTTTTGGGGCGTTCAGTTTGGGTTGTTCGGTTAAGAGGTCATTTCAAATTGAGCATGGCTGCGTTGCGGCTCCTTGCCGTGCAACTGCACTGTCTTCGTCGCCGCGCCTTGCCCTGCTCATTTTGAAACGACCTCTTGCGGCTGGACCGGGTCAAGGTTAGCGAGGTGGCCCACCAGGGCTTGGGCCAGCGCGTGCTGGACGTCGGCCAGCGGCGCTTCCACGCCCATGGTGCGCATGTCGACCGTGGCCAGGCCCGAATAGCCACACGGGTTAATCCACGAGAACGGCGCCAGGTCCATCGCCACGTTCAGCGAAACGCCGTGGTAGGTGCAGCCGTTGCCGCGCACCTTCAGCCCCAGCGCGGCGATCTTGGCTCCCTTGAGCGGGCCTTGCGCGATGTAGATGCCGGGCGCGCCGGCAACGCGTTCGCCGTCGAGATTATACGCCGCCAACACATCGATCACCGCCTGTTCGATTTTTGCCACAAACTGGCGCGCGTACAGTTTGCCGCCAGGCTTGTTGCGGCGCAGGTCCATCAGCAGGTAGATCACCACCTGGCCCGGGCCGTGGTAGGTCACTTCGCCGCCGCGGTCGGTCTGCACTACCGGAATCTGGTGCGTCGGGATGCCGGGGCCGGCCAGCAGGTGCCCGCGGTCGGCGCCAAGGCCAAGCGTGAACACCGGCGGGTGCTCGACGATCCACAGCTCATCAACCGTGTCGGGGGTGCGCGCGTCGGTGAAGGCGCGCATTGCGGCGAACGTCGGCTCGTAGTCGGCGCGGCCAAGCTCGCGAATGATCGGCATGGCGGGGCGGGTCGCTTGCATGGGGAAGTCGTGGGGAAATGGACAGCCCCGTCATTATAAGCCAGGCGGATGCCCGCCGCCGGGACCATGCCGCCAGCGCATCACAAACGCTGTGCTTACAGCACCACCTTGACCATCGGATGGGCCGACAGGCTGCGGTACAGGTCGTCGAGCTGCTCGCGGCTGGTGGCGCGCACGATCACCGTCAGGCCCATGTACGTGCCCTTGGCCGACGGGCGCTGTTCCATCCGGCCGACGTGGAAGGTCGGGTCGTACTCGAGTATCACATCGGTGATCGTGGCGACGAAGTCCTCGTGCGCCGTGCCCATCACTTTGATGGGGAAGTCGCTGGGATATTCGATGAGGGAATCTTTCGGGTCCATGGGGGTATCCAGTGCAAAAATCGCATTGTAGCCAAAGTCGCCAGTTTGGATCGTCCTCTCGGCAGAAGTGTCGCGATTCAGCTCAGTCCTTGCTTTTCCCAATATCCCGGGGCGTTGTAGATACCTTTCAGGTAATCAATGAAATGCCGGATCTTGGCAGGCAGATAGTGCTGCTGGGGATACACAGCCTGGATCGGGTAACTGCGCACCGCGAATTCATCGAGCACGGTCACCAGTTCGCCGCGCTTGAGCTCGGCCTGAATTTCCCATGTGGAGCGCCATCCGATCCCCAGTCCCTGCTTGACCCAGCCGAACAGCAGTTCGCCATCGTTGCAGGCTAGATCGCCATCGACACGCACCGCGAACAGTTTGCCGTCGCGCTGGAAGGTCCATCCGCGCTGCTGCCCGCCTTGCAAATTGAAGGCCAGGCAGTTGTGGTGGGACAGGTCTTCGGGCGTTCGGGGCACGCCGTAGCGTTCAAAATACTCGGGCGTGCCGCATACCACTCGCCGGTTTGGGAAAAGGGGAACAGCCACGTAGTTTGGATCTTGCACTTCGCCGATGCGGATCGACATGTCGTACCCCTCGCGCACCAGGTCCACCACGCTGTCGGTGAAGTTGAACGACATCTTCAACTCGGGATTGATCGCCTTGAAGGCCGGTGCGTGCGGCGCTACGTGCGAGCGCCCGAACGCGGCCGGCGCGGAAACCACAAGATGGCCGCGCACCGTGCTGCGCCCCGCACTGATGCTGTTCTCGGCAATATCGAAATCGCGCAGCAACTGGCGGCAGGTCTCGATGAACTGTTCGCCCAGGGCGGTCAGGGTCAGGCCGCGGGTTGAGCGATGCATCAGGCGCACGCCAAGGCGCTGCTCGAGCGCGTCCAGCCTGCGGCCCATGACAACCGGAGTGACGCCCTCAACCAGCGCGGCGGCGGCGAAGCTGCCTTTTTCGGTGACGAGAACGAAGCTCCGGATTTCTGTATAGCGGTCCATTCAATACTCCAAGTATCGACAGAGCCGATGGTAGCAGCAATTCTTCGTGCTCGGCTTTATCGATATTCTGAATCCATTATTCCCATCGAAACTTAGGAAATGGAGGCGAAGGTGGCCCGTATGAGAGCAATTGACGCGGCAGCGGAGGTCCTGCGCAAAGAGGGCGTGAGCACGGTTTTTGGCGTCCCCGGCGCAGCGATCAATCCGCTGTATTCCGCAATGAAGAAGAACGGTGGCTTCGAACATGTGCTGGCGCGGCATGTCGAGGGAGCCTCGCACATGGCGGAGGGTTATACCCGCGCCAAGGCAGGCAACATCGGTGTGTGCATCGGCACCTCGGGACCGGCCGGAACCGACATGATCACCGGCCTGTACTCGGCATGGGCCGATTCGATCCCGATCCTTTGCCTGACCGGCCAGGCGCCACGTGCGCGGCTTTACAAGGAAGACTTCCAGGCGGTTGACATCGAATCGATCGCCAAGCCGGTCACCAAATGGGCAGTCACGGTACGCGAACCGGCGCTGGTGCCGCGCGTGCTGCAGCAGGCATTCCACATCATGCGTTCTGGCCGTCCCGGTCCGGTGCTGGTCGACCTGCCTTTCGACGTGCAGATGGCGGAAATCGAATTCGACATCGACACCTACGAACCCCTGCCGACCTACAAACCCGCTGCCACCCGCGCCCAGGCGGAAAAGGCGCTGGCGATGCTTAATGCCGCCGAGCGTCCGCTGATTGTCTGCGGTGGAGGCGTGATCAATGCCGATGCCGCCGCGCGCTTGCAGGAGTTCGCCGAGATCGTCGGCGTGCCGGTGATCCCGACCCTCATGGGTTGGGGCGCTATTCCGGATGACCATCCGCTCATGGCCGGCATGGTCGGCCTGCAAACCTCTCATCGCTACGGCAACGCCACGCTGCTTGAATCGGATTTTGTCATCGGTATCGGCAACCGCTGGGCGAACCGTCATACCGGCTCGGTCGAAGTTTATACGCAAGGGCGCAAGTTCGTTCACATCGATATCGAACCTACACAGATCGGCCGCGTGTTCGGTCCCGATTACGGCATCGTCTCCGATGCGGGTGCCGCGCTTGACCTGTTGATCGAGGTGGCGCGTGGATTCGCTTCGATCGGCGGCCTGCCGGATCGCAGCGCATGGGTAGCGCAATGCCAGGAGCGCAAGCGCACCATGCTGCGCAAGACCCATTTCGATGCCGCGCCGATCAAACCGCAGCGGGTGTACGAAGAAATGAACCGCGCTTTCGGCCCGGATACCTGCTATGTCAGCACGATCGGCCTGTCCCAAATCGCCGCTGCCCAGTTCCTGCATGTGTACAAGCCGCGCCACTGGATCAACTGCGGCCAGGCGGGCCCTCTCGGATGGACGGCTTCCGCCGCGCTCGGCGTGTGCGCAGCCGATCCGCAACGCCAGGTCGTGGCCATCTCTGGCGATTACGACTTCCAATTCATGATCGAGGAACTGGCCGTCGGCGCGCAATTCAAGCTGCCTTACCTGCACGTGGTGGTCAATAACGCCTACCTTGGGCTGATCCGCCAGTCGCAACGCGGTTTCGACATGGATTATTGCGTACAGCTCGCTTTCGAAAATATCAACGCGCCGGAGTTGGCGGGTTACGGGGTCGATCACGTCGCAGTCGTCGAAGGACTAGGCTGCAAGGCGATCCGTGTACACCATGTCGAGGATATCCAGCCCGCTTTCGCCCAGGCGCGCGCCTGGATGAAAGAGTACCGCGTGCCAGTGGTGGTCGAAATCATCCTCGAACGCGTCACCAATATTTCGATGGGCACGGAAATCAATGCGGTCAATGAATTTGAACCGCTGGCCGAGCATGCTCAAGACGCCCCCACGGCCATTGGCGCCGCTTAAACGGAGAACACAAACATGCCAAAATTCGCAGCCAATTTGACGATGCTGTTCAATGAGCTCCCCTTCCTCGAACGCTTCGAGGCCGCCGCGCAGGCGGGTTTCAAGGGCGTCGAATACCTCTTCCCGTATGGATTTGACAAAGATGCGCTTGCCGCGCAGCTGGATAAACATAAGCTGACTCAGGTACTGCACAATCTGCCCGCCGGTAACTGGGAAGCCGGTGAACGCGGCATTGCCTGCCACCCGCAGCGCGTGACCGAGTTCCAGGACGGTGTGGGCCGCGCCATCGAATACGCCACCGCGCTCGGTTGCAAGCAGATCAACTGCCTGGCAGGTATCGCACCGGCCGGCGTGAGCGAAGAGGCGCTTTACCAGACATTCGTCGACAACCTGCGCTTCGCTTCCGCCAAGCTCAAGCAAGCCGGCATTCGCCTGCTGATCGAACCGATCAATACCTTCGATATCCCGGGCTTTTACCTGAGCCGCACCGACCAGGCCATCGGCATTCTTGATGAAGTCGCGTCCGACAACCTGTTCCTGCAATACGACATTTACCACGCCCAGCGCATGGAGGGCGAGATCGGCAACACGATCTCCAGGCACCTGGCCCGCATCGGCCACATTCAGCTGGCGGACAACCCGGGGCGCCACGAACCCGGCACGGGTGAGCTCAATTATCCGTGGCTGTTCCGCCATATCGATAAGCTGGGCTACGACGGGTGGATCGGTTGCGAATACAAACCGGCCGCCGACACGCGCGCGGGGCTTGGCTGGATCAAGGCTTTGGCCGGCTGAACCAACAAACGAATTTCGAAAACGATTACAAGGAGAAGGACATGGCAAAAATCGGCTTTATCGGCCTGGGCATCATGGGCGCCCCGATGGCAGGACATCTCGTCAACAACGGCCATACCCTGTTCACTTTCACGCACGGCACGACTCCCTCGCAATTGATCGAGGCCGGCGCCAGCGTATGCGCCAGCAGCGCCGAGGTCGCATCCAATGCGGATGTGATCATCATCATGGTGCCCGACACGCCGCATGTCGAGGACGTTTTGTTCGGCGAGACTGGTGTTGCCAAGGGCCTGGGCAAGGGAAAAATCGTGGTCGACATGAGTTCGATCTCGCCCGTGGCCACCAAGGATTTCGCACGCCGCATCAATGAACTGGGCTGCGAGTACCTCGACGCCCCGGTGTCGGGCGGCGAAGTGGGCGCCAAGGCCGGCAGCCTGACCATCATGGTGGGCGGCAGCGAGGCCGCGTTCGAACAGGTCAAGCCGCTGTTCCAGCTGATGGGCAAGAACATCACCCTGGTGGGCGGCAACGGCGACGGCCAGATCACGAAAGTGGCCAACCAGATCATCGTGGCCTTGACCATCGAGGCGGTGGGCGAAGCGCTGTTGCTGGCGGCCAAGGCCGGGGCCGATCCGGCACGGGTACGGGAAGCGCTGATGGGTGGTTTCGCTTCGTCGCGCATTCTGGAAGTGCATGGCGAGCGCATGATCAAGCGCACCTTCGCGCCGGGCTTCCGGATCGACCTGCACCGGAAGGACCTGAACCTGGCGCTGACCACGGCCCGGCAACTCGGCGTGTCGATTCCCAATACCGCCACCGCGCAAGAGCTGTTTAACACCTGCGCCGCACATGACGGCGCCGGCTGGGATCACTCGGCCATGGTGCGCGCGCTGGAGATCATGGCCAACTTCGAAATCGGCCAGGGACGATAACCCCTGCTCGCAATCGGCATCGCCGGCCCTGGCGGGTGCCGATGCGAAAAGGAAACTCAATGAACATCACGCGGCGCACCGGCATGGCCAGCCGGTAGCGCCGCGTTGCGTTCTGGGGCGCTGGGCGGCTCATTCGTGACTGGTACAAAATTGACCAACGTGAATGACTTCCGGGCTATCCTTCTGCTCTAGTATCACCACATCTTAGGAAAATTCATGATACGCAACCGCCGTTCGCGCATTCTCGCCACACTTGGCCCATCCAGTTCCAGTTTCGAACGCATCCATGCGCTGGTCCAGGCCGGCGCCGATGTGTTCCGTCTTAATTTCAGCCACGGAAGCCATGCCGATCATGCGCAGCGGTATCGCATGATCCGTGAGGTCGAGCGTGAAATCGGCCGGCCGGTCGGCGTGCTGATGGACTTGCAGGGGCCGAAGCTGCGCGTCGGACGCATGGCCGGTGGCAAGATTACTCTCGGGGCGGGCAGCCATTTCCGTCTCGACCTTGATCCTGCAGAAGGTGATGGCCAACGCGCCAACCTGCCGCATCCCGAAATCTTTGCCGCGCTCGAAATCGGCACGGAACTGCTGCTCGACGATGGCAAGCTGCGCCTGCGCGTGGACGCATGCGGCCCGGATCATGCCGAAACCACCGTGTTGGTGGGCGGAGTGCTGTCGGACCGCAAGGGCGTCAACGTGCCCGGCGTGGTGCTGCCGATCTCGCCGCTGACGGAAAAGGATCGCGCCGACCTCGCCTTCGGTTTGAGCCTTGGGGTGGACTGGGTCGCGCTGTCGTTCGTGCAGCGACCGCAAGACATCATCGAGGCGCGCGAACTGGTAGGCGACCAGGCCTGGATCATGGCCAAGCTGGAAAAGCCTGCCGCAATCGCTTGCCTGGAAGAGATTGTCGCGGTGGCCGACGGGATCATGGTGGCACGCGGCGATCTTGGCGTCGAGCTTCCGCCGCAGCAGGTGCCGATTTTGCAGCGGAGGATCGTCCACGCGGCGCGCCGGGCTGGGCGTCCGGTCGTGGTGGCCACGCAGATGCTCGAGTCGATGATCACCGCGCCCGTGCCGACCCGGGCCGAAGTGTCCGATGTTGCCACGGCGATCTACGAGGGGGCGGACGCGGTGATGCTGTCGGCCGAGTCGGCATCGGGCCAATACCCTGTCGAGTCCGTCGCGATCATGGACAATATCATCAAGGAAGTCGAACAGGACCCGGCATGGCGCACCGGCTTGGATGCAAGCCACACGCCGGCCGAAGCGACGACGTCCGATGCGATCTGCTGCGCACTGCGGCGCGTTGCCGGCCTGTTGGCGCCGGCGGCGACGGTTGCCTACACGGTTAGTGGATCGAGCTGCCTTCGTGCCAGCCGTGAGCGTCCAGTTACGCCTATCCTGGCGCTCACGCCACATAATGAGATTGCGCGCAGGCTGGCGCTGGTGTGGGGCGTACATCCGGTGCGCTTCGAGGAAGCCAAGACGCTCAATGAGATGGTGGCGGATGCTGCCCAGGCTGCGGTGCGTTGCCAGCTTGCGGCGCCGGGTGACGAGGTGGTGGTGATTGCAGGCTTTCCGTCCGGGCAGCCAGGCAGCACGAATCTGCTGCACGTGGTTCGGGTGCCGCAACGCGATTAGTAGGGTGCGCACCCCGTGCGCACGCGGTTCGCGCAAGCAGCGTAGCGAAGCAGCAGCCGCAAGTCAGTATGCGGTGACCACGTGCGCACAGGTGCGCACCCTACGCCTTAGCTTGACGCAGCCGGCGCTGTCAGGCGCCGGCTCTCATGCTCAATCGAGCAAATCAAACAGCGTACGTGCCACCACCTTGGTGGCTCGGCGCAAATCTTCCAGCGAGATGTGTTCGTCGGCACGCTTGGCGTTGCTCTCCGAAACCGTACGCGGCCCGCAACCATACAGCACCGCGGGAACGCCGCGTTCGCCGAACAGACGCGCGTCCGTGTACAACGGCGTGCCGGCAGCCTCGATCGATTCGCCGAAAACCGTGCTGGCATGTTGCGACAGCGCGTCAACCAGAGGCTGATTGCCAGGCAGCGGCTTGAGCGCATTTGCCATCAGCATGCGCTTGACCTCCACCGTGATGCCCTGGCAGTCAGCCACCGCCTGGTGGATAAGGCGATGCAGCGCCGCTTCGACCTCAACCGGGTTTTCCTCGGGGATCATGCGGCGGTCGAGCTTGAGCACGACCTTGCCCGGCACCACGTTGGTGTTGGTGCCGCCCTGGATCAGCCCGACGTTGAGGTAGGGGTGGTTGATGCCCTTGACCTGGCTCTTGATCTGCTTGTAGAGCGTATTCTGGTGATACAGCACGTTCAGGATCCGCGTTGCCGCCTGCAAGGCATCGACACCGGTTTCCGGCACGGCCGCGTGGCCCATCTTGCCGTGCACCGTCACTTCCATCTGCAGGCAGCCGTTGTGTGCAGTCACCACTTGATAGCTGAAACCTGCCGCGATCAACAGGTCCGGCTTGACCAGTTCCTGCTCGAGCAACCAGCCCGGGCCGAGCTCGCCACCGAATTCTTCGTCGTAGGTGAAATACAGTTCCACGCTGCCCTTGAGCGGCGTCTTCAACGCTTCGATCGCTCGAGTGGCGAAGGTGAAGGTCGCGAAGTCGCATTTGCTGACCGCGGCGGCCCTGCCGTACAGCTTGCCGTCGACCACTTCGCCACCGTAGGGCGCGTGGGTCCAGCCTTCGCCGGGAGGCACCACGTCGCCGTGGGCGTTGAGGGCGATGGTCTTGCCCTCTCCGTACTTGCGGCGCACGATCAAGTTGGTGATGGTTTGCAGGCCGGCGTCCTGGACCACTTGCGCCGGAACGGCGTGTTTTTCAGCTTCGAAGCCGAAATCCTGCAGCAGTGCCGCGGTGCGATCTGCGTGCGGCGCGTTGTTGCCCGGCGGCGTGTCGGTCGGGACGCGCACCAGTTCCTGCAGGAAGCGCACCTCCTCGTCAAAATGGGCGTCGACCCAGGCGTCGAGGGTATCGTAGGGGGAAGTAGTCATGTCAAATCCGAGGCAAGTTGATCAAGGAGATTCTGGAAGGCGCGCACGCACAGTTCGGTGTCGTCGTTGGTGATGGCCTCCAGCGGGTTATGGCTGATGCCGGCGTTCAGCCCGCGCAGGAACAACATTGCCTGGGGCATCACCTGGTGCAGCATCATGGCGTCGTGCCCAGCGCCACTGGGCAGGCGGAAGACGGGTAATCCAAGCGCTTGCACCGCATGCTCCCAGCGTTGCTGCCAGGCCGGGGCGCTGGGCGCGGCGGCGGCGCGCATCGTCTCTTCAAGCGTAAAGTGCAGGCCGCGGCGGTCGCAGATTGCGCGCAGTTCGGCTTGAATGTCCTGTGCGCAGGCGTCTCGCACTTCATTGGTCGTGGCGCGCACGTCGAGGCTGAACCGGCAGCGCCCGGGCACCACGTTGATCGATCCATTGGGCACTTCCAGCATGCCCACCGTGGCGACCAGGTCAGGCACAGCGGCGGCGCGCCTTTCGACATGGAGCGTCAGTTCGGCGGCTGCGGCGGCGGCGTCTCGCCGCATTCCCATAGGCGTGGTGCCTGCATGGCTGGCCATGCCGACGATCTCGCCGAGGTAGCGAACGCTGCCATTGATCGAGGTGACGACGCCCAGCGGCAAGTCCAGTGCATTGAGCACCGGGCCCTGCTCAATGTGCGTTTCCACGAAACCGAGGTAACGGGCGGGGTCGCGTTTGATTTTGGCTAGTTCGTTGATATCAAGGCCGGCCTGGGCCATCGCCTCGCGCATCGTCACGCCGTCGGCATCGGCCTGGTCCAGCCACTGGGCATTGAACTGCCCGGTGAGCGCGCCCGATCCGAGGAACACCGCCTTGTAACGCTGGCCCTCCTCTTCTGAAAACCCAACCACCTCGATGCCATATGGCAGGCGGCGGCCCTGCTTGTGCAGTTCGCGCACGCACGCCATCGGCACGAGGATGCCCAGTCGGCCGTCGTATTTGCCGCCGTTGCGCACCGTGTCGTAGTGCGAGCCGGTCAGCAGACGTTTGGCCTGCCTGTCGGTGCCGTGATAGATGCCAACCACATTGCCCACGGCGTCGATCTGCACCTCGTCAAAGCCGCAGTCGTCCGCCATCCAGCCGGCCAGGCGCTTGGCGCAGGATTGGTGCGCGTCGGTCAGGTAGGTTACGCACAGTTCGCCCCGCTCAAAGTAGCCGGGGTCGCTGTCGACGGCCAGTTCCTCGGCCCAATCCCAAACTGCGTTGCCAAGCGTCGGCTCATGTCCAAACTTGTCGTTGAGCCGGATTTCGGCAATGCGGTGAATGTTGCGCAGGGACTCGGCAAATTCGAAGTCGGGCTGGTTGCCCAAGCGACGTTCGAAAGTGGCGATGATTTCGCTTTTGGTCAGTCCCAGGCCGCGCGGGCCGCGCACGGCGAGAATAAAAGGAAAGCCGAACTTGGCGTTGTAGGCCGCGTTAAGCCGCTGGATGGTCTCGAACTCCGTCGGCGTGCAGTTCGTCAGCCCGGCCTTGCTTTGTTCGTTGGTCGATTCCGCGGTCAGCGACTTGGCCACCATCGCCTTGCCGGCCAATTCCGGGTGGGCGCGGATCAATCCGAGCTGGGCCTCCTGCGGCGCCGTACGGACGACCTCGGCCAATGCCAGTTTGAGCTGTGCCAGGCTTTTGAACGGCCGCTGGCTCCAGGCCTGCCCGGCAATCCATGGCGAGTGCTCGTAGACGCCATCGAGCAGGGCGGTAAAGTCCGCCTGGTTCGCGGCGTTCAGAAGTTCAAGCGTCAACATGTTCACTCCCATGCAAATGCGCTGTCCGGGTTGAAGGGGTGCGCGCTCTTCCAATGGCGCGCGATGTCGATGCGCCGCGTGACCCAGACGCGGTCGTGCTTTTCGATGTAATCGAGGAAGCGTTGCAGCGCCCTCAACCGTCCCGGCCGGCCGAGCAACCGGCAGTGCATGCCGATGCTCATCATCGTGGGAGACTCGTCGCCTTCCTGGTAGTGCACGTCAAAGGCGTCGCGCAAGTACTCGAAGAACTCGTCGCCGTGCGAATAGCCTTGCGGCAGAGCGAAGCGCATGTCGTTGCAGTCCAGCGTGTAGGGCACCACCAGATGCGGGACCTGGGCGCCATCCGTTTTGCGCACGCGCAGCCAGAACGGCAAGTCGTCGCCGTAGTAATCGCTGTCGTATTCAAAGCCGCCGAAATCGGCCACCAGGCGGCGCGTGTTGGGGCTGTCGCGGCCGGTGTACCAGCCCAGGGGCCGCTCGCCAATCAAACGCTCGATGGCTTGCATGCCGAGCGCCATATGTTCCCGTTCGGTCGCTTCATCCACGTTCTGGTAGCTGATCCAGCGCCAGCCGTGGCAGGCGATTTCGTGGCCGAGTTCTTTGAAGGCAGCGGTGACGTCGGGGCAGCGCGCCAGCGCCATGCCCACGCCAAAGACGGTCAACGGCAGGCCGCGCTTTTCGAACTCGCGCAAGATGCGCCAGACGCCGACGCGCGAGCCGTATTCGTAAATGCCTTCCATGGAGAGGTGCCGCGCCGGGAAGGCGGCCGGATTGAACATCTCGGAAAGAAACTGCTCACTGCCGGCATCGCCGTGCAATACGCTGTTCTCTCCGCCCTCTTCGAAATTGAGGACGAATTGCACCGCGACGCGGGCGCGCCCTGGCCAATTGGCATGCGGCTTGTTACGGCCGTAGCCAGCTAAGTCCCGTGGATAGGCTTGGTTCATGGTGATTCCTATTTGAGAATATCGGCCAGGTCGACGCGCTGCGGATCCAGCCGAAGGTTTTGCTGGACGTTGTCGAGGTGTTTGCTTAACAGGCGCAGCGCCGCCTTCACGTCGCGCTTTTCGAATGCATCGACGATGGCCAGATGTTCGCTGTGCGACACCTCGGCGGAATGCGAGGACTGGTGCATCAGCGCAATCAACGATGAACGCGTCAGCAATTCGCTCAACATCTGAACCAGCACCTGATTGCCCAGCATTCGCGCCAGGACGAGGTGGAAATCGGCCAGCAAGCGGGTGCGGCCATGGACTTCGGCATTGGCCACCGCGGCCCGCTCCAGTTCCAGATGCTCGCGCAACTGCTTGATCTGCTCGTCGGTGATCACCGCGCACAAGCGCTTGGTCACCGCCGCTTCCAGGATGCCGCGCGCTTCGAACACGTCCCTGGCCTCCTCGACCGTCGGCGTGGCGACAAACGCGCCGCGCGCCGGCTCCAGCACCACCAGCCGATCACGGCTGAGCTGGTTGAACGCTTGCCGGACCACGGTCCGCGACACCTTGAAGATATCGCCGATCTTTTGCTCCGACAGCTTGGTGCCCGGCATCAGCCGGCGTTCCGCGATGGCATTGGTAATGGAATCGACGATGCGCTGCGTCGCCCCCTGGGGTGCGGACGCATCGCCGGGCAAGACGCCGGCACCGAGCGAGTCGCTCGGTTCGGGCTTGGGAGACACGATTTTCAGGGGCGAGGGGTTGCGTGGCATATATGGCGGCGAATCAATAATTCGATTGACACTGGCTTCAGAGTGTATACACTTTTCAAAAAAAAGAAAATAGAAAGTGTATGCAATCCACCTGATTTCCGAACATCAACTACTCAAGAAAGGAACCCGATGGGACACCTCTCCACCCATGTGCTCGACCTCATGCACGGATGCCCGGCCGCTGGCATGCGTGTTCAGTTACAACTGATCAACGGCAACACCATCACCACTGTCAAAACGGTCACGCTGAATGCCGATGGCCGCACGGATGGCGGTCCGCTACTTGACGCGGCGGGCATGTCTGCGGGACGATACAGGCTGGTGTTTTCTGTGGCAAAGTATTTCCAGGAAAGAGGAGTTACCTTGCCGAGTCCGCCATTTATCGATGAAGTACCCATCGATTTTGGCATCGCCGACGCTGCCGGGCACTACCATGTCCCGCTGCTCGTCAGCCCGTGGGCCTACTCGACCTACCGCGGTTCGTGACGGGAATTCAGATTTCTGGCGAGCTCAAAAATTTGTACCCATGAGCTCGGGGATCGTATACAGTTAAGCTGCGTCGCCGCGGAGCACATCGGCAGCTGACCGCTGGGATTGGTCGCTGATGGTCGCGATATTTCGCCCTTCACAGAGCCCGCTGTGGTGATGGGACAGTACAGCGTTCAGTAACGCCGTACTTTCTATTCGCTTGGGGCTCTATGGAAACTTACCTGCTTGACTGGGTCAACCTGCTGCTGCGCTGGACCCACGTCATCACAGCGATTGCCTGGATCGGGGCATCGTTCTATTTCGTCTTTCTCGATAACAGCCTGACCAAACCGACTGACCCGGACCTGAAGGCCAAGGGTGTGGACGGTGAGCTGTGGGCCGTACACGGCGGCGGCTTTTACCACCCGCAAAAATATCTCGTGGCGCCCAAGCAAATGCCCGAGAACCTGCATTGGTTTTACTGGGAAAGCTACGCCACCTGGCTCTCCGGCTTTGGCCTGTTCACGGTGCTGTACCTGTTCAATGCCGGGACCTTCCTCGTAGACAAGTCCGTCCACAGCTGGTCCAACGGCGCTGCCATCTCGTGCGCGCTGGGTTTCCTGGTGGCTTTCTGGTTCATCTACGACATCATCTGCCGCACCTTCGGCCGCAAAAAGAACGGCGACATGATCGTCGGTGCCATCGTGGCCGGCGTGGTCGTTGCCGCGGCATGGATCGCGTGCCAGCTGTTTGCCGGCCGCGCCGCATTCCTGCTGGTGGGCGCCATGCTCGCGACCACCATGAGCGCCAACGTCTTCGTCTGGATCATTCCCGGCCAGCGCAAGGTGGTGTCCCAGCTCAAGGCCGGCCGTCCGGTCGACCCGATTTATGGCTGGCGCGGCAAGCAGCGCAGCGTGCACAACACCTACTTCACCCTGCCGGTCCTGATTGCGATGCTTTCCAATCACTACGGCTGGCTCTATGCCGGCGAGCATAACTGGGCGGTACTGGTGCTCATGATGCTGGCCGGCGCACTCATCCGTCACAGCTTCGTCGCCCGCCACAAGGCGATGGTTCAGGGCAAGCGCGTGAGCTGGACCCATGCCGCCGCCGGCGTCGCTGTCCTGCTCGCACTGGTGTTCTGGATGGCGCCGGCGCCGCAACCGGCAGCTTCCGTCGCCGCCGCGGCCGCCCCGCAGGCGGTCAGCTTCGAGCAGGTCAGGGGGGTGATCAACCAACGCTGCGTGCTCTGCCACTCGGCGCAAATGGCAAGCAAAGGCATTGCATTCGACTCGCCCGAATCGATCCAGAAGCATGCCCAGCAGATGTACCAACAAGCCGTGGTACTCAAGCTCATGCCATTGAACAACGCTACGCAGATAACCGCCGACGAGCGGGACTTGCTCAAGCGCTGGTACGAGCAGGGCGCGTCCACCCACTAACCGCCCTGCGAGGTGATGCCGCATTGCGGCTCACCGTTCCGACAAGCCGCATCGTTGGTGCTCGGACAATTCGATAATGATCAGGAGACAAGCATGACCCATCACAGCGTCCACCCGGTGGACGAGAAACTGCCCCTCGGGCGTTTGACCGCACTCGGCTTGCAGCACGTACTGGTGATGTATGCCGGGGCCATCGCGGTGCCATTGATCGTTGGCCGGGCACTGAAGTTGAGCCCCGAAGAAGTGACGATGCTGATTTCCGCCGACCTGTTCTGTTGCGGCCTGGTGACCCTGATCCAGTCGTTCGGACTGACGTCGTGGTTCGGCATCAGGCTGCCGGTCATGATGGGCGTGACCTTCGCTGCCGTCGGGCCGATGGTAGCGATCGCCACCGCCGTGCCCGGGGTCGAGGGCGCCAGGGCGATCTTCGGAGCCGGCATCGGCGCGGGCGCGCTCGCCTTGTTGATCGCTCCGCTGATGAGCCGAATGCTGCGCTTCTTTCCGCCAGTCGTCACGGGAACCATCATCCTGGTCATCGGCATCAGCCTGATGCGGGTCGGCGTGGGCTGGGCCATGGGCGGTCCGGATTCGCTCGCGCAGAACGTCGACACGGCCAAACTGATCGCAATGGTCGACCAGGCCAAAGCCAGCGCGGGGGCCGCGCCGGTGATGAAGCTGTCCGGCCCGATCCCGATGGTTGCCAACCCGGGCTACGGTGCACTGGACAACATGGCGATCGCCGGTTTCGTGTTGCTGTCCATCCTGCTGCTTGTGCGCTACACCCGCGGCTTTATCGCCAACATTTCCGTCCTGCTGGGCATCGTGGCGGGGTGTGCCATCGCCATCGCGACCGGCAAGATGCACTTCGACAAAGTCGGCAAGGCAGATTGGTTCCAGCTCATCACCCCGTTCGCCTTTGGCATGCCGACATTTGACATCGTCATGATCCTGACCATCACCGTGGTAATGATCGTCGTCATGATCGAGTCCGCGGGCATGTTCCTGGCGTTGTCGGACATGACATGCAAGAAGATCGACCAGGCGCAATTGGCGGCGGGTCTGCGTACCGATGGTTTGGGAACCCTGATCGGGGGCATCTTCAATTCCTTCCCCCATACCAGCTTCTCGCAGAACGTCGGATTGGTGGCGGTCACCGGGGTAAAGAGCCGTTGGGTCTGCGTGGCAGGGGGCATCATCATGATCGTGTTGGGCATGTTGCCCAAGATGGCGGCACTGGTCGAAGCGATCCCGCAGTTTGTGCTGGGCGGCGCAGGGCTGGTCATGTTCGGCATGGTCGCCGCCTCCGGGATCCGCATCCTGAGCAGGGTGGATTTCAGGAAAAACAGGTTTAACCTCTACATCGTTGCCGTATCGGTCGGGTTTGGCCTGGTCCCCCTGGTCGCGCCGCACTGGGCGCAGCAAATGGAGCACAACCTGCACCCACTGCTGGACTCCGGCATCTTGCTGACCGCCGTGGCCGCAGTGGCGATGAACCTGTTCTTCAATGGCACCAAGGACATCGCACCCGAAGCCCATCATGAAGAAGCCGGCGCAGCAGAACATTCGATCGCACAAGGAAGCAAAGCATGAAACGCACCGCGCTCGCCATCGCCCTCCTTGCCGGCGGCACCGCGGCCAGCCAGGCCGCTGACTGGAGTGACACCTCCATCGGTTATCGCACCGGCAACCGATTCGCCGAGCCGTTCAACACCAATGACATCAGCAAGAATATCCTGAACCTGAACCATGCCAGCGGTTACAAGTACGGAACCAATTTCTTCAATGTCGACATGCTGTTGTCCGACAAAAATGATCCGTCCGCCAAGGGCTCGACCAACGGCGCGCACGAGGTCTATATCGTCTATCGCAATACCGTGGATTTGGGAAAGGTGACAGGCACGCCTATCCAGTTCGGGCCGGTGCGCGGTGTCGGCCTGACCGCGGGATTCGACCTCAACACCAAGACCGATGCCGGCTACAACTCGAAGAAGCGCATGCTGGTAGCGGGCCCGACAGTCATGTTCGACGTCCCTGGCATGCTCAACGTGAGCCTGCTCGCCCTCTGGGAAAGCAACGCGCCCTACAGCACCTTCACCCAAGTGAGCACGCCACGCTACCGGTATGACACACACCCCATGCTCAGCGCAGCGTGGGGCATCCCGCTAGGTTCGACGGGGCTGTCGCTGGAAGGCTACGCCAACTTTATCGCTGCCAAAGGAAAGAACGAGTTTGGGAAGGATACGGCGCCCGAAACCAACATCGATGTGCAGCTCATGTACGACGTGAGTCACTTCTTCGATGCCAAGCCTAAAACCTTGCGTGTCGGGTTGGCGTATCAATACTGGAAGAACAAATTCGGCAATGACAGCAGCACCGTCCCGGGCGCGACTGCCAGAACGCCGATGATCAGGGCCGACTATCACTTCTAGAACGGCTGCCCTCCTCCTCGGACGAGAGTTCAAAATGAAAAAGCCCCGGTTACTCCAGCCGGGGCTTTTTTCATATGAAACTGCGGTGTGCCACCCCGTATCATGAATCACGCCAAACGCCCCCCGCAATCGTCGTCCCCGCGCAGGCGGGAACAGCGCCACTGGCGCTGTTCCCCCCATAGGCAGCGTGAAATGACGCTCAGCATGGGTTCCCGCCAAGGGGGGCGCCGAGCCCGGGAACGACGTGCAATCTTTCGTACGCTAGCAATTCACGGTGCAATTTGCTTGCACCATTACCTGCATCAACGCTCCTCCTGGCGCCCGCGATCCTCGCTGCTGCCGCGCCGGTGCTCTCTGGCCGGAGCCGAAGCAGGGGCCTCGCGCGGGGCCGCCATGGGCATGGGCGGCGGCGCTGCGGGTGGCGGCGGTGCCGGCGCAACGGCTGGCTGCGGTGCAGGGCGCGGGGTGGCATTCGCTTCGCGCCAGCGGGGTTCGTTCTGGCCCCGGCGTTCGGACTCGCCCCGGTGTTCGGACTGGCCGCGGTTTTCGAACTGACCCCGGTTTTCGAATTGGCCCCGGTGTTCGAACTGGCCATCTTCGCGGTGCGACCGCTCCGGCCGGGGCACGAACAGCGGCGCAGGCGTAGGCGGCTCCGAGCCGATCGCCGTGCCCGGCGCCGGTCCCATGTTCGGCTGCGACCCGACCACCGTACCGGGTGCCGGCCCCATTCGCGGCTGCGATCCGACTACAGTACCCGGCACCGGCCCCGGGCGCGTCTGCGACCCGACCACGGTCCCTGGCACCGGCCTGTTCTCCGGCTGCGAACTAACCACCGTTCCCGGTACCGGCGCGGGTGCGGTCCGCTCGAACGGCTGTCCACCAGTCTCGATCGGCATCGGGTTACGGCGCCGGCCCTCGTCGAACGTCCCACGCTCTCCACGCTCTCCACGCTCTCCACGCTCGCCACGACCTGCACGCGGCGCGCCCTGCGCCTGCTCATTCGACATGGCCGGCGCGGGAGTGAACACCGGTGCCGAGCTCGGGCTCGGATTCGAGCTAGGGCTCGGGCGGGGCTGTGGCTGCGCGCCCACCACGGTCGGTGCGGTCAGCACCGGCGGGCGCTGGCCGCGATCGAAGCCACCCGGCGCAAACCGGTCGCGGCCCGGCCGCGCGCCCTCGCGCGACGGCGGCTGCACGGACGGCGCGTTCTGCAAGGCCAGCGTCGGCGGCGTGACGCGCGATATGCGCGACACCTCGACCCGGTCGCGTTGACGGAAGGCGTCATTCGGCACCACGGTCAGGCCGGCGCGATGCCCCTGGTCGCGTTTGTTATCCGGTCGCAGATTACGGTTCCACGAGCGGCGGTGGTCGTCGGACGTGCGAAACCACGGTTCGAAGCGGTCATGCGGCGTGAGCGGATACCAGCCCAGCGCAGGCGCCCGGCGCCGGTCGCGGAAGGTCAGGTCCCAGTTGGCGCCGCCGACCCAGCCGACCAGCGCAGGCGCCCACACAGGGCGATAGTCGCGCACACCCGGCGCCCAACACCAGCGCCTGTTCACATACACCCAGCGTCCGTAGTGGAACGGCGCATAGCCCCACGGCGCGTTGTCGACCCAGGTCCAGCCCCACGGCTCGATCCAGGTCCAGCTGCCGTCGCTGTACGGCACCCAGTCCGGCCCCACCGTTGGTGTCCACAGCGGGCCATATTCGGCACTGGAGGTCCATCTGCCATAGCGGTCCAGGTCCTCGTAGCCGGTCATCTCCGACGTGACGTAACGCGTCGACTGCGAACGGTCACCGTACTGGTCACGCGTGGACGACCAGTCGTCGAACGCGTCGCTGGTGGCTTGAAAGGTGCGCACCTCGTCGTTCTGGACGTCGACGCGCCGGCCGGCGCGGATCGTCAGGCTGGTACCGCCGCCCTCGATTTGGGCCACGCCGTCGAACACCTGGACGGTGCTGGTGTCCAGCACGCGCTCGGCGTCGACCCGGATACGGCCCGGCTGCTGCAAGCGCACCCGTGCCTGCGGCGTGGCCAGCTCGAAGCCCGGGAGGACACCGGCATCGGCGATGCGAATGCTGGCACTGCCGTAGTAAAGGCGCAGGCGCAGGTTGTCGTCATCCAGTTCGGTCACTTCGAGCGCCGAATCGCCATCCAGCCGCACCGATGTGGAGCCGATGCGCAGCTCGGTGCGCCCGCCAGGCGCGGTGGTGATGGTGTTGTGCGACGTGACCGGCCAGTTCACCTGCGCGCTCAAAGCCGGCACGCCGACGTCGTCGCTGATCGAAACCTGGCCCTGGGTGAGGGATACGCGGCCGACCCTGGCCGGTGGATCGTCGGCCAATGCGGTGGTGCAGACGAAGGTGAACGCCAGCAGCGTCACGGTCTTGCGCAAACTGTTACTCATCGAAGGCTCCAGCAAAAAACCGTGTCCCGGCGGGACTCAGGGCGTTTAACTGTTATAACGCAACTATGCCACGTCGGACGACGTGGGTTACAGAAAGTTTCACTCTGCCAGTAAATAGTAGGTGTAAGACCGGGGCCAGCGATGGCCCCCGGCCGTCACGCGCCGTGGGTGCGTTTGACGAAGAACAGCAGGGTGCCGACCACCATCAGCATGCCGCCGAAGAAGCGGTTCTGCAGCTTGACCGCACTCGGGTCGCGAAAAAAGCGCTGCATCGAGGCGGCCAGGAATGCGTAGCCGTGCATGACAGTGACGTCGATTGCCATCATCGTCACGCCCAGGATCAGCAGTTGCGGCAGCAGCGGCGCGTGGGCCGAAATAAAGCCCGGCAGCACCGCGACCATGAAGATGATGCCTTTGGGGTTGGTGGCGTTGGTCAGGAACCCGGTGAGCACGCGCTGGCCGAACGAGGGATGCGCGGCCAGGCCATCGGTCGAGACCGCGCTGGCTTCGGCTTTGGAGCGCCATTGCGACAGGCCCAGGTAAATCAGGTACAGCGCGCCGACCGTCTTGACGACCATGAACGCGACGCTGGACGCAAGCAGCAGCGAACCGACCCCGGCGCCGGCGATCGCAAACACCAGCATCAGCCCAAGCTGCAGGCCGATCACCGTGGCGCTGGCCTTCTTCAAGCCGTACGCCAGGCCGTGCGACATCGACAGCACCGCGCCCGAGCCGGGCGACACGGCGATCAATACGCCGGCGACGAAAAACGAAAACCAGGTGGCAAAGCTCATGCGACAGCTCGGGGCAGGGAGGAGGGAAAAGCAGGCGCGGCGCGCAGCGGTCGCGAGGACCGGGCTGCGGCGCCTTGCCGTGGGGGGTGCAGCTTACTTCTTCTTCGGATTGACGGCGGCCTTCAGGGTGGCGCCGGCAGCAAAACGCGGGGTCTTCGACGCAGCGATCTTGATCACGTCGCCGGTTGCCGGGTTGCGGCCTTTGCGGGCTGCGCGCTTGGTCACCGAGAAGGTGCCGAAGCCGGTGATGCCCACCGTGTCGCCCTTTTTCAGACGCTCGGTGATGATGTCGATGACCGTGTTCACCGCAGCGTTGGCGGCGGCGCTGGACATCTCGGTGCGCTTCGCAAATTCCGCGATCAGTTCGCCTTTTTTCATAAGTCCCTCCGGGGTTAAAAGAGCGGGAAGATTAGCACAAATACTTGCCAAGTGTAATCATTTCCCCCCTTGGGCGGAAGCCCCGGAAACGCCAATCCGTCAGGCCAGGCGCGGCTCGGCCCCGCCGGCCGGCAAGCCGCTGCGCAGCGCTGCGTTGATCAGGGTCTGGTAGCCGGTGCCACTGCGTTCGGACAACGAGCGGAATTCGGCCAGCACTTCGTCGTCGAGGTAGATCGTGATGCGGGTCTTGCGCTTGACCTGGCGGGCGCGGCGGATCGGGGCGGTGGTCACGTTTGCTTCGAGGTTCATGTCGTCTCCTTGAATACCCAGCTGCAGTCCCGCAGCCAGAGATGCTGACACTATACGTATCGGTCATCGGGGCCGCCCCGGAAACGCGACGAGCTGCAGATTTTCAAGGATGAAATGCAAAAAGCCGGGCTAAACCGTATGCAGGCGCCGCGCACGCCCGGCAGCGGCACGAAAACCTGAGCCGACTGCGGCGCGCCCTGACCTGCAAGCTGCCCCGACTGTTGTTATTCCCCCGACAAGGGTTCGTTGTCAGTATTGACATCCACCTGTGCGCGCCCCAGTATGGCTGCGGCACTTGTTGCGAAGAAAACAAAGTGCGCGACAAGCGCCGTAAAACAAACAGGGAGACAATAATATGCACAAGAAAGTCGTATCGAAAAAGAAAGTCCTCGCCATCGCAATCACCTCGCTGTTCGCGGCTGGTGCCTCTGCCCAGGAAACTGCCAACGCCGATGCCGGCACCGTGGTCGTGACCGGCACGCGGGTAGCCAACCGCACCGCGCTCGACACGGCCTCGCCGGTCGACATCATCCCGGTCGATACGCTCAAGACCAGCGGTACCACCGAACTGAACCAGGCGCTCTCGGTCGCCCTGCCGTCCCTGAACTTTCCGCGCCCGGCCATCACCGACGGCACCGACACCGTGCGCCCGGCCACCCTGCGCGGCATGGCGCCCGACCAGACCCTGGTGCTGGTGAACTCCAAGCGCCGCCACGCCTCGTCGCTGGTGAACGTCAACGGCAGCATCGGCCGCGGCTCGGCGGCGGTCGACATGAACACGATTCCGACCGCGATCGTCAAGAACATCGAGGTGCTGCGCGATGGCGCGGCCGCCCAGTACGGTTCGGACGCGATCGCCGGCGTGGTCAATGTCCGCCTGCGCACCGACAAGAGCGGCGGCGAGGGCACGCTCACCTATGGCGCGCGCATCACCGAATACGACCTGTCGAACGACGTGCCACCGGCCGGCGGCACCTGGACCGCGCCGGCCTCGCGCAAGCGCACCGACGGCCAGGCCACCACCGTCAGCGCCTGGAAGGGCCTGCCTTGGGGCGATACCGGCTACATCACCCTGGCGGCCGAATACAAGGACCAGGCGCGCACCGAGCGCGGCGGCTACGACATGCGCCAGCAGTACCCGAAGGTGAACAACGCCTACGACCCGAAGGAGATGACCTTCAACCGCTTCAACGCCTGGTTCGGCGACCCCGAGATGAAGCAGTCGACCCTGTTCGCCAACGCCGGCAACACGCTGGGCGACGGCGTCAAGCTGTATGGCTGGGCAAGTTACCAGAACCGCAAGGCGCGCTCGGCCGGCTACTTCCGCCCGGCCCAGGACGCGCGCAACATCATGTCGATCTACCCGGACGGCTTCTTGCCGATCATCGCGCCGACGGTGGACGACTTTGCAGGCACCGGCGGCGTGACCTGGACGCTCGGCGACTGGGACATGGACGCCTCGCTCGGCTACGGCCAGAACAAGATGCGCTACGAGATCCAGAACACGCTGAACCGCTCGATCGGCCCATCCAGCAAGACCCGGTTCGATGCCGGCGGCTTTTCGTATGACCAGCTGGTGTTCAACCTGACCGGCGTGCGCTCGGTCGCGGTGGGCGGCCTGGCTTCGCCCCTGAACGTGGCGGTTGGCACCGAGGCGCGCCGCGAAGGCTACGAGCTGAAGGCCGGTGAGCCGGACTCCTACCGCTACGGCGGCGAAATCCTGGCGAACGGCACCCCGGCCGCCCCGGGTGCGCAGGTGTTCCCGGGCTTCCGTCCGGCCAACGAGACCTCCCAGCGCCGCACTGCGGTCGGCGCCTTCGTCGACCTGGAAGCGAACCTGACGCCCGAGTTCCTCGGCTCGATGGCCATCCGCGCCGAGCACTACTCGGATTTCGGCAACAGCCTGGCCGGCAAGGTCGCGGGCCGCTACGACTTTTCCAAGCAGTTCGCGCTGCGCGGCTCGCTGCAGAATGGCTTCCGCGCGCCGTCGATGCAGCAGCAGAACTACACCTCGACCGCGACCAACTTCATCAACGGCGTGCCGTTCGAGATCACCACCTTCAAGCCGACCGACCCGGTCGCGAAGGCACTCGGCGCCACGCCGCTCAAGGCCGAAAAATCGGTCAACCTGTCGCTGGGCGCGGTGATGCGTTTCGATCCGGTCAACGTGACGGTCGACGCCTACCGCATCGACGTCAAGGATCGCATCGTGCTGTCGGAGAACCTGACCCAGGCCAACGTGCGCAGCTACCTGACCACGCAGGGCTTCATCGGCGTGGGCGGCGGCCGTTTCTTCATCAACGGCGTCGACACCAAGAACCAGGGCCTGGACGTGGTGGTGAGCTGGCCGGTCAACCTTGGCGACGCGGGCAAGTTCGACTTCACGGTCGCCGGCAACATCAACCGCACCGAAGTGACCAAGGTGCCGACCACCGCCCAGCTCACGGCACTGAACCCGGCGCCGTCGCTGTTTGACCGCGTCAACGTGCTGACTCTGGAACAGGGCCAGCCGAAGAACAAGCTCAGCGCCAACATGAACTGGAAGCTGGGCCAGTGGGGCACGACGGTCCGCGCGACCCGTTACGGCGAAGTGCTCTCGCCAGGCACCACGGCGGCGTTCGATTTCAAGATGGGCGCCAAAACCGTGGTCGACCTCGAGGCGCGCTACGCGCTCAGCAAGAACCTGAACCTGGCGCTGGGCGCGGACAACCTGTTCGACGTCTATCCAGAAACGCTGCCGCCGGCGCTGAACACGACCAACAACGCGCCGTTCTCGAACTACGGTCCGTTCGGGCACTCGGGCCGTTTCGTCTACGCACGCGCCACCTACGGGTTCTGATCCAATCGCGCTGCGCGTGCTTCGCGCGCAGCGCGACCTGGAACGCTGTTAAACCCAGCACGCTGCGCTACCTCACCACGTCGCCCCCGCGAAGGCGGGGGCCCATACTGAGCCGGCGTAGCATGCGGCCTATGGGGGGAACAGCGCCAGTGGCGCGGTTCCCGCCTCCGCAGGAAGTCGTTTCCGGCAGTGCCGGGAACGACGGTGCAAGCGGTTGGGGTTTGTACTTACCCGGAACGCGCGCTGCCAATTATTCCTCACGGCTAGAATGCCGTAGCGGCTGATGTTGGCCAAGACACCGGAGGAATGGATGCGCGCTTACCAAATACTTCCCGGCGAAAACATCGACGGCTTGCGCTGTGCGGACCTTCCCGACCGAGAGCTCGGGGCCGGCGAAGTACGGATACGGGTGCATGCGGTATCACTCAACTATCGCGACTTGATGGTGGCGAGCGGCAACTACCTGATGACGGTCGACGACCCGATCATCCCCTGTTCCGACGGCGCCGGCGAAGTCGTGGCGGTCGGCCACGGAACGACCCGGTTCAAGGTGGGCGACCGCGTGGCGGCGTCCTTTTTTCCTTGCTGGGAAGAGGGGGGAATGTCGCCGGAAAAAATCCGCCATTCGCTCGGCGGCGATATCGACGGCATGCTGGCCGAGGAAGTCATTATCGACCAACGCGCGCTGGTCAAGATTCCGCCCAGCCTGAGCTTTGTCGATGCGGCCGCCCTGCCGTGCGCCGGCGTCAGCGCATGGAATGCAATCTTCGCCTCAAACGAACGGATCAAGCCGGGCGACACGGTGCTGTTGCTGGGAACGGGCGACGTGTCGGTGCTCGGCCTGCAGATGGCAAAGGCGGCGGGCATGCGCACCATCATCACCTCAAACAGCGACGAACACCTGCGGCGTGCGCGCGAGCTGGGCGCACACCACACGATCAATCACCTCACCACACCCGAATGGCACGAGGAAGTGCTGCGGTTGACGGACGAGTTGGGCGCGAACGTCGTGCTCGAAGGCCAGGATACGGTGAGCCGCTCGGTGGCGGCTGCGAGCATGGGCGGCAGCGTCGCCATCATCGGCGGGGCCAGCGGGTTTGGCGACGAAACCAATGTTGCATCGCTGCTGTCCGGTGCCAAGCGCATGGTCGGCATTGTCGTCGGCAGCCGCGCCATGCTTGCGGACTTGGTGCGGTTCGCCGACGTGGTCGGCTTGAAGCCGGTGGTCGATCGCGTGTTCACCTTCGACCAGGCCGCAGCAGCCTACCGCTACCTGGCGTCAGGCGCGCACTTTGGCAAAGTGGTCATTACGGTTGGCAGCTAGGCGTCTTACGGACGCTTGATCTGCACCAGCTCGATCTCGAACAACTTCGGCCACAGCTTGCCGGTGACATACAGCCGGCGGTGCTTGCTGTCGTAGGCAATGCCGTTGAGCACCGCGTCGACCGAGGTAGTGCCGCGCTTGTCGGGTGGCAGCAGGCCGGTGAGGTCGATCCAGCCGACCACGTTGCCGCTCGCGGGATCGATGCGGGCAATGACGTCGGTGGTCCAGACGTTGGCAAAAATCTGGCCGTCGACCACCTCCAGCTCGTTCAGGTTGGTAATCGGCTTGCCTTCGGCCGTTACCCGGATGCGCCGCACTTCCTCGAAGGTTTTCGGATTGAGCACGCGGATGTCGGCGCTGCCGTCGCTCATGTACAAATAACGGTCGTCGCTCGCCAGGCCCCAGCCTTCGCCAGCGTAGTTGAAACGGCGCTTGAGGGCGAAGCTCTTGAGGTCGTAGACGAAGCCGACATGCGAGGTCCAGGTCAGGCCGATGAGTTCCTGATCGACAAGTGCGGAGCCTTCGCCAAAAAATTCGGACGCCAGTTCCTTTTTCTGCAAAACCTTGCCGGTTTTGAGTTCGACCTTGCGCACCGAGGACTGGCCATTCTGGCCGGTGGTCTCGTACAGGTAGCCATCACGGTAGGAAAGGCCCTGCGTGAACGCCATCGGATCATGTGGATAAGTGTTCTTGACCAGGAATCCATAGACCGGAATGGCGGCCTGCGCCGCGTGCGCCGCGAGCAGGGAACAGGCGAGGGCGATGGTGGCAAGTTTTCTCAAGACGACTCCAATCAGGTTGGCCAACAGGCGGCGCAGGATCAGCCGCGCCGGGCGCAGCCGTATAGTACGCCAGCGGCACCGATGCTGCCACGGGTCGACTCGCGCCGCTGTGGATATCTACGTGGACAACTTTACCCGCTATGCATTTCTGCGGGTTGCCGAAGGTAAATCGTGGTTACAAAATAGAAACAGCAGGTTTTCCGATTTCCTTGCGAAAGAGAACAAAATAAACGGTATTAACGATTTAATTCATTTATCCCATTTAAACGATTTATCTGTTTATTTTTTAAGCAAATCGGCACTCGCGTCGAACCAGTGGAAAATCAGCCAGCAGTTCATGATATATTGCCATTCAATTATCATATGCATAATAGACGGCACTAATGCAAGGCGAAGAGCAAGCGTCGATCCAGGACGGCAAAGTCATCCTCAATCCTGACCGGCTGAAAGCCTTGCGCAAACAGCTCGGGCTCAGCCAGGATGCGCTGGCCGAGTTGTGCATGAAGCACCGGCTGTGCGTGTCGATCGCGTCGATCAAGCGCGCCGAAACCGGCAAGCCAGTGCTGTACCGGACCGCCAGCCACCTGGCCCGGGTGTATGCGCGGGAACTGGAAGAACTGGTCCAGGCGCCGGCTGAACGCGCGGGGGCAGCGCCGGAGCAGCAAGACGGAGAGGAGCAGGAGCAGCGCAATGTGCTCGAACTGCAGCTGTTGCTGGCCGAGCCGGCGCCAGCTGAGCTGGCCGGGCAGATGGCCGACATCATTGCCCAGTACGGGGGACAGCAGCAGGGGCCAGGGCTTGCCGTGTTCGGACTGCCGCGCGCCTATGGCAGCGATGCCGTGCGCTGCCTGCAGTGCGGCCTTGCGCTGGCGAACCTATTGCGCGGCCGCGCAACAGCGCTCGTGGTACGCAACCGGCAATGGCCGGCTGAGGATTCCGCCGCCGCGCTCCAGGACCACCTTTTGGCGCTGTTGCCTGCCTGTGCGGCGGCGCAGGGCATTCCCTTTGTCTTCGCCGAGCACAATCTTGCGAGGCAAGTCGGCGAGCACTTCGTCTTTGAACCCACCGTCTACGCGGACGGCCTGCTGCACCTGACGCACGAACGCCAGGGCTTGCAGGTCGCGCAGTACCCGCTGATCGGGCGCCATGTCGAAGTGCAGCAGTTCAAGGCAACGCTGGAAACGACACTGGCCTACCAGTGCGGCCACATCCTGTACCTGCGCGGGGTGGCGGGTATCGGCAAAAGCCGCCTGGTCCAGGAATTTACCGACATCGCGGTACAGAACCTGATCGACTGCCACACCGCGGTCGTGCTCGATTTTGGCGTGCGCGACGACGCCACCCCGCTGGCGCAGTTCGTGCGCAGCCTGCTCGGCCTGCCGCCGGAGGCGACAACCGAACGCCAGCTTGCCCGGCATTTGCAACAAGCCCGGTTGCCAGAAGAACTGGCGATGTACTTTCGCGCCATCCTGGGCATGCCGCAGCCCGCCCCGGCGGCGGCCGTGTACGGCGCAATGGCCCACGAAACGCGCGAGCGGCGCCAGGTCGAGGCGATCCGGGAGCTGATCCTGCGCCGGGCTGTCGAGCGGCCGTTGCTGCTGGTGCTGGAAGATGTGCACTGGAGCTCGCCGGAACTGACGGCCACGCTGGCAGCCCTGCTGCCCGATGTGCAAGAAGCGCCCATCATCTGGCTGCTGTCATCGCGCTTCGAGCAAGACCCGTTCGAGCAGGCGCTGCGCCCCTACCTGCACGGCATGCCGGTCACCATGCTCGACCTGGCCAGCTTGCGCAATGCGGAAGCGATGGCGATGGCTCGCCACGCCGGCGATTCCGATCCCGATTTTCATGCCCGCTGTGTGGCGCGCGCCCAGGGCAATCCGCTATTCCTGACCCAGCTGCTGCTGGCCGATCGCGGGCAGGCGCTGCCCGGCAGCCTGTCCAACCTGGTCCAGACCAAGCTGGACCAGCTGCCACCACAGCAACGACGCGCGCTGCGGGTGGCGTCGGCGATCGGCCAGTATTTTTCGCTGTCCTTCCTGCGCGACGTGCTGCAACAGCCCGGCCATGACCTGCTCGACTGCGTGAGGCAATACATCGTGCGTCCAATCGAGCGCGACAACTACGCGTTTGTCCACGATCTGGTGATGCAAGGCATCTATGAATCTATCCCGCCCGGGCAACGCGCCGAGATCCACGTCGCGCTCGCCCAGCGCTACGGGAACGTCGATCCGCAACTGCGCGCACGGCACCTGGATAAGGCCCGGCATCGCGACGCGCCCGCCGCGCTGCTGGACGTGGCTGCCGCATGCATCGCCGGCTACCAGTACCACGCCGCGCTCGACCTGATCGAAACCTGCCAGCGCGTCGACTATGCCCCGCGTGACGAATACCGGCTGCAACTGCTCGCCGGCCAGTGCCACGCCAAGATGGGTCATACCGCACAGGCAAGGGATGCCTTCGCGGCGGCGCTGGGATTGGCCGAAGGGCAGGCCCAGAGAGTACCAGCCGTGATCGGGCTGGCAACGGCCCTGAACGTACTGGAAGACCTGCGCACGGAGGAGGCCTTGCTCGACCAGGCGATCGGTGAAGCCGCGGCGGCGGGCAGCGACGAAGGCCTGGGCGAGCTGTACTATCTCAAGGGCAACATCTATTTTCCACGCGGCGATTTTGCGATGAGCCGGCAATTGCATGAGCAAGCCCAGCACCATGCGCGCAGCAAGGAGACCCAGGCCCGCGCGCTCAGCGGAATCGGCGACTCGTACTACGCGCAAGGGCGCATGGTTACCGCCCAGCAGGTGTTCCGCGACTGCCTCGCCCTGTGCGAAGCGCATGGACTGGCCGACATCGAAGCGTCAAACCGTTTCATGCTCGGAACCACGCGCATCTACCTGAACCAGACGCTTGATGCCATGGCCGATGCGCTTGCATCCGCCGAGCTCGGCAGCAAGGTGGGCAATCGGCGCGCGGAAATCGTGTCGCGGCTGACGGCCGGCTGGACGCTGCTGTCGACCGGGCAGGCGTTTGATGCGCGCGCCCAGGTGGAGCAGGGGCTCGATCTTGCGCGCAAGATCGGCGCCAGCCGTTTCGAGCCCTTCCTGAACGAAAGCATGGTCCGGGTGCTGCTGCTCGAGGGCAAGCACGACGAAGCGCATGCGCTGGCCTTGCAAGCGTGGGACAGCGTGGAGCGGCTCAAGCTCTACAAGTTCATCGGGCCGTGGGTGCTGTCGACGCTGGCGCTGGTCGAGCCCGACGAACAAACCAGCGCCAGCATGCTGGCGCGCGGCCAGGAACTGCTCGAACAAGGCTGCGTGGCGCACAACCTGTATCGCTTCCACGTCAGCGCGATGGAAAACCGGCTCCTGCACCGGCAGGCGGCCCAAGCGCGGCAGTTGGCCGATCGTTTCGAGCAGCTGGTGGCGCAGGAGCCATGCGCCTGGGCCAGCCATCACATCGCGCTGGCCAGAAGCAGCGCGGCATGGCTCGAACAGCCGACGCCGGCGCACCAGGCCGGCATGCTGGACCTGATGCGCGACGGCCGCGTAGCGGGTCTGGCCTGGGTCATGCCGTTGTGGCGGCAGCGGCTGGCGCAAGACCTGCCGCTGGACTGACCTCGCCGCGCAGGATCCACGTAGCAATCTGTTTCGACTGCAGCAGGCACTGCTCGTGCAAGCCCGCGCCGTTGGTCCAGCCGCCTCCGAACAGCAGGGCGCAGGTCGGCTGCTGGCCGGCGCCGATCTGTTGTGCGACGCTGCGGTTGTAGAGTTGGATGCTTTCCTGGGCCGCAATGCACTCGGCGTCCAGCACGTTGTGCTTGAACACGGTCCAGGCCTTGTCCGCCAGGCCTGCATGCAGCATGTCGTGATTGGCGCGATAGCCGGTGCGCATCATCTTGCCCTCCAGCTGGCGCTGGGTGGCCTTGGGCAGGGCGTCCAACATGCTGGCGTCCATGCGCTCCGGGCTGCGCACACGGTCAAGCATGCACTCGACCGGAATCTCGTCCAGCGACTTGACCATGGACGTCAAAAACAGCGGCAGGCCCGCGCGCGAGTAGCGCGGGTTCACCGGGTCGTTCTGGTGCAGGTTTTCCACATACGTCATTCGATACGGAAAACTGGTATCGGTCGACTCGCGCTGCAGCACGTTGTAAGTACGCCAGACATTGATGTTCTGGGGCAGCTTGCCCCCGTAGGTGTGGCACACGGCATAGGTGCGCGTATAGGTGACCTTTGACAGTACCGCGTTGATGCGCCGGCCCCAGTCGGTCATGTCGTGGTCAAAGCTCAACAGGCCGATGGTATCGTCCGCGTGGGTGCCGAGTACGCACAAATCGTAGTTCGCAGGCGGATGGCCTTCGCCAAACACCAGTACACTTCCCGGCCGCACGTGGACACCCACCTCGGCATTCGTGTAAATGTTGATTTTTACATGCCTGCCAGACTTCTTACGCAGGTGATCCTCGAGGGCCTCAAGCCATTTTTGCGCCCCATTATCAAAATAGCGCCGGTCGGGATTGGTCGCTTCGGCGCCCTCCTGCAGACGGTAGTACTGGAAGGGCGACTGCAAGGGCAAAAAGGCGGGGCCGCGCTCGTCGGTAAAGTACATGGCGGCGATGCGCGGGTAATAGATATCGTCGCGGACCTTGGCCAGGCGTTCCGGCAGTTTCGGGTCGTCCCAATCGATCTCGATCTTCAGCTGGGCGGCGGCCTTGCCGAGCATTTGCGCGGGCTGGACCACGCACGCATTAAAGAAATGGCCGACCGTGTATTGCGGGTTGACGGTATCGAGCAGGTTCAACGCGCTCTGATGAACGACCTTGATCAGCGGTGCGAGTTTGCCGTTATCCGCGTTGGCCAGGCTGAATTGCGGATTGCTGACGCCATCGCGCAGGGCGCCATCGTCGGTGATGGTCAGCGAGCCTTCGCGGTTGAAATAGCACGCCGTGTCCTGCAGCGGCTTGAGCTGGTCGAGGTAACCAATATCCTCCATCACCTTCTTCAGCTCCACGTACGTGGCCAGGTTGACGTCGTTCACGCCCAGATCGGCCCAGCGGAAGTAGGCATGGCGGCAGCCCCGGCTATCGACATAGCTGCCCAAGTCGACCACGACCGTATCGGCGTTGCCACCAAGCACTTCCTTGCGTTCGAAGATGTCGATCTGGAGCGGGCGGTCGGCCTGCTTGAGCAGGTAATAGGCGCTCGACAAGCCGGAAATGCCGCCGCCGATGATTGCCACGCGCAATGGCTGAATTGCTTTTTGCATGATGGTTGCCTTCCCTTTGTAATTATCTGTGTGGCGATTCTACGAGGAAAGAACAACGAAAAATCAGGCGAACCGCAACTGATACCGCACTGATACGGCACTGTTGTTTGGGCGACGCCCCAGGCACGCCAGCAGTGCTAGAGTAACGTCCACCTCGAATTCGGCGTTTTATGATGAAAAAAGTAGCTGTTATGTTTACCCTGGCTGTCCCCCTGTTTGCGGCTGCAGCGGGCGACCCACAGGCGGGGAAAGCGGTGTTCGACAGCCGTTGTGCGTCCTGCCACAGCGTGGGACCTTCCGCGCACGGCGCATTCGGACCGCAACTGAACGGCATCATCGGCCGCAAGGCCGGCGCCACAACCGATTACGCGTATTCTCCGGCGATGAAAAACTCGAAAATCGTCTGGACCGAGACCACCCTGCGCCAATTTATCGCCTCGCCAAGCGACGTGGTACCGGGCACCAAGATGCGCTTTTGGGGGATGAGCGACAAGGAAAAGGTCGACAACCTGCTGGCCTACCTGCGCACGTTCAAGTAGCCGGCGCCAGCCATTCCATCGTCTGCACCTGGATGTGCGGATGACTGGCAAGCGGTTCCCATTCGGGAATGAATGCAAAGCCTTGCTTGCGATAGAAATCCGCCGCCCTGGTATTAGTTGGGGATACGTCCAAAATCACGCGCGTGTGTCCCCTGGCGATTGCCCGGTTTTTTACGGCATCGACCAGGCCAGCGGCGATTCCCGCTCCGCGGCAATCCGGCCTCACCCACATGGCAATCAAGTTGAATCGGCCTGCTGAATCGACGCCGCCGCCGACCATGCCGACCGCTTCACCGCAACAGTAGGCCAGCCAGAATTCCGGTTGGGTCCGGGAGGAGGCCCGCTCTCGCCATTGTTGTTCACCATGACCAGCCACGGCTGCGTAACGAAATCGTTGCTCTGAGACAACTTTGTCGTCTTTTATTTCGAGTATCATATGAGCTTCCAACAACGATACCCCGAATGAAGATGGATATGGCACGCCAAGAAGTCACATTGGACGAGGTTACGGCGGCGGCCATCAGCTTACAAGACGACGGCATGCGGGTAACCATTGAAGCGGTGCGCGAGGCCCTCGGCACTGGTTCCCCCAGCACAATTCACAAGCATCTGGTTGAATGGCGCGCCAGCCAAGCCAAGCCGGAAGCGCCCAAGCCTGAAATTCCGGAGTCGATTGTCGCCGACCTGGGCCGCTGGGCACAGCAATTCGCCCAACAAGCCGGCGCCGGCGCCAACGACGCGCTTGCGCAGGCCGAAAGCGATATGGACGCCCTGCTCAAGGCGGGCGAGGAGCTCGAAGCCGAGCGCGACGAACTGCTCGCGCAGGTGGCCAGCATCACGAGCGCCCGCGACCAGGCCCTGGCCACGGCAGCAGAGCACGCCGAAACCATCGAGCGCCTGACGGTCGAGCTGCGCAATGCGCGCCAGGTCGCGATGGATGCCCTGGTCGGCAAGGCAAAAGACCAGTTGGCCATCGAAGGCAAGGATGCCCAGTTGGCGGAACTGCGCCAGCAGGTCGAGCGCGGTGTGACGGCGTCGGCGGCGGAATCGGATGCTCGCCTTGCCGCCGAAATGGAGCTGATCGGGGCCACCACCGCGCGTGACAATCTGGCGGCGGAGGTCAGGGAACTGCGTGCGCAGCTCGACGCCGCCCATGCCGAACGCAGCACCTTGCGGGCCGAAATGGAAGTGCTGCGCGCCAGCCGGTAAGAACCGCGGAAAGCGTCACCAGCAGGATGACGTTTTCATGGCAGCTCAGTCACTGGCATTCCTGATGCCGTCGCGCAGCACCTCGGCCAGGTGCTGCGTGCGCCGTTCCGTGCTCTGATATACCTGTTCACGGCAGCTGAAACCATCGGCGATCACGCGCGTGGTTCGCTCCGCATTACGCACTGCCGGCAGCAGTACCTTTTCCGCGATCTTCAGCGAATCCTCCACATGTTGCGGTTCGAATCCGTATGATCCGGCCATGCCACAGCAGCCTGAGTCGAGAATCTGGATGGCCAATCCGGTTTTATTCAAAATGTTGCGCTCCGCCTCCGCGCCCATCACGGCCTTGTGGTGGCAGTGGATATGCACGATGGCTTTGCCTGTCATCTTCGGCGGTTTGTATCCCACCTTGTCGAGAAACTCGCTAAGCAGGTAAGACTGGCCGCTGAGTTTTTTCGCCAGCTCGTCATCCGGGAACATATTCAGCAATTCATCGCGAAACGCGGTGACGCAGCTCGGCTCAAGGCCGACCAGGGGAATACCGTCGAGTATGTGCTGGCGCAGCGCGGCAAGAATCTCGCTGAACTGTTTTTTTGCCTGGTCCAGCATGCCAAAGTCGAACAGCGGACGGCCACAGCACAGATGTTGTTTCGGAATGATGACTTGGAAGCCGGCATGTTCGAGCACGTCAACCGCGGCCTGCGCCACCTCGGGATGAAAGTGGTTGTTGAACGTGTCTGGCCATAGCAGGAGTTTCTGTTTTTGCTCGTTCTTCGGCGGGCGCTTCTGGAACCACTGAACGAAAGTCTGGCTGGCGAAACGCGGAATCTGCCGCTGCTTCGCGATGCCCGCCAACATTTTCATCACGTCGCGCAGGACGGGCGATTGGGTGAACAAGTTGGTAACGCCGGGCATGAAGGAACCGATGCGCGCCCAGCGGGCGATCTGGCCGATGGTGTAGGCCTGGATAGGGCGATGTTTTTCCAGGTAATACTGCGAAAAGAACTCCGCCTTGTACGATGCCATGTCGACCTGTACCGGACATTCGCTCTTGCAGCTCTTGCACGACAAGCAGGTATCGAGCGCTTCCTTCACATGCTCATTCCGGAAGCTGTGATCCATGGGCGAGTCGCTGTTCATCATTTCGAACAGCAGTCGCGCACGACCGCGGGTGGTATCTTTTTCTTCACCCGTGGCGCGATAGCTCGGGCACATCGCGGCACCTTCGATGCGGCGGCATTTGCCGGTGCCAACGCAGCGCTGTGCGGCATGCAGGAAGCTGCCGTTGTCCTTGCGGAAGGCAAAGTGTATCGGCTTGAGCGGGACCGGCTTGTATTCCGGGCCCACGCGCAGATTGGCATCGAGAGGATACGCATCGACAACCTTGCCTGGGTTCATGCGGCCCTGCGGATCCCAGATGTATTTGAAGATGCGGAAAGCGTTCACCAGCTCTTCGCCGAACATGATCGGCAACAGTTCGGCGCGTGCCTGGCCATCGCCATGTTCGCCAGATAATGAGCCGCCGTAAGCCACCACCAGATCGGCCGCTTCGAACAGGAACTTGCGCCAGTGCGCGACGCTTTCCCTGGTACTGAAATCGAAACTGATACGGCCATGGATGCAGCCATCGCCAAAATGCCCGTAGAGCGACGTGTCGTAGCCGTATTTGTGGAGCAGTTTCATGTAGTCGCGCAGATAGTCGCCGATCCGGTGTGGGTCGACGCCGGCGTCTTCCCAGCCCGGATAGACTTCCGGCTGGCCGGGGACAGAATTGCGGGCCGCCGCACCCGTTTCGCGGATCGCCCACACCCGGTTCTGGGTTTCGCGGTCCAGATAGATTTGCTGGGCGACCGTATGCTGCGCTTGCGCCTGAATCATGGCCTTGGCCTTGGCCTGCGCCTCGTCCTTGGTGTCGCCGCCGAATTCGACCAGCAGCCAGGCGTTGCCCTTGGGCAGACAGGCGACATTTCTCAGGTCGAGGTGCTTGCGCCGCATGTCCTCGATCAGGCTCCCGTCGAGTCCCTCCAGTGCAATGGGCCCGAAGGGGAGAATCGCGGGCGTCTGGTCGGCCGCGGCGTAAATGTCGGAATAGCCCAGCACCACCACTACACGCTCGGGCGGGCTGTGCACCAGTTGCGCTTCTGCCTGCAGCACCCAGACACAGGTGCCTTCGGTGCCGACCAGCGCACGTGCAACGTTAAAGCCGTTTTCCGGCAGTAATTGGTCGAGGTTGTAGCCGGAGACGCGGCGTTTAATCTTCGGGAATCTCGTACGGATCTGCTGGGCATACTGGTCGCGCAGCGCTTTCAAATCCGCATATATTTCGCCGCGGCGGCCACCTTCGCGGATGATCTGCTCCAATTCCTGATCCGAGGTCGGGCCGATCCACATACGCAAGCCGTCGTAGGTGACGATTTCCAAGCGGTGGATGTTGTCGACCGTTTTGCCAGCCATGACCGAGTGCGCGCCGCAGGAGTTATTGCCAATCATGCCGCCCAGTGTGCAACGGTTGTGCGTGGCAGGGTCGGGGCCGAAAGTAAGCCCGTGTTTTTCCGCGGCGTGGCGCAGCGAGTCGCAAACTGCGCCGGGCTCCACGCGGGCCAGGCGCGATTGCGGGTCCACCGAAATTACCCGGTTCAGGTATTTGGAAGTGTCGATGACGACAGCGACGTTGCAGGTCTGGCCGCACAGTGAGGTACCGGCACCGCGCGCCAGAACGGGGGCGTTGTGCTTGCGGCAAATTTCCAGCGTCTTCAACAGCCCGTCGACCGTGTGCGGAATCACGACGCCGATCGGCACCTGGCGATAATTGGAGGCGTCGGTCGCATACAAGGAGCGGCTTCCGCCATCAAACCTGACTTCGCCCGAAATCTCGCGCGACAGTTCGACTGCCAGGGCCTGCGCATCGAGCGTGAGCCCCGGCGACTGAAGAAATGCAGGTGATCCGATGTTGCCCACGATGGTCCTTCACTCGCCTGACGAGGTACGGCTTCCCGTGGTTAGACTGCATCCAACGGCGCCTGTTCACGCGCCCGAAACTATTGGTATGGCACTTTTCCATTCTGGAGGCGCATGCAAAATATGGCCGTCCAATAAGAGCCCGCCGTAAGGATGTAATACACTGGCCACCAGCTGAGTGAACGCTTCTTTACCGGCAGGGGTATCGGTGACAATTTGGGTCATGGCATAGTGAAGACCCTGGGCGATTTCTGGACTGTATGCTTTGAGACGACGAGCAAGGTGCTTGCCTACTCCAGTCCAGTTGCCACTCGCTCTGAGGACGAAATTCGCCAAGACGTCGTACAGCTTGTTGGCAGTAGCGAGCGTTTCATCTGAGGCGGTGCTGTCGACCAAATCTTCAAGCAATGTAGTAATTTCATATCGCCGACTTGCCAGGGCATCTTCCGACAGGACGGGCGGCCCTTCTTCGTAAATGACGCGTGCAAGCCGATAGAGGTCATCGTATATCGCTGAGTGTTCGAGAACATTTTTCCCCTCGATCACCATCATCGCCAGCGGGACTCGTCCAGCAGGCCGATCTACTTGCCTGCAAAAATAGTCGAATGAGCTCAAGTCGTGGCCAAAGAGCTCCACGGTCTGGCCATCTATCCTGAGCGTTTCACGCCAAGCATTCTTAACGTTACCAAACAGGACGAGCAAATCGATATCCGAAGTATTCGTTCCCTGATCACGCGCGATGGAGCCGCCTATGACAGCTGCTTCAACATTTTCAAAGCGGGGCAGAATCTGACGCTCGACCAGGCGGCGCGCTTCATCCAAATTCATTTGTAAAATCCTCCGATGAGAACATAGCTTGAAGAAGCTGTTATTTGCTCAGGCACGCAGCGCCCGCCGCGGTCGGCTTCGCAGACTTGGGCCCTTCAAGCGTAAGAGCCATCAGGCCGATCACGACGTCGTTACTGAGCGTGCGAAGGGTCAGGCTCTGCAGCGATTTGCCGGCATTGAGTGACAAATGCAGTGCGCTCGCCGCTCCGCCGTCCACGCGCTGGCCGGGCTTGCCCTCCCCAGACAGCCGGATGCGGCCAGTTTTCAGGTCAATCCGTGGTGGCCGAGGTCCTGGACGTTGGAACTGATAATCGTCGATGAAGTAGTCTTCTTCGATGGGCCACCAGTTCTCCGGATTGGTCAGCGCCAGCCGGCTTTCGGTGCCGTCGTCGTACGTCACGACCACTTCGCCGTTATCGATGCGGCTCTGCATATAGTTGGTGGAACCCGCCATTAAAACCCAAGCGTCAGACGCCTTGCCGCACAACGGCACAACGACCTGGGCGGGATAGTTGTCCCAGCGTGAAGCGAAAATAATGTTGTGCTGCCCAGCCGCACTCGGCGTCGTGAACTGCACGCCGTTGGGCATTGTCAGAGGTGCCTTCTGGCGCAGGCCGTTGTCATCGATTTTCGCCATGTCGTTGACGTGGCCGGCCCATGCGCCCAGCCCTTGGGAAGGCAGGCTGAGCGACACATAGGGCGAACGGGGCGACAGATATTTGCCCGCTTTGTAGATCTCGGTCACGCTGTCATTGAACCATGGCGTCAGGTCCACCATGGTCAATTGCGTTCCGGTGCGTGGCCGCGTCCAATCCAGCGGTTCCAGCACAGGTTTCGGATACGGTGACGACGATGCAATCGCGTCCGTAGGCGCCAGCCAGGTGAATTCCCCACTGCGCTGTGGGACGAAGCCGCCTGTGGCCGTGCCGGCCCCTTGCTGCGGCTTGGATGCCGGAATGGCCTCGCCGTCCCACACGATGGCGATCTCTGTTTGCTTGCCCATCAGGGTGTCGATCAGCACGGCCGGATTGCCCACCGCGTCCGGGGCGGCCCGCCAGCTGACGGCATTGCCGTTGGCCGTCACCTCCCTGATTTGGTTATAACGTGCGGGAATGCGCAGGACCAGCTTTCCAAAGCGATCCCCAGGCTGGCTGAGAGTCCAGCGTTCCGTCTTGCCCGTTCGCTGATAAGCCAGGCCCACTGCAGGATGGCGCAGACTCGCGTGCGACCAGCCGGCGGGGAATCCAGGGCGAACCGTCAGCGTGTGTGCCAGCGCGTCCGGATGGATGCCGAACAGCCCTTCGACCAGTGCACGCGCGGTGACACCCGCGCCGTCGGCGAAATCACGTTGGGATTCGCGGCGGTACACGTCCAGGTAATTCAGCGTGCCGACATTACCCGGCGAAATTCCCATGTACATGCTGGCCAGCAGCGCGCTCTTGGTCAGCGTATAGGCTTCTTCAGCGCGCCCGGCTTGCCACAGCGCCAGCGCGGTGTGCACGTTCTCGCCCATTACGACATTATTAATCGACCAGGAATACGGCATCCAGTCAGTGGAGGGCAAGACAGCGTAGCCGGCATCGGTGGGAACGCCCGGGCCGGTGACGGGGATTGGCTTGAGATGGCGCCGCAGATCGGCCGCCATCAGCCATGCCTCCTGGGCCGAGGGCACCTCGGAATCGATGGTGTGGTAGAAGGTCCAGAGTGCATAGCTCGGATGCAGGCGCTGCAGGCCCAACAGGTCGCGGTATTCGCCGAACGCGCCCCGTTCCGGCAGCCACAGGTATTTGCGCATGCCTTGCGCGATCAGGTCCGCCTCGCGGTCATATGCACTGCCATCCTTGCCGATCAGGCGCGCCAGCCGGGCAGCACTGCGGTGGGCATAGTAGTTGTAGGCGCTCGAATGGGCGGCGCCGCTGCCGCTGTAAAAGAGGTCGTCGCTGGCCCAGATCGCCGCATAGGCCTCGTACAGCGGTAGCTTATCCGGTCCATATTCGCGCCGGAACAGGCGCTGCTCCCAGGCGAGATGGCGCTCGATCATCGGCCAAACCTGGCGCGCGTAGTCCAGGTCTCCAGTCCACAGCAGATGCCGGAACAGGGCGTCGATAAACCCCATGTTCATGTCATAGTGCGAGTGCGACATGTCGCCGTTCGAATGGAGCGCGGCTTCACTGCGGGCCAGATGGCTGTCGGCGTCGGCAGGCGGCAGCTTGGCCGGGATCGGGGAGGTATCTTGCCTGGTCAGCCAAGTGTCGAAATTAAGACGGGCGCGGTCGTACCAACCCAAGGCGTCCAGCGCATTCGGACCGCGCCAGCCTAACAGCTTGGTGCGCCAAGCAATGGAACCGTGCATGATGGCCTGTGCTTGATCATCCCACAGCGCGTCGGCGACGACGTTGAGCGCGCCTGCCGCAGCGTTCAGATACGGGTCGGGCGTGTCGATCACGACCTGATGGCGCAACGCCGCGAAGTGCTGCTGGGTAGCCGCGAACGCGGCCGGTAGCTGGTCGGGCTTGTAGCGCGGCACCGGAGCAGCCTGCGCCTGTTGCGCCCCCTTGCGTGCGCCCACCTCAGCGTAGGTTGCCAGATCGCCGATCTGCGCGCGGTCCAGGCGCTGCAGCGACAGCAGCAGCGGTGCGTCGTTGCGCAGTTGAACTCGTCCGACGACGACCGGGGTACTGGTCGCCGCCTGGCCTGCTTGCAGCAACGCCGGCAGATCGTTCCACAATGCGGCGTCGGCCACATGCAGCACCGCGCCACTTGGCACGACCCCGGCAATAGTCGCGGCCCCTTTGAGTGTGAACCCATTCTGGTCGAGCGTGATCTCGTTACCTTTGGCAAAGGAAGACTGCAGCTGGAAGTATTGGCTGATGGGGACGCGCTCCGTGCCGATGTCGCCATCACGCTTGCCGCGCTCCCTGTTCACGCCGCCATAAGCCCACACGAGTTCGGCTTGCGAGGCCAGGCCGCGGGCCTGCGCGCGCACCACCATGCCCTCGCTGGAGTGGTATGCCAACGCCACGATCTCCACCGTACCTTCGTTCCCCAAAATGGGGTCGCGGATCTCGTAACGCAGCTCGCCAGGCCGGTAACGGGTGACGATGGTGGCCGCGTCATGCAGCCATTTGATGCCTGCGGCAGTGCGTACCGCCAGCCGCAGATTGCCGCCGCGGCCAGGCAGATACAGCGTGAATTCGGGCTTGTCGCCGCCATCGACACGAAACGCCGTGTTACCACCGTACAGCGGGCGGTTGAAGAACTCGCCGCCATTCTTGATGACGAAATCCTCGCCCTCCGGCCGATAGCGAAGCGCCTGAGAGACTTGATTTTCCAGATTAGGACGCAAGCCACCGGTGGCGGAAGGCGCAGGTTCGGCAGCGTAGGCGGTTGCGATCGCCCATGCCATTGCACAGCCATGGAAAATTGCGCGCATGGCGCCTGGACGTGTGGTCATGTTGCTTTTCCGTCGGATAAGAATTGGTTCGATTCTAGGGCGTTCAAATTGCTGGTGTGTGCGAAATTCCGATCAAAGAAATGAATATTCGCAGCGCCGGCTTCCAGGATGCGAAGTTCGACTTACCTCTGTTGGAGGTGCGCGGCAACCCGGCTTATCGTGACCCGGACCAAATACAAGCCAGCGTCGCGAACTGGAACCGGCATATCGGAATCCTCGACCAGCAACTGGCAGCGAGCGGCCGCGGTACCCGGCGGTGGTCGACTATTACGAACGGTTGAGCGAACGCCCGGGCTTTCGCGCATTTGGCCGCAATGGCGAGCCCTGAGCAAAAAGCATGAGCGTGTGGCTGCGAAAAAATTGAGCGCAAGGCTTAACGGGCTTTTGGCGGCGCCCGCAGCGCGACGAACGAAAATCGAAGCGGGCACTCATACCTTTTCTTTTGAAATCAATCCGTCCGAAGGCGGCATGTAGCCCGTGACGCAGAATTTGCAAACCATGTAAGTCGCATGAAGCGTAATGGTTCAACGAAAGGCGGCGGCGTGGTGATCGGCGCGGTTCTCGCTGCATGTGGGTTCCTGGCGGCCATTGCACTCGTCGTGCACAATGACGCGGCTAAAGTGGCGAATGCCATCATGCGCATTGGATGGAGCATTATCGCAATCGTGGCTGTCCGTGCCGTCATCATCGCGTTGGCTGGTACAGCATGGGGCCTGATCGCCCGCCCCATGACGGCACAGAGCCTGAAGCTGTTCGTCTTCCTGCGCTGGCTGAGGGAGGCAGTCAACGCGCTTTTGCCCGTCGCGTCGGTCGGCGGGGAGATCGTCGGCGGACGGTTGTTGACTTTTACCGGCGTGTCCGCTGGCCTTGCAGCTGCCTCAATATTGGCTGACCTGTTGATTCAGGCCTTTTGCGGACTGCTGTTCGCGGCCATTGGACTAATGCTGCTCGCAGCAGGCGGGCGCAAGGGTGTCATCATCGGGTGGGCACTGGTTGGGATCGTGGTCGGGGCAGCAGCCATGGCCGGCTTCTATGTGGCGCAACGCGCCGGTTTCTTCTCCTTCATCGAACGCCGCATGCTTGCGGCGGCCCGCTGGTCAAAGGTGCCCCTCCATGGCGATCCGAAGCTGCATGAGAACCTGCAGGCCATCTACGCAAATCACGGGGCGATTTTCAGTGCCATCCTGGTTCACTTGCTGGGCTGGTTTTTTGGAACAGGGGAAGTGTGGATTGCGCTCGAATGGATGGGAGCCAAACCCGGCATTGTGGAAGCAATGGTGCTGGAGAGTCTCGCCCAGGGAATACGCACTGCCGCCTTTCCCGTGCCGGGCTCGTTCGGCGTGCAGGAGGCAGCTTTTCTCCTGCTTGGCCGGGCGTACGGCATACCGGTGGAATTCGCGCTCGCGCTCGCGCTGGTCAAGCGAGTACCCGACGTCACGCTGGGACTTCCGGGGCTCTTTTTCTGGCAACTCGTGGAGGCCCGCCACATCGTGCTTCCCGGCCAGGCGACATCTATCAACGAAACCGCACCAGACACTCTCCGGCAGGCGCATTTTCCCGATGATCGTGGAAGGGATCGCCGATGAAGATGTCTTAGACCTGCCCAAAAGTTCATAATACTTTTGCATGTCTTGATATAGATCAAAAAGTCGCCAAGTTTCGCGCCTATCGTAAACCTTCCAGCGAGCACAACCGCTCGCGTACGTGGGAGGCGCCATGCCCGGACCTTACATTCACCTGAATGCTATGCGCGCCACCGCGCTGGCGCTAAGCCGCGGCAAGTTCACCCCGGTGCGCAGCGACCGGATCAACCCGGCCTGGGTCGGAACCGACACCGCGCAACTGGCGCAGCTGATGCTGCGCCATCCAAATTTCGCCAGCCTTGGTGCGATCGGCCCGGACCTGTTCTTCTTCCTTCCCGACTTTCGCGACCAGGGGCCGCTGCCGCTCTCAAGCGTGCTGGTAAATGTGTCGCACTACCTGCAGAAGATCTACGACGCGATCGACCCGTACATCAGCAAGTACGAGCGCTATCTGGGGCCCATCTCGGAGGATACCGCCGAGGAGATGAGCCGCCTGACCGGCGGCCTGTCGGAGGTGGTTGGCAATATCGCGGGCGATCTGTCGGGCATCCTGGTCACGGCGCTGGAAGACTTCGTGATCCAGCAGGGCGACATCTTTGAATTCTTCTCGCTCGGGCTGAACAAGGGCTTCGACGAACAGGCGTTCCTGTGGTCGGACATGCTGCATTACCGTCAAACCGGCCAGTTCGGCCGCGAGCTGTGGAACCAGGCCGGCAAGTTCGAGGACGCCGACGCGCGCGACAGGGCGCGCGCATACGCACTGGGCTACATGACCCACGTCGCCACCGACGTCACCGGACACGCGCTGGTCAATGCGATCGCCGGCGGCCCTTTCCGGCTGCACTGGCAACGCCACCATCTGGTTGAAAACCACATGGACGCATTCCGCTACCTGCGCGATCCGACCGGCCCCGCGCATGGCGACCAGTACCCGCAACTGACCGAATCGGCGCTCTACTACGACATCGCGTTCGACGAAGGCGACCAATCCGCCGTGCCGCGCCCGGCCTACCCGAGCGGCGGCACGCTGCGCGACAACTGGACCCGGCGGCGCCGGCTCGACCTCGATTCAGAGCTGGCCGCCCCGATCGGCGAGCTGCTGTACAACACGATCACCGCGGTCTACTACAAGGACGGCAAGCACCCGAGAATCCTGCGCGACAACGACGGCAAACCCAACGCGGAACTGATCGGCGAAACCTACCGGTTGCTGTACCAGTTCCTCAAGCTGACCACGGTGGACGGCTTCGCTCACGAGCCGCCAGAGCCGCCCGAGCTGTTCCCCAACCTGCAGTTCCCGACCATGAGCGACCCGCAGGAAGGGGCACCGGGCAGCGGCAGCAAGGACGGCGACTGGTGGGACGATGTGCTGGACTTCATCCTGTCTGTCATCAAAGTGCTGATGTACATCGTCGAGGTGGCGGTGTACCTGGCCACGCTGCCATGGGCGGTCCTGGCCGACATCGCCACCTACCCGCTGCGCCTGGGCCTGTACTACGCGCTGGAGCTGCCGCTGTTCCACCTGCTGAAGAACTTCCGCGCGGTGCTGGTCATGGCCGGCTACCTGGTGCCGATGAAGGACGAAATCGCGATCGGGCTGGTGAAAATCGGCATCCCCGACGCGCAAGCCTTCCGCAGCGCGCTCGACGATGTCGGCAACATCTTTCCGGGCTTCGAGCCGGCGCCGCTGGACCAGCGCCCCTTCCGCGACCCCAACTACCCGCGCCTGCATCCGGGGGACGAATACAAACATCCGTGGAAATACCCGCTCGACCAGAAAGCGGAACTGCCGCTCACCTGGTCCAGCCCCTACCCGCGCCGTGCCAGCCCGGACGTGCTGTTCCAGAACACCCCAACCGACGCCGAAATTCGCGACAAGCTCGAAATTGCGCCCGACCAGGATGCCGCCAACGAAGTCGGGCCGCTGCTGCGCGCCAACCGCCACCTTGGCGATGCGGTCGGCTTTTCCAGTTACCTGATCTGGCTCGAGTCGCGCACCAACCCGCAGCCAGGGGGCACGCCCGTACCGCTGGTCGACTGGAACCTGGACGCCGACCGCGGCTACGGCCACCACTGCTGGGACTGGAACCGCAATGCGAACGCGGACGGCGTGGGCGACCCGGAAGGTTACAAGTACCAGCCACCGTGCACCTGGCCGTCGCAGGCTGACCCGCCGTACAACGCGCTATACAATCCGAACGTGCCCTTGCAGATCCACTGGACCGGCCCGGGCCTGCCCGATCCGGGTTGCGGCGGCGTGATCGGGCTGGCGGGGATTCAGGCTACGCTGGCGCGCGCCAAACGCGAAAGCGCGCAACCTTTGGTACAACCCGATTCCGACAGGGGGCAGCATGAAAACTGATGGCAAAGATCATCCCTGCCGCTGTAACTGTCATCAGCACGGCGGCAGCGACCCATGCCCGCGCTGCTGCGACGCCCACCGCTGCGGACCGTCCCGGCCGCCCCACTGTCCCCCGCCCGCGCATTGTCCGTTTCCGGGAACGGTAGAGTTGCCGCAACCGGCCCCGCCCCAGACGAAGACCGCGCCTCAGCGGCCAGAAACGGTGAACCGCCCGCCACCTGGCAGCGCCGGTGAAATCCCGTGGTTCCGCGGCCAGCTGGCCGGCATCCTGCGCGACGGGCCGACCTTCGGGCCGCGCAAGGACGAATTCGTGCCATTCCTGTTCGTGCGTGCCAACGCCGGCGACAGCGGTGCCCGCAGGCTGTCGGGCGTGTTCTGGGAATCGCCCGACATCTACGTGGTGCCCGGCCAGGAAGCATCGACCGCACCGCTGCGGCCCGCCACTACCGGCGGCGTCGCGCGTGCCGACGCACCCAACACGCTGTACGCGCACGTCTGGAACCTCGGCAAGGCGCCGGCGTACTTCGTGCGGGTCGAGTTCTACTGGTTTAACCCGTCGCTTGGGATTTCGCGCGCCGACGCCAACTTCATCGGCGCGGTCACGGTCGACCTGGGCAACCGATTCAACAACGCCACGGAATGGCAGGAAGTCGACGGCCCGGACGGGCGCTACTTGAGCCACGGCTGCCACGCCATCGTCAAGTGCCCTGAAACCTGGGTGCCGAGCATCATCAACGGTGGCCACGAGTGCCTGGTGGTGCGGGTGCACGAACCGATCCTCGATCCGGTTGCACCCGACCAATTCGCGGCAGCCGAGGACCGCCACGTCGCCCAGCGCAACATTGCGGTGGTGCCCTCGTCCTCGCCCGCGGCGATTGACCTCGCGCTGAGCCTGGGCTACGTGGGGCAGCCCGGCAACGCCGAGGTGGAAGCGGTACTCGAGGCGCCCGACACGATGCCCTGGCTCAAACTGTACACTGGTCTGGCCGACCCTGGGCTTCACCTGCCGGCCAATCCGGTCAGTTACGGCCTGTCGCCGGCCGTGGTGGCTGACAGCCGTTTGCAGCGCCTGGCGACGCTGCCGTTCGAGCTACGCCAGGGTTTGCTCCAGCGCGTCGAGAAGGTACGCCGCGGCTGCGATCCGCAGGCGATCCCGTTCCATGCCAGCATTGCCGACATCAAGCGCGGCGAGGCGGCCGTGCTGCGCGTGCGCCAGCGGATGAACGGCACACTGGTAGGCGGCTACACGGTAATCCTGGTCGGCAGCTGAACCTGCCTTGCGCGTACCAGGTCAGCGCACGTCGACTGGTAGCTCGAAGATTGCCTTGATCGTCCAGCGGTCACTGGCGGCAGTCAAGCCGCGCCCGATACCAACGTTGAACACCCAGGGGGCCCGGTCGACGTCCAAGGCCAGGTACAAGGTTTGTGCTCCCTTTCTCAGCGGTGTCGGCTTGAATAATTTACCAAAGCTCATATAGGTTTCGATGCCGACGCCAATCCCCGGCTGGACGTTCCTGGACACCTTCAATTGGGGAGAAAAATCGAAACCGTCGGCACGATAGCCTCGGCTGAGTGGATATCCCAAAACCGGATTTATAACGAATAACCAGTCAGGGTCTCGATAGCCGATGATCGGCCGCAGTTCGAACGCGTAGCGCGAGGCTTCGAACTGGTGCCGGATGCTTCCCAACTCGAAGTTCGCGCCATAGAAGACGCCGCCTTCCTCAGGAGCACGGCGCGGCACCCATTTCAATCGCAACTTGCTGCCGGCCAGATAGTAATTGCCGTGCTGGTCGAACACTGTGGGGAGATAAGCGCCCAATTCCACCTGTTCGGTCAACCCATAGGAAAATTCGAAAGTCGCCCTGGTCCCGTGCGCTGGCGGAATTTCGCCTGGATAGTCGGGCGTGGACCGGCCGCTCATTGTTCTGTTCAGGTGCAGTTCAAGCCCAAACTGCTTGGGACGATTGATGTAATCGTCATACACCTGAATTTCATCGTACAAGTCGGCGCGTGCCGAAATCGAAGCCAGCATAACGCAGACGCCTGCAAGCAAACGGACGGAGCGTGGCATTTATTTTTCCCTTATCGCTTTAACGCGTTAATCGTTGAATCTGGACAAGTCCGCATTTTATTGCCTACAGCGATTTGCTCGGCAACTTTCTATTCTCCCCGCCTTTCCGCTGTCCCGCACATCCTTAATAACCCATTTGCCGATCGGGTGTTTTTAGGAGTAAATATTTCCCTCCAGCCTAGGTTTTGACGTGAGGATTTTTCGCAGGAGATTTAGAGCTAGAACAATTTCTCTCTTAACGGCCCTGCTATCCTTAAAAGAGTTGCTTGGAAACCGAGCCGAAATCGAGTTGATTTCGGAAAGAATATTTTGCAAATAGAACTCGTATTTTCCAAGCAAATATTTCTGAATGGATTCAAAAATCGACGCTTCTGTTGCGGATTAAAAAGCGGTTTTAAGCCCACCGGGAAAGAATTCAGAATGTCACAACATAATCGGGTGCTATGGTCGGAAGGATTATTTGTCCGGCCGCACCATTTCCAGCAGCAAGACCGTTATCACGAACACCTTCTCGAACAGCGGTTCGACAGCCACTTCGCCTATGGTTTCGGTTTTACCGAGCTGCAAGTGGACCGCGAGCTGCTCAAGCTGGGCAAGCTAGGATTGGCGGCAGCGGCCGGCATCATGCCGGATGGCACGCCGTTCCGTGTGCCGGACGACGCTCCACTGCCGCAGCCGCTGGACGTCGGTGACGAGGTGAAGGATGCGGTTGTGTCACTGTGCCTGCCGCTGCGTCGCCCCGGGATGGCCGATGCCACGCTGGCCGAGGGCCTGGCGACCGACGTGCTGCGCTGGCACGGCTGCGAATTCGAGGTGCGCGACGCGCTCGCGGAGCACGACGCTGTGGCCGTGCTCAAGGCTGGCACCCTGAACCTGCGGCTGCGCCTGGCGGCCGATGTCAGCTCTGCCCAATGCGACTTGCCCCTGGCGCGTGTGCGTGAGAAGCGCGCTGACGGCGGCCTGGTCCTCGATGACGAATTCATCCCGGTATCCCTCGATGTGCGGGTGTCGGCGCGCCTGTTCGACTATGTCAATGAAGTCGCCGGCCTGGTACGCCACCGCGCAGCCGCCCTGGCGGCGCGGGTCGCCCAGCCCGGCGGCAAAGGGGTGGCCGAGTTCGCCGATTTCCTGCTGCTGCAGCTGTGCAACCGTGTCGACCCGTTGTTCACGCACCTTGGCCAGCGCGCGCGGCTGCATCCGGAGCACCTGTACGGCGAGATGCTGATGCTGGCCGGTGAACTGGCGAGCTTCGCCCGGCGCGACCGGCGCGCCGTCTCGTTCCAGCCATACCAGCACCGCGACCCCGAGGCCAGCTTTCGCCCGGTGATCGAGCAGATCCGGCAGGCCCTGACCGCCGTGCTGGACCAGACCGCCATCGCGATCCCGCTGGCCGACAAGGGCCGCGGCGCCTTCCTCGGCGAGGTGCGCGATGTGCAGCTGCTGCGCGGCGCCAGCTTCGTGTTGGCGGTGAGCGCCGACATGCCGTCGGAGCAGCTGCGCAGCGGGTTTCCGACCCAGATCAAGATCGGCCCGCCGGACAAGCTGCGCGACCTCGTGATGTCGCACCTGCCCGGCATTGCCACCCAGGCCCTGCCGGTGGCGCCACGTCAGCTGCCCTACCACGCCGGCTATACCTATTTCGCTCTGGACCGCCAGAGCGAATTCTGGAAGGGGGTGGAAGCGGCGCACATGTTGGCCCTGCACGTGGCCGGCGACTTCCCAGGGCTGGCACTGCAGCTGTGGGCGGTCCGTGACGCAGTGTGAAGAGGCCACCCATCATGTCGAGTTCCATACAGTACGACGACCACGACGCCACGCGCGTCTTCGGGCAGCGCCCCGCCGCGCTGGCCGCGGCTGCCCCGCTGCCTGACGCGTCGCTGGCCGAACTGCAGGCCTTCGCCGGCCTGAACCCGCTGGTGGCCTGCGCCAGTGGGCTGCTGGCCGCGCTGGCGACGATCCGCGCCAGCATCACCCACCCCGACCCGGCTGGCCTGCGCCCGAAGCTGCTGCAGCAGATCCAGCAGTTTGAAAGTGGCGCGCGCTCGCGCGGGGTGGCTGCGGAAACGGTGCTGATCGCGCGCTACGCGCTGGCGACGATGGCCGACGAAACCGTGGCCGGCACCCCGTGGGGCGGCACCGCCGAGTGGGTCCGCAACAGCTTGCTGGTGACGCTGCACAAGGAGACCTGGGGCGGCGAGAAATTCTTCCACCTGCTTAATCGCCTGGCGGAAGACCCGGCCCGCAACATCGACCTGCTTGAACTGCTGTACGTCTGCCTGTGCCTGGGGTTCGCGGGCCGCTACCGGGTCGTCGACAACGGCGCCGCGCAGCTCGATGCGCTGCGCGAGCGCGTGGCCGGCATCATCCGGCCCGTGCGCGGGTCGTACGAGCGCGAGCTCAGCCCCGCATGGCGCGGCGAGCACGCGCCCATCGGCAAGCACAACCGCTTCCTGATGCTGTGGCCGGCCGCGGCGGGCACGGCCCTGCTGCTGCTGTGCGGCTACCTGTGGCTGAGCTTCTCGCTGAACGAGGTTTCCGACTCGCTCGCGTTCGGCAAAGTGCAGGTGAAAATGCCGGCGTACGTGCCGCAGCCCGTGCCTCCCGCCCAACCGCTGCTGCGCCGCTTTCTCGCGCCCGAAATCGAGGAGGGCCTGGTCGAGGTCATCGAAACGGCGGGCGAGAGCCGGGTGCTGCTGCGCGGGAGCGACCTGTTCGAATCGGGCAGCGCCAGCATCGCGCCGGCGTTCGAGCCATCCCTGGCGCGCATCGCGGCGGCCCTGAACGCGGTCGCCGGCAGCGTCACCATCACCGGCCACACGGACGACCTGCCGATCCGCAGCGCGCGCTTCCCCTCCAATTGGCAGCTGTCACAGGAACGCGCGCGCTCGGTGCTGCGCCACATGGCGCCCATGCTCAAGGACCCGCGCCGGCTCTCTGCCGAGGGCCGCGCCGACCAGGAGCCGCTGGTGCCCAACGATTCCAGTGTCCACCGGGCGCGCAACCGGCGCGTCGAAATCACCCTGCGCACGGGCGGCGCCTGAACCTGATTTTTCCCGATCATGATAAAGCTGCTGACACATCGATGGTTTTTGGGTGGCATGGGCGTGCTGGCGCTGATGCTGCTGGTCTGGATGGCGGGCGACCTGGTCGGCTTCGCCGGCCGCTACCCGCTCGAGACGCGCGCCGCGCGGGCACTGGCTGCGCTGCTGCTGGCGCTGGCCTGGCTGGGGTACGAGGGCGTGCGCGCGCTGCGCCAGTGGCACGCCAACCGCAAGCTGCTGGGCCAGCTGGGGCATGTCACCCAGGACCCGGGCGCGCAGTGCTGGCGCGACGAGATGGCGCAGCTCAAGGAGCGCTTCGAGCACGCCACCAGCGTGTTGTCCAGGATGCGCTTCGACGGCGCAGGCGGCAAGCAGTACCTGTACCAGGTGCCCTGGTACATGTTCATCGGCGCGCCCGGCTCGGGCAAGACGACCGCGCTGACCCGTTCGGGGCTGCGCTTTCCGCTTGCCGAAGACGGCGACGCCGCCGCGGTAAAGGGCGTGGGCGGGACCCGCAACTGCGACTGGTGGTTCACCGATGAAGCGGTGTTCCTCGACACCGCCGGCCGCTACACCACCCAGGACAGCGACCGCAAGGCGGACGCCGCTGCCTGGCAGGGCTTCCTGGACCTGCTCGTCAAATTCCGCCCCAAAAGCCCGCTTAACGGCGCGATCGTCACGCTCAACCTGGCGAACCTGCTGACCCAGCCACAGGCCAAGCGCGCCGAATATGCCGACGCCGTGCGCAGCCGCCTGGCCGAGCTGTACGACAAGCTGGGTACGCGCTTCCCGGTTTACCTGCTCGTCACCAAAGCCGACCTGCTGGCTGGTTTCACCGAATACTTTGCCGACCTCGGACAAGAAGAACGGACCCAGGTGTGGGGCATGACCTTCCCGTACCACGAGGCGCAGGTGCAGGGGTTCGATGCCCAGGCCGCGTTCCAGGCCGGCTTCGCCGACCTCGAGCGACGGGTGAACGCCGGCCTGACCGAGCGCCTGCGGGCCGAGCGCGACCCGCAGCGGCGTGCCGCGATCTTCGGCTTTCCGCAGCAGGTCAGCCTGGCCGGGCCGCTGGTGGCGCACTTCATCGGCCAGGCATTCATGGCCAGCCGCTTCGCCCAGCAGCCGCTGCTGCGCGGGGTCTACCTCACCAGCGGCACCCAGGAGGGGACCCCGCTCGACCGCGTGCTCGGCACGCTCGCACGCACGCTCGAGCTCGAGCACAAGCTGCTGGCCGCGCCCGCCGCCACCGGCAAGAGCTACTTCCTGATGCGGCTGCTGCGCGAGGTGGTATTCCAGGAAGCCGGGCTGGCGGGCTTGAACGCGGCGCGCGAGCGGCGCAACCGCTGGTTGCTGCGCGCCGGCGTGTGCGCGGTGTGTGTTGGCGCACTGGCGCTGCTGGCAGGATGGGGCGCCAGTTACCCGCGCAACCAGGAGCTGGTGCGCGAGGACGGTGCGCGCCTGCGGGCGCTGCAGACGCAAGCCGCGGCGCTGCCTGCCGGCACGGCCGACCTGGCGCCCTCGCTCGCGCTGCTGGACCAGGCGCGCGCGCTGCCCTGGGGGTATGCCGAAAGTGGCCGCGAAGTGCCGCTGGCGCTGCGCTTCGGGCTGTTCCAGGGCGACAAGCTGGGCGAGCAGTCGGTAACGCTCTACCGCCGACTGCTGCGTGACGTGCTGCTCGCGCGCATCGCGCTGCGCCTCGAGGAGCAGCTACGCCAGGGCGCCAAGGGCGAAAGCCAGTACGAAGCGCTCAAGACCTACCTGATGCTGTATGACGACAAGCGGCTCGACCCGGGTACGGTCGAGGCGTGGACGGTGGCCGACTGGGCACCCCATCTGCCGCCGGGCGAGCGCGACGACAGCGCGCGCACGTTGGCGGTGCCGACGTGGTGCTGGGTGATGCCCATGCAC
>NZ_SPUM01000031.1 GCF_004614195.1 Massilia horti | reverse complement strand
AGCCCGCGTTCCCGACCGCCGCGCCGCGGCCGGACCGTCCAGTTACCGCCGGCGCCATCCCCGGCTGATTGATGACATGCCGGACCCCGCGCGGTACGAAGCGCAGCGCCAGGCGCCGCCGAGCGGCGCGGTGCTGATCATCGACAGCGGCGGGGCGTTCCGCGACAACGTGGCCAAGGTGCTGGGCGCGCGCCGGGGGCCGGTCGAATGGACCGACAGCGCGCCGACCGCGGTGCGGCTGTGCGACGAGACGCCGGTGTCGCTGGTGATGATCAACACCTCGGTGCCGGGCGTCGATCCGTACGCGGTGTGCGGCAAGATCAAGGCGCAGGGCGGGGGGCGCACGGCGGTCGTGTTGCTGGTGGGGCCGGCCTTCCATTACGACAGCGCGCGGGCGCGCGATGCCGGCGTGCGCGGGCTGCTCGACAAGCCGGTGGCGGAGCGGCATCTGGTGGCGGCGCTGCACAAGCTGTTGTCGCTGCCTGGGTAGCGGGATCGTGCGCAAGGCGTAGGGTGCGCACCTGTGCGCACGCGGTCACCATTCGCTGGCTCGCGGCTGCCGCTTCGTGACGCCGCCTTCGCGAACCGCGTGCGCACAGGTGCGCACCCTACAGCGGTCTGCCAGCGTTTCATGCTTCCGCACTCAGTTTTTGTTACAACTTCGAATCGTGCGCGGTCGTGGCCGGCCTATAGTTGATACATGGCAGATGACAATGACAAGCCGCGCCCGCCTGAGCAAGACAGCCCTGCCGAACCAGCCCGCGTTCCCGACCGCCGCGCCGCGGCCGGACCGTCCAGTTACCAGCGGCACGGCGATACCCCGTTCGCACTCGCCAGGCGCGTGCTCAGCTCGCGCTGGCGCACGTTTCGCGACCGCTTTTCGCGCGACTTCATGCGCCGCACACTGCGCATCGGCGTCTCCGCGCGCATCTACCATCCTGAACCGGGCGCGAGCGGACTGCTCAGCAAGAACCTGCAATATCTCGAGGAGTCGATCGCACAGTGGGTGATGTCGCGCGACGTGCTGGTGATGATGGTGCCGACGGTTAACACGAATGGCCTCCTGCATCCCAGTAACATCACCCTGCGCCACTACGCGCGCCAGCTGGACGGGCTGGTGCTGCAGGGCGGCGCCGACGTGGCGCCGCAGACCTACCATGAAACGCCAGCGCGCCCCGAATGGGTCGGCGACCGCGCGCGCGACATCTACGAGCTGGAGCTGCTGCATGAGTTCATCGAGGCCGGCAAGCCAGTGCTCGGGATCTGCCGCGGTTGCCAGCTGATTAACGTGGCCTTCGGCGGCTCGCTGTTCCAGGACGTCGCGACCGACCTGCCCAACTCGCTCGAGCACGTGCATTCGGATTACGACGCGCACCGCCACGCGATTGTGTTCCCGCCCGGCTCGTCGCTGGGCCAGATGTTTCCCGACCAGCAGCGGCCGACCGTCAACTCGATCCACCACCAGGCGGTCAATCGTCTTGGGCGCGATTTGCGGGTCGAGGCGATCTCCGACCCGGACGGCGTGATCGAGGCGATCCGCTACGACCGCGCCGACTTCGTCATGGGCCTGCAGTGGCATCCCGAATTCCACCGTGCGGGCGGGGTCGACCTGCTCGACTGCACCCCGGTGCTCGACGAGTTCCTGCGCGCCGCGCGCGAGACCCGGTTCTGACGGCTCAGCTCATCCGGCGCTCGCCCCGAAAGCGCTGGATCGCGGCGTGCACCATGCCTTCAAGGCTGCCCTGGCGCTCGTACTGGCGGCGCAGGAAGCTCGCGTCGCTGCCTTCGGCGACGGCCGCTTCCAGATGCAGCAGCGCGTCGCGGCTGCCCAGCGCTTCGAAGTGCGGGGTCATCATCCGCAGCGTCGCCAGGATGTCTTCGCGCAGCGACATCGTCTGATACGTCTTGGGATGGGTGACCGCGCCGTCCAGTCCGAAGCGGCAGGCCTGGAAGCGGTTGTAGTTGTAGACCAGGTAGTCGTCCTCGACCGGCGGCGTTTCGGTGCGCAGCAAGAGGTGCCGGCACAGCGCCTGCAGGTAGCCGGCCAGCGCCGCCGCCCGTTCGACCGTCAGCGGCGTGTCGCACACGCGCAGCTCGATCGTGCCGAATTCGGGCTTGGGCCGGATGTCCCAGTAAAAGTCCTTCATGCTCTTGATGATGCCGGTGCGCTCCATCTTGGCGAAGTAGACGTGTTCGAACTCGTCCCACGACAGCGTGAACGGCGCCCGCCCGCTCATCGGGAACGCGAACACGGAGTTCAGGCGCGCCGAGTCGAACAGGCTGTCCTGGGCCTGGACGAACGGCGAGGAGCTTGATAACGCGATGAAGTGCGGGATATAGCGGCTGAGCGAATGCAGCAGGTACAGCGCATCGTCGCCGCTGCCGCAACCGATGTGCACGTGCTGGCCAAACACCGTGAACTGCTTGGCCAGGTAGCCGTACAGCGACGAGAGGTGCTCGAAGCGCGGCTTGGCGAAGATTTTCTGCTCCGACCAGTGCTGGAACGGATGGGTGCCGCCGCCGCAGATGCCGATGTTGAGCAGGTCGCCGGCGGCGACCAGGATGTCGCGGATCTCGCGCAGCTGGTCCAGCAGCGGCTGGTATTGCGCGTGCACGCTCGAGTTAATCTCGATCATGCTCTCGGTGATCTCCGGCGTCACGTTGCCGGGGAACGGTTTGCGCTCGAGCAGGTGCAGCAGGTCGGGGCTGGCCGCGGTCAGGTCCAGGTCGGACAGGCTCACCAGCTGCAGTTCAAGCTCGACGCCGACGGTGAGCGGGTCGGAAGGTTTGAAGGCTTCAAGCGGCATGGCTGCGCTCCGGTACTTCGTGCGCCCACAGCAGGGCGCGTTGGATGATGATCGGCCCGAACACTTCGAGCAGCATGGTCACGCCAGCCATCGCGCGCAGTTCATCGACCACCTGCACGCCGGCGTGGCGCGCGTGCTCGAGCAGCAGGATCACGAACACCGACAGCGGCGCCAGCGCGAGCCCGGTCAGCGCGCCCTTGCGCCACGAAATACCAGACAGGTGCGAGAACAGCGCTACGCCCACGGTCTTGGTGACCAGGCGCGCGGCCACCACCAGCAGGGCCAGGGTGCCACCGGACACCACCTGGCGCCAGTTGAGCGTGGACGCCGCGAACACGAACAGCAGCACGGTGAGCAGCTCGCCGAGCGCGCCGAAGTTGCGCTGCGTCTGGCTGAACGCGACGCGCCGATGGCGCGAGACCAGGCCGAAGAACAGCGTGGCCACGACCGGTGACAGGTGCGCGGTGTCGCATATCGCCACCAGCAGGATCACGCCGATCGCGAAAGCGACCGTGGCATCCAGGCGCGGATTGCCGATCGCGCGCAGCAGGGCCGGCACCGCGATGCCGAACACGGCGCCGGTGAAGGCCGACATGACCAGCGCGATCAGGCTCTTCCACAGGGCGTCGCCGAGATCTTCCGATGTTCGAAATAGCCAGAACCCGATCACCACGTTAAACGCGAACACGGCCAGCACGCAGTTCTGGGCCGACAGGTGCAGCGCGCGCTCGGTGACCTGGCCGGAGCTGCGCTGCTCGTTGATCACGCGGACCACGGTGGCAGGGGAGGTGGCCATCGCCAGCGAGGCCAGCATGAGCGTGGTGAGTTGCGGCGTGCCGACCCGGTTGGCGATGACATAGACGGCGACGAAGGTAGCCAGCGCCTCGACCAGCCCTGCCACCCCGATCCACGGATTGGCGCGCAGCCAGTGCAGGTTGATGCGGTAGCCCAGTTCGAACAGGATCAGGCCGAACGAGACATCGGCCAGCAGCGCGATCATGCTCGTGTCGGGCGCCGGCAGCACGCCCAGCTGGGGGCTGGCGAGGGCGAACCCGGCCAGGCCGTAAAAGCTGATGCGTGGCAGTCCGGTCCAGCGCTGCCCGAACTCGCCGGCCACCCACGCTACCGCGATTGCAAACGGCCACGCGAGACTGGTCAGGATCGAGAGCAGGTCGGGCATGCATTGTCCTTGGCGAAGTTGGAAAATGGCCGCTGGCGGCAATTATGTGGCCGATTCTACAAGAGCCACCGCTGCGCACGATTGGGGTCTATGATGGGCTGGATGAGCGTGCGGAAACTCGGGAGGGGCTCTTCGGGAGTTCCGGTATGATGTGCTGGTCTTGTCATCGAGATGATCGACATGCTCCAACAGGTTGCGCAGGATATCTGGCATCTTCCCTACCATTTCACGACATCCGGCGTGCGCCTCTCCACGCGCATGACGGTCGTGCGGCTGCGCCAAAACAGGCTCTGGCTGCATTCCCCGGTGCCGGTGTCGCCGCAGGTGCGCGCCCAGTTGGTGGCGCTGGGCGAGGTGGCGTTTATCGTTGCGCCGAACAAGGCGCACCACCTGTTCGTCGGCGATTGCGCCGCGGCGTTTCCGGATGCGCTGGTGTTCGTCGCACCGGGCCTTGTCGAGAAACGGGGCGATTTGCAGGGTCTGCGCGAGCTGAGCGAGACGCCGGAACCGCAGTGGCAGGAGGAGCTCGGGCAGCTGTTCGTTCCCGGCATACCCGCCGTGAATGAAACCGTCTGGTTCCACCATGCCTCGCGCACGCTGATCCTCACCGACCTGTGCCAGTGGTGGCAGGGCAGCATACCGTTGTCGTCCCGGCTGTTTGCGACGCTGAACGGGGTGCGCTCGCGGCTGGCGGTGCCGTACATGATCCGCCTGATGGTGAAGGACCGGCCGGCGCTGGGGCGCAGTATCCACAGGATGTTCGAGTGGGATATCGGGCGGGTGATCGTGGCGCACAATGCCATCGTGGAAACGGACGCGCGCGAAGCGCTGCGGCGGGCGTTTGCGGAGGTGCTTTGAGCCGGAGGCGTAGGGTGCGCACCTGTGCGCACGCGGTACGTGTGCGTGCACGAGCCAACGGCTTTCAAACGTACAGCGTGCGCACAGGTGCGCACCCTACGATTCCGAGCGCGGGTGTTATTTGCTGAGCAAACGCATCGCGCGTTCCAGCCCCGCGATCGTGACCGGGAACATGCGATTGTTCATGATCTGGCGGATGATGGCCGTCGATTGCCGGTACTGCCACATGCTCTCGGGCTCGGGATTGAGCCAGGCGAATTTGGGAAAGGCATTGCAAAAGCGCGCCAGCCATTCGGCTCCGGCTTCCTCGTTGTTGTACTCGACCGAGCCGCCCGGCTGCAGAACCTCGTAGGGGCTCATGGTCGCGTCGCCGACAAAGATCAGGCGCGTGTCGGGCGGGTACTTGCGCAGCACGTCCCAGGTCGGGAAGCGTTCGGCGTGGCGGCGACGGTTGTTCTTCCACAGGTAGTCGTAGACGCAGTTGTGGAAGTAGAAGAACTCCATGTTCTTGAATTCGGTTTTGGCGGCCGAGAACAGTTCTTCGGTGCGTTCGATGTGTTCGTCCATCGTGCCGCCCACGTCCAGCAGCATCAATACCTTGATCCGGTTCTTGCGCTCGGGCTGCATCCGGATGTCGAGGTAGCCGGCGTTGTTCGCGGTCGAGCGGATCGTGTCCTCGAGCGCCAGTTCCTCTTCCGCGCCGTGGCGCGCAAAGCGCCGCAGCCGGCGCAGCGCGACTTTGATATTGCGTGTGCCCAGTTCGCGTTCGGCGTCGTAGTCGCGGTAGGTGCGCTGGTCCCACACCTTGACGGCGCTGCGGTTGCGGCCCTGGCCGCCGATGCGGATGCCTTCCGGGTTGGTGCCGCCGTTCCCGAATGGGGAAGTGCCGCCGGTGCCGATCCAGGTGTCGCCGCATTCATGGCGTTCCTGCTGTTCCTTGAGTAGCTGCTCCAGGCGCTCCATCAGCTTGTCGTAGCCGAGCTTTTGCAGCTGCGCCTTCTGCTCTGGCGTGAGCTCGCGTTCCAGGCGTTTGATCAGCCACTCGAGCGGGATCGCGGCCTTGGTGTCGAACACCGTTTCGACGCCTTTGAAGTAGGCGCTGAACGCGCGGTCGAACTTGTCGAAGTGTGCTTCGTCCTTTACCAGGGTGAGCCGCGCGAGGTAGTAGAACTGATCGAACGAGGGCGCGATCACGTTGTTCTTCAGCGCCTCGAGCAAGGTCAAGAATTCCCTGATCGTGACCGGGACCTTGGCGTCGCGCAGCGCAAAGAAGAAGTCGATCAGCATGGCGTCAAGGACGAGCGTACTTGTTCAACTTGTCGTGCAGGCGGCTTTTGACCTCGGGCCATTCGCTGCGCATGATGCTGTACATGACGGTGTCGCGCACGGTGCCGTCGCGCCGCGGGTGGTGGTGGCGCAGGATTCCGTCCTTCTGCGCGCCCAGCCGTTCGATCGCGGCTTGCGATGCCAGGTTCAGGTTGTCGGTGCGCAGTCCCACCAGCTCGCAGCCGAGCGTGTCGAATGCGTGCGACATCAGCATCAGCTTGCAGCTGGTGTTGACGTGGCTGCGCTGGCGGCTCTTGGCATACCAGGTAAAGCCGATCTCGACGCGCCCGATCGCCGGCACGATGTCGTGGTAGCTGGTCGATCCCATCACCGCGCCGGTTGCCGCGTCGAGCACGGCAAAGCCCATCCGGTTCGGCGTGTCGAGCGCTTCGCGGATGTACTGCTCCACCATGTGCGGTTCGGGCACCGAGGTCACGCGCAGGTTCCACAGTTCGCCGTCGCTGGCGGCGGCGCGCAGGCCGTCCGCATGCCGCAGCGACAGCGGCTCCAGCCGCACGCCATTGAATTCGAGGGTGGTCGGTTGTACGGAGATCATCGGTTGGTCCTCGCCATGTAGACCAGGCGCTCGAACAGGTGCACGTCCTGTTCGTTCTTGAGCAGCGCGCCGGCGAGCGGCGGCACGACGGCCTTGGCGTCCTGGCTGCGCAGCGCTTCCAACGGGATGTCCTCGGCCAGCAGCAGCTTGAGCCAGTCGAGCAATTCCGAGGTCGACGGCTTTTTCTTCAGGCCCGGCACGTCGCGCAGGCCGTAGAAGCTTTCCAGTGCCGCGGCCAGGAGGTCCTGCTTGAGTGTGGGGTAGTGGACCTTGACGATGTCGGTCATCGTGTCGCGATCCGGGAATTTGATGTAATGGAAAAAGCAGCGGCGCAGGAAGGCGTCCGGCAGTTCCTTTTCGTTGTTCGAGGTGATGATCACCAGCGGCCGGTGCCTGGCCACGACCATCTCGCGCGTTTCGTAGACGTAGAACTCCATCCGGTCCAGTTCGCGCAGCAGGTCGTTGGGGAATTCGATGTCGGCCTTGTCGATCTCGTCGATCAGCAGCACCACCGGCTCGGGCGAGGTGAAGGCCTGCCACAGCACGCCCTTGACGATGTAGTTGTGGATGTCGTGCACGCGCTCGTCGCCCAGCTGCGAATCGCGCAGGCGCGAGACCGCGTCGTATTCATACAGGCCCTGCTGCGCCTTGGTGGTCGACTTGATGTGCCACTGCAGCAGCGGCCGGTCGAGCGCGGCTGCGACTTCCTCGGCCAGCATGGTCTTGCCGGTGCCCGGTTCGCCCTTGATCAGCAGCGGACGCGACAGCGTTACGGCGGCGTTGACCGCCAGTTTCAAATCATCGGTGGCGACGTAGGTGTCGGTCCCTTCGAAGCGTTGTGGAGCTTGCATATACGTCATGAGCGAGAGTGGAACTTGTCCGAGTATATGCCAGAACAGGCGGGGGCGCGCCGCAGGTCCTACCGTATAGACTGGCACAAAGTCTTGCTATAGAATCGACAAGTTGGTAGAGGTTTGCTATTTGTTTTTGCAGTTGCGGTATTCGATTCTAACTTTACGATTCCCACCATGAAAAAATTCTTAGCAGTGCTCGCCTTGGCCGGTTGCGCCAGCGTTGCCACGGCGGCAGATGCCGTCGGCAACCCCGCAGCAGGCCGGGCAAAGACAGAAATGTGCGCCGGCTGTCATGGCATTCCCGACTACAAGGCATCCTTTCCTGAAGTCTATCGGGTACCGAAAATCGGCGGGCAGTCCCAAAAGTACATCGAATCCGCACTGCAAGCCTACAAGAAGGGGGATCGCAAACATCCGTCGATGAATGGCATCGCCGCGACCCTGTCGGACCAGGACATTGCCGATCTGGCAGCCTACTACGCCCAGCAGGGCGCGCAAAAATAAGGGGAGCGCCATGAAAAAACTGATGATCGCGCTGGTCGCCGGGACTGTTTCGATGCATGCGTTCGCCGGTGGCAACGTGGACAAGGGCAAGGAGCTGGCCACCAAGCACGCCTGCGCTTCGTGCCACGGCGCCGACTACAAATCCCCGATTGATCCGAGCTATCCCAAGCTGGCCGGCCAGTATCAGGATTACCTGGTCCATGCGCTGACCGCCTACAAGCGCGGCGACAAGCCCTACGGCCGCAACAACCCGATCATGGGCGGCATGGTCCAGCCCCTGTCGGACCAGGACAAGGCCGACATCGCTGCCTACCTTTCGAGCCTGCCGTCGCCGCTGGTCTCGCAGCGCTGACCCGGGTTCCGCCCGTCATCAAGCCGCGCTCGCCGCGGCTTTTTTGCGTCTGTACCGATCAGCGCGAAGCACGCCGGCGCACGCAGTCGATGTAGCCCGTGGCATCCGGCGGCAGGCCGGAGCGCTGCGAGGCCCAGATCATCTCGCCCAGGCATTCCATGATTTCGTGGTGCGCTTCGTGCTCGCCCACGCGCGCGGCCAGCATGTCGTGCGCGGCCTTGATGCCGCGCGGCTGGTCGACCGACACCTGCTCCGAGATGGACAAGTGCATCGACAGGTGCAGGAACGGGTTCGCCTGGCCGCCTTCGACCGAGTAGTCGCGCTCAAGCGCGGCGTCGACATCCGACAGTGCTTCGTGATATTCGGGATGCTGGGCGATCCAGTCGGCGGCGATGGCGTCCATCGGCGTGAGGACTTCGCCCGCGCGCTGCTTGCGGTAGGCTTCGCAGAAGAAGCGGCGGACATCGTTCGAGGATGGGGTAAACATGGATGGGATGGCAGGTAATTGAAGGCAGCATTGTAGCGCAGCCTGTTTATCCGCCCAGGCGCGCGGCATCTTCTGTTCCAGCGCGCCGAGGAACGGCGCCTGCGGCCACGCCCCTGTTCCGGGGCCTGTTGGCTGAACCGCTGGCGGTACTCCCAATCCGCGTGCGCAGCAAAGCTGCACACCCTACAGGATGCGCAGCGGATCTCGACAAGGTAATCTATTACCTCGCAGCCGTCTTGGGGGCTTGGGCTTGCTGCGGAATCCTTGGCTCCAGGCCGTTGCGCCGGTTGAACACGTCGCCGCCGAGGTAGGCCAGGTACAGTTTGCGCTGGCCCATCGCAAACAGCAGGCGGTGCGTGCGCAAGAAGTCCTGGCCGAGCCGGACGTCGATCCCATCCCAGCCTTCCGAATCGATGACGTCGATCTCGCCACCGCGGATCGTCTCGCTGCCGATGCTGAACGTGTCGATCGGGGCGCTCCAGTGCGCCACGCGCCGGTTGGTGCCGACGACGCGAATGTCTTCGAGGCGCTTCACGCCGGGCGCGTCGACAGTGAAGCCGGCGCGTTTGGCTGCGGCGAGCGTGACAGTCGTGTGGTGCACCCCGGTGTCGACCAGGGCCGCGAGCTTGCGCCCGTTGAGCATGACGGTCAAGTGCGGGTTGGGGCTGTATCCATTTCCGCGTTCGAACGGGACGGCGATGGACGCCTCCTTCGAGCATGTAAAGGTGTTTAGAAAAAATGCAACAATGCAAGGGCGTAATGCTGGGCCTCGCCTTGTTATTGCGCCCTGTGCTTACCTGGCAGCGCGCGCCGGTGCTCAGCCTGCGTCCGGCTTTGGCGCGCCCTTGGGCGGCGCGCATTCGACCCGGCGGGCTTCGATCAGGGCGCGCGCGGTGTCCTTGTCACCGTGCGCGGTGTGCCACTCGGCCATATAGGTCCGGGCCTCGCAGCCGCGCTGTTTGGGCTGGTAGTCCTCGCTTGCCGCCAGCTTGAGCAACTTGTCGCCGTTGATTTTGCCGAGGTAAAAGTCGGCAATCGGCGCCGGCCAGGCATCGCTGAGGTGTTTCGCAGTGCGGGCCTGGAGCTCGCTTTTCGCGAGTTCCGTTTCGCCGTTGCGCAAGCGCGCCAGATACAGCCACAGCTCGCCGTAGCGTTCGGCCGGCAGCTGGTCGAGCCCCGCGTTAATGCGCGCAATCGCGTCGGGATAGCGCCCGCGCCGCACCAGGTCGCGACCGAGCACGAGGTTGGCTTGCGGGCTGCCGCTGGCCGCCGCCAGTTCCAGCCAGTTGTTTGCCACCGCCGAATTCTTCTCCACGCCGCTGCCAGCCCCATACATCAGCGCCAGCCTGTACTGTGCGTCGGCGTTGCCGGCTTCGGCCTCCTGCCGCATCCACGGCTCGAGACCGTCGCGCCGGGCGAACACGTCGCCGCCAAGGTAGGCCAGGTACAGTTTGCGCTGTCCCACCGCGAACAGCAGGCGGTGCGCGCGCAGGAAGTCCTGGCCAAGCACGACGTCGGCACTGTTGTTGCTTTGCGAATCGACGATGCCGATCTCGCCACCGCGTATCATTTCGCCGCCAATGCTGAACGTGTCGATCGGGGCGCTCCAATGCGCCACGTGCTCGGCGCCGACGCCGCTCAGGTCATTGAGGCGCTTGACACCAGGCGCGTCGACATTGATGCCCAGGCGTTTGGCTGCGGCGAGCGTGAGCGTGGTGTGGTGTGCCCCGGTGCCGATCATTGCCTCAAGCTTGTGCCCATTGAGCATGACGGTGAAGTGCGGGTTGGGGCTCTTCCCGTGTCCCCGTTCGAACGGAATGACGATCGACTGTTCGTTCCAGTACGGCAGGTAGGTGTCGTCGCAATTTTGCGGCCGGTGTAACTTGAGTTCCTTGTCCCTGAGCGAGATTTCCATGTCCATCTGGAACAGGAAGGGTGCGCCCGCGATCGCGTCGAACGACAGGGTGTTAGTCGTGTGACCGATCACCGGCAACTCGATCTTGCGTGAAGACTGGGCAGGTCCGATCCCGAAGTCCTTCAGCCGGGCCCAGTAGAGCCGTGAGGAGCCGGCTATCCCGCTCACGTAACGGCCGGTCATGTGCAGTGCCAGGCCGCGCTTTTCGGTGGCGTTGCGGGTGAGGTAGGTATCGTCGGAACCGGTGTCGATCAGCATCGTGGCCGGGGTGCCGTCGATGGTTCCGTCGACGGCCGGCACCAGGCCGGCGCCGGCGAAGCGGATCGGCAGGGTCGCCACATTGACATAGGTGCACTGGGGAGCTTGCTCGGCAGCCAGGAGGGCGGCGGGCAGCAGTGCCAGGCCGGCGGCGAACAAGAGCGGGAGGCGCAAGGTGGACGTTGTCATCCGTCAATTCTACCTTGCGAGTTTGTAAATATGTCAATCAAAAAATACAACAATTCGAGAACGAAATGCAGCGATCGCCTTGTTGTTGCGCGTGCCGGCAACTTAGTTCTCGTCCGGCAACCTGAAAGCTTGCTCAGCGGCGAGCAGGGCGGCTGGCAGCAGGGCCAGCCCGGCGGCGACAACGAGCGGGAGGCGTGAGGCGGAGTGACATTGTCAAACCGCGAGATGTTGCAAAGTTGACAATTATAAGACGCAACAAAGTAAGAACGCCGCAGCGTCCTCGCTTGGTTGCTGCGCGCGGCGCTTACTTGTCGTCGGGCAGAAGTACCAGTTGTGATTCAGCAACAGTTACTGTCGCACCGGCGGTCTGGATGACCGTCGACGTCCCCTTGACCACCGCTTGCGCACGCGGCTGGCGCAGGTAGCGCGCGCTCTGGCGCCGCTCGTGGGTCGGCTGAATGAAGCGCGACAGTTCCTGCAGCGCGCGCTGGTAGACCTCGCGCTTGAATTCGATCACCGTGTCCAGCGGCACCCAGTAGTCGTGCCAGCGCCAGGCGTCGAATTCCGGATGGTCGGTCAGGCGCAGGTTGACGTCATTGTCGCGCGCGATCATGCGCAGCAGGAACCAGATTTGCTTCTGCCCGCGGTAATGCCCGCGAATCTCGCGCTTGATAAAATGGTCAGGCACCTCGTAGCGCAGCCAGTCGCGGGTGCGGCCCACGATCTTGACATGCTCCTGGCGCAGGCCAATCTCTTCCTCGAGTTCGCGGTACATTGCCTGTTCCGGCGTTTCGCCGTACTTGATACCCCCTTGCGGGAACTGCCACGAGTGCTCGCGCACACGCTTGCCCCACCACACTTCATTATGTGCGTTGAGCAGGATGATGCCGACGTTGGGGCGGAACCCTTCACGATCGAGCATAAGTGCACCTCGAAACTTTCTGCCGGCAGGTGGTCGTCCCTTACATTTTTATCCACAAATCCAGGACCGCGCCCGGCGGCTCCCCGGCCCAAGCGGCAGGAAGCCCCGGTTTCGGACCCATTTGTACAAAGTTTGGACGCATCAGCCGGCTAATCCTTTAAAATTAGGTCGATTATAACCCTCTCTTTTTAAAAAGAATTCATCGATATGCGCGCCTCACGATTTTTTATTTCAACTCTTAAAGAAGCGCCGTCGGACGCGGAAATCGTCAGCCACCAACTGATGATGCGCGCCGGCATGATCAAACGCCAAGGTTCCGGGATCTACACCTACATGCCGGTTGGCCTGCGCGTGATCCGCAAGGTCGAGGCCATCATCCGCGAAGAGATGGACAAGGCGGGCGCTATCGAGACTCTGATGCCGGTCGTGCAACCTGCCGAGTTGTGGCAGGAGACCGGCCGCTGGGACAAGATGGGGCCGGAACTGATGCGCGTCAAGGACCGCCACGGCCGTGACTACGCGATCCAGCCGACCTCGGAAGAGGTGGTCACCGACGTCGTGCGTACCGAGCTCAAGTCGTACCGCCAGCTGCCGATCAACTTCTACCAGATCCAGACCAAGTTCCGCGACGAGCGCCGCCCGCGCTTCGGCGTCATGCGCGGCCGTGAGTTCACGATGAAGGATGCCTACTCGTTCGACCGCGACGTCGAAGGCATGCAGAAGTCGTACCAGATCATGTTCGAGGCGTACCAGAAGATTTTCACCCGCTTCGGCCTGCAGTTCCGCGCGGTGGCGGCCGACAACGGCGCGATCGGCGGCACCGGCTCGCACGAGTTCCACGTGATCGCCTCGACCGGCGAGGACGCGCTGGTGTACTGCCCGACCTCCGACTACGCCGCCAATATGGAAGCGGCCGAGGCGCTGCCGCTGATCCAGGCCCGCGCTGCCGCGACCGAGTCGCTGGTCAAGACCCCGACTCCGGGCAAGACCAAGTGCGAGGACGTCGCCCAGATGCTGGGCCTGCCGCTGGCGCGCACCGTCAAGGCGATCGCGCTGACCGTCGAAAAAGAAGAGGAGGGCAAGGTCGCCAAGGAGAACTGGCTGCTGCTGCTGCGCGGCGACCACGAGCTCAACGAAGTGAAGGTCTCGAAGGTGCCGGGTCTGTCGAGCTTCCGTTTCGCCAGCGAAGCCGAGATCGTGGAAGCCTACGGCACCCTGCCTGGCTACCTGGGCCCGATCAATACCAAACAGCCGGTCAGAATCGTGGCCGACCGCACCGTGGCCAACATGGCCGACTTTGTGTGCGGCGCCAACGAGGCCGACTACCACTACACGGGCGCCAACTGGGGCCGCGACCTGGCCGAGCCGATGGCGGTGGCTGACCTGCGCAACGTGGTCGAAGGCGACGCTTCGCCGGACGGCAAGGGCGTGCTCGCGATCGAGCGCGGCATCGAAGTGGGCCACGTGTTCCAGCTTGGCACTGCGTATTCGGCCGCGATGAACGCCACCTTCCTGGACGAGAACGGCAAGCCGGCTCCGCTGCAGATGGGCTGCTACGGCATCGGCGTGACCCGCATCCTGGGCGCGGCGATCGAGCAGAACTTCGACGACAAGGGCATCATCTGGCCGCAATCCATCGCGCCGTTCGAGCTGGTGCTGTGCCCGATGGGCTACGACCGCAGCGAACTGGTCAAGGAGCAGACCGACAGCCTGTACGCGCAATTGCAGGCGCTGGGCGTGGACGTGATCCTCGACGACCGCGGCCTGCGCCCGGGCTCGATGTTCGCCGACTGGGAGCTGATCGGCGTACCGCACCGCATCGTCATCGGTGAACGTGGCCTGAAGGAAGGCAACCTGGAATACCAGGGCCGCCGCGACGAGGCCGCGACCGCGGTGCCGGCGGCGGACATGGCCGGCTTCATCAAGGACAAGCTCGGCCGGTGAGGCGCGTCAGCGCACAGGGCCGGTTGCGCGCCTGGCTTGGCTGCGCGCTGCTCGCCGCCGGCCTTGTCGTGGGCGCCGGCGCAGAGGCCGGCAACCAGAAGGAAGAAGCGCTGGCCGACTCCGTTCGGCTGGCCTTGTCCAACGCGATCCACGCCGACCGCCCGCCCAAGCCGGTGTTTCGCGACGAGACGGCGCGGCTACGCTACCAGGCCTGGTTCGACGCCATGTCCGCGCGCCTGAAGCGCCGGCTGCCGGACGAGCAGGCGCGCACCGAGTTCCTCGAGACGGCGTGGTACGAAGCCAAGCGCGCGGGACTCGATCCCGGACTGGTGCTGGGCCTGATCCAGGTCGAGTCGGCGTACCGCAAGTACGCGGTCTCGATTGCCGGCGCGCGTGGCTACATGCAGGTGATGCCGTTCTGGACCTCGGTTATCGGGGACAGCAACCGGCGCGCGCTGTTCGACATGCAAACCAACCTGCGCTATGGCTGCTCGATCCTGCGCATGTATATCGACATGGAGCAGGGCAACCTGTTCCTCGCGCTGGGCCGCTACAACGGCAGCCGGGGACGGCCCGAATACCCGAACGCGGTGCTGGCCGCGTGGAAGAACTGGGAATTCAAGGCGGCGTTTTGAACGACGCCGTCTGTATTTCGTAGGGTGCGCACCTGTGCGCACGCGGTTCGCAAACGCAGTGCATTGGCACAGGCGCCGCGAGTCCGCACACGATGACCGCGTGCGCACAGGTGCGCACCCTACGCTGCGCCCCGCATAAACAATCCCGCAACATATCAAACAGGCCACAGCGAACCCAGCCGGTGTAGACTTCCTGCTTTCCGTATCAAGGTTCGACATGCGATTGACCAGTATTGCCTGCGCCAGCCTGCTTGCGCTGTCCGGCTGCGCAGCGCCTCCCTCGGTTCCCCCGGCCCCGTCTTCCTCCCTTGCCCAGTCCCAGCAACTCCCCCGCGCCAAGAATGTGATCTTCTTCCTCGGCGACGGCATGGGCATCAACACGCTCACCGCCGCGCGCATCTTCGCCGTCGGGGAGTCGGGCGACCTCACCATCGACACGCTGCCCGAATCGGCGTTCGTGAAGACCTTCTCCAACGATGCCCAGGTCACCGACAGCGCCGCATCGATGTCGGCCTACATGACCGGGGTTAAGCAGAACAACGGCGTGATCTCGATGTCGAGCGACACGCGCGCCATCGCGCCGGGACCGGACGGGAAGAGCCGCTGCGAGAACGGCAAATCCGTGCCGACGCTGGCCGAAATCGCCAAGCAGCGGGGCCTTGCGGCCGGCGTGGTCACCACCACCAGCGTCACCGACGCCACCCCGGCCGCGGCCTATGCCCACGCTTGCCACCGCAAGCTGGAGACCGACATCGCGGCCGCGCTGGTGCCGGGCGGCGCCGGATTTAACGGCGCGCTGGGCAGCGGCATGGACGTGGTGTTTGGCGGCGGCACGCAGTTCTTCCGTCCCGAGCAAGAAGGCGGCAAGCGCAGCGACGGACGCGACCTGCTGGCCGAACTGGCGGCGCGCGGCTACCAGGTCGCCACCACGCCGGCGCAGCTTGGGCAGCTTTCGCCGTCGTCGGCGCAGCCGGTCATCGGCTTGTTCGCTCCGATGGAGCTGTCGTACGAAGCGCAGCGCGACCCGGCCAGCCAGCCGAGCCTGACCGAGATGACGACAAAGGCGATCGACCTCCTGTCGCAGCGCCCGAACGGGTTTTTGCTCGTGGTCGAGGGCGGCCTGATCGACCGTGCGCTTCACAAGACCCTGGCCAAGCGCGCATTGCAGGAGACGGTCTCGTACAACGACGCGCTCAAGGCCGCGATCGACAAGATGGAGCGCATCGATCCGGGCCTGAAGGACACGCTGATCGTGGGCACGGCCGACCACGACCACACCTTGCTGATCAACGGTTATTCGCCGCGCACCGGCAAGACGACGCCCGCCAATCCCGGCATCCTTGGCCTGGTGCGCACCATCCCGGACGGGAAGCTCAAGCTGGACAAGGACGACGCGCCGTACACGATCCTCGGGTTCGGCAACGGCGAACACCGCGTCGAAGGCAGCCGCGCGTCGCAGGCGGGACTCACCGACCAGGTCACGAGCCTTGATGACTACCACCAGGAGGCGACGATCCGCGTCATGCCGGGCAAGGAAACCCACGGCGGCACCGATGTCTATCTCGGCGCGATCGGCGCGAACGCGGAGCTGTTTCGCGGCACCATCGATAACACCCGCGTTTTCAGCCTGATCAAGGCCGCGGCCGGCTGGTAAGGAGTACGCAATGAAATCGACACTTTCCGCGCTGCTGCTGGCAGGATGCTGCAGCTTCGCCGGGCAGGCCGATGCCGCGCCCCAGGCGAAGAACATCATCTTCTTCCTCGGCGACGGCATGGGGCCGACCACGATCACGGCCGCGCGCATCTTCAAGTATGGCGAGGATGGCCTGCTCAACTTCGAGCGGATCGAGCGCACTGCGCGCATCAAGACCTATTCGGCCAATGCCCAGGTGACCGACAGCGCGCCGTCGATGGGCGCCTACATGACCGGCGTGAAGATCAATAACGACGTCATCTCCATGCGCGACGCCACCCCGGCCGCGGCGGGCAAGGACGCCAACGGCAATGCGAGCATCGACCGCTGCGGCGAGGGCAACGGCAGCGCGCCGATGACAATCCTGGAACTGGCCAAGGCGCACGGCAAGGCGGTCGGCGCGGTTACCACGACTGAACTCACGCATGCCACGCCGGCATCGACCTTTGCGCATGTCTGCCACCGCGGCATGGCCTATTCCATCGCGCAGCAGATCGTGCCGGGCGGCGCCGGCTACAACGCGCGGTTGAAAGATGGCGTCGACGTGCTGATGGGAGGAGGGCGCAACCACTTTACACCGTTCGACCAGGACGCCAATCCCCACGGCCGCGCCGACGGCCGTGACATGCTCGCGGAGTTTGCCACGCACGGCTACTTCGTGGCCAAGACCCGCGCCGACATGATGTCCGCGCGGCCGGGCCGAAGGTTCGTTGGCATCTACAGCGCCGACAGCCACCTGGACTACGCGCTCACGCGCCGGCCGGAGCAGCCGACGCTGTCCGAAATGACGGCCAAGTCGATCGAACTGCTGTCGAGGAATCCGAACGGTTTCTTCCTGATGGTCGAAGGCGGCAAGATCGACCATGCGCTGCATGCCTCGAATGCCAAGAACGCGCTGGTCGAAACGATCGCGTTCGACGACGCGATCCAGACCGCCATCGAACGCATGCGCGCGATCGATCCGGGCCTGGAGAACACGCTGATCGTGGTGACGGCGGACCATGACCACACGATGGTCATGAACGGCTACCCCAAGCGCGGCAACCCGGTGCTGGACATCGTGCGCGGCTACGCGAACGGCGAGCCAACGCTCGACGCGGACGGCAAGACCTACACCACGCTGGTGTTCGGGAACGGGCCGAACCGGCCGGAAAAGCGGGAGAATGTAGACAGTGCGCAGGCGCTGGCGGACGACTACCACCAGGAGACCGGGGTGCGGCTCGCGGGCGAGGGGCACGGCGGCGGCGACGTGAAGCTGTACGCGCTGGGCGCAGGGTCGGCGCCGTTCAAGGGCACGATGGAGAACACGCACGTGTTCGACCTGATGAAGGCCGCGTTCGGGTTTTGAGCGGAGGGCGGGTGCGCACCTGTGCGCACGCGGTCACCGCATGCTGACTTGCGGCTGCCGCGCCACTACGCGGCGTTCGCGAACCGCGTGCGCACAAGTCCTCGGCGGCCCCGCGCCCCCTACGAAAAAACAAAAGCCCCGGCCAAAACCGAGGCTTTTTACATGTGGGCTTTTGGACAGCCGTGTCGTTCTTCTTATTTCAGGTGATCGTTGATCAGCTTGGTCATTTCGAACATCGACACCTGCGCTTTGCCGCCAAACACAGGCTTGAGCTTGTCGTCGGCATTGATCATGCGGCGGTTTGCAGCGTCCTGGAGATTTTGCTTCTTGATGTAGTCCCAGATTTTCTTGGTTACTTCGGTGCGCGGCAGCGGGGTTGCGCCGACCACGGCGGCCAGAGGCCCCGATGGCGTCATCGCTTTCATGAAAGCGGCGTTCGGCTTGCGGGCTGCGGCCGGCTTGGCGGCTGCGGCTTTCGGTGCTGCTGCTTTAGCGGGAGCTGCCTTTTTCGCTGCCGGCTTGGCGGCGGGCTTGGCAGCGGCCGCCTTCTTGGCTGGCGCTGCTGGGGATTTCTTGGCTGTTGCCATCTTCGAGCCTCCTAAACGTACACATGGAAAATTAGCGCAAATAATCGCACCCGGCTTATATTGGTGGCGTTTTGATGTTCGTGCAAGTCTTTTTCGAAATTTTTTCACTTAGATAAGGCGGAAAACGCAGCTTGGCGTTGCATGCGGCCGCTCCAGAGTGAAAAAACCATAAAAAACGCCGCATGAAGAGACCTCTCCATGCGGCGTTCGTTCGCTACAAACCGGTGATCAGCGCAGGCCCGGCATCATCCCTTTCATCCCGCGCATCATTTTCATCAGGCCGCCGCCCTTCAGCTTTTTCATCATCGTGTTCATCTGCTCGTACTGGTTCAGCATGCGGTTCACTTCCTGCACCTGCACGCCGGCGCCGGCCGCGATGCGGCGTTTGCGGGTGGCCTTGATAAGCTCCGGCTTGGCGCGTTCGGCCGGCGTCATCGAGTCGATGATGCCGACCATGCGCCGCACCTGCTTGTCGGCCTGGCCCATGTTGGCGTTGCCGGCGGCCTGCTGGAACTGCGCCGGCAGCTTGTCGAGCAGGCCGGCCATGCCGCCCATCTTCTTCATCTGCGTCAGCTGGGCCTTGAAGTCGTTCATGTCGAACTTGCCGCCGGACTTGATTTTGTTGGCCATTTCGGCCGCGGCTTCCATGTCGACGCCCTTGCGCGCTTCCTCGACCAGCGCCAGGATGTCGCCCATGCCCAGGATGCGGTTGGCCATCCTGGACGGATCGAACGCTTCCAGCCCGTCCAGCTTTTCCGACACGCCGGCGAACTTGATCGGCTTGCCGGTCACGTGGCGCACCGACAGCGCCGCGCCGCCGCGCGAGTCGCCATCGAGCTTGGTCAGCACCACGCCGGTGAGCGGCAGCGCGTCGTTAAAGGCCTTGGCGGTGTTGATCGCGTCCTGGCCGAGCATGGCGTCGACCACGAACAGGGTCTCGACCGGGTTGACCGCCCCGTGCACCTCGGCGATCTCCTTCATCATCGCTTCGTCGATGCCCAGGCGGCCGGCGGTGTCGATGATCAAGACGTCGTGATAGTGCTTGCGCGCCCAGTCGAGCGCATTGTGCGCGATGTCGACCGGCTTGTCGGCGGCGGTGGTGGGGAAGAAGTCGGCGCCGACCTGTTTGGTGACCGATTCGAGCTGCGCGATAGCGGCCGGGCGGTACACGTCGGCCGAGACGGTCAGCACCTTTTTCTTCTTTTGCTCCTTGAGGTACTTGGCGAGCTTGCCGACCGTGGTGGTCTTGCCGGCGCCCTGCAGGCCGGCCATCAGGATGATCGCCGGCGGCTGCTGCGCAAACGACAGCTGGCTAGCCTCCGCTCCCAGGTCCGCACCCATCAGCGCGGCCAGTTCGCGCTGCACCACGCCCACCAGCGCCTGGCCCGGCGACAGCGAGCCGATGACTTCCTCGCCCAGCGCTTTTTCCTTGACCTTGGCGATGAATTCGCGCACCGCCGGCAGCGCCACGTCGGCCTCGAGCAGGGCCAGGCGCACTTCGCGCAGCATCTCGGCGGTGTTCGCTTCGGTCAGACGTGCCTCGCCGCGCATCGTCTTGACGACCTTGGCAAGGCGTTGGGTTAAGTTATCTAGCATGTTCTACCTGACTGTGTTGGGCGTATCGGACGAAACTGCCATTTTACCTGATTCCGCGGGCGCTTCCCGACGCGGCCGGGGGCCCTGCCGGGCAGCGTTGTGTCGATTGTGGTAATGCTGTTTAGTAATAATTTGACACTATCTTAATTGCGCTATAACCTTGTCCAAATGGCATCATTGTTAATGCACCGTATCGGCCAGCTCGCATGCAGGAGGGGTAAATGTTACGGAAACACGTGAGCAGGTCATCGATTCATCTTTAATGGAGAGATAGGCATGACAGCAACTGTGTTTGGCAAGGCCTTGGTCGCCGCCGCCCTGCTGGTGGCAACCGGCGCCCAGGGGCAGGACGTGGTCCGGCTCGGCAATCTCAAACTGGCGCATTACGGCGCCGTCTCATATATTAAGGAAATCGCGCCCAAGTGCGGCATCAAGGTCGAGGAGAAGGTGTTCGCCAAGGGGCTGGACGTGATGCAGGCGATCCTTGCGGGCGAGCTCGATGTCGGCGCCACCGCGTCCGAGGCCGCGATCTCGGGCCGCGCCGGCGGCGCGCCGATCTATGCGGTGGCCGGCTTCGCCAAGGGCGGCGCACGGCTGGTCGCGCGCCCCGGGCTCAATATCAAGAGCGTGGCCGACCTGAAGGGCAAGAAGGTCGGCGTCACCCGCGGCGGCATCCAGGAAGTGCTGCTGATGGCCGAACTGCAGAAGGCGCACCTGACCGCCGACTCCGCGCCGGGCAAGGACGTGCAGCTGATCTACCTGTCGTACCCTGACCTGAACCAGGCACTACTGGGCAAGAACATCGACGCCATGATGCAGTCCGAGCCGCAGTCCTCGCAGGCGATCAACAAGGGCTTCGGCGTGGAGGTGATGAAGCCCTACGACACCCCGATCGGCTCGCCCGTGCGCACCATGGTCATGACCGAGAAGTTCTACACGACCAAACGTCCGCTGGCCGAGAAGTTCATGCGCTGCTTCGTGCAGGCCACCAAGACCTTCATCGACGACCCGGCACAGGCCGAAAAATACGTGCGCGAGACCGTCTTCAAGAACCAGATCACCAAGGAAGACTTCGTTGATGCGATCGCCAACTCGCCGTACTCGTACGACCTGACGCCGGAGCACATCCAGACCACCACCGACGTGATGGTCGCGACCGGCGTGGGCAGGATGACCCGTCCGCCACAGGCCAGGGACTGGGTCAAGACCGACCTGCTGGCCGAGGCCAAGCAAAGCCTGAACGTGAAATAGGCGCCATCGGAGGTGGGCATGGGCAAGCGCAATTGGGAGGAAATCGCGATCGGCCTGGTGGTGCCGGTGGTCGCGATCGGTGTCTGGCAGTGGGTTGCGGTGAACGGATGGGTCAACGAGAACATCCTGCCTTCGCCCCTGGAGGTGTGGCGCAAGTGGGTCGCCTACCTGCTGCCGCTGCAGGAGTTCAAGGACTACGCCGATGGCGGCTGGTGGTCGTGGGCGTTCTCGGGCGAGTTGATCCGCGATTCGCTCGGCAGCCTGTACCGCGTGGTGGTGGGCTTTTTGATCGGCGCCGCGCTGGCCCTGCCGCTGGGCCTGGCGATGGGCGCGAGCCCCGCCGTGTACGCGTGGTTCAATCCGCTGGTGCAGGTGCTGCGGCCGATTCCGCCGATCGCCTACATCCCGCTCGCGATCCTGTGGTTCGGGCTGGGCAATCCGCCGGCGGTGTTCCTGATCGCGCTCGGCGCCTTCTTCCCGGTGTTGATGAACACGATCGCCGGGGTGCGCCAGGTCGACGGCATCTACCTGCGCGCCGCGCGCAACCTCGGCGCCGGGCGCACGACCATGTTCCTGCGCGTGATCCTGCCGGCTGCCGTGCCCTACATCCTGACCGGCGTACGCATTGGCGTGGGCACGGCGTTCATCGTCGTCATCGTGTCCGAGATGATCGCGGTGAACAACGGGCTGGGTTTCCGCATCCTGGAGGCGCGCGAATATTTTTGGTCGGCCAAGATCATCGCCGGCATGATCACCATTGGCCTCCTGGGCCTGGCGATCGACCTGGCCATGAACCGCCTGAACAACTACCTGCTGCGCTGGCACCGCGGCCTGGAGCACTGATATGAGCGGATCGCGCATTGTCATCGAGGGCGTGAACAAGGTGTTCGACAGCGGCGGGCGCGACGTGGTGGCGCTCAAGGATATCGATCTTGACATCCCCGGCGGCCAATTCGTTTGCCTGCTCGGCCCCTCCGGCTGCGGCAAGTCGACGCTGCTCAACGCCGTGGCCGGGTTCGCGCCGCCAAGTATGGGCACGATCACGGCCGACGGCGCGCTGGTCACCGCACCGGGACCGGAGCGCGGGATGGTGTTCCAGGAGTATGCGCTGTTCCCGTGGATGACGGTTGAGCAGAACGTCGCCTTTGGCCTGGAGATCAAGCGCGTGCCGGTTGATGAGATCAAGCGCCGGGTGGGCGAGCTGCTCGGGATGCTGTCGCTGTCGGACTTCCGCCAGCGCTATCCCAAGGACCTGTCGGGCGGCATGCGCCAGCGGGTCGCGATCGCCCGCGTGCTGGCCCTCGATTCGCCGATCATGCTGATGGACGAACCGTTCGGCGCGCTCGACGCGCTCACGCGGCGCAACCTGCAGGACGAGCTGTTGCGCCTGTGGGCCGAGCTGAAGAAGACGATCCTGTTCGTCACCCACAGCATCGAGGAAGCGATCTACCTGGCCGACCGGATCGTGGTGATGACCTACCGGCCGGGCACGATCAAGCGCGACATCCTGGTTGATCTTCCCCGCATGCGCGACCCGTCGGCGCAAGAGTTCAATGAGCTCAAGCGCGAGCTGGGCATGCTGGTGATGGAAGAACAGCAACGGCACCACAGCGACGAGCTGCGCCAGGCGGCAGTGGATTGAGCAGACTGGGCGGCGGCACCTGACCCCAGCCATTGCCGATGGTGTAGACTTGTCGCCTATGCAGACTACCTTTTTCTTCGCCGCCGCCGCGCTGTACGCGGTGTGCGCGCTGCTGCCTGCGCGGCAGGGCGCGCTCATCTCCGGCATGACCGCGCTGGCCTGGCTGGTGCACGGCGCTGGCCTGTGGCTGGACATGACCGCCGCCGGCAGCCTGCGCGTGGGCTTTGCGATCATGCTATCGGCCGCGCTGTGGGTTTCGGTCGCCGCCTATTGGGTCGAGAACCGGAATTTTGCCCTGGACGGCCTGCGCCGGCTGGTGATGCCGTGCGCGTGCGCCGCGGCGGCATTGCCGGCGATCTTCCCCGGCAGCCTGATGCCGCTGCAGGGACCGGCCTTCGGCTGGCATATCGCGGTGGCGGTGCTGGCCTACAGCACGCTCACCATCGCCGCCTTCCATGCCGTGCTGATGGCGCTGCAGGAGTCGCGCCTGCACACGCACCGCCAAGCCAAGGGCGGCTGGCTCGGCGCGGCGCTCGACCAGCTGCCGGCGCTGCTGACGATGGAAAAGCTGCTGTTCCGCCTGATCCGCATCGGCTTCGTGCTGCTCAGCCTCACGGTGCTGTCCGGGATCGTGTTTTCCGAACAGCTGTTTGGCCGCCCCCTCAAGTGGGATCACAAAAGCGTGTTCGCGCTGCTGTCCTGGCTGCTGTTCGCCGCGCTGCTGGCCGGCCGCCGCTGGCGCGGCTGGCGCGGCAAGACCGCGCTGCGCTTCACGCTGGCCGGATTCGCAACCTTGGTGCTGGCTTACGTCGGCAGTCGTTTTGTCCTTGAAGTCATCTTGCACCGGGGGATTGTATGAGCCGCCTGCTGTTCTGGATCGCACTGGCGGTTCTGGTGGTGTTCGCCATTCGCGCCAAGCTGCGCGAACTCGCATCCAAATCCACGCCCGCGGCGGGGCAGCGCCCCGCTGCCGCGCCACCCCAGCCGCAATCGGAGCGGATGACCAGCTGCGCGCACTGCGGCGTGTATTTTCCTGCATCGGAAGCCGTGACCGCGGACGGGCGTGAATACTGCTGCCCGGCGCACGTGCGCCTGCCGCCCAAAAATTAAGCGCCGATGTCTCGCAGGCAGCCGCTATCGGCACAGTCGCGCGCGACCTTCTGGCGCTCGCTGCAGGCACTGAACATCACGCGCATCGTCATTGCGCTGGTGCTGCTGCTCTACCTGGTCTTCGACGCCCGCCTGGCCCACAGCATCGTCGGGTCGATCTATGCCCAGACCTGCATCTCCTACCTGGTGCTGGCGCTGGCGTTTGCCATCGTTACCACCTGCTGGAAGCGGCGCTTCATGGCGCAGTTGGGCAGCCAGGTCGCGATCGACATCATCGCGATCTCGCTGCTGTACCTGGACGCGGGCGGCCTGCGCAGCGGCCTGGGCATCCTCTACCTGTTCCCGCTGGCCGGCGCGGCGATCCTGGCGCCGCTGGTACTGGCCCTGTTCTCGGCGGCGCTGGCGACGCTGTTCCTGCTGGCCGAAAGCGTCTATCAGCTGCTGCTGTTTGACGTCGAGCCGCCGCTGGTGCAGTCCGGGCTGACCGGCGCGGCGCTGTTCTCCGTGGTGCTGGTGTTTAACCGCCTGGCCAGCCGGCTGATCGGCCAGGAAGAGCTGGCCGCGCGGCGCGGCGTCGACCTCAAGATCCAGCAGGCGATCAACGAGATTGTCATCGACGATGTCGACGACGGCATCCTGGTGGTCGGGCACGACGGCCTGGTCTTCACCGGCAATCCGTCGGCGCGTCGGATGCTGGGGCTGGACGGCGGCACGACGCTCTTTCGGCTGGGCGAGGTGGCGTCGTTCGAGCCGATCGCGCAGGCATTCGCGGCGTGGCTGCGGGTGCCGCACAACAGCGGCGCGGCATCGGACGATCCGGCCTACGTGACCGTCAAGCCGTGGAACGGCGGAGGCGCCCGGCGCGGGCGGCTCGACCAGCCGGCGCACCTGAAGCTGCGCTTCGCACGGGTCGACACGCCCGACGAAGCGCTTGAACGGATCGTCATCTTCATGCAGGACGTGAGCGCGATCGAAAGCCAGGCGCAGCAGCTCAAGCTGGCCTCGATGGGGCGCCTGACCGCCAGCATCGCACATGAGGTGCGCAATCCCTTGTCCGCGATCGGCCACGCCACGGCGCTGCTGGCCGAGGACCTGTCCGGCCCCACCGAGACGCGTCTGCTCAAGATCGTGGGCGATAACGTGGCGCGCGTGAACCGCATGGTCGAGGACATCCTGCAGCTGTCGCGCAAGGCCCAGCCGAATGCCGAACCGGTACGATTGAAAGTCTTCCTGGCCGAGCTGAAGGCCGAATTTTCGGAAACCCACGGCCTGCCTGAAGATATGGTGTGGATCGGCGCGGCGGGCGAGGCCGAGGTCCGTTTCGACGCGCTGCACCTGCGCGAGGTGCTGGTCAACCTGCTGACGAACGCGATCCGCTACGCCAGCCGCGCGTCCGCCAGCATCCGCATCTTTCCCGAGCGTGACGCTGCGGGCCACATCGAACTGCACGTGCAGGACGACGGCCCCGGCATTACCCCGCAAGTGCGGGCGCACCTGTTCGAGCCGTTCTACACCACGTCGAGCAAGGGCACGGGGCTGGGGCTGTACTTGGCACGCGAACTGTGCCTGAACAACGGGGCGATGCTCGATTACGAATACCGCTTCGAGGACGGCGCCCACGGCGCACAAGATGCCAGCGGCCGTTTTGTGATCACCTTCGCGCAGCCGGTTGCGGGCTGACGCATCCCTGCAAGTAATTGAAAGGCAGTGCCATGAGTTCTCCACGCATTCTGGTCGTTGACGATGAAGCGGACCTGCGCGAGCTGCTCGAGATCACCCTGCTCAAGATGGGGCTCGACGTCGACACCTCCGCCACGCTCAGGGAAGCGCGCGCGAACCTCGAACGCAACGACTACGCGCTGGTGCTGACCGATATGCGCCTGCCCGACGGACTCGGGCTGGAATTGGTGCGCGAAGTCGCTGCCAGCCACAAGTCCACGCCGATCGCCGTGATCACCGCCTTCGGCAGCGCCGAGAACGCCGTGGTCGCGCTCAAGGCCGGCGCTTTTGACTACGTGACCAAGCCGGTGGTGCTGGAAGACCTGCGGATGATGGTGCAATCGGCGCTGCGCGTGTCAAGCCCGCAGCCGGGGCAGGCCGGCGGCGGTTCAAGCGAACCCTCGCGCCTGATCGGCGACTCTCCCGCCATGCAGGGGCTGCGCGCGCAGATCGGGCGGCTGGCGCGCTCGATGGCCCCGATTGCGATCACCGGCGAATCGGGCAGCGGCAAGGAGCTCGCCGCGCGCGAGATCCACGCGCAAAGCTCGCGTATTGCCAAGCCATTCGTCGCGGTGAACTGCGGTGCGATTCCCGAAACGCTGATGGAGGCGGAATTCTTCGGCTACCGCAAGGGCGCCTTTACCGGCGCGGCCGAGGAGCGCGACGGCTTCTTCCAGGCCGCGAACGGCGGCACCCTGCTGCTGGACGAGGTGGCGGACCTGCCGCTGCCGATGCAGGTCAAGCTGCTGCGCGCGATCCAGGAACGGCGCGTGCGCAAGATCGGCGCAACCGCCGAGGAGCCGGTTGACGTGCGCATCATCAGCGCCACACACCAGGACCTGGCCCGGTGCGTCGAGCAGGGGAAGTTCAGGCAGGACCTGTTCTACCGGCTGAACGTGATCGAGCTGGCGCTGCCGCCGCTGCGCGAGCGGCTCGATGACCTGCCGGTGCTGTGCGAGGCGATCCTCGCCAAACTTGCGGGGCAGGGCAAGGCTTCGCTTGGTCCCGGCGTGCTCGATGCGCTGCGCGCCTATTCGTTCCCCGGGAACGTGCGCGAGCTGGAAAATGTGCTGGAACGCGCACTGGCGTTCGCGAATGACGGCGTGATCGAGGTCCAGGACCTTTCGCTCAAGGCGGCGCGGGTGGCCGAGGCGCCGGCGGTGCAGGAAGTGGCGGCTCCACCGCCAGTCGCTCCCGAGCCGCAGCCTGTATCTGCCCCAGAAGCCGTGCCCTCAAGCGCCGCGCCTTCGAACGCCGCGCCGGCGCTCGGCCCGGACGAGCTTCCCTCAAATCTGCCTGAATACCTGAACCAGGTCGAGCGCGACATCGTGCTGCGTGCGCTGAACCAGACCCAGTTCAACCGCACCCAGGCGGCCAGCCTGCTCGGCATCAGCCTGCGCCAGCTACGATACACGATGCAGAAATTGGACATCCATGCGCCGGAACCGTGAACTCCGGGGGAGGTCACCCTATGAATAGACATAAAATTCTGGCTATTACTATTGGTGTATTAGTGAGTGTTTGTTTAGGGATCTGGGTCGCCCGCGAGATGCGAATCGATAGTTGCCTTGACCGGGGAGGACGTTGGCATAGCGACGTTGCGATATGCGAAGGCGCTACCGAATAAAATGCAGAGGCGTAGGGTGCGCACCCCGTGCGCAAGCGGTCTGCGTATCCTGGCTCGCGGCAAAGCCAACTTTCGGCACGCTATGCACCGCGTGCGCACTCCGTGCACACCCTACGGTATGCGCGAGCAGGGTGTGCAAGCGAATGTACCGGATCGTGCAGAACAGCCGGCGGGGCATACTTGTTCATATGTAAGAAACATAAACAGCATATATTCGTGCCGCATGAATACATCGAATCGCAATATCAACTGGGGAATGTCCAAAACAGGGTCGGTCACATTGTTGCCTTTTTGCCAGTGCAGCATGCATATTAAACGTGCAATGCCTGGCCATGGCCGCCGCATCGGAAAGCATGGAAGCAGCCACGTTAGTGCCCGCTAACCGTGAAACATGCATGCGATTGAGCATTGGAAATGTCAAGCGTTCGCACTCGAAAATTGGAAATTTATTCACTTGCAGAGCCGCGCGGGCAGGCACTACAATTAGTCCGAACTCAAAGCCTGCTACTAGATATAGTGGTAGCAGGGCTGGTACCAAAACCCGTAGTAAAGCAAGTGCGGCAGTAGTACTGCCATTCGAATCGTCAAATATCCAAAGCTGACTTCATTGCCAGCCGTGGTCATTCACGGCCGGCCGGGGCAGCCTTTGCTTTTGTTGCTGGGGGATCGCGCCCGCGCGGTCTACTGAAAAACAATCGGCGGCAGCACGACTGCATGCTCTTCCTGGAGGCTCAATGCAAAATTCTCACGACACTTCAATCAATCCGCAGCACGTCACCCCAGGAGCGACGTCGGGCGCCAGCGCGGCTGAACTGGTCGCAGGCGGCGACTACCGCATCATTCGCCGCAACGGCGCCGTGGTCGCTTTCGAGCCAAACAAGATTTCGGTCGCGATGACCAAGGCGTTCCTGGCCGTGAACGGCGAGCAGGTGCGCGATTCCGCGCGCATGCGCGACCTGGTCGAGCAGCTGACCAACAACGTGGTCGGGGCGCTGGTGCGCCGCCAGCCGAACGGCGGCACCTTCCACATCGAAGACGTGCAGGATCAGGTTGAACTGTCGCTGATGCGCTCGGGCGAGCACGACGTCGCGCGCGAGTACGTGCTGTACCGCGCCAAGCGCATGGAAGAGCGCCGCCTGGCCAAGGAGGCCGCCGGCGCCACGCAAGTGGCCACGCCGCAGTTCCACGTGATCGAAAACGGCGAGCGCCGTCCGCTGGACATGGACAAGGTAACTAGCCTGATCAACGCCGCCTGCTCCGGTCTGGAAAAGCACGTCGACGCCGACGCGATCCTGACCGAGACCCTGAAGAACCTGTACGACGGCGTGCCGGTCGAAGAGCTGCACAAGTCGGCCGTGCTGGCCGCGCGCGCACTGATGGAAAAGGATCCGGCCTACAGCCAGGTCACCGCGCGCATCCTGCTGCACTCGATCCGCAAGGAGATCTTCGGCCGCGAAGTGCCGCAGGCGCAGGCCGCCGCGGAATACGTTACCTACTTCCCGAAATACATCGCCAAGGGCATCGACAACGAGCTGCTCGATCCCGAGCTGGGCAAGTACGACCTGGAGCGCCTGTCCAAGGCGCTGGTCGCCGACCGCGACCTGCAGTTCGGCTATATCGGCCTGCAGACGCTGTACGACCGCTACTTCCTGCACGTGCGTGAAGTGCGCATCGAAATGCCGCAGGCGTTCTACATGCGCGTCGCGATGGGCCTGGCCCTGCGCGAGAGCGACCGCGAAGCGCGCGCGATCGAGTTCTACAACCTGCTGTCGAGCTTCGACTTCATGAGCTCGACCCCGACCCTGTTCAACTCGGGCACCCGCCGCTCGCAGCTGTCCTCGTGCTACCTGACCACGGTCGGCGACGACCTGGAAGGCATCTACGACGCGATCAAGGAAAACGCGCTGCTGTCGAAGTTTGCCGGCGGCCTGGGTAACGACTGGACCCCGGTGCGCGCGCTCGGCTCGCGCATCAAGGGCACCAACGGCAAGTCGCAAGGCGTGGTGCCGTTCCTGAAAGTGGTCAACGACACCGCCGTGGCGGTGAACCAGGGCGGCAAGCGCAAGGGCGCGGTCTGCGCCTACCTGGAGACCTGGCACCTGGACATCGAGGAATTCCTCGACTTGCGCAAGAACACCGGCGACGACCGCCGCCGCACGCACGACATGAACACCGCGAACTGGATTCCGGACCTGTTCATGAAGCGCGTGATGGAAAAGGGCGAGTGGACCCTGTTCTCGCCGAGCGAAACGCCCGACCTGCACGACAAGGTCGGCAAGGCCTTCGAGGACGCCTACGTGGCGTACGAAGCCAGGGCAGCGCGCGGCGACATGACCGTGTTCAAGAAGGTGCAGGCGATGGACCTGTGGCGCAAGATGCTCTCGATGCTGTTCGAGACCGGCCACCCGTGGATCACCTTCAAGGATCCGTGCAACATCCGCTCGCCGCAGCAGCACGTGGGCGTGGTGCACTCGTCGAACCTGTGCACCGAGATCACGCTGAACACCAACGCCGACGAGATCGCGGTCTGCAACCTGGGCTCGGTCAACCTGCCGGCGCACATGAAGGGCGACGGCCTGGACGTGGTCAAGCTGCAGAAGACGATCCGCACTGCGATGCGCATGCTGGACAACGTCATCGACATCAACTACTACGCCGTCAAGAAGGCGGAAAACTCGAACCTGCGCCACCGTCCGGTGGGCATGGGCGTGATGGGTCACCAGGACTGCCTGCACATGATGCGCGTGCCGTTCGCCTCCGAGAAGGCCGTGGAGTTCGCCGACCGCTCGATGGAAGCCGTCTGCTACTACGCCTACCTGGCATCGACCGAGCTGGCCGAAGAGCGCGGCCGCTACCAGTCGTACGAAGGTTCGCTGTGGGACCGCGGCATCCTGCCGCAGGACTCGATCAAGCTGCTGGCGCAAGAGCGCGGCGGCTACCTGGAGCAGGACCTGTCCGAGACCATGGACTGGAGCGTGGTGCGTGACCGCATCAAGAAGTTCGGCATGCGTAACTCGAACTGCGTGGCGATTGCCCCGACGGCGACGATTTCGAACATCATCGGCGTGTCGGCCTGCATCGAGCCGACCTTCCAGAACCTGTACGTGAAGTCGAACCTGTCGGGCGAATTCACCGAGATCAACTCGTACCTGGTGCGCGACCTGAAGGCGCGCGGCCTGTGGGACGAGGTGATGATCGCCGACCTGAAGTACTTCGACGGTTCGCTCTCGCGCATCGACCGCGTGCCGCAGGACCTGCGTGACATCTACGCCACCGCGTTCGAGATCGAACCGAAGTGGCTGGTGGAAGCCGCCTCGCGCCGCCAGAAGTGGATCGACCAGGCCCAGTCGCTGAACATCTACATGGCCGGCGCATCGGGCAAGAAGCTGGACGAGACCTACAAGCTGGCCTGGCTGCGCGGCCTGAAGACGACTTACTACCTGCGCACCATCGCGGCGACGCACATGGAGAAGTCGACCACCCGCACCGGCGCGCTGAACGCGGTGCCTGTGTCCGGCGGCCTGCCGGCGGCAAGCCCTGCCGCTCCGGCCCCGGCACCGGCGGCTACGCCGGACGTGGTGGAGGGCGCGGCCTGCTACCTGCGTCCGGGCGACCCGGGCTTTGAAGAGTGCGAAGCCTGCCAGTAATCGAGTAAGCAGATTTAAGAGTAAAACTTAGCACGTCGTTCCCGCGCAGGCGGGAACCCATGCTGAGCCGACATTCACGCGGCCTATGGGTTCCCGCCTGCGCGGGAACGACGGTCTCTCAGCTAACAATATTGACCGTGTTGGACACATCGCCCAACGGGTCAATCAAGGAGAAAAAATATGTCGTTGTCATGGGACGATGAAGCAACCACGAGTACGCCGGCAGCTGCGCCGGTGACCGAAGGCGCCGCCGCGGCCGATGTCGCCAAGCGCGTGAACGCGGACGACAAGCGCATCATCAACGGCAAGACCGACGTGAACCAGCTGGTTCCGTTCAAGTACAAGTGGGCCTGGGACAAATACCTGGCCGGCTGCGCCAACCACTGGATGCCGCAGGAAGTGAACATGCAGCGCGATATCGAGCTGTGGAAGAGCCCGAACGGCCTGACCGAAGACGAGCGCCGCATCGTCAAGCGCAACCTGGGCTTTTTCGTGACCGCCGACTCGCTGGCCGCCAACAACATCGTGCTGGGCACCTACCGCCACATCACCGCGCCGGAATGCCGTCAGTACCTGCTGCGCCAGGCGTTCGAGGAAGCGATCCACACCCACGCCTACCAGTACATCGTCGAGTCGCTGGGCCTGGACGAGAAGGAAGTCTTCAACGCCTATAACGAGATCGCCTCGATCCGCGACAAGGACCAGTTCCTGATCCCGTTCATCGAGACCCTGACCGACCCTGAATTCAAGACCGGCACCATCGAAAACGACCAGAAGCTGCTCAAGTCGGTGATCGTGTTCGCCTGCCTGATGGAAGGCCTGTTCTTCTACGTCGGCTTCACCCAGATCCTGGCGCTGGGCCGCCAGAACAAGATGACCGGCGCCGCCGAGCAGTACCAGTACATCCTGCGCGACGAGTCGATGCACTGCAACTTCGGCATCGACCTGATCAACTCGATCAAGATGGAAAATCCGCAGCTGTGGACCGCCGAGTTCCGCGAGGAGCTCAAGGAACTGTTCCTGAAGGCCGTCGAGCTCGAGTACCGCTACGCCGAGGACACCATGCCGCGCGGCGTGCTGGGCCTGAATGCGCCGATGTTCAAGAGCTACCTGCGCTTCATCGCCAACCGCCGCGCGGTGCAGATTGGCCTGGATCCGCTGTTCCCGAACGAGGAAAATCCGTTCCCGTGGATGAGCGAGATGATCGACCTGAAGAAGGAGCGTAACTTCTTCGAGACGCGCGTGACCGAGTACCAGACCGGCGGTGCGCTGAACTGGGACTGATCCCAGGCTGCGAATCGCAAAAGCCCCGCAGGCGCAAACCTGCGGGGCTTTTTGCTTTCGGGTCGATGCAGTTTGCGGTCGGCTTTATCAAGTAGGGTGGGCACCCCGTGCCCACGCGGAAGTATGCGGACCGCTAGCATTCGCCTGGGCACAGGGACATCGCGCTCAGGCTTGTATTCAGGGCGCCTTCACCGCCGTCGCTGCAGCGGCCTTGGCCGCCGCGTCCAGTTCGGCCACCGCCCGGTTCGGGCGCGGATCGCCGTCGGCGCGGTAGGTAAAGCCACCCCAGTCCGCCGCCACGACTTTGCCCGCACGGTAGGCGTAGGCTTCGACCCGGTTCGGGCCCGGCTGCAGCTCCACCGCCGCCCACACGTGGCGGTGATGGTCCGGCGCCTTGCGGCCGAGCGACACGCCGTTCACTTTCAGCTCGACTTCATCGGCATTGGAGTACACCTTTACCTCGATCTGCGACTGGCTGCGCTCCCAGAACCGCTTGGAGACGATGTGCACCATCGGTTTGCTGGTCCAGTTGGCCTGGTACCAGTAGAACGCATCCTTGCGCGTGCGCCGGTCGTAGGTGACCAGGCCCTTATCGTTACGGCCGTACAGGTCGCCCTCTTTGCGCTGGTCGGCGGCGAAGTCGAACATGTTCCATACGAAGGTGCCCCACATCCACGGCCGGTCCGCGATCTGGAGCCAGGCTTGTTCGTGGTACGCCGTCTGCCATTCTTCCGGATGCCAGGCGCCCTTGGCCTGGTGTACGCGCACGGGCGGGTGGTCCTCGTGCATGTAAATGCTGCCGCCCGCGCCGTATTCGCTGATGCCGACCGGCGTTTGCGGGTGCGCGGCGTGGAACTGGTCCAGGAACTCGCCCAGGTCGGCATAGGCGCCGCTGTACCAGCCGAAGTACTTGTTAAAGGCAATGGCGTCGGTCAGCAGGTTGCGCGGGTCAGCCAGGCCGTGGTGGGAGGCGTAGACCGGCGCTCGGCTGCGGTCTTCCGCGCGCGCCAGGGCCGTCAGCCGCGTCACCAGCGCCACCGCGCGCTGTTCCGCGTCGTCGCCGTTGCGGCCGGTCGTTTCGTTGCCAACGCCCCAGACGATGATCGACGGGTGGTTGTAGTTCTGCCGGATCATTTCGCGCAGCTGTTCCCCGGCGTTGTCCTGCGCGGCCGCCTCGAGCGGCGCTTCGTTCACCAGGCCGAACTCCGCCCACACCGCCATGCCCTTCGCGTCGCACAGGTCGTAGAACTCCTGGTCGTGCTGGTAGTGCGCCAGCCGGATCGCGTTCACGCCCATTTCCTGCATGATCGCCATGTCCTGCAGCTTGTCGTCCTCGTCGATGGCCCAGCCCTTGTCCGGCCGGTCCTGGTGGCGGTTGACACCGTGCAGGGCGAGCGGACGGCCGTTCAGGATAAAGCCGGCGCCTGGCGCGAGCTCGAAGGTGCGCAGCCCGAACGGCACCTCGACTGCATCGAGGGTCTTGCCGCCAGAGACCAGTTCGACGGCGGCCCGGTACAGGTACGGATCGGCGGTGCCGTTCCACGCATGCGGGCGCTCCACCCGCAGCGGCAGCGACAGCTCGGCGTTCTTGCCCGCGCCGATTGACGCCGGTTGGTCCGCAGCGGCGACCACCTTGCCCTGGGCATCGAGCAGGCGGACCCGCAGCGTGCCCTTGAAGGCGGTCTTGGCGTCACTGGCCAGTTTCACACGCGCCTCCACTTGCGCGGCCTGCTCATCGAGCTTGCGGGTGGTCAGGTAGACGCCCGAGGAAGCGTAATCGAGGGTGGCGATGTGCACGGGGGCAGTCAGCAACAGCCGTGCCTTGCGATACAGTCCGCCGAACTGGGTGAAGTCGCCGCTGATCGGGACGATCTGGCTCGGTGCGTTGTTGACCCGTACCGCCAGCACGTTGTCGCCGCGCGCATGGACCGCATCGGTAATGTCGAAACGGAAGCGGGCAAAGGCGCCGGTGTGCGACCCGACCGGCTTGCCGTTGACGAATACCTCCGCCACCTTGCTGGCGGCGTCGAATTCGACCAGCACGCGTTGTCCCGCGCTGGTGGCCGGCAGCGAGAAGCGGGTGCGGTACCAGCCGGTGCCGCGGTGGTAGTCGTTGCCGCCATCCTGGCCGTCGAAGTTGTTCCAGGTGTGCGGCAGGGCCACCGCTTCCCAGGCCGCGTCGTCAAAGCTGGGCGCCGACCAGGCGCTGCTTCCTTCGGCAAGCGTGAAGCGCCAGTTGGCGTCCAGCGCAATTTCGCTGCGCGGGCCGGCCCAGGCGCAGATGGTGGCGGCGAGCATCAACATGCCTGCTGCCGCCTGGGTGAGGCTACGCCGCGCGATCGCAAATCTCGTATTCATTTAATGACCTCGGAAGGTGGATGAAACAGCGCCCCGGCCACCGTACGGCATGGCAGGGGCGCACTGACTGGCGGGTGATCAGGAGCCTGCGCCGAGCCGCGCGCAGAGGTGGCGCGGCTCGTCGCGCGGGATGCCTGCTAGTTCGCCGCCGGATGCTCCAGCGGATTGGGCAGGTTCAGGTCGCCGCCCATGCGGGCGTTCCAGTTGCGCTTGCCGTTTGCCGGGGCGACCGGTTTGCCGGCATGGCGGGCATGGATGACCGCCCAGCCGGGCACGTCGGTCCCGACATGCTCCTGCGCGAAACCATTCATCTTCTGGATGATGGCCGGATCCGCGGTGCCGTCGAGTGTGAACTTGACCAGCTTGTCCAGCTTGGGCGACTGCACGTTCAGGACCGAGGCGAGCATGACCAGCGGGGCGGCCGAGAACGAGTGGTAGCTCAAGGCCCGGGAAGCGCGCGCCATTTCGAGCGGCAGCGAGCCGTCGTCGGCGACTTGGCCCATCGCGTGATCGAACACCTTGCGGCCCCACGCCAGGTGGCGCTCCTCATGGGTGACGGCGCCGGCGGCGGCCACCGCCAGGCCTTCCCAGTAATAGTGGTTGTTGCGGTTGCCCTTGTGGGCTTCCGAATGCTCGATCGTGCCATCGGCCAGCGCCTTGAACCAGCCTTCGATGCTTTCCTGTTGCGCCGGGGTGGCGGCAGGCTTGACCCTTGCGTAGCTGAGCGCGAGGCCGGCCAGCGTCCACTTGCGGGTATAGAACGACTGCTCGGTGGTCATCTTGCCCAGCATGGCCTTGTGGTCGGCCCAGCTGGCCAGCCAGGCCAGCGCGCATTGCGCCTCTCCGCGGTCCTGCTTGGCCTGGTAGTTGCTGGCGGCGCGCGCCACGACCTCCAGGTAGTCGTTGACCGGCTTGGTGGCGGCTTCGTTGCGCGCCTTGCGGGCCGGGTCGATGATCGAATGGTGGCTGTCGGTGTAGTAGCTGTTGGCGTCGATGTCGATCACCGCAGGCGGCGGCGCATTGCATGCCGATGCGGCGCCGCAGCCGAGCGAGAACAGCAGGCCAGCGCTCAACAGGCCGGCGCGAATTTGGCGAGACATGGTCATCTCCTTCATCTATCTTCTAAAAACCGCTTTGTCCGTCACGAGTGCCAAAGGCAGGACGGCGTTGCGCGAAAGGGGGCTTTCACGCGCCCCCGGCCACCATCAGAACCTTTTGCTCATCTTGACCTGGAAGGTGCGGCCGTCCACGTCCAGGCGGCGCGGCTTCATCGGGTCGTTCTCGTACTCCTCGCGCACTGCATTGGTCATATTGAACGCGTTGAACGAGATCTTGTAGCCGCCTTCAAACGAGTAGCTGGCCGAGAAATCGAGCTGCCCGCGTCCTTTCACGGTACGGGCCGCGCCGTTGAAGGTGCCGCCGGCGGCCAGGTCGTAGTCGCTGCGGTAGTTATAGACGGTGCGCACGCCCCACTTCTTGGTCTCGTAGTACGCGATCAGGTTGTAGTTGTTCTTCGAGACGCCGGGCAGGGTCGCCTGCGTGCCATCGTCGTTCTTGCCGTCGATGGTGGTGTAGGCATAGTTGAACGCGCCGCCCAGGTTATTGAAGGGCGCCGGCAGGAAGTCCAGGTTTTGCTGGACGTTGAATTCCACGCCCTTGACGCTGATCGCCTGCTGGTTGGCCACGCCGCTGATATTCACCTTGGCCGCCTGCATCAACGGAGCGGCTTGGGTGCCCACGTTCACCATGATGTCGCTGTAGCACTGGTTGCCGACGATGTGCAAGTTGCCCAGGCCGAGCCAGTTGGCGTCCGCCGGGCACAGCTTGTTCGGGTCGCGCACGGCGCCGACGATGCCTTCCACGTTCTTGCGGAAGAGTGTCAGTGCAACCAGGCCACTTGGCCGGTTGTACCACTCCAGCGCCAGGTCGAACGAATGCGCGGTGTACGGCTTGAGGTCGGCGCTGCCGAGCAGCACGCTGTAGGTCGGCGTGGTGCTGCCTTCCGCCGGCTCGGTCACCACGGTGGCAGGCGTGATCTCGCGCGGTTGCGGACGCACGAAGGTGTTGTAGGCGGCCGCACGCACCGTCAGTTGCTTGTTCAGGTCGACACGGGTGACGATCGAAGGCAGGAAGTTGTGGTACGACTGATGGAATTCGCGCGGGGTGCGGGTGGTCACCACCTTGGTGCCGCCCGGGATCTTGACGGTCTGATTGGAGGTGTCGACGGATTCCACGGTTTCGTCGGTATGCTCGAAGCGGCCGCCCATGTTGCCGCGCACTGTCAGGCCGAACAGGCTGGTCCTGAAGATGCCCGCCACGTAGGCCGACGCGATCTTGTTCTTGACCGAGAAGTTATATGACGAGAAGCCCGGGTCGGCATCGTTGTTGACCAGGCCGTACGGGGTCAGCGTCTGGCCAGGCAGCAGCGTCACCGGAGTGACCGCCTTCAGGACCGCCGGGATGTCGACTGCGATCCAGTTCGGGCTGTAGCCGGGGATGTAGCCGTTGGCAAAGGTCGGGACGTAGGGATTGGCGATGGCCAGATCCGAGGTGATGGCGTCAAACTTGATGCCCTGGGCCGTGTTGCGGGTGCCGGTCGATACGAACTCGTTGTTTTCCGCGCGCGCGCCCATCTTGACCGACTTGAAGAAGCCGTCCGCGAAGGTGCGCTCGGCCGACACCTGGCCTACGGTGACGCTGGTCTGTGCGCGCCCGTTGGTGCCGGTGACGCCGAAGCGGTCGTTGTTGTTATTGCGCGCCTGGGTGACCGAGGTGCCGACGCGCTGGTCGTACGGACCGGGGTTGATATGGCTGGCGTTTGGCGTGACCAGCTTCAGCACCGAGTCGGCCAGGTTGGAACCGCCCGAATAGTAGCTTCCCGAGGTGCCGTTGGTGGCCGAGCCGGTGCGCGCGGTCTGGACGATGTCGATCGAGAGCTGGTCCTGGCGGTTCTCGGCGCGCGAGCCGTGCAGGTCCGCGGCCAGGGTCCAGTCCTCGAGATCCCATTCGGCGCGCGCGGTCAGGCCGCCGGTTTTCTGCAGCAGCGGAGCCGAGCGGAGCGAATCGGTGATCGAGGCGTTGGTGTAGTCGAAGGAGTTGATGTAGGCGTTTTTCTGGACCTTGCCATTGGCATCGGTCTCCTCGATGAAATACGGCTGGCCCAGGTTCGACAGTTTCGAGCTGCCGGTCGGGTCGACGTATTGCAGGTACTGATTCGACGCGTCCAGCTTGCGCTGGCTGGCATAGCCGGTCAGGCTCAACTGGGTCTGCCGGTTCGGGCGCCAGCCGATGCCGCCGGATGCGCTATGCGTGCCGCCCTCGTTGGCCTTGACGGTCTGGCGGATCTGGCCCGGGAACTGGATCCCGGTCGGATAAGTCGATTTGGGATAGAGGGCATCGAACTGGGCCGAGGTGAGCCCGAGGTTGCCCGCCGTCAGCGTGTCGTAATCCTGGATCTGGGTCGAATCGCGGCGGAACTTCTCCTTCTTGTACGCGTACACCCCGAACACCGCCAGGTCGCGGCTGAAGTGCTTGTTGAACGAGATCGAACCGTTTGGCGTGGTGAGCTTGCCCAGTTCGTCGTACTCGACGCCCAATTCGGCAGCGCCGCCGTCCTTGCGCGAGAGGGCGGGCTGGAACTTCAGGTCGATGTTGCCGGAGAGGCCGCCGGGCTGTTCCGCTGCCGTCGGGCTTTTGATGACGGTGACCGCGCTGAAGATGTCGGAGTTGAAGGCGCCCAGCGGCGTCGAGCCATTGAGCACCGGCTGCGCGAACGACATGCCGTTGATGGTGGTCAGCGCGAAGGTGCCGGGCAGGCCGCGCAGGTTGATGGTCGCGTCGCGATTGCCAGCTTCGCGGTTGATCTGCACGCCCGGAATGCGCTGGATCGCCTCGCCCACGTTCAGGTCGGGGAAGCGTCCCAGGCCGTCGGAGGAGATGCTGTCCGTGATTTCCAGCGTGTCGCGCTTCATGTTGACGGCGTCGGCGTAGGACTGGCGGATGCCGGTCACGATCACCGACGGCGTCGTGGCGACCGCCACCGGCGCGTCGGCGTCAGCCTGTGCCGGCGCGCTGCCGGACGCTGCCGCGTCCTGGGCCGCGGTGGACTGCGCCTGGGCCGCGCCGGCGAGGCCGAACATGGCCAGGGCGATGGCTGCGCTCAAGGGGCGAAGGGGGATATGCCGGGCACTGCGGCGTGGGAACTGTTGCATTTGGTCTCCGTCAATTGTTGGTCGCCGCTGCGCGGCTTCTTGCCGACTACCTGGCATGCGGGTACGCTGCAGGTAAATCGTTTAACTTATTGTATGGAGCCTTTTTTAATTGGTAAAGCGATATGGAAAGCGGTGTTGCTATTTTGCACTAACTGCCGACACCCTGCGTTCTGTATCCGGCCGACAGCATGGCATGCTGGGGCATCGCGTCTGGTAAAGACGAGAGTGAAGGATGAACTTTGCCGCCAGACCGGGCGATTTTCTGGGTTGACCTGCGGCATTTTTAAAAGCTACCATGCTTCTGAGTTAAACGTTTATTCAGAGTGCGCACCCCGGTTCTGCCGCCGTGCGGGACCGCCGCGCACACATTCACCTGCTACTTTCATCGAAGCGATATGACCCAACCTTCTGTTCAAAAGAAATTCGGCCGCCTGCTGCTGACCGGCGCTGGCGGCGGCCTTGGCAAAGTGCTGCGCGAGCGCGCCAAACCGTGGACCGACATCCTGCGCCTGTCCGACTTGCGCGACGTGGGTCCCGCCGGGGACGGGGAAGAAGTCATGTGCTGCGACCTGGCCGACAACGCGTCGATGCTCGAACTGCTGCAGGGCGTGGACGCGGTGCTTCACTTCGGCGGCATCTCGGTCGAAGACAAGTTCGTGCCGATCATGCAGGCGAACATCCTTGGCTTGCACAACCTGTATGAGGCTGCGCACAAGGCGGGCGTGAAGCGCGTGGTCTACGCCAGCTCGAACCATGCCACTGGCTTTTACCGCACCACCGACGTGATCGACGCCGACGCGCCGCTGCGCCCCGACGGCTTTTACGGCCTGAGCAAATGCTTCGGCGAGGCGCTGTCGCGCTACTATTACGACCGCTTCGGCATCGAAACGGTGTGCGTGCGCATCGGCTCGTCGTTCCCCGAGCCGAAGAACGCGCGCATGATGACCACCTGGCTCAGCTACGACGACCTGACCGAACTGGTGCGCTGCGCGCTGTTCGCGCCGCGCGTCGGGCACACTATCGTATTCGGCACGTCCGACAACGACGCCAGCTGGTGGGACAACCGCAAGGCCGCCCACCTCGGCTTCAGGCCGAAGGACAGCTCGCGCCAGTTCAAGCACCTGTTCCCGGATACCGCTGAGCGCCCGGACGACGGCGACCCGGCCACTTATTACATGGGCGGCCCGTTCGTCACCGCCGGCCCGATGTACTGAACGTGGCGGCCCCGGTGGCCGCCGATGAACTTCCGACCTGAGAGAGTCCCCATGAAGAACATGAAGCACCTCGTTTGCGCCCTGGCTTTGATGCTTGGCGCCGCCCAGCTGCAGGCCGCGCAGCCGATGGCCGATGTCATCCGAACCGATTTCGACATCGCCACCCGCCAGTACAGCGATTTGCTGGATGCGATCAAGGACAAGCCGGGCTTTCCCCGTACGCTCGATCAGGGCCAGGTCAAATTGGTCGGCGTGCGCGACTGGACCAGCGGCTTCTTCCCGGGGACGCTGTGGTATCTGCTGGAAGCGACCGGCGACCAGAAGTGGCGCGCCGCGGCCGTGCGCTACACGAAGGAAGTCGAGCGTGCCAAGTTCGACAAGTCCAACCATGACGTAGGCTTCATGCTCAACAGCAGCTTCGGCAACGGGCTGCGGCTGGGTGCCGACGCCAGCTACCGCGATGTGCTGCTGGCCGGCGCCACCACGCTGGTGACCCGGTTCAACCCGAAGGTCGGCAGCATCCAGTCGTGGAACGTGCGCGCCGACCGCGACTGGACCTACCCGGTCATCATCGACAACATGATGAACCTCGAGCTGCTGATGTGGGCGGCGCGCGCCTCCGGCGACCCGTACTACCGCGAGGTCGCCATCGCCCATGCCGACACCTCCCTGCGCAACCATTTCCGTCCGGACGGGTCGAGCTTCCACGTGGTCGACTACGATCCGGCGGACGGCAAGGTGCGCTCGAAGGTGACGCACCAGGGCTATGCGGACGGCTCGGCCTGGGCGCGCGGCCAGGCCTGGGGCCTGTACGGCTACACGATGATGTACCGCGAGGCGAAGAAGCCCGAGTACCTGCAGCACGCGCAGAAAATCGCCGGCTTCATCATGCAGCACCCGCGCATGCCGGCCGATAAAGTGCCGTACTGGGACTTCGATGCTCCGGACATCCCGAATGCGCCGCGCGACTCGTCGGCCGCGGCGATCATGGCAAGCGCGCTGCTCGAGCTGAGCGACTACGTCGAGCCCGCGCTGGGCAAGCGCTACGTCGAATTCGCCGAACAGCAGCTGCGCAGCCTGTCCTCGCCGCAGTACCTGGCGCATCCGGGCGAGAACGGCGGCTTTCTGCTCAAGCACGCGACCGGACACAAACCGGCCAACAGCGAGATCGACGTGCCGCTTAACTACGGCGATTACTACTTCCTCGAAGCCCTGCTGCGCTACAAGGCGAAACTGGCAAAGGGATGATCGACCTGAAGAAGGAGCGTTTCTTCTTCGAGATGAACGGGGACTGACGCCGACCACATCAACATCGCAGCAAACATCAAGCCTCGCAGGCTTAAACCTGCGGGGCTTTTTGTTTTCCGATGCGCACGCAAGCCGTCTCGCAAAACAACGCATCGAACGATGAATTCGACAAAAACAGGGCGGTTTCGTCCTCGAATGCGCAACGTCTGCGTGAAAATAACGTGCGCCAGTTGCGCGTTGACAAGGTTTTCGTGTACTTTACGTGATTGAATTTGTCAAAGTGTGAACGTTGCGTTTTTTCGAACGTTTTCACCGCGGCAAATCGATCGAAAAAATGGGACGCTGATTCAATCAGTATGCACGAAAGCCTCGCGAAAAAAACAAGCCGCACTGCCTGACCAGGCTCAGGCACGGCGGCTTTTTCTTTTCGCTTTGGCGGCCGGGCCGCGATTGAGCTGCGCACTTGTACCAACCGATCCGTCGTTTGGCGTTCTCGACGACGATGGCTGAAGTGCTGCAATCGTGAGGAGTTGCAGCAGTTCAGCTGGTGCCGAATTCATTAGCGCAAATAATTGAAAGCGTTTGTGCCGATGAATAATTCGCCTGACCCCGGAGGGTTGGACGGGTTTAAACCTTGAAGCGTATTTTTCTCATCGCAGATGAAGGAGAACAAAAATGGCAACAGCCGCTAAGAAACCAGCAGCAAAACCTGCTGCAAAACCGGCCGCGAAGGCAGCCGCAGCAGTTAAACCGACCGCCAAGAAAGCGGTAGCCGCCAAACCGGCAGCCAAGGCCGCCACGCCGGCAGCGAAGGCCGCCGCCAAATCGGCAGTGAAGGCAGCCGCCAAGCCGGCAGCGAAGAAGGCAACCGCAACCAAGGCCGCAGCAACCAAAGTTGCCGCCAAGCCGGCAGCCAAGAAGGCAGCAGCCAAGCCGGTAGCAAAAGCAGCAGCTACCAAGGCAGCGGCCAAACCGGCAGCGAAGAAAGCGGTAGTAACCAAGGCAGCAGCCAAGCCGGCAGCAAAGAAAGCAGTAGTCGCCAAGGCAGCAGCCAAGCCGGCAGCGAAGAAAGCCGCAGCAACCAAGGCAGCCGCCAAGCCGGCAGCCAAGAAAGCAGTGACCAAGGCAGCCGCCAAGCCGGCAGCCAAGAAAGCCGCAGCTACCAAGGCCGTCGCAAAACCGGCAGCCAAAAAAGCAGCAACCAAGGCAGCCGCCAAGCCGGCAGCTAAAAAGGCAGTAACCAAGGCAGCCGCCAAGCCGGCAGCTAAAAAGGCAGCAGCCACCAAGGCAGCCGCCAAGCCCGCAGCTAAAAAGGCAGCAGCCAAGCCGGCAGCTAAAAAAGCAGCAGCCAAGCCGGCAGCTAAGAAGGCAGTAACCAAGGCAGCCGCCAAGCCGGCAGCCAAAAAAGCAGCCGCAACCAAAGTAGCCGCAAAACCGGCAGCCAAGAAAGCAGCCGCACCGGCAGCGAAGAAGGCAGCCGCCAAGCCCGCCGCAAAGGCAGCCGCTACCAAACCGGCAGCCAAGAAAGCAGCAGCTCCGGCCAAGGCCGCAGCCAAACCGGCAGCTAAAAAAGCAGCAGCTCCGGCCAAGGCCGCAGCTAAGCCGGCAGCCAAGAAAGTAGCTGCTCCGGCCAAGGCTGCAGCCAAACCGGCAGCCAAGGCAGCGCCGAAAGCCGCCGCCAAACCGGCAGTGAAGAAAGCCGCCGCCAAGCCGGCTGCTGCAAAACCGGAAGCCAAGCCTGAAGCTGCCAAGCCGGCAGCAGCAGCTGCACCGGCCGCCAAGCCGGCAGTGAAGAAGGCCGCCGCGAAAAAGCCGGCAGCTCCGAAGGCTGCCGAGGCAGCCAAGCCGGAAGCCGCAGCCAAGCCTGAAGCCAAACCGGAAGCGGCAGCCAAGCCTGAAGCAGCTCCCGCCCAGGCACAGGCTCCGGCAGCTCCGGCTCCGCAGGCCAAGACGGTGATTTCGCCGGCAGCCGCCTGGCCGTTTCCGACCAGCAGCCGCCCGTAAGTAATGTAGTTAGTTGTGCCTGAATAAGGCAAAATACCGCTGTGTGATATGGTCACACAGCGGTTTTTTTTTAGAGGAGACGTCGTGTTCGGAATTCTTCAGTTAATCGTCAATACCGTCGCCGGTGTGCTGGGCGGGGTGCTGCTGCTGCGCTTTTGGATGCAGGCGATTCGGGTGCGTCCGCCGATGTCCGTGGGGCAGTTCACGTACACCTTGAGCGATTGGCTGGTCAAGCCGATCCGGCGCATCATTCCGGGAGTGGGTGGATTCGACTGGGCCAGCCTGATCGGCGCCTTCCTCGTCGTCCTGATCGCGAACTCGATCATGTATTTTGGCGGCGCGTCCGCCGAGCTAATCGTCGTGGGCGCCGTGTTCCGGTTGCTGAACTGGATCATTTACGGCTTCATTGCCCTGCTGATCATCGAGGCGGTGTTCAGCTGGATCAATCCGCATGCGCCGCTGGCGCCGTTCGTCCATGCGCTCAACGATCCGCTGTTGCGGCCGATTCGCCGCGTGATCCCGCCGATCGGCGGCATCGACTTGTCGGTGCTGGTCGCGCTCATCCTGCTGCAGATCTTGCAGCATATCCTGGCCAGGGCCGCTGCGTTTATTTGAGCAGGCCGGGTATTCTTATCTGATTCGAGCACATGGGCGGGAAGACCGCCCATGTCCCATGGCCGCCTGATCAGTAGCGGTAGCCAAACGCGGCTTCAAACTTGTCCGCGATTTCAGCCGGCGTGAACGAGTGGTTTTGCCCGCCCTGGTGCGCGATCTTGATCGAGCCCAGCAGGCTCGCGATGCGGCCCGTGGTCGGCCAGTCGAAACCATTCGTGATCCCGTACAGCAAGCCGGCGCGGTACGCGTCGCCACAGCCGGTCGGGTCGACCACCGCTGCAGCGGGCACCACAGGGATGTCGTAACGCTGGCCGCCGGCGTGGATTTCCGAACCCTTGTCGCCGCGCGTGACGATCAGCGCTTCCAGCCGTTGCGCGATGTCGCCAGGCGTCAGGCCGGTGCGGTCCAGGATCATTTCGAATTCATAGTCGTTCGCGGCCAGGTAGGCCGCCTGCTCGATAAACTTGATCAGTTCATCGCCGCTGAACATCGGCAGTTGCTGGCCAGGGTCGAACATGAGCGGCACGCCCAGTTCGGCACAGTCGCGCGCGTGCTTGAGCATGCCGTCGCGGCCATCCGGCGCGACGATCGCGACTGCCAGCTTGCCCTGGTCCGCCACATTGTTTTCGTGCGCGAACTGCATGGCGCCCGGGTGGAAGGCGTTGATCTGGTTGTTGTCCTGGTCGGCGGTGACGAAGCACTGCGCGGTGTAGGCATGGTCGATCTTTTTAATCGCGCGGGTTTCGATGCCGAGCTTGTGAAAACGATCGAGGTACTCGCCACCGTCCTGTCCGATGGTCGCCATGATCAGCGGATCACCGCCGAGCATCTTGAGGTTGTAGGCGATGTTGGCCGAGCAGCCGCCGAATTCGGTGCGCAGCGTCGGTACCAGGAACGAAACGTTCACCCTGTGCAGTTGGTCGGCCAGCAGGGTATCGGCGAAGCGGCCGTGGTACTGCATGATCTTGTCGAACGCAAGCGATCCGCAGATCAAGGCGGTTTTGGTCATGGTGAAGCCTTATGGGTAAAAAATCGCGATTCGGTAGCCGGACGGCTTGAGCTGGTCCAGCTGGAAGGAGAGTTTGACCGGCTGCTCGCCACGCGCCGCAAAGCCGGCGGCGGGCGCAAAGCCCTGCGGCAGGTATTGGGCTGGTGCGAACACGCGCCGCAGCAGCGGCTTGTCGTTGGTGTCGGTCAGGGTCAGTTCGATGTGCGGCCAGGCCTGCACCAGGCTGCCCTGGTTATGCAGCAGGGTGGTGAGCGAATAGGCGTTGTTACCAAGGTTGACCAGCTCGCCCTGTTCGATCGACAGGTTGTCGATCTGGGTGGGCAGTTCGACACGGCAGCCCAGCGCGTGGCAGATGGCGGCCAGCGCCGGTTTCGCGTCCGGGTAGCGGGCGGCCAGCACGTTGCGGTAGGTGGTCATTGCCTGGACCGCGAGCACCAGCAGCAGGATCACCGAGCCTGCCGCCATCACGATGCGCCGGATCTTGCCCGACTTTTCCTGCTGGCGGCTGCGCCTGACGAATTCGGGTTCGTCGCTCTCCGGCACCCGCAGTCTTGGCTGGGCGATCTTGGTCGGCGTGAGCTTGGAGCGGCGGCCGGGTTTGGAATCGGCGACCCTGGGCCGTGCAGGACGCACGTAGGCGATCGGCGGTTCGGACGGGGCCGATTCGCGCAGCGGCAGCGGGCCGGATTGCGCCTGCGGCGCAGCGTGCCGGGACGGCGCGTCCAGTTCGTGGTCATCATCGGGCAGGGGCACGGCGACGAGTTCTTCGTCGACCGGCAGGCCGAGCGTGGGCTCGATGCGGCCGCTTTCCGCGACCGCGGGAGTCGCCAGGGCCGGCGCAGGCTGCGCGCGAGGCGGGTCGGCCGGTTCGGACTCGGGCACGGCGCCCTGTTCCAGGGCTGGCGCGGCGTGCGGCTCCGGCACAGGGGTTGGCTCGGCTTGCGGTGCCGCTTCGGCGTCAGCCTCTTCCTCAATGGCCGGTTCAGCGTCAAGCTGCGCCTCGGTCTTTTCCTCCTCGTCCGGTTCGGTGTCGGGCAGGATGCCGAGCGGGTCGAGCGTGTGGTCGAGGTGCAGGGTGTAGATGGTATGGCCGTCGGCGCCCGGCTCGTTGGCTGGCGCGGGGGCTTGCGGCTGCTCGTCGTCAGGCGATGGCTGCTGCGCCTCCTCGGGTTTAGCCTCAGGAGGATCCTCGTGGCTGGTTTCCGCCTGCGCGGGAACGCGCCGCCACACGGAGGCGGCGACTGATTCGCTGTTATCGGAAGAAGCCGGCCGCGCCGGTTCGGCCGGCACGGGCGCCGTGATAGTGGCCGCAGGCGGTTTCCCGGCTGCGAGCGCATCGAGGTCGATCAGGGTGGCGTTGCCGTCGAAGATTTCGTGGCAGGCGCCGCAGCGCACGATGCCCCCGCGTAGCTTGAGCTGGTCCGCGGCGACGCGGAACCGCTTGCCACAGTGGGGGCACCGGGTGGCGAGCGCCATGGCGCTACTGCCCGCTTACGGCGCGCGGCGGCGGTGCTGTCTCGCTGCCGAACTGCCCGTGAAGAGCGACCCAGCCGTCCTGCTCGGCCCAGACGCCCAGCTTGATGAAAGGTGCGTAGGCGGCGGCCACTTCTTCGGCCTGGCGCGCCAGCACGCCCGAGAGAATCAGGAATCCACCGTCGGCCACGCGCGACGAGAGCATCGGCGCCATCAGCTTGAGCGGGTTCGACAGAATGTTCGCGACCACGATGTCGAATCGGCTTGCGCCCTGCTGCGCGTTCGGCGACGCGGCAAAATCGTCCGGCAGGAAGTAGTCGATCTCGCAGCCGTTGCGCTGCGCGTTGGCGTGCGCCGACTCGATCGCCTGCGGGTCGATGTCCACACCGGTCACGCTGCCCGCGCCCAGCTTCTTGGCCACCATGGCCAGGATGCCGGAGCCGCAGCCGTAGTCGAGCACGGTCTTGCCCGGCGCCGGATGCGCTTCCAGCCACTCCATGCACAGGCGGGTGGTCGGGTGGCTGCCGGTGCCAAATGCCAGGCCAGGATCGAGCTCGAGAATCAGCGCGTTCGGGTCCGGCGCCTCGTGCCAGCTCGGTACCACCCAGATGTTCTTGCCGATGTGGATAGGCTCGAACTGCGACTGGGTCAGGCGCACCCAGTCGGCGTCGCCAACGGGGCGCGTGGTGAACGCGGGCGGGGCGGGCAGCTTGGCGATGGCCGATGCTTCGGCTACGATCGCCGCCTGGTCGGCGTCGACGTCGGTCAGCGCGACCACGCGGCTGTGGTCCCACGCGGCCTCGGTCGGGGTCATGCCCGGCTCGCCGAACAGCGGTTTTTCCGCCGCCGTGCCTTCGTCCGCATCCTCCACCGAGACCGACAGCGCGCCCGCCTCCATCAGGGCGTCGGACAGGTTCTCCGCGTGCTCGCGCGCGATCTCGATGACGACTTCAGTCCAGCTCATGCCTCGACCTTGGTTTCCGACTTGGTGCCTATCGCGCCTTCCTTCGGCAGGTCCGGCTTGTGGGCCAGCTTCTGCTCCAGGTAGTGGATGTTGGTGCCGCCTTCGATGAAGCGCGCGTCCACCATCAGTTCGCGATGCAGCGGGATATTCGTCATGATACCTTCAACGACCATTTCCGAAAGAGCAATTTGCATGCGGCGGATTGCCTGCTCGCGGGTGGCGCCGTAGGCGATCACCTTGCCGATCATCGAATCGTAGTGCGGCGGCACATAGTAGCCGGCGTACGAATGCGAATCGACCCGGATGCCGGGGCCACCTGGCGGGTGCCAGCTGGTGATGCGGCCCGGCGACGGGGTGAACTTGAACGGATCTTCGGCGTTGATGCGGCATTCGACCGCGTGGCCCGAGAGCATGATGTCGCGCTGGCGGAAGCGCATCTTTTCGCCGCAGGCGATGCGGATCTGCTCCTGCACGATGTCGATGCCGGTGATGATTTCGGTGACCGGGTGTTCCACCTGCACGCGGGTGTTCATTTCGATGAAGTAGAACTCGCCGTTCTCATACAGGAACTCGAAGGTGCCGGCGCCGCGGTAGCCGATCTTGCGGCAGGCTTCGGCGCAGCGGTCGCCGATCTTTTCGATCAGCTTGCGCGGGATGCCGGGCGCGGGCGCTTCCTCGATCACCTTCTGGTGGCGGCGCTGCATCGAGCAGTCGCGCTCGCCCAGCCAGACGGCGTTCTTGTGTTCGTCAGCCAGGATCTGGATCTCGATGTGGCGAGGATTCTCCAGATACTTCTCCATGTAGACTTCCGGGTTGCCGAACGCGGTGCCGGCCTCGGCCTTGGTCATCGCCACTGCGTTGAGCAGGGCGGCCTCGGTGTGCACCACGCGCATGCCGCGTCCGCCGCCGCCGCCGGCGGCCTTGATGATCACCGGGTAGCCCACGCGGCGCGCGGTCTGGATGATTTCCTTCGGGTCGTCCGGCAGCGCGCCGTCCGAACCGGGCACGCAGGGCACGCCGGCCTTGATCATCGCCTGCTTGGCCGACACCTTGTCGCCCATCATCCGGATCGAATCCGGACGCGGGCCGATGAAGACGAAGCCGGATTTCTCGACGCGCTCGGCGAAGTCGGCGTTTTCTGCCAGGAAGCCGTAGCCCGGGTGGATCGCTTCGGCGTCCGTCACTTCGGCCGCGCTGATAATCGCGGGCATGTTCAGGTAGCTCTGCGTCGAGGGTGCCGGGCCGATGCAAACGGACTCGTCGGCCAGTTTCACGTACTTGGCGTCCTTGTCCGCCTCGGAGTGAACGACCACCGTCTTGATGCCCAATTCGCGGCACGCACGCTGGATGCGCAACGCGATTTCACCACGATTGGCGATGAGGATTTTTTCAAACATGGTTAAGTTCGGTGTTTCTGTGAATGCCGGCGCGCGCGGCGCCGGGAACGACATGAATCTGGTGGGAGGCCGGCAAATCCGGTCTGGCAGAACTTTAGCCGATCACGAACAGCGGCTGGCCGAATTCGACCGGTTGGCCGTTCTCGACGAGGATCTGCTTGATCGTGCCGGACACGTCGGCATCAATCTCGTTGAGCAGCTTCATCGCTTCGATGATGCACAGGGTATCGCCTTCCTTCACGGTGGCGCCGACTTCGACAAACGCCGGAGCGCCCGGGGACGATGCGCGGTAGAAGGTGCCGACCATCGGCGACTTGACCACATGGCCGCTCGGCTCGGCGGGGGCGGCCGGTGCTGCGGCAGGCGCCGGTGCGGCGACCGGGGCCGGCATGGCCGGCGCGGCGTACTGCTGCACGCCTGGCGGCTGCATCATCACCACCTGGTTTTGCGGGATTGCAGAGGACTTGACGATGCGAACCTTGCTTTCGCCTTCGGTCACTTCCAGTTCCGCGATGTCCGATTCGGCGACGAGGTCGATCAGAGTCTTGAGTTTTCGAAGATCCATGTGAAACCCCTTGGAATTATTTATGTTTTAAAGTATGCGGCGCGCCAGGTGGTAGCTGCTGACCGCACATAATGCGTGAAGTTGACGTAGATTAACGCTATTTAAGCGCGAAGTCGATGGCAAACCGATATCCGTCTGCGCCCAGTCCACAGATCGTTCCGCGCGCAATTGCTGACAAAAACGAGTGATGTCGAAACTCCTCGCGCTGGTAGATGTTTGAGATATGCACTTCGATAAACGGAATGGCCACCCCGGCCAGCGCGTCGCGCAGCGCCACGCTGGTATGGGTCAGGCCGCCCGGATTGATGACGATCGCGTCGACTCCCTCCAGACGGGCGGCATGGACGCGGTCGATCAGCGCGCCTTCATGGTTGCTTTGAAAGCAATCCAGCGTCGCGCCAGCGGCCGCGGCCTGGGCGTGTGCCGCGCTCTCAATGTCGGCCAACGTGGTGGCGCCGTACACGGCAGGCTCGCGGGTCCCCAGCAGATTCAGGTTGGGGCCGTTGAGCAGCAGGAGCTTTTTTGCCATGAATGAAGAGTCCGTTTCGCTCGAAAGTCAGGCATTTTGCCGCCAAGCCGGGGTATTGGCAAGCGATAAAATTGCCAGTTTATGAAGGCGACTTCGCGGCAAATCGGAAAAGAACGACCGTTCGCCCCATTTTAGAGCGCCGCCAGATCGCGCTTCAGTTCGTCGAATTTCAGGCGGCCAAGGTAGGTCTTGCGCACCTGCCCGTCGGCGCCGATCAGCACCGTGTAGGGCAGGCCGCCGGCCGCATTGCCGAACTGGCGCGCGAGCTCGGTGCCGCTCAATCCGGCCACGTACAGCGGGTACGAAATCTTGTATTTGGCGGCAAAATCGGCAATGTTCGACGGCGAGTCGATGCCGATGCCGATCACATTGACGGACTTGCTGCCGGCGGCGAGCGCCGACAGTTCCGGCATCTCCTGCACGCACGGCGCGCACCACGGTGCCCAGAAATTGACCAGCAGCGGCTTGCCTTTCCATTGCGACAAGGCCTGCGGCTTGCCGCCCACGTCATTCATCGTCTGCCCGAACAGGTCGGTCACGACCGTGTGCGGGCGGCCATCGGTGGCGGCGATTGCGGTGGTGATCGGGCCGCCCGCCTCGTGGCGGTTCAGGCCGGCAATGGCGCCCATCACGCCGAAGGCGATGGCAACGATGGCGAAACCGGTCAGCTGTTTTTTAGTCATTGGTCTTGTTCCAGAATAGGGTCCGTGCTCATCAACGCGCGCAGGCCGTCGGCGTTCACACGCTGCAGGCGGCCATCGGCGCGCGGCTTGAGTGCCCCGCGCAAGTCATTCAATTCGTATAACTCGGCGTGCACGGCCTCGTTATGCCACAGGAAGCTGACCGTTTCAACCGGATCGTGACGCGCACCCTTGAAATGGGGCGTTTCGGAGATATCGATGTCGATGTTCTTATTTAGCAGGAAGATCTGGACTTCCTTGGCGCTGTCGGCAAACAGTTGCAGGTGGATGTCGTCATGCTCGCCTGCCGTGCCGCTGAGCACCGCACCGGTCAGGTAGGGGCGGAAGTCGTCCAACATGTCCATGACCTCCAACGCCGTGGTGCGCAGCGCGCGCAGGCGCGCGGCCTGGCCCGGTCCCTGGAACAGCGCCTGGTATTTGCGCACTTCGTCTTCGATCTGGATATTATCGGGTAATAAATTGGACGACGGCTGGTCCATGCCGAGCACCTGGCGCGCCGCCTTGCGCCGCGCGGTGCCATAGTCGGCGCCGTCCTGGGCAATCATGCGCGCAGCCACAGCGGCGATCTGCGCGCGCAGCTGGAGCAGCTCGCTATTCTGGTTGGGCATCATATCCTAGATCATACTCTCGAAAGGAAATTTGCATCGCGCCCGGTAGAACCGCGCAGCCTTCAGCGGTACATGAACGATTGCCCCTGCGCCTACTCAGCATTGATTTTCCTCAAGGCAACCGGCCTCATCCCTAGCTAGATTTGTTTGATAAGTAAGTTGTTCCTATCAACAAGAAAGGGATGCCATGATAGAAAGATTTCCACATCACTGTCGGGGCGAAGACCACGGCTGGCGGCGGCGCGGTTATTTCTGCTGCCGACTCGTGCAGATACATCAATGACGCATTGGTCGCCTACGCGGGTGTACCCAGTGCACTGGAACGTGGACAGGAACACGCTGCCATTCGCGCGTTATCGCTATCGGTGTAGGGTGGAATTACCGCTTACCCGAGCCGACGCGCCTTTCGTTCAGCCTCGGTGACACGTTTGAGCAGGTCGCCAAGAACTCCAGCTACCAAGTGATGGAGCGTTCAAACCGACCTGGCGAAGATCCGAGCGACGAGCAATTCGGTGCAACTTGGGTGACCGAGCCCGCCGTAATCATACGGTTTGTCGATCCCAAACATGGGTTCATCCTGCCGCCGACAAAGTTCGCTGCCTTGACATACTCCAAGAACAAAGCCGTCTCACTTGCCACCTCACCCATGCTGGACAAGCTGCCGTTCGATGACGCCGTGGCTGTGCTGGCGAACCTTCAGAACCAGTTCAAGGTGGGTGGCTGGGAGCCGTGGGCAGTCGATGGCAGCACATGGTTTGACCTGACACCCGAGGGCAAGAAGCGACTGTATGATCGGATGTTTGAGCCGGGGTACATGCAGACGGCAATTCTGCGCGTCCCGAAGAAGTACGGCATGACCTTCCGGCTCAAGTGCGCCGAGGGCTGCTGGACTCGTGAGCCGCCTTACAAGTTCCTCATCGACGTTGGAGTTGGTGTGGACACCGAAGGATGGGACCCGGACCGCGAGCCTTTCCCTGAACCGTGAAAGGTGCCGCCCCCGCTGATTGCCGCGCTGGTGGCGCTGCTTATCCCAGTCCGTCAAAAGTCAAATTTAGCCACGAATATCTTTTAGATCCCCATCAAGGATGCGCTGCCAATAACCTACGTCGATCCATGCGTCGAACTTGCGCCCAACTTCCCGGAACAGGGCGACATTGCGAAAACCAAGCTTCTCGTGCAGCCCGACGCTGGCCAGATTGGGTTGAGCAATACCCCCGATGACTGCGTGCACACCCAAGTCCGCCAGCACCGCAAGCAGCTCGCGGTACAGGCTCTTCCCCAGCCCCCGACCGTGCATTGTCCGTTCCAGGTAGATGGTGCACTCGGCGGAGAAGCGATACGCGGACCTCTCTTTCCACTTGGTCGCATACGCATAACCCAGCACTTTCCCGTCCAGCTCAGTCACCAGCCAGGGCAACCCGCTTGCCTGGACCGCCTGCAGTCGGCGCGTCATTTCCTCGGCGGTTACCGGGCTCTCCTCGAACGTGACGGTCGTATTGCACACGTAATGGTTGTAGATGACGGCGAGCGCCGCGGCGTCTCTGGCTTGCGCACTGCGAATCAACTTGGACCCCTGTTAATGAAACGTAAATTATTGTCGCATGAAAGCTGCGCTTGCATCTTTTCGATATTGAACAGTCGCTCGTCCGACTAGACAAGCGCGCTGGTGGCCGCACGCCAGGTGTACCAGTGGGAAAGCCGGTGAATTCAGTGGTTTGGTAGAATCGCGTATTCGGCTTTTTTCCCATCTACCATGCATATTCATATTCTCGGCATCTGCGGAACCTTCATGGGCGGCCTTGCGGTGTTGGCCAAGGAAGCGGGCCATCGCGTCACCGGCTGCGACGCCAATGTCTATCCGCCGATGAGCACCCAGCTCCAGGCACAGGGCATCGAATTGACCCAGGGCTTTGGCCCGGAACAGGTGGCGCTGAACCCGGACTTGTATGTGATCGGCAATGTGATGACACGTGGTAACCCGCTGGTCGAGGAAATCCTGAACAGGGGCCTGCCATATGTATCCGGTCCGCAGTGGATCGGCGACCATATTCTGCGTGACAAGTGGGTGCTGGCCGTCGCCGGCACGCACGGCAAGACCACGACCACCTCGATGCTGGCCTGGATCCTGGAAGATGCCGGCTATGCGCCGGGCTTCCTGATCGGCGGCGTGCCGATGAACTTTGGCGTGTCGGCCCGCCTGACCGGCGACAAGCAATCCGACTTCTTCGTGATCGAGGCCGACGAGTACGACACCGCGTTCTTTGACAAGCGCAGCAAGTTCGTGCACTACCATGCCAAGACCGCGGTGCTGAACAACCTCGAATATGATCATGCCGACATCTTCCCCGATATCGGCGCGATCGAAACCCAGTTCCACCACCTGGTGCGCACGGTGCCCGGCGTTGGCCGGATCGTGGCCAACGGCGACGAAGCCTCCCTCGCGCGCGTGCTCAAGCGCGGCTGCTGGAGCGACAAGGAAGCATTCGGCGCATCCAGTGGCGCGAACTGGACGCTGGTCGAGCATCCCGGCGGCGCGAGTTTCGACGTCGTGTTCAATGGCGAGAAGCAGGGCACCGTGCAGTGGGAGCTGACCGGCAAGCACAACCGCTACAACGCGCTGGCCGCGATCGCCGCCGCGCGCCACGTCGGCGTGCCGCCAGGCCAGGCGTGCGCCGCACTGGCGCGCTTCCAAAACGTCAAGCGCCGCATGGAAGTGCGCGGCGTGGTGAACGACGTGACCGTGTACGACGACTTCGCTCACCACCCGACGGCGATCGCGACCACGGTTGGCGGCCTGCGCCAGAAGATTGGCGCGAACGGCCGCATCCTGGCGGTGCTCGAACCGCGTTCGAACACCATGAAGCTGGGCGCGATGAAGGATGCGCTGCCGGGCAGCCTGAAGGACGCCGACCTGGTGTTCGGCTTTGGCAGCCAGCAGGCGCTGGGCTGGTCGCTGGCCGACGCGTTAAAGCCGATGGGCGCCATTGCCCACACCTTCGACCAGCTTGACTACATGGTGCAGGCGATCGTGCAGGCGGCGCAGCCGGGCGACCATATCCTGGTCATGAGCAACGGCGGATTCGGCGGCATCCACCAGAAACTGCTCGAGGCGCTGGCGCGATGATCCTGTATCTGCATGGTTTTCGTTCGTCGCCGCGCTCATATAAAGCGCGGGTGATGCAGGAGCGCATGGCGGCGCTGGGGCGCGATCAGGAGCTGATCTGCCCGCAGTTGCCGGCTTCGCCCAAGGAGGCGATTCAGCTTGCGCTGCTGCTGGCGGAGCGCCACGCGCCGCACAATCTGGCGATCGTCGGCTCGTCGCTGGGCGGCTTTTATGCGACCTGGCTGGCCGAACACCTGGGCTGCCGCGCCGCGCTGCTGAACCCCGCGGTCGATCCGCTCAAGAACCTGGAGCAGCACGTGGGCGTGACCACCGCCTGGCATTCGGATGAACCGTTCGAATTCAAGCGCGAGTACATCGACGAACTGGCAGCTTTGATGCTCGGATCGATCACGCGTGCCGAGCGCTATTATTTGCTCGCGGCGACCGGCGACGAGGTGCTCGACTACCGCGACATGGTGGCGCACTACCGGGGCGCGCGCCAGCACGTGATCGAAGGCGGCGACCATGCGATCTCGGACTTTGGTCGCTACGTGGACGAGGTGCTGGCGTTCTGCGACATGGACCCGGCACGGTGAGGGGCGGTTCCCTACGCCAGGCCAGATGGCAACCGCATGTGAACGCAGTGCGCGCCCCGGCCTTGATGCGCGACTGGCTGACCACGCCCGGCTCGCTGACCGCGCGCCTGATCGCGCACAGCCGGGCGTTCCGCGTGCAGCGGCTGCGCCAGGCCGGTGCGCTGTGCCTGCCGGACGAGGCGCAGGCGATCGGCTTGCCGCGTCCGCGGCACGTGTGGGAACGCGAAGTGCTGCTGCGCTGCGATGGCCGCGCGGTCGTGTACGCGCATACGGTCGTGCCGATCTCGAGCACCGCGACCGACTGGCCGCTGTTTTCGGCGCTGGGTGAGCGTTCGCTGGGCACGACGTTGTTTTACGATCCGCTGGTTAAACGCGGAGAACTCGAATTTGCGCGGATCCGCGCCGGCCATCCGCTGATGCAACGCGCGCTGGCCGCCCTCGGCCACGAGCCGGCCGGGCTTGCCGGCCTGGCCGCGCGCCGATCCCATTTATATGCGCGGCGCTGTGTCTACCGCCGCCATCAAGGACTGCTGCTGGTCACCGAGGTATTCTTGCCGACAGTGCTGGATCTCGTGGCGACCGCAACCCACAGAACGTGAAAGACATATGAATTTATTTTTTGAAGAATCGGGCGACTTCAAGGTCGGCAACGTGCTGTCGCAAGCCGGCGAGGCCTACCAGGTCGAGATGCCAAGTGGTAAGCGCGCCAAGGTGAAGGCGAAAGACGTCCTGTTGCAGTTTGAAAAGCCGGGTCCGGCCGAACTGCTGGACGCAGCCAAGGCGATCGCCGCCGAGGTCGACCTCGATTTCCTGTGGGAAGTCGCGGGCCAGGAAGAATTCGGCTTCGCCGAGCTCGGCGCCGAATATTTCGGCCACGCGCCGCTGCCCGTGGAGGCGGCGGGCCTGGTGCTGGCGTTGCATGGCGCACCGATCTATTTCTATAAGAAGGGGCGGGGCCGCTACAAGGCCGCGCCGGAACAGTCGCTGCGCGCGGCCCAGGCCGGCATCGAAAAGAAAAAGCAGCAGGCCCTGATCCAGGCCGCCTATGTCGAGGAACTGAAGGCCGGCAAGCTGCCGGCGGCGATGCAGCCCCTGGTCCAGCAACTGCTGTTCAAGCCGGACAAAAACTCGATCGAATACAAGGCGCTGGACACGGCGGCCGACGAACTGCAGACCACGCCGCAGCGCCTGATGCTCGCCACCGGCGGCATCGCCTCGGCCAAGATGCTGCACATGTCGCGTTTCCTGTTCGAGCATTTCCCGCGCGGACCGGGCTTTGCCCAGGTAGCGGTGCCAAGCGCGCCGGCCAACCTGCCGCTGGCCAACGTGGAAGCGTTCTCGATCGACGACGTGACCACCACCGAGATCGACGACGCGATGTCGGTCGAGCACCTCGATGACGGCAAGGTGCGGGTGGGCATCCACATCGCCGCCCCGGGCCTGGGCATCCGCCCCGACGATGCGATCGACAAGATTGCTCGCGTGCGCATGTCGACCGTGTACATGCCGGGCGACAAGATCACCATGCTCCCGGACGAGATTGTCGACGCCTTCACTCTGTCCGAAGGCAACAATTGTCCGGCGCTGTCGCTGTACGCCACGCTCGACCCGACAGACTGGTCGGTTGTCGAGACCACCACCCGCGCCGAGCTGGTGCCGATCAAGAGCAACCTGCGCCACAACGACCTGGATGACGTGGTCAACGAGCAGGTGCTCGAGTCCGGCGAAGGCGACTACCCGCACAAGGATGAACTGGCCCTGCTGTGGAAATGGGCGCGGCACCTGGAAGCGGGCCGCATGAAAAAGCGCGAGGCGTTTGGTCTCAAGCCCGAGCAGGCCAACCGCGTCGACTTTAACTTCTACGTCGAGGACGACGTGGTGACGATCCTGCGCCGCAAGCGCGGGGCGCCGCTCGACAAGATCGTGGCCGAGCTGATGATTTTTGCGAACAGCACCTGGGGCAAGCTGCTGCACGATTGCGGCGTGCCGGGCATCTACCGTTCGCAGGGCGTCGGCAGCGGCGCCGGCTGGAACGCCAAGATGCAGGTGCGCATGGTCACGCACGCCGCCCCGCACCAGGGGCTGGGCGTCGACCAGTACGCGTGGAGCACCTCGCCGCTGCGCCGCTATACCGACCTGATCAACCAGTGGCAGATCATCGCCTGTGCCGAGCACGGCGTGACCGCGCCGCTGGTCGCCCCGTTCAAGCACCGCGATGCGACGCTGTTCTCGATCGTCTCGGCGTTCGACGCCGCGTACTCGGCGTACAACGACTTCCAGCAGAGCATGGAACGTTACTGGTGCCTGCGCTGGCTGGGCCAGGAAAATGCCCGCCAGGTCGATGCCGTGGTGATCAAGGAGGATATCCTGCGCCTGGTCGAGATTCCGCTGGTCACCCGCCTGCCGGGCATGCCGCAACTGGCGCGCGGCGCGCAGGTGCGGCTGGACATTGTGCGCTGGGACGAAGTCGACCTGACGCTCGAAGCGCGCCTGCTGGAGGTGGCCGACGTGGCGCCGGAGGCCGATATCGCGTTCGAGGACGAGGAAGATTCCGGCGAGGCGGCGGTTGCGGAGGTGGTGGAAGCCGAAGGCATGGTGGCGGCGGTCACGCCCGAACCGGTGGCGGAGACGACTTCCGAGCCGGAAGGATCCAGGTAAGGGGACAATTCGCCAGCGGCTGATCAGTTCGTAGGGTGCGCACCAGTGCGCACGCGGTACGGTCGATCAGACGCGGCACGTGTTTCAGGCTCGCGGCATAGCCACCACTGATTTTCGTTCGCACCGCGTGCGCACAGGTGCGCACCCTACGGGGCCTGCCGCGGCCACGGGCCACCACCGGACTGTCGTCAATTCACCAAGCGGCCCGCCGCCATTGCCCACTGCCGCCCACCGCACTGTAGAATTAAGAATTCCAAGATTCAACTGCCCGCCGGCCCTGCTACCGCGTGAAGTATTTCCAAAACAACCCTTCCCTGATGATCGCCATTGCCGTTTCGGTGCTGGCGCATGGGGCCCTGCTGGGGGTGCGCTTTGTCGCGCCGGACGCGTTCCGCCTGCAACCGGCCGACCCCGGGCTGGAGGTCATCCTGGTCAACGCCAAGCACGCCAAGGCGCCGAACAAGGCCGACGCGCTGGCCCAGGCCAACCTCGACGGTGGCGGCCATGCCGACCAGGGGCGCTCCAAGTCGCCGCTGCCCGACCTGCGCAAGACGGAAAACGGCGACAGCATCAAGGCGCTGCAGCGGCGTATCACCGAGCTCGAGCATGCGCAGCAGAACGTGCTGACCCAGCTGCACCAGTCGACGTTCAAGGCGCCGCCGATTACCGAAAAGGACAAGCCCGACCCGAACCGCACCGGCGCCGACATGATCGACACCAGCCGTGCGATCGCGCGCGCCACGGCCGAGATCACCCAGACCATCGAGGACCAGAACAAGCGGCCGAAGAAGACCTTCATCACGCCCAGCACGCGCGAGGTCGGCTACGCCGTGTACTACAAGCAGATGCAAAAGCGGGTCGAGGAGGTCGGCACGCTGAACTTCCCCCAGCAGAACGGCAAGAAGCTGTACGGCGAACTGGTCGTGTACATCCCGATCTTTCAGGACGGCACGCTGTATGAAAAGGATGGCGGCCCGCGCGTCGAGCGCAGTTCGGGCAACCCGGCGCTGGACAAGGCCGCGTTGCAGATCGTGCGCCGTGCCGCGCCGTTCGGCAAGTTCCCGCCGAACATGCGCTCGTCGGACAAGGATGACTTGTGGGTCATCATCACCCGTTTCAAATTCACGCGAGAGGACAAGATGCAGGCTGACCTGCGAGGAGGTGGGGGAACATGAGCGAAAAATATTGCGTGATCGGAAACCCGATCGCCCACAGCCGGTCCCCGGAAATCCACACCCGCTTTGCCGCCCAGACCGGCCAGGACATCAGCTATGAGCGCTGCCTGGCCCCGGTGGACGGCTTCGCCGAGACCATCCAGCGGCTGGTCGCTGAAGGCTACAAGGGCGCCAACGTGACTGTGCCGTTCAAGCTGCAGGCGGCGCAACTGGCCACCGTGCTGTCGGACCGCGCGCGCGCGGCCGGCGCGGTCAACACGCTGCGCTTTGCGGACGGCCAAATCTTTGGAGACAATACCGACGGCCCCGGTTTGGTGGCCGACATCGTGAAGAATGCGGGCGTGTCGCTGCAGGACAAGCGCGTGCTGATTCTCGGCGCGGGCGGCGCGGCGCGCGGCGCGCTGTTGCCGATCCTGCGCGAGCGGCCGCACTGTATCGTGATCGCCAACCGCACCCGCGCCACGGCTGATTCGCTGGCGCAGCAGTTCGGGCAGCATGCCGAGCGTGCGGACCAGGTGCGCGCCACCGGCTTCGAAGACATCGCCGGACCGTTCGACGTCATCATCAATGCCACTTCGGCCAGCCTGGCGGCCGAGCTGCCGCCGGTGCCCGCGTCGGCTTTTTCCAAGGACACGCTGGCGCTGGACATGATGTACGCGGACAAGCCGACCGTCTTCATGGAGTTCGCATCAAAGCACGGCGCGACCACCCGTGACGGACTGGGCATGCTGGTCGAGCAGGCGGCGGAAGCGTTTGCGCTCTGGCGCGGCGTGCGTCCGGAAACTGGCGAGCTTCTCAAAGCAATGCGCAGCCAGTCATGACAGCGGCGCACGCTGTCGCGGCCCGGCCCGTCAAAGCCAAGTCGGGCCGCCGCTGGCTCAAGTGGATCATCCTCGGTCCGCTGCTCGCCTTGCTGCTGCTCCAGGCTTACTTTTTCCTGCAGATTTGCTGGTGGTCGTACTTCAATCCGTCCTCGACCAGCATGATGCGCCAGCAACTGGCGGCGCTGCGCGAAACCAAACCCAATGCCAGGCTGGAACAGCAGTGGGTGCCGTACAACCGCATTTCGAACAACCTCAAGCGCGCGGTGATCGCGTCGGAAGACGCCAATTTCACCGACCATGCGGGCGTCGACTGGGACGCGCTCGAGAAAGCCTACGAGCGCAACAACCGCAGGCACAAGGTGGTGGGCGGCGGCTCCACCATCACCCAGCAGCTGGCCAAGAACCTGTTCCTGTCAGGCTATCGCAGCTACGTGCGCAAGGGGCAGGAGCTGATCATCACCTACATGCTGGAAGCGGTGCTGAGCAAGGAGCGCATCCTCGAGGTGTACCTGAACGTGGTCGAGTTCGGCCGCGGGGTATTCGGGGCGGAGGCCGCGGCGCGCCACTATTTCCGTACGTCGGCCGCCAACCTGACCCCGGCGCAGGCGGCGCGGCTGGCCGTCATGCTGCCCAATCCCCGCTATTACGACACGCACCGCCAGACCAATTACCTGGCGCGCCGCACCGCGGTGATCCTGCACCGAATGAACTTTGCCGACCTGCCGTAAGGGCAAGGCAGCTTTCCCTTCTGCATAACGTACAAAACGCTTGACCCTCACGCCGCGTGAGGGCCGACAGTGCAGCCACGCATGAAGAAAGGAGTGGACCGATGTTGAAAGTGGGAGAGCTTGCCGCACGCGCGCACCTGACGGTACGCACGCTGCATCACTACGACAGCATCGGCCTGCTCCGGCCTTCTGCGCGATCCGATGCCGGTTATCGGCTTTACAACCGCCAGGACGTCGCCCGCCTGCAGCAGATCCAGGCTCTGCGTGGCTTCGGCATGGCGCTTTCCGACATCGGCAAGTACCTGGACAGTCCGGAAGCTTCGGCCCTGAAAATCGTCGAACGCCAGCTTTCCACGCTCGAGCGCCAGATCGCACAGGCGGCGCACATGCACGAGCTGCTGCTGCAATTGCGGCAACAGCTGGCCGAGGGTGAAGAGCCGGATCTGTCCACCTGGCTAACCACACTGGAGCAGATGACAATGTACGAAAAACACTTCACGAAAGACGAGCTGGAGCAACTGCCGTTGTACCGCGATCCTGGCCTGCAGGCCGAATGGAAGCGGATGGTGGGGCAGGCGCAGCAGCTGATGGACACGGGGGTGGCGCCGTCCGCGCCCGAGGCCAAGGCGTTCGCGCTGCGCTGGCTCGAGCGGCTGGAGCACGACAGCGGCGGCAACCACGCCTTCATGTTGCGCCTGACCTCAATGGTCGCGCGCCACCCGCAAGCCGCCGAGCACGAATTCGGGCTCACGCCGGCGCTGATGGATTACGTCCGGACAGCGATCGGCGAACTGAAGTTCGATGTGTGGGCCAAATACCTGGCGCCGGATGTGATCGAACGGATGCGCAGGCACCACGCGGCGCGCGGCGGCGAATGGGTGGCGCTGGGCGAGCGCGTGCACGACGCCATTCGGCGCCGGGTGGCGCCATCGCTGCCCGAGGCAAAGGAACTGGCCCGGCAATGGGGCGAGCTGTTCCTGGACATGGTCGGCCCCACGCCGGAGGCTACCGAACAGTTCCGCCGGGCCAACAAATGTGAGCCGATTCTGCGCATGGGCAGCGGCATCAGCGACGAGGTGCTGGACTTCCTGCGCAAGGTGCACGAAGCGCGATAGGCCGGACCGCCAGGACGGGAATCGCCCCCGTTCTGGCTCACGGAACATTCGTCGAAAATTCGGCTGCCGGACGACAAAAGTGTTGTTTCGGGGTGGCCGGGCTCATGGCTTACAGGTACACTTGCGCTTTTCGAATCCGGCCAAGAAAAGAGCGCATGATCAATGTATTTGTCCTACAAAATGGCCGACTGAACCAGGTACCGATCGCCACGCGCGAGGATCTTGAGAATGTCATTCCGGTCTGGGTCGACCTCACCGACCCGACCGATGAAGAGCGGGCCTGGGTCAAGGCGATCTATGGCGTGCTGCTGCCGGGCGAGGACGAGGTGTCGGACATCGAGGCCTCGGCCCGCTACTACGAAGCCGAAAACGGCGACCTGCACCTGCGCACCGACTTCCTGCTGGAAGAAGACGAGGGCTCGCGCATCGTGACCGTGGCGTTCATCCTGGCCAGGAAGGTGCTGTTCTCGATGCACACCGACGACCTGCCGGTGTTCCGCCTGGTGCGCCTGCGCGCCCGTTCGCGCCCGGGGTCGATCGAGGACTACATGGACGTGCTGCTCGACCTGTATGCGACCGACGCCGAATATTCGGCGGACGCGCTGGAGGGGATTTACGAGAGCCTGGAGGAGGTCAGCGAGCGCGTGCTGCAAAAGGAATTCACCGACCAGGACGCGGCCGCGGCGCTGAACGCGATTGCGCACGAGGAAGACCTGAACGGCCGCATCCGCCGCAACATGATGGACACGCGGCGCGCGGTCAGCTTCCTGATGCGCGGGCGCCTGCTCAATTCGGAACAGTTCGAGGAGGCGCGCCAGATCCTGCGCGACATCGAGTCGCTCGACGGCCACACCTCCTTCCTGTTCGATAAGATTAACTTCCTGATGGATGCCACGGTCGGCTTCATCAACATCAACCAGAACAAGATCATCAAGATCTTCTCCGTGGCGTCGGTCGCCTTCCTGCCGCCGACCCTGATCGCCAGCGTGTACGGCATGAACTTCAAGGTCATGCCTGAGCTGGATTGGGGCTACGGTTATGCGTGGGCCTGGGTGCTGATGGTGTCCAGCGCGATCGCCCCGTTCTGGTATTTCCGCCGGCGCGGCTGGCTCAAGTAACGCGCAGCGCAGCGCAGCGCAGCGCCGCCGCTGCCGGCTGGCGGCGTATAGTGGGCACTCACGGGGCACGCGCCCTTCGCTGAAAATGGACCTGAGCCGCATCGACCTGAACCTGCTCGTCACGCTCGACCTGCTGCTGGCCGAACGCGACGTGGCAAAGGCGGCGCGCCGCCTGTCGCTGTCCGAGCCCGAGATGTGGGACCGGATCGCCCGCCTGCGCGAACTGATGCGTGACCCGTTATTGGTGCCTTATGGCCGCGCCATGGCCCTGACCGAGCGTGCGCTCGTCCTGCAGGCGCCGCTGCGCCAGCTGCTCGCCCAATTGGGCAGCCTGGTGGCGCAGCACCAGCCGTTCGACGCGGCGACCACCCACGAGACGTTCTTCATCGCCGCCAGCGAATCGGCCCAGGTAGCCCTGTGCGCGCCGCTGATCGCACGCTTGCACGCCATCGCGCCGGGCCTGCGCATCGAGGTCCAGGACCTGGATCCGGCACGGCTGGGCGAGCAGCTCGCCAGCGGAGAACTTGACCTGATCCTGGCTCCGCCACAGGCGATGCCGCCCGTGCTCAAACGGCGCGACCTGTACGACGAGCGCCTCGTGTGCCTGCTGCGGCGCGCCCATCCGGCAACCGCGTGCCCGCTCGACCTGGACGCTTTCTGCCACCTGGAGCACGTGGTCGTTTCGCCCGATGCCGAAAGCGTCGCCGGGTACGTGGACAAGACATTGCAGAAGGCGGGCAGGAGCAGGCGGGTCGCGGCGTCGGTCCCCAGCTTTCTGCTGGCGGTGCAGCTGGTCGGGCAGACCGACCTGGTTGCCACGGTCCCGGCGCGGCTGGCGCAGCGGCTTGGCGACCGCGTCGCGGTGCAGGCGTCGCCGCTCGAGGCAGGCGTGCTTCCACTGCAGATGGGCTGGCATCCCAGAGCCCAAAGCGATCCGGCCCAGCGCTGGCTGCGCGACCGGGTCGAGGAAATCGCCCAGGCCGGCGCGCTCAGCGCTTGATGTTGACGAACAGGTTGACCGCAAACGCGAGCACGCCCAGCGCAATCACGATTTGCGAAGCGGCCAGGATCGGCTCGACCTGCGGGCGGCCGAGCAACAGCAGGCTGAGCGCGACCATCATCACCGGCATGGCCAGGTTCAGCAGCCAGAAGTGCGCCTTGGCGAGCAAGCTTTCGCCGGCCTTCGGGAACAGGCTGTAGATCAGGCCGGCCAGGCCGAAGGTGGTCCAGCCGATCAGGTTGATGTGGGCGTGCACCGGGCGCAGCGTGAAGTTCTGGCTGGCGCCCATGGCGATGCCCAGCGCGATGCCGATCACCAGGTACAGCACGGCCAGCTTGATCCAGATGACGCCCGCTGTGGACAGCGTAAGCGGGGCGGTTTGAGTGGTTTGCATGTTACAGCTCCTTGAAGCGGTTGATGGGGAAAGTTCGAGAGAGAGACGCATTCTAGGGCGCGTTCGCCGTCAAAAAATCACCAATTGTTCGCTTAAGGTTTTTTTAGGATTTGCTGAGCAAAATTTTAAGAAATCAGCAGCAAGGGGCGCTGCGCGTGGAGGCGAAAGCGCCCGCGGCCGGTCTTTTCGATGCGCACCCCGGCGTCGCGCTCGGCCAAGCGGCGCGAGAGCAGCAGCAAGCGCGCCTCGAGGTTGTCCGACAGGTCGGGCAGGCGCACGCGCGGATCGAGCCGCAGAGCGCGGTTCGAGAATTCGCTGCGCCCGCTTTCCAGGTGGTCGCGCACCAGGGCCATGAAGATCGAACCTGCCACGCCCTTGATCAGATATTCGTCGTCCAGGAACACGCTGTCGTTTTCGGGATAGTGGCACACCGCGATCGGTTCGCCGGGCGCCCTGGTGGTTTCGCCGGCGGGGCACTGGCCGTCATCCGGCGTGTCTGGCGCCGACTGCAGCAGGTGGATGGTCAATGCCAGCTGCGCCGCCAGCGCAACCAGCGCGTCTTCGTCGTCGTAGGTGAAACGCAAGTCGAGCGGACTTTCGACGTACAGCACCCCGATCAGGCGATCGGCGGCCACCATCGGCACGGCGAGCTGGCTGCGCGACTGCCGCAGACCCGGTAGCGGGATCGCGGTCTCGAGCGCGTCCAACCCCTTGTTTTGCGCGTTGTCGCGGATCGTGCGGTTGTAAGCGTACTCGGAGCTCATGTGGCTGATGCGGATCGGCGTGCGCTCGCGCGCGGCCACGCCGATCACGCCGTCGCCCAGCGCAATCTCGGAGCCGACACCCGACACCTCGTAGCCTCGGCTGGCCAGCGTGTACAGGCGCTGGCCGGGTGCGTCATACAGCAGCGCCATCGCGTGGCCAATGTCCCATTCGACGGCGAGCGCTTCGAGCGTGTCGGCCAGCAGCTGTTCCAGGTCGCGCTGGGCGCGGATGCGATCGAGCGTGCGGCGCAGCGCCGACAGCAGGTTGCGCTCCGGCTGCGCGGGCAGGGTGCAGCCAGGGACCTGTTCAAGCGCGTGGACGCGGAACACGTCGGCCCCCAGCAGCTGGAACACGCCGCTCATACCCACGTGCGAAGCGATGCCCGCCAGCTTGGCCTTCATGCTCTCGAACAGCGGGCCGGCGGTTTCGGTGCGCAGGAATTCGAGGCTCAGGCGGTAATGCGCGGCGGTGACCGGATCGACCACCGCCAGCACCGCGTGCGGGTTGGCCAGCAGGTTGGCGCGGGTCTTGTTGAAGAACTGGTAGGTCAGGGCGACATGGTCGCCGTCGACGAACTGCACCTGGGACAGGTAGGAGACATTCGGCGTGCCATCCAGGCTGGCGGTTGCCATGGTGCCGGGGACCACCCCTTCGAAGCAGCCGCGGATGGCATCGAGCTTCATGAAGCCACACCCAGTGCGCGCCCGGCGTCCGGCCCCGGCGTCTGCGAAAAAGCGGCCGAGGGCGTAAAGCGTACCGCGACGATGTCGGCGTCCGGGCAGCCCAGCAGCGCGCGCACCATGTCTGGTGCATAGCCGAGCGGTTCGAGTTCGGCGACAAAGCCGGCGCGGCAGGCGGCCACTGCGGCCAGGTCCTCGGGCGTGGCCGGTTCGACTGTGGCGTCGACGCCTTTGAGCTGCACCGTGCGGTAAGTCGACGGTTCGCTGAACACCGCCGCCAGAACGCCGGTCGCGCGCACGTGGGCCAGTACCTGCGCCGCGTGCGAGCTTGACACCAGCATGCGCACCTGGCGCCGGTCCGCCGCGATGCGGCAGCCGAAGGCGCGGGCGACGCTGGGCCGGCGGTCAGGGCCGCAGGAACCGATGTTCAGCGAAATGCCGCCCTGCATGAAGGCGGCGAGTTCGGCATCGAACAGCGGGGGCGGGAGCGCTTCGTGAGCGGGAATCATGTAGTAATGATACTACTTGTTCCCGGTAAAAAGGACCGTCTTGCCGGCCTCGGTCATGACCGGCACCGCGAGCGCCTCCACGGTCGTAGGGTGCGCACCTGTGCGCACGCGGTTCGCGAAAGTAGCGCAGAGAAGCAGCAGCCGTAAGTCAGGATGTGGTAACCGCGTGCGGACAGGTGCTCGGCACCTCGCCTTCATCGCGACCGTCCCGGGGCCTGTTGGCTGAAACGCTGGCGGTGTGCACAATCCGCGTGCGCAGCAAAGCTGCACACCCTACGGGATACGCCGCGGGTCAGTCCGTTGGGATGCGCTAAACGCCACTTAGCGGTGAGATAGCCATCATTTCCGGGCTTTCGGCACCCAGTCCAGGCGTTCGCGGAATCCTTCGCCGCCGTCGTCGCAGACCATGGTCTTGAGCGGTGCGCCGTTACGCGAAACGATCACGCCGTCCTCGAATTCCGGTGTGCCGTTATTGCTGCTGGTCTTGCTGTAGACGCTGTACTGGTATTGGCCGCGCCGGAACGTGACGGTGGTGACGCCGCCGCCGACCAGTGGCGTGGTCGCGGTCTCGAAAGGGGGACTTGCGGTGCGCGCGCCCGGTCCGGGGTGGGCGAGCTCGATTTTTTTGGGGGTGCCAAAGCGGTAGAGCAGTTCGTGTTGCGCTGACGATGGCCGGCACAGCGACACGGTCTTGTTGCCGATGTGGCAGGAAAACACGATCGGCTCGCCAGCCTGGCACAGCGATTCCCCGGCCTGCGCCTGCGCACCCAGCAGGCACGCCGCCAGCGCCAGCGATCTAACCCATTGCTGCCTTGATTCGCGCAAGTCGAGCCTCCCGGTCCGCCAGTCCGTTGTAACCGCCGTTGACCGCGAACGTGACGTCGGCCACGTTGTCGGTGTCGGCAACCGGGTTAACATTACGAGCATCCCAGAAATAAAACGCGGATTCCACCGCATAATTGAGCTGGCTCACAAGCAAGTCCGGGCTGGCCACGAAATCTTGCTGGTCTTGTGGATTTTTCTGGTTGTGGCAGTCGGTGAATGCCTGGTAGTTGTCACGGCCCGTCAGCTGGATCAGGCCGCGTCCGCGGTAGCGGTAGCCGTCGCCGGACGCCTCATCGCCATTGCCCAGCCGTAGCGCGTAGACGTAACTAAGCAGGTTTTGCGGGTTGTGCGCGTACAGCGCTTCGTCGGTCCAGAGCTTGGGTCGCAGGCGCATCGGCTGGCCATCCGGCCCCAGCATGCAATCGTCGCGCTGCGGGTCGTAGCGCGACGGCCCGCCGCGGCAGCCGAACACCTGGCGCATCCTGCCTGGCGAGTAGTTGCCGTTTTCCTCGACCGCCCGAAAGCTGCTCTCATGCCCGATCTGGGCCAGAAAGTGAGCCAGGCGCGTGTTGGTGTTGATGGCGTAGGCGTCAAGATAGGCGTTCAGCGCGTCGGCCATTGCGCGATAGTAGTCGGCACCGTTGCTGGCATCGGCTGCCATGAGCAGCTCGATGGTTACCCTGCTCATGTCGGGCTCCTCGTTTATCGCGCGTTCATTGCGCAACGAGTTCATGATTGCACAGATGTTGTGCAATTGCTCATTTTTTTGAGGGAAGCCTGAGGTGGGCCTGAACGCGTGCCCGGGGCACGCGTTCAAGCCGGGTGACGAACTGCTGCTTGTTGCTTAGCCGATGCGCGCGAACACCTTGCGCGCCGCCTCGATGGTGGCGTCGACGATGGCGTCATCGTGCGTGCTGGAGACGAAGCCGGCCTCGAACATGGCCGGCGCAAAATAGACGCCTTCGTCGAGCATGCCGTGGAAGAAGCGGTTGAAGCGCTCCTTGTCGCCCGCCATCATTTCGCTGTAGCTGCCCGGGATGCTGGCGCTGAAATACATGCCGAACATGCCACCGACCGAATCGGCGCAGAACGCCACGCCTGCCTCCCTGGCTGCCGCGGTGAGTCCCTTGACCAGCTTGTCGGCCTGGCCGGACAGCTGTTCGTAAAAGCCCGGCTGCTGCACCAGCTTGAGCGTGGTCATGCCAGCCGCCACCGCGACCGGGTTGCCCGACAGCGTGCCGGCCTGGTAGACCGGGCCGATCGGCGCCATCTTGTGCATCAGGTCGGCACGTCCGCCAAAGGCCGCGACCGGCATGCCGCCGCCGATCACCTTGCCCAGCGCGGTCAGGTCCGGCGTGATGCCGTACAGCGCCTGGGCGCCGCCCAGGCCGACGCGAAAGCCCGACATCACTTCGTCGAAGATCAGGATCGCGCCGTATTCGGTGCACAGTTCGCGCATGCGCTGCAGGAACTCCGGCGTGGCGCGGATCAGGTTCATGTTGCCGGCCACCGCTTCCACGATCACGCAGGCGATGGTGTCGCCCATCGATTCGAACGCGTCCTCGAGCTGGGCGACGTTGTTGTAGTCCAGGACCAGGGTGTGCTTGACGAAGTCTTCCGGCACACCGGCCGAGGTGGGATTGCCGAAGGTGAGCAGGCCGCTGCCGGCCTTGACCAGCAGCGAATCGGCGTGGCCGTGGTAGCAGCCTTCGAACTTGACGATCTTGTCGCGGCCGGTCGCGCCGCGCGCCAGGCGCAGTGCGCTCATCGTGGCCTCGGTGCCGGAGGACACCAGCCGCACCTGTTCGATCGACGGCACCAGGCGGCAGATTTCCTCGGCGATCTCGATCTCGCCTTCGGTCGGCGCACCGAACGACAGGCCGCGCGCGGCCGCTTCCTGCACCGCCTTGACCACCTGCGGATGCGCGTGGCCGACGATCGCCGGGCCCCACGAGCCGATGTAGTCGATGTAGCGCTTGCCGTCGGCGTCCCAGAAGTAAGGGCCTTCGGCGCGCGTGATGAAGCGCGGCGTGCCGCCCACCGAGCGGAATGCGCGCACCGGCGAGTTGACGCCACCCGGGGTGCTCTGCTGGGCGCGGGCGAACAGGATGTCGTTGCGGGAGGTCTTGGTGTCAGGTGTGGTCATGGTGGCTCGTGAGTGTGTCGATGCGGAAGAATTTGTTGGGTACGTATTTGCCCATGCCGAAGCGGCGCGCATGCGCCAGCGCGCCGCTGGTGTAGTCCTGCGCCGCCTTGAGCGCGTCAGGCATGTCCAGTTCGCCGTGCGCCATGAGGGCGGTAAGCGCGGCCGACAGCGTGCTGCCGGCGCCCACGAACGGGCCGGGCAAGTGCTGCCAGTCGAAACTGGCGAGCATGCCATCGCTATTAAACAGGGTGTTCGAGCGCATGCCCGGCGTGCTGCCGGCGGTGCCGGTGACGAGCACGTGCTGGCAGCCGCTGCCAGTCAGTTCCTGCACGTCCTGCGCCAGCATGCCTTCGCTCGGGCCCTCGCGCCAGGTCTCGGCGATGCGCGCCAGTTCGACCTGCGAGAGCATCAACACGCTCGCCTGCGGCACCAGGAGTTGCCTGATCGCGGTGACCAGGTCGTCGTCGAGCAGGCCGGAATCAGGCAGGCTTGAAAGGAACGGATCGATCACCAACTGTGCGTCCGGGTAGTCGGAGACGACTTCGGCGATCGCCGTGACCTGTTCGACATTGGCCAGCGCGCCGACCTTGAACGCGGCCACCGGCATGTCTTCAAGCAGCACGCGGGCCTGGCCGACCAGCCAGTCGGTGTCGATCTCCAGCATGTCTTCGACGCGCGCGCTGTCGGCCACCAGCAAGCCGGTGATAGCAGACAGCGCATGGCAACCGTGGGCCGCAAAGGTCGCCAGGTCCGCCTGTACGCCGAGCGCGCCGACCGGGTCGGACATGCCGAAGGTCAGGATGAGGGGGGACGGTTGGTTTTGCACAGCGGGTAGATTAAGATACCTGATTCCGCATTTTACTAGATAGAAGGATTGATACCGTGAGTAGTAACCAAACGACTGTCCAGGAATACAAAACCTGGATGTGCCTGATCTGCGGCTGGGTCTATGACGAAGAGGCCGGATCGCCCGAAGAAGGCCTGGCGCCAGGCACTCGCTGGGCCGACGTGCCGATGAACTGGACCTGTCCGGAATGCGGCGCGCGCAAGGACGACTTTGAGATGACCGCAATCTGATCGCGATTTGATCCAGCCCGCGCGCGGCGGCTTAGCAAGACAATAACGACGTTTATCAGCTCAACAACGGGAAGTTCGGCGCATTTGCGCTAAGTTGATTCGATGCAACACTTCCCGCCACAAGCACGGCGCCCTATGCTATCGTGCTGACTCATGCTTGAGCGAAACTGATATGACGACATCGCCGCAACCGACGGGCCTCACGATCATGGTGGTCGACGACAGCAGCACGATTCGCCGATCCGCCGAGATCTTCCTCACCCAGGCCGGCTACCAGGTGGTGTTGGCCGAAGACGGGTTCGACGCACTGGCCAAGATCAACGACCACCGGCCGGCGCTGGTGTTCTGCGACATCCTGATGCCACGCCTGGACGGCTACCAGACCTGCGCGCTGATCAAGAAAAGCGCGCGGTTCCACGCCACCCCGGTGCTGATGCTCTCGTCCAAGGACGGCCTGTTCGACCGCGCGCGCGGCGCGATGGTCGGTTCCTCAGCTTACCTGACCAAACCGTTTTCCAAAGACAGCCTGCTGGCGGCCGTGCGCGAGCACGCCCTGCAGGCTGATGATTGATTTGCCGGAGCCACCAGTGGCCATACAAAAAATCCTGATCGTCGACGATTCGCCGACCGAACGCTACTACCTGACCGACATCCTGGTGAAGAACGGCTTTTCCGTGACCACCGCCGACAACGGCGAAGACGCGCTGGCCAAGATCCGCAGCGAAAAGCCGCAGCTGATCCTGATGGACGTGGTGATGCCCGGTGCGAACGGGTTCCAGGTCACGCGCTCGATCGCGCGCGACCCGGAGCTGTCCCAGGTGCCGATCATTATCTGCAGCAGCAAGAACCAGGAGACCGACCGCATCTGGGGCATGCGCCAGGGCGCGAAGGATTACCTGGTCAAGCCGGTCGACCCGGCGCAGCTGCTGGCGCGCATCGCCACGCTCGGCGGCTGACAAATGGACGAGACCGCACTCGCACCCGCTCGCCGCATCAGCTTGCGCGAATACCAGGCGCAGCTGATCGAGCGTGTGCAGGCGGCGGCGCAGGGCGACGCCGGCAGGCAGGCGCACCAGCTGGGGGTGGCGATCGGCGAGGCCCGCTACCTGGTCGACTTGCTCGACGCCGGCGAGATCGTGCCGCCGGTGGCGATCACGCCGGTGCCGCTTACCCAGCCGTGGTACCTGGGCCTGGCCAACGTGCGCGGCAACCTGGTCGGGGTGATCGACCTGGCGCGCTACTTCGGCTTTGATGAGAGTGCGCAGGCGGGTTCGTCCGGGCGCCTGGTCACGTTCGCGCCGCGGCTTGGGCTCAATTGCGCACTGCTGGTCTCGCGCGTGTACGGGCTGCGTCACGCGGCCGACATGCAGGCCAGCGGCGAACGGTTGCGCGACGTTGATGCCAACGAATGGATGCCGCTGTCGCTGGCGGCGCTGGCGCGGGAAGAGCGCTTCCTGCAGGTCGGACTCTAACCACAAACAATAGCAACAGGTTCAGGGAGCTGGAATGGGATTCGCTTCGAAGTTTTCAACCGGGTCTTCCAAGGCAGGGACGCACGACGACACCGTGCTGGCCTCGCCCGATACCCAGTTCGGCGCTGGCCTGATGCCTGAGCCGGCGCAGGTGCGCTCGGCCGATGACGCCGCGCTGCGGCTTGGGGACCTGGGCAATGTGGTGCGGCGCAGGCAGCGCGCGGCCGCGGCCGCGGCCAGCTTAGACGCCGATCTGCGCCTGCCGCTGATCGGCCACATGTCGCTGCCGCGCCAGCTGCGCATCGTGCTGGTGGGCGCGGTGATCGGCATTGGCCTGACCATCCTGGCGCTGTGGCAGAACTCGGCCAGCCGTACCCTCGCCGCAAGCCAGACCCAGATCGCCAGCGACGCGCTGATGCATTCGCAGCGGATCGGCAAGGCTGCGCCCAACGCGCTGCACGGGCGCCTGGACGCCTTCGGCCAACTGCAGGAAAGCCAGGCCCGGCTCACGCGCGACCTGGCGGTCTTGTCCCTGGGCGGCGATTACAATGGCCGCAGCATCCCGGCGCCCTCCGCCGAACTGGCGGCCCAGTTGTCCAAGGCGCATGCCAAATGGACGGCGACGGAAGGCGCGGCCGGCACCATCCTGAAAGCCAAGCCGCAGCTGGTCGCCTTCGCCGAAAGCCTGAAAGAGGTCGAGGCCGCGGCTTTCACACTGCAGGCGACGCTGGAGCAGGTGCTGGCGCAGAAGGCGCAGCAGGGCGGCAGCGCGCGCGAGCTGGCGGCGCTGGGGCGCCTGGCGCTGCTGGCCGAACGCCTGACGGCGCTCGCCCGCCAGTTCCACAGCGCGGACGGCGCCGGCGCCGAGACCGCGAACCGGATGGGGCGCGACAGCGAAGCCTTCGCCGCCACGCTCGCGGGCCTGCTCGATGGCAGCGCCGCGCTGGGCCTGGCCCCGCTGCGCGAGCCCGCTCTGCGCGCGCAGCTGGAACAGGTGCGCGCCGGATTTGAACCGTACCACAACCTGGTCACAGCCTACCTCGACAAGCTCGACAAGTTCAACAGCGCGCAAAGCGCCGGCCAACTGATCGTACGCGACAACGAAAGCCTGAAAAAGCTGCTGGCCGATGTGCAGTCGGCCTACCACAACCAGCAGGAGTCGACCGACGGCTGGTTCTGGCTGCTGATCGTGGCGTCGATCTGCACGCTGGCGATGGGCGGCAGCATCAGCCGCGTCATGCTGCAGGATTCGCGCAACCGCACCCGTGGCGCCGACGCGCGGCGCCAGGAAGCGGACGCGCTGCGCCTGCTGGCACAGGCCAAGGAAGAGGAGGCCAAGGCCACCAACGACCAGAACCAGGCCGCGATCCTGCGCCTGATGAACGAACTGCAGGAAGTGGCGGACGGCGACCTGACCGTGCACGCCACGGTGTCCGAGGACATCACCGGCGCGATCGCCGACTCGGTCAACTACACGGTCGAGGAACTGCGCGCCCTGGTGGTGCGGGTGATCGACACCGCCGCCCAGGTGAACCAGGCCTCGAACCACGCGCAGAACATCGCAAGCGAGCTGTTTGCCGCGACCGACCAGCAATCGCGCGAGATCAAGGAGACTTCGAGCACCGTGCTGCGCATGGCGGGCGAGATCACCGACGTGTCGCGTTCGGCCATTGAATCGGCCGAGGTGGCGCGCCAGTCGGTGGCCGCGGCGCAGCAGGGCGCGACCGCGGTGCAGAACGCGATCCTGGGCATGCACGAGATCCGCGAGCAGATCCAGGAAACCTCCAAGCGCATCAAGCGCCTGGGTGAATCGTCGCAGGAAATCGGCGAGATCACCGAACTGATCTCCGACATCACCGAGCAGACCAACGTGCTGGCGCTCAATGCCGCGATCCAGGCGGCGGCCGCCGGCGAGGCGGGGCGCGGCTTTTCGGTGGTGGCCGAGGAGGTGCAGCGGCTGGCGGAACGCTCGGGCGAAGCGGCCAAGCAGATCGGCACGCTGGTGCGCGCGATCCAGACCGACACCCACGACGCGGTGGCGGCGATGGAACAGTCGACCCAGGGCGTGGTCGAGGGCGCGCGCCTGTCGGATGCGGCCGGCGCGGCACTGGCGGACATTTCGCGCGTGTCGAACCGGCTTGCTGAGCTGATCCAGGGAATGGCGTTCGCGACCGAGCTGCAGGCGACATCGGCCAGCGGCGTGGCGAACAACATCCAGCACATCCTGTCGGTCACCGAGCACACCCAGCACGGCACGCAACAGACCGCGCACTCGATCCGCCAGCTGGCGCTGCTGGCGCAGGAACTGAAGGACTCGGTGTCGCGCTTCCGCGTCGCCGCTTAGAAATCACGCATGACCATGACCTCCACCGCATTCGACACCGGCCCGCTGTCCTGGGTGATCGGCGAAGTGCGCGATGCGCTGGCCAGCAGCGGCGCGGCCGTGCGCGACGCCACCGCGCGCAGCCTGCCTGCCCAGCCGACCATGCTGCTGCACGCGAAAACCCATTTGCACCAGGCGCACGGCGCGCTGCAGATGGTGGACGTGCTTGGTGTCGGCGTGCTGGCCGAAGCGGCCGAGCAGGCGCTGGACCGCTTCAAGGACGGCGCGCTTGCCTGCACCATTGATAACGCGCAGCCGGTGCTGGAAGCGTTCCAGGCGCTGTCGGAGTATCTGGAAGAGCTAATGGCCGGCCAGCCGCCGCAGCCGCTGCGGCTGTTTCCATACCACCGCGCGCTGCAGGAACTGCTGGGGGCGCAGCGGGTCCATCCGTCCGACCTGATGGAGCTCGATTTGTCGGCTGAGGTGGACTGGCCGGCGCCCACCGGGCCGGTCACCGCGCCCGATTACGCGGCCTGCCGCGCACGTTTCGAAAAGGCGCTGCTGCCGTTCCTCAAGAGCCTTGAGGCGGACGACCAGCGCAGCCACGCAGAGGCGCTGCAGGAGGCGATCGCGCCGATCGCGCACGCGCAGCAGGAGCCGCAGGCGCGCACGTTCTGGCAGGCGATGCACAGCGTGACGCAGTTGGTGGCGCAAGGCCAGCTCGCGAGCGACCTGTACCTCAAGCAGCTGTTCGGCCAGATCAACCTGCAGGTGCGGCGCCTGGCGCAGGGACAGGGCAGCCTGCCTGACGCCATGCTGCGCGATGCGCTGTTCTTCATCGCCGCAGCAAAGCAACCGCACGCAGAAGCACAGCTGCTGCGCCGCACCTTCGGCATCGACAATCAGGTACCAGACGGCTACGCCGAACGCCGCTATGGCAAGATCGACCAGGCCGCGCTGCGCCAGGCGCGCGAGGCGCTGGCCCAGGCCAAGAGCGACTGGGACCGGCTGGCGGGATCAGGCGGCGACAGCAAACTGGAACAGGGCTTTGCGCAGGGCCTGGCCAGGCTGGCGGCGGCGGGCGACAAGCTCGGCGTTCCCGCGCTGGCGCGGCTGCTGCATGCGATTGCACACGCGGACGCTGGACCGGGCGCATCCGGACGCGGCGAGCAGTTCGGACTGGAGATGGCCGCGGCGCTGCTGTTCGCCGAGCACGGGCTCGACCAGGTTCGCCAACTGCCGGACGAGTTTGGCGCTGATGCCGAAGCGATCGGCGCGCGCCTGCTGGCGCTGGCGCAGGGAGAGACGCCGCCGGAGCCGCCGCAGGGCGAACTGGCGCGCCGGCTGCAACAGGAGCGCAGCCTCGCGGTGCTGGCGGGCGAGATCGGCAACGGCCTGCGCCAGGTCGAAAAGCTGCTCGACGCGTACCACGAAAACCTCGGCGCGGGCTCGGGTGCGGTGGTCGGCCAGGCCGGGCCGCTGCTGCACCAGATCGAGGGTGCGCTCGCGATTCTCGACCAGGATCAGGCGGTACGCGCCGTGCGGCACGTGAAGTCCGGAGTGGACCGGCTGGCCGCAGCCGGGCAGGAAGATTCGGCTGCTCTGCTGGAGAACATCGCGCACAACGTCACCGCGCTCGGTTTCTTCACCAACCTGCTGGCCCAGAACGGCGAAGTGGCGCGTGCCCGGTATATCTTTGACGAGGCTGCGGGACTGCTGCGCGAAGGGATGGACGTCATCGCGCCTGTCTCTGGCGAGGTCCATGAGCCTGTGGCACCCGCGCCTGCGACCGCGGAGGCAGGCGGCGAAGGCGCGATCGAAGCGGAACTGCTCGAGATCTTCATCGCCGAAGCACAGGAAGTGCTTGCGTTCGTCGGCGCTACGCTGCCTGCGGCCCGGCTTGAGCCGGCGAACCAGGACCTGCTAGCGATGCTGCGCCGCTCGTTCCACACGCTCAAGGGCAGCGGCAGGATGGTCGGGCTTGAGCATTTTGCGCAGACCGCGGCGGCCATCGAACGGGTGATGAACCTGTGGCTGGCCGAGTGCCGCAGCGCGAGTGCGGACCTGCTGGCCCTGCTCGAAGCCGCGCACGCCGAACTGGCGGCCTGGGTCGCGGAGCTGGCCGCCGATGGCATGTCGTCCCGCATTGGGGAAGCGCTGGTGGCCGCGGCAACGCGTGTGCAGGAAGACGGGCCGTTCGTGCTTGACCAGCCAGTGCAAGCTGCCACGCCGGAGAGCACCGTACGTGTCGGCGAGCGCGAGATTCCGGCCGCCTTGCACAACATTTATCAGGCCGAGGCCGGCCAGCTGGTGCGTGCGCTGGCCCAGGACCTGGAGCAGTGGCGAGCCGAACCTGCGCGTCCCGCTTCAAGCCAGGCGATCAAGGCGGCGCACACGCTGGCCGGCACCTCGGCCACGGTCGGCTTTGCCGCGTTGCGCGACCTGGCCGGCGCGCTCGAGGCGGCGCTCGAACGGCTGGCCATCCCGGACCGGGTGCTTGATGACGCCGGCCGTGACCTGCTCGACGCCACGCGCGAACGCGCGCAGGCGATGCTGGACGAGTTCGCGCACGGCGACATGGCGCCAGAGCAGCCGGAACTGATGGCGCAACTGGACACACTGGGCGCCGCCGTCGCCATGATTGATGCCGCTTCCGAATCTGCGCAGGGGCTTGATGCACTGTTTGCGGCCACCTACGAAAGCCTGCTGACCGGCACGCCGGAAGGGCAGCCGCTTGCGCCGATCGAGGCCATCGAAGAACAGTCCGTCGACCTCGCAGCCGAGGCGGACGACAACCGGTTCGATGCAGCCGAGATGGCGCTGGCGCCACCCCTGCTTGAACAGGCGGCGCAAGACGAGCCGGCCGCGGCCAGCGTGCAGGCGGAACGGCCGGCGGCCGAAACGCTGTTTTCCGACGACCTCGACCCGGACCTGCTGCCGGTGTTCCTGGAAGAGGCGGCCGACCTGTTCCCACAAATCGGCAAGGGACTGCGCCAGTGGCAGCAGGACCTTGCGGACCCGGCGCAGGCCCAGCACCTGCTGCGTGCCCTGCACACCGTCAAGGGCAGCGCGCGCATGGCCGGCGCCATGCGCCTGGGTCAGCACACGCACGAGCTGGAGACCCAGATCGAGCGCATGGTCCACGGGGGAGGCGCGACCGCGGACATGTTCGACGAGCTGATGGCCAGCTACGACCAGGCGCTGCTGCTGTTCGAGCAGTTGCAGCAGGGCGAGTCGAGCGCTGCACCTGCGCGCGGACCAGTGCCGGAGCCGGCGCGGGACGCGGCCGACGGCACGCGCACGCCGCTGGTGCGGGTGCGTGCGGACGTGCTCGACCGCCTGGTCAACCAGTCCGGCGAAGTGTCGATCACACGCTCGCGCATCGAAACCCGGTTTGGTTCGCTCAAGACGGCGCTGGCCGACTTCTCCGACCACCTGGCGCGCCTGCGCCGGCAACTGCGCGAAGTCGAGTTGCAGGCTGAATCGCAGATTGCGTCGCGCCTGTCGATTTCGGGCGAGCGCGAATTCGACCCGCTTGAATTCGACCGCTTCACGCGCCTGCAGGAACTGACGCGCATGATGGCCGAGAGCGTGAGCGACGTGGCTTCGTTCCACGAGAGCCTGGCGCGCACGGTCGATGGCGCCGGCGCCGACCTGGCATCGCAGTCGCGCCTGACACGCGACTTGCAGCGCGACCTGATGCGGGTGCGCATGGTGCCTTTCGCGAGCCTGTCCGAGCGCCTGTTCCGGGTCGCGCGCCAGACCGCGAAGGAGACCGACAAGCGGGTGAACCTGGACATTCGCGGCGGCGCGGTCGAGATCGACCGCAGCGTGCTGGAGCAGATGGCCGCGCCATTCGAACACCTGCTGCGCAACGCGATCGTGCATGGCGTCGAGACGCGCGAGCAGCGCGCGCTGCGCGGCAAGCCGGAGACCGGCGAACTGCTGATCCAGGTCAGCCAGCAGGGCAACGAGGTGGCGATCGAGTTTTCGGACGACGGCGCAGGACTTGACCTGGCGCGTATCCGTGCCAAGGCGCGCGCCAGCGCTCTGCTGGCGGAGGACGCCGAGGTGTCCGACGCCCAGGCTGCGGAGTTCATCTTCGCGCCGGGCTTTTCGACCGCACAGGCGCTGACCGAACTGGCCGGACGCGGCGTGGGCATGGACGTGGTGCGTTCCGAGGCGCAGGCGCTGGGCGGACGGGTGGCGGTTGCATCCGAGCCCGGCAAGGGCACCCGCTTCACAATCCGTCTGCCGCTCACGCTCGCCGTGGCCCAGGTGGTGCTGGTGGCCGCCGGCGGCAGAACCCATGCGCTGCCGTCAACCCTGGTGGAGCAGGTGCTGCAGGTGCGCGATGCGGAACTGGAGGCTGCGCACGCGGCCGGCGCCTTGACGGTGCAGGGGCAGCGCGTGGCGCTGCACGCCTTGCCGGCGCTGCTCGGCGAGACGGCGTCGCCGTCTGCGCCCCGGCGTTCCTCGCCGGTGATGATTCTGAAAAGCGGCGACGAGCGCATGGCGCTGTGGATCGACGAAGTGCTGGGTAATCGCGAGGTGGTGGTCAAGAACATCGGCGTACAGCTTTCGCGCGTGGCCGGTATCTCGGGCGCCACCGTGCTCGGTTCCGGCGACATCGTGCTGATCCTCGATCCGCTGGCGCTGGCGCAGCGCGGCGCCTGGCGGCGCATGCTCGCGGCGAACGCGCCCGGACAGCAAGCGGTGCGGCGCCATGTGATCATGGTGGTGGACGATTCGCTCACCGTGCGCAAGGTCACCCAGCGCCTGCTCGAGCGCGAAGGCTACCAGGTCATGCTGGCCAAGGATGGCGTCGATGCGCTCGAACAGCTGCAGGAGGCAAGGCCCGACCTGATGCTGGTCGATATCGAGATGCCGCGCATGGACGGGTTCGACCTGACGCGCCATGTACGCGGCAACGCGGCCACGCAGGCGATCCCGATCGTGATGGTGACCTCGCGCACCGCCGACAAGCACCGCAACTACGCGCTGGGCCTGGGGGTGAACGCCTACTTCGGCAAGCCGTTCCAGGAGCCTGTCCTGTTGGCGGCCATCCTGGAGTTGCTCGGCTCAGGCGTGGCGGAACCGGTTGGTTGAAGGCCGGTCAGGTGCGCCTGACGGCCTCATATCGCTCAAGCGTGTGTTTGCGCGCCTGTTCGTGGTCCACTATCGGGAACGGATAGTCGCGGCCGAGCACAATACCTGTCGCACTGAGCGCGTCTGGCTCGGCCAGCCACGGCGCATGGATCTGCTTCGCATCGAGCGCCGCCAGCCGTGGCACCCAACGTCGAATGAAGTCACCCTGCGGATCGAATTTGCGTGACTGGGTCACCGGATTGAATATCCTGAACCACGGCTGCGCGTCGCAGCCCGTGGATGCGGCCCACTGCCAGCCGCCGTTGTTCGACGCAAGCTCGTAGTCGTTCAGGTGCAGCGCGAAATAGCGCTCGCCGCGGCGCCAGTCGATGCCCAGGTCCTTGACCAGGAAGCTGGCGGTCACCATCCGCAGCCGGTTGTGCATGAACCCCGTCTGGTTCAACTGCGCCATCGCGGCGTCCACCAGCGGATACCCGGTGCGTCCTTCGCACCAGGCCGCAAATGCCTGGTCCGCCTGCGGACCGGTTTCCCACCCGATCGCGTCGTATGCCGGCTTGAACGCGTGTTCCACCACCTGCGGGTGATGGAACAGGATCATCTGGTAGAACTCGCGCCAGATCAGTTCCGACAGCCACGATGACGCTCCCGCCCCGCCCGCGCCGCTTGCCATCAACTGCTGTACCGTGCGTACCAGGTAGCGCACCGATGTCGTGCCGAAGCGCAGGTGCATCGACAGGCGGGATGTGGCGTCTTCGACCGGAAAGTCGCGCGCGGTCCCGTAGTTCGCAAGGCACGGGATGAAGCGCTCGAACAGCTGGGCCGCGCCCGACATGCCGGCGGGTTTCGCTGGCGCCTGCGGGACCATGAAACCGAGCTCGCCGAGCGAGGGCAGCGCGCAGCCGTCCGGCGCGCTCGCGAAGCGCTCATGAAACGGTTCGATCGTGAACGGGCTCGTTGCCTGCGGTTCGGCCGCCAGCAGCTTGAGCCAGGCATTCTTGTATGGCGTGAACACCGAGAAGGGCTCGCCGCCCTGTGTCATCACCTCGTCCTGCTCGAACACCACCTGGTCCTTGAAGCTGCGGAACGCGCGTCCCGCATCGCGCAGTGCCGCCGCCACCGCGGCGTCGCGCGTGATCGCTTGCGGTTCGTAGTCACGGTTGGCAAACACCGCGTCCACTTGGAGCTCCGCGGCCAGGCGCACGATCTCGGGCAGTGCGCGGCCGCGGCGCACGATCAGGCCCGCGCCAAGCCGGCGCAGCGCAGCGTCCAGTTCGGCGAGGCTCTCGTGGATGAAGTGCACGCGCCGGTCGTCACGCGGCAGCGGCGCGAGGATGTCGTCGTCGAACACGAAGGCGCAGTAAACCCGCCCTGATGCGGCCAGCGCGTGATGCAGGGCCGCGTGGTCGAAGCTGCGCAGGTCGCGCCGCAACCAGACCAGGGAATTGGTTATTTTCATCGATGTGTGCCGAATCAATGCGGTAAAGAAACTTCCTGATTACCATCTAAGGGTGGTGGCGCGCGTCATGGCGCTACCATGGGGCGCCGGCGCAAATCAGTGTAAACTATCGAAAAGCCCAACTGTTGTAGTCCGGAACCTAGCGGTAAGTCATAGAGAGTGAGCCAAAAGAGAGTACGCGTATGAAAAAGAGCAAAGTCGGCAAAACTCTACCGATGCCCGCGCTGCCGCAGCAGCAAGAGAACGAGCTTGGGCACGGTACGGCAAGCGCTACCAGAGCGGGCCTGAACCTCGCCAACCACTTCCTGATTGCCATGCCCTCGATGCAGGACCCGATCTTCGGCGGCACCGTGGTCTACATTTGCGAGCACAACGACAAGGGCGTGCTCGGCGTCGTGATCAACAAGCCGACCGACATGACGATGGACGTGCTGTTCGACCGCATCGACCTCAAGCTGGCCGACGGCCTGAAGAGCCGCGTGGGCAGCGAGCCGATCATGTTCGGCGGCCCGGTGCAGGACGACCGCGGCTTCGTGCTGCATTCGCCCGGCGGGCGCTACTCGTCCTCGCTGTCGGTCACCGACGAAGTCGCCTTCACCACCTCGATCGACGTACTCGAGGCAGTGGCCGCCGGCGGCGGTCCGCAGCGCATGCTGGTCTCGATCGGCTATGCCGGCTGGAGCCCGGGGCAGCTGGAAGAGGAAATCGCCCGCAACGGCTGGCTCACGGTGGGCGCCAACGCGCACGTGCTGTTCGACCTGCCGATCGAGGAGCGCTACAATGCCGCCATCAAGCTGCTCGGCATCGATCCGCTGATGCTCGCTTCCGAGGCCGGCCATGCGTGACAATGGTTGACATCGTTTTCGGATTCGACTTCGGCGTCAAGCGTATCGGCATCGCGATGGGGAACACCCTCACGGGGCAGGCGCAACCACTCACCGTCATCAAGGCCATCGACAACGCGACCCGGTTCAGAATCATCGGCGAACTGATTGAACAGTGGCGCCCGGCGCGGCTGGTGGTCGGCGAGCCGCGCCACCCGGACGGCGCCGAGCATGAGATGACCCTGCGTTCACGGCGCTTCGCCAATCAGCTGCACGGCCGCTTCAACCTGCCGGTCGAGCTGGTCGACGAGCGCTATTCGTCGGCCGTGATCCCCCAAAAGCGCGGCGAGATCATCGACGCCAAGGCCGCCGCCATCATTTTGCAACAATACCTGGATGACCATGCCAACATCAACTAGCGAATTCGACGCCGAGGCGCTGTACCGCGCGCTGCTCGAACAGGTCCGATCTAGCCTGGCGGGCGTGCCGGACCCTGCCATCATCGGCATCTACTCAGGCGGTGCCTGGCTTGCCGAGCGCCTTGCGCGCGATCTCGGCCTCACGGCACGCCTGGGTTTCATCGACGTCTCGTTCTATCGCGACGATTATGCCAAGAAGGGCCTGCACCCCGAGGTCAAGCCGACCCAGATCGGCTTTAACGTCGACGGCGCCACCATCCTGTTGGTGGACGACGTGCTGTACACCGGCCGCACCACGCGCGCCGCGATCAACGTGCTGTTCGACTACGGGCGCCCGGCCGCCATCAAGCTGGCCGCGCTGGTTGACCGTGGCGGACGCGAACTGCCGGTGGCGGCTGATTTCGTCGGACAGCAGCTGACCCTGCAGCCGGGCCGTTCGCTCGCCCTGCAGCGCGACAGCCATGGTCAACTCTCGCTCACGATTGAAGACGACAATGCTTAACCCGCAACTGAACAAAAACGGCGAACTGCAGCATCTCTTGACGATCGAAGGGCTGCCCAGGTCGATCATCTACCACATCCTCGATACCGCTTCGAGTTTCGTCGGCATCTCGGACCGGGAAGTGAAGAAGGTGCCGCTCATGCGCGGCAAAAGCGTGTTCAACCTGTTCTTCGAGAACTCCACGCGCACCCGCACCACCTTCGAGATCGCGTCCAAGCGCCTGTCGGCCGACGTCATCAACCTGAACATCGCCGCATCCTCTACAGCCAAAGGCGAGTCGCTGCTGGACACGATCGACAACCTGTCGGCCATGCATGCCGACATGTTCGTGGTGCGCCATTCGCAGTCGGGCGCGCCGTACCTGATCGCCAAGCACCTGAACGAAACCGGCCGTCACGACATCCACGTGGTCAACGCCGGCGACGGACGCCACGCGCACCCGACCCAGGGCCTGCTGGACATGTACACGATCCGCCACTACAAGAAGGACTTCAACAACCTGACGGTGGCGATCGTGGGCGACATCCTGCACAGCCGCGTGGCGCGCTCGGACATCCACGCCCTGACCACGCTGGGCGTGCCCGAGGTGCGCGCGATCGGCCCGCACACGCTGCTGCCGGGAGGCCTGGAACAGATGGGCGTGCGCGTGTTCACCGACATGGACGAGGGCCTGAAGGATGTCGACGTGATCATCATGCTGCGGCTGCAGAACGAGCGCATGACCGGCGCGCTGCTGCCTTCTGCCCAGGAGTATTTCAAGAGCTACGGCCTGACGCCGGAGCGCCTGGCGCTGGCCAAGCCGGATGCAATCGTGATGCACCCGGGCCCGATGAACCGCGGCGTGGAAATCGACTCGGCGGTCGCGGATGGCGCGCAGGCGGTGATCCTGCCGCAGGTGACTTTCGGCATTGCGGTGCGGATGGCGGTAATGAGTATTTTGGCGGGAACCCACGGATGAAACTACATATCAAGAACGGGCGACTGGTCGACCCGGCGAACGGTATTGATTCGGTCAAGGACCTGTTTATCGCCGACGGCAAGGTAGCCGCGGTCGACCATCCGCCAGCCGGTTTCGACGCCGTGCGCACGATCGACGCGTCGGGCCTGGTGGTCGCGCCGGGATTGGTCGATTTGTCGGCGCGCCTGCGCGAGCCGGGCTACGAATACAAGGCCACGCTGGAATCGGAAATGCACGCCGCGATGCATGGCGGGGTGACGACCCTGGTCTGCCCGCCGGATACCGACCCGGTGCTGGACGAACCGGGCCTGGTCGAGATGCTCAAGCACCGTGCGCGCATCCTGAACCGGGCGCACGTGCACCCGCTGGGCGCGCTGACCGTGGGCCTGAAGGGCCAGGCGCTGACCGAGATGGCCGAGCTGACCGAAGCGGGTTGCATCGGCTTTTCCCAGGCCGAGGTCCCGATCGGCGACACCACCGTGCTGATGCGCGCGCTGCAGTACGCGAAGACCTTCGGCTACACGGTGTGGCTGCGCCCGCAGGACCCGCACATCGGCCGCGGCGGCGTGGCGCACAGCGGCCCGCTGGCCTCGCGCCTTGGCCTGTCCGGCGTGCCGGTGATGTCCGAAACCATCGCCCTGCACACGATCTTCGAGCTGGTGCGCGCCACCGGCGCGCGCGTGCACCTGTGCCGCATCTCATCGAACGCCGGCCTGGAGCTGGTGCGCGCGGCGAAGGCCGAGGGGCTGGCGGTCACCTGCGACGTCGGCATCCACCACCTGCACATGACCGACGCCGACATCGGCTTTTTCGACCCGAACGCGCGCCTGACGCCGCCGCTGCGCAGCCAGCGCGATCGCGACGCGATCCGCGCCGCCCTGCTCGACGGGACGGTTGACGCGGTCTGCTCGGACCACACTCCGGTGGATGACGATGAAAAGCTGCTGCCGTTCGCGGAGGCGTCGCCTGGCGCCACTGGCCTGGAACTGCTGCTGTCGCTGATGCTCAAGTGGGCCGAGGAGCAGCGCGGCGTGGGTGCCGAGGCGGCGCTGCGCCACGCGATCGCCAGGATCACGATCGATGCGGCCCGCATCGCCCAGCTCCCGGCCGGGCACCTGTCGGTCGGCGCCAGCGCCGACCTGGTGCTGTTCGACCCGCAGGTGCGCTGGACGGTGACGCCGGGCGCGCTGGCCAGCCAGGGCAAGCACACGCCGTTCCTCGGCTACGAGCTGCCCGGCCGGGTGCAGGCGACGATCGTCGCCGGCCGAGTCGCCTACGAGCGCTAGCGGGCTACCGCCCTTTGCGGCGGTCCCGGCCGCAAGGGTACAATCGAGTGCCCTTAAGTATGTATGGAATAACTTGAACATCCAGCTCGCCTGGCGCCTGACCCGCGTCGTCCTCCACCTGTGCGCCGGCCTTTGCACGTGCGCGCTGGTGTTCCCATGGGCGAGCTGGACGCGGCGTGACCGGCTCATTCGCAACTGGTCGCGCCGCCTGCTCGGGCTGTGCCGCGTCACGGTCGAGCAGGTGCCGGGCAACCAGGCGCTCCCGTGCGCGCTGATCGTGGCCAACCACATTTCGTGGCTCGATATCTTCGTCATCAATTCCCTGTACCCTTGCCGCTTCGTGGCCAAGGCCGAGATCCGGCGCTGGCCGCTGCTCGGCTGGCTGGTCGCGAGCGCCGGCACGGTGTTCATCGAGCGCGGCAAGCGGCGCGACCTGCGCGACATCTTCAAGGATCTGGTGGCGGTGCTGGCACAGGGCAACCGGGTCGCGTTTTTCCCGGAAGGGACGACCGCGCTCCAGGGCACACTGCTGCCGTTCCATGCCAACCTGTTCGAGGCTGCGCGCGACGCCGACGTGGCAATCCAGCCGTTTGCGCTGGAGTATGTCGATGGCCGGGGCGGACATCACGGCGCGGTCGATTATGTGGGGGAGACCACCTTTGTCGACAGCCTGTTCATGATCCTGTCGGGCGAGCCGGTGCTGGCGCGCCTGACGTGCCTCGCGCCGATCGCGACCAATGGGACGCATCGCCGCGAGCTGGCCAAGGCGGCGCAGTCGGCGGTGGCCGGGGCGCTGCGGCCGCGGACTTGAAAAATCGTAGGGTGCGCGGGGCCGCCGAGGACCTGTGCGCACGCGGTACGGTTGCGCAGAGTTGGCGTGCGCGTAGTCACCGCATGCTGACTTGCGGCTGCTGCCTCGTGACGCCACCCTCGCGAACCGCGTGCGCACAGGTGCGCACCCTACGAGGGTTTTGCGCCGCTGTGCGGGCGGTACTCCGGGCAGTCCACCTGCAGGAGCGCGCGGTCGTCCAGGCACACGGCACTGAGCTTGCCGCCCCAGACGCAGCCGCTGTCCAGTCCCACCAGGTTCGGCCGCAGCACCAGCCCCATCGCCGACCAGTGCCCGAACACCACCGTCACGTCGGCCGTCTGGCGGCCCGGAACTTCGAACCACGGCAGCAGGGTCGACCCCTCCGGTCCGCGGTCGCTTTCCTTGTGGATGAAGTCCATCGTGCCGTCCGGCTCGCACAGGCGCAGGCGGGTGAGCGCGTTGACGATGCAGCGCAGGCGCGCAACGCCTTCCAGCGCGTCGTCCCAGCGATCAGGCTCGTTGCCGTACATCTGGCCGAGAAAGCCAATCCATTCGTCGCTGCGCAGCACCGCTTCGACTTCGCCCGCGAGCGCCATGGTTTTGGCCGCGCTCCATTGCGGCGGCACGCCCGCATGCACCAGCAGGTGCGCGTCGACGAACATCGCGAGCGGACGTTGGCGCAGCCATGCGATCAGTTCGTCGCGGTCGGGCGCGGCGAGGATCTCGCCCAGCGTGTCGGACTTGCCGAGCTGCCGGGCCCCGGCCGCCACCGCCAGGAGGTGCAGGTCGTGGTTGCCGAGCAGGGCTTCGACCTTGCCGCCGCTTGCCTCGGACAGCGCCTTGATGCGCCGTAGCGCGGCCAGCGATTGCGGGCCGCGGTTGATCAGGTCGCCCACGAACAGGATGCGCGCATCCCCGCCCGCGTCTTCGTAAATGTGGTCGAGCAGGACCTGCGCCTCGTGGGCGCAACCCTGCAGGTCGCCGATGACGTACGTTCTCATGCCTTTTTTGATAATGTCAGGTTTCACATAGAATTGTGGCCTGGTTTCTAACCCTTCACGGGATACTAAATGATTTTGGTAACTGGAGGGGCCGGTTTCATCGGTTCGAACTTCGTGCTGCATTGGCTGGCACGCCACGATGAGAGCGTCCTTAACCTCGACAAACTTACTTACGCCGGCAACCCGGACAACCTGGCAAGCGTCGCGGACGATCCGCGCCATCGCTTCGTGCATGGCGACATCCGCGACCGTTCGCTGCTGGCCGCGCTGCTGTTTGAACACCGCCCGCGCGCGATCGTGCACTTCGCGGCGGAAAGCCACGTCGACCGCTCGATCCTCGCGCCTGGCGAATTCATCAGCACCAATGTCGAGGGCACGTTTGCCCTGCTGGAAGCTGCACGCGCCTACTGGGACGGCCTCGACCAACCCGCGCGCGCCGCGTTCCGCTTGCTGCACGTGTCGACCGATGAAGTTTACGGTTCGCTGGGGCCGTGCGACCCGCCCTTTACCGAATCGACCGCCTACGCGCCCAATAGCCCGTACGCGGCTTCCAAGGCCGGATCCGACCATCTGGTACGCGCCTGGTGCCATACCTATGGCCTCCCGGCGCTTATCACGAACTGCTCGAACAATTACGGTCCTTACCAGTTTCCGGAAAAGCTGATTCCACTGATGATCGTCAACGCATTGGCGGGCAAGCCATTGCCGGTGTATGGCGACGGTCGTCAAGTGCGCGACTGGCTGCATGTGCTTGATCACTGCGCGGCGCTGGAGCGCGTGTTGCAGGCGGGAGTTCCGGGGCAGGTCTACAACATCGGCGGCGCCAGCGAAATGGCGAATATCGACGTGGTGCACACGCTGTGCGATGTCCTTGACCGGCTGGCTTTGAAACCGCATAGCTATCGCGCGCAAATCGAATATGTCGCCGACCGCCCGGGGCACGATCGGCGCTATGCGATCGATGCCACGAAAATCCATCGTGAACTCGGCTGGAAGCCTGAGGAAACGTTTGCCAGCGGAATCGAGAAAACCGTGCGCTGGTATCTCGCGCACGCGGATTGGGTAGCGCGGGTGCAGGCGGGGGCTTATCGCGCACCGCTCGGAGCTGCGCAATGAGACGCAAGGGAATCATCCTGGCCGGCGGTTCCGGCACGCGCTTGTATCCCATGACGGTCGGCGTGTCCAAGCAGTTGCTGCCGATTTACGACAAGCCGATGATTTACTATCCCTTGAGCACACTGATGCTGGCGGGGATACGCGATATTCTCGTCATTGCCACACCGCGCGACCTGCCGCGCTTTCGCGAATTGCTCGGAGACGGTTCGCAGTGGGGCATCAACCTGGCCTATGCGGTGCAGCCGGCGCCGGAAGGGCTGGCCCAAGCCTTTATCATCGGCCGCGATTACCTGGCCGGCGCGCCGTCGGCGCTGATCCTGGGCGACAATGTCTATTACGGCCACGGGCTGGACCAGAAATTGGCCGCGGCGGGAGCGCACGAGCTTGGGGCCACGGTGTTTGCATATCACGTGCTTGACCCGGAACGTTACGGCGTGGTCGAATTCGGTCCGGACCGGCAGGCGCTGTCGATCGAGGAAAAGCCGCGCCAGCCGAAATCGAATTACGCGGTAACCGGCCTGTATTTCTATGACAGCCAGGTGTGCGATATCGCGGCCACGATCCGGCCATCAGGCCGGGGGGAGCTCGAGATCACCGACGTCAATCGCGCCTACCTCGATTGCGGCCGGCTGCGGGTCGAGGTGATGGGGCGCGGAATGGCATGGCTCGATACGGGAACCCACGAGTCGCTGCTCGATGCCTCGCAGTTCATCGCGGCGATCGAAAAGCGCCAGGGATTGAAGGTTGCGGTGCCCGAGGAGATTGCATACCGCAAAGGGTTTATCGATGCCGGCGCCCTCGAACGGCTGGCTGAACCTTTGAGCCAGACCGGCTACGGCCAATACCTGCTGCAGGTCCTGAACGACAAGGTGTTTTAATGAAGCTGATCCAGACCGCGCTCCCCGAAGTGCTCGTGTTCGAACCGCAGGTATTTGGCGACGAACGCGGCTTTTTCTTCGAAAGTTTCAATGTCCGGCGTTTTGCCGATTTGACCGGGTTGCATCCGCAGTTCGTTCAGGACAATCACTCGCGGTCGGCGCAGAACGTGGTGCGCGGCCTGCATTACCAGGTCGGCCGCCCGCAGGCAAAGCTGATCCGGGTGGTGGCCGGCAGCGTGTTCGATGTGGTGGTCGACATGCGCCGCGCGGCGCCGACCTTTGGCCGTGCGGTGGTGACCGAACTGTCGGCCGAGAACCGGCGCCAGATCTGGGTACCGCCCGGTTTCGCCCACGGTTTTCTCGCCACCAGCGACCATGCCGAATGCCTGTACAAGACCACCGATTACTGGTCGCCGGAAAACGAGCGTACCTTGATGTGGAACGATCCGGCGCTCGGGATCGACTGGCCCTTGAGCGGCGCGCCGATCGTCTCGCCCAAGGACCGGGAAGGCCGGCCGTTCGCTTTGGCGGAGGCGGTCGAATGAGGATCTTGCTGCTTGGCGCGCGCGGACAGGTCGGCTACGAGCTCGAGCGCTGCCTGCAGGGACTGGGCACGGTGGTGGCGCTTGACCGCACGCACATGGACCTGGCGGACCTGGACCGGGTGCGCGAGGCGGTGCGCGCGGTGCGCCCTGGCCTGATCGTCAATGCGGCCGCCTACACCGGGGTGGACATGGCGGAAAGCGAGCCGGAGCTGGCGCGGCGCATCAATGCCGAAGCGCCGGCGGTGATGGCGGAGGAGGCGCGCCGGCTGGGTGCGGCCATGGTGCAATATTCGACCGACTACGTATTTGACGGCAGCAAGGACGGCCCCTACGTGGAGACCGACGCGCCCGCGCCGCTCAATGTCTACGGCCACACCAAGCTGCTGGGCGAACAGGCCGTGGCCGACGCCGCCATTGCCCACCTGATCCTGCGCACCAGCTGGGTCTACGGCATGCGCGGTCATAATTTTTTGCGCACGATGCTGAGGCTTGCCGCCGAGCGCGGGGAAGTGCGGGTCGTTTCAGATCAGCACGGCGCTCCGAACTGGAGCCGCACGGTGGCCCAGACCACGGCCGACATCCTGACCCAGGCCGAGGCCGGGGGACCGTCCTGGTGGGAGGAGAACAGCGGCCTTTACCACTTGAGTTGCCACGGGCAGACCACATGGAGCGATTTCGCGCAAGAGATCTTTGCCGCGACCGATACCCCTTGCCGTGTCGCGCCAATTGCGACCCAGGACTATCCCACGGCGGCGCGCCGCCCGCGCAATTCGCAGCTCGATTCAAGCCTGGTGCGCTCGCGCTTTTGCCGCATCCCGCATTGGCAGGAAGCGCTGCGGCTTTGCCTGAAATAAGTGCAGCTCGCGCGCCAGATCCGGCAAATTGCGATTTGCCTCAATCTAAATCTTCCAGTACAAGATAAACTGTCGTGTTCGAGGGCGAAACTCGCTTCGGGTACAATATGCATGAGCGTATTGACAACGCTGCCCTCTACCCAATAAGCTGCTTGCGCTTCCCGCAGGGGCAGGGCACGAGCCTGCCATGAAGAAAGTGCCCATAAAGAAAATAAATGTTTTCGTTTCTCGTGAGCTTTGTCGTCTCTGCGCTGTTGACCTTGCTGGTGATTAAGCAGGTCATATTGCACGCACCCGCCCTCGATTCCAATTTCGGCGGCGTCCAGAAAGTCCATGCGCATTCGGTTGCCCGGATCGGCGGTTTGCCGATTTTCCTTGCGGTAACAATCAGTGCCGGAATATCAGCATGGCGTGTACCCGCACTCACCCATTGGCTGGTGGCGCTGGTGTTTTGTTCATTTGCCGCATTTATCGGCGGCATAGTAGAGGACTATACCGGCTCGGTGCGTGCCTCCAGGCGGCTGGTATTGACCATGGTCGCCGCGCTGCTGGGTTATTTGCTGCTGGACGCAAAAGTCGGGCGTATCGATTTCCCGTTCGGTTCGCTGCATTTGACCAGCGTCTGGATCATGCTGCCATTGACGGTGCTGGCAGTGGCCGGGATCGCGAATGCGATTAACATCATCGACGGCTTTAACGGCCTGGCCAGCGTGGTCACGATCTTCATGCTGGCATCGCTCGCCTACGTGGCGCTGCAGGTGGGGGATATGTTTATCCTGGTGACGGCGCTGATGGTGGCGGGCGCCACCGCCGGCTTCCTGATCTGGAATTACCCGGTCGGGCTGATTTTCCTCGGCGATGGCGGCGCCTACTTTATCGGCTTCATGCTGGGGGAACTGGCGCTGTTGCTGGTAATGCGCAACCCGCAGGTCTCGACCTGGTACGCCGCGCTGCTGTTGATTTATCCCGCATTCGAAACGGTGTTTTCGGCTTATCGTCGCATGTTCGTGCGCGGCAAATCGCCGGCGATGCCCGACGGAATTCACCTGCACAGCCTTATCTTCAGGCGGATTGTGCAATGGACGGTGGGCCGCAAAGAAGCGCGGGCGCTGATGAAGCGCAATGCCCGGACTTCGCCCTATCTGTGGTTTTTTTCCCTGATGGCGGTTATCCCGGCTACGGTGTTCTGGCAGAATACGGCGGTACTCATAATCTTCTGTTTGTTGTTCATTATCAGTTACGTATGGTTGTATGCGCGTATTGTTCGATTTAAGTCCCCACGCTGGCTGATTTGGCACAAGAAGGACTGGCATTAAGCGAGCGCCGTAGTATTTTGAGACATTTGGTGAGTTTTCGCTTAAAATCTGTTTCACCCCCAACTTTCCGAGGAATGATGATGGACCTTTCAAATATGTCGATTGGTGATTTGCGCAACCTGCAGGACCAAATCAAGCAGGAAATGAAAAAGCGTGAGCAGGAAGAAGTCCAGCGTGCGCGTGAGCAGATCCAGGCAATTGCCCAGCGCGTCGGAGTTCCTCTGAAAGACCTGATCACCAGCAGCGGCCGTGGCGCCAAAACCGGCTCGGTCGCCGTGCGTTATCGCCACCCTGAGAACGCAGCGCAGCAATGGACCGGCCGTGGCCGCCAGCCGAAATGGGTCAAGGAATGGGTCGAAGGCGGCAAGTCGCTCGACAAGCTGCGCGTCTGACGCACAATCCGGCCGGCGGGCCTGGCATTTGTCCGGGCCCGGCTTGCCGCTCTCCCGCTTACCGCTACAATATCTCCTGCTGTTATCCCACCAATCGGCGGCCGGCTCCTTCAGCCTGCCGTGCCGGCTGCGGCCTGGTCCGCATCACTTTCCAAGGTCAAGAACATGGTTGCTCTGTCAAAAACGATTTTTAAGGCTTATGACATCCGCGGCGTGATCGGCAGCACACTCGACGCCGGCATTGCCCGCAAAATCGGCTACGCGTTCGGCGCCGCCGCGCTGGCGAAGGGAGAGCGCCAGGTCGCCATCGGGCGCGATGGCCGCCTGTCCGGCCCCGACCTGGCCGCAGCAACGGCCGCCGGCCTGCAGGACGCCGGCGTGGACGTGATCGACCTGGGCATGGTCGCCACCCCGATGCTGTACTTCGCCACCAATGTGCTGGGCACCCGTTCCGGCATCATGGTCACAGGCAGCCACAACCCGCCCGACTACAACGGGTTCAAGATGGTGCTGGCCGGCGAAGCGATCCATGGCCAGGCGATCGAGGCGCTGTACCACGCGATCGCCGCGCACGATGGCAGCGTTGCCGCGCAGCGGGGCGGCTACTCGACCCACGACATCCGCGCTGCGTACATCGAGCGCATCGTCGGCGACGTCAAGCTGGCGCGTCCGATCAAGATCGCGGTCGACTGCGGCAACGGGGTGGCCGGCGCATTTGCGCCCGAGCTGTTCCGGGCGATGGGCGCCGAGGTGATCGAGCTGTTCTGCGAAGTGGATGGCAGCTTCCCCAATCACCATCCCGATCCGGCCCATCCGGAAAACCTGCAGGACCTGATCCAGTGCCTTGCGAGCACCGATGCCGAGATCGGCCTCGCGTTTGACGGCGACGGCGACCGGCTGGGCGTCGTCACCAAGGACGGCCAGATCATCTTCCCGGACCGCCAGATGATGCTGTTCGCGGCCGATGTCCTGGCCCGCCATCCGGGCGCGCAGATCCTGTACGACGTCAAGTGCACGCGCCACCTGGGCGCATGGATCGCTGAGCATGGTGGCCAGCCGCTGATGTGGAAGACCGGCCACTCTCTGGTCAAGGCCAAGCTGAAAGAAACCGGCGCCCCGCTGGGCGGCGAGATGAGCGGGCATATCTTCTGGAAGGACCGCTGGTACGGCTTCGACGACGGCCTGTACTCGGGCGCGCGCCTGCTCGAGCTGCTTACCCGCGTGGCCGACCCGTCGGCGCTGCTGAATGCGCTGCCGATCTCCAGCAGTACGCCGGAGCTGCACCTGCAGCTTGCCGAAGGCGAGAACTTCGCGCTGATCGACAAGCTGCGCCAGCAAGCTCAATTCCCGGGCGCCGAGCGCATCGTCGACATCGACGGCCTGCGCGTCGAGTACGCCGACGGCTTTGGCCTGGCGCGCTCGTCCAACACCACGCCGGTCGTTGTGCTGCGCTTCGAAGCCGAAACCCCTCTCGCGCTGGAGCGCATCCAGGGCCAGTTCCGCGACGTGATCCTGGCCGCGAAACCGGACGCCCGGCTGCCGTTTTGAAGTGAGAAACGATTGAATATCCTGCTGGTGCGTGTGTCGTCGCTCGGCGACGTGCTGCACAACCTGCCGATGGTGGCCGACATCCTGCGCCACCATCCCGATGCAAAGATCGACTGGGTGGTGGAAGAGGGCTACGTGAGCCTGGTGCGCCTGAACCCGCACGTTCGAAAAATCATTCCGTTCGCGTTGCGGCGCTGGCGCAAGAGCCTGCTCAAAGCGTCCACCCGCGCCGAGATCAAGGCGTTTGTCCGCGACCTGCGCGCGGAACAATACGACTACGTGTTCGATACCCAGGGGCTGATCAAGACCGGCCTGATCATGGGCGCGGCGCACACCAAAGTGGGCGGCCACAAGTACGGCATGGGCAACGCCAGCGAAGGGTCGGGTTACGAGAGCCTGTCGCGCATCTTCCACAGCCACAGCGTCAAGGTCGAGCCGCGCGCGCATGCGGTCACGCGCGGACGCGAGGTCGCGGCCAGCGCGCTCGGTTACCAAGTCGACAGCCTGCCCGACTTCGGCCTGCCCGCGCCAGATCCAGCGGCACCGCGCCCAGAATGGATGCCGTCAGAACCCTGGGCGGTGTTCTTTCACGGGACCGCGCGCGACGCCAAGAAGTGGGCCACCGCCAACTGGATCGAAACCGGCAAGGCGCTCGCCCCGATGCCGGTGCTGCTGCCCTGGGGCTCGGAAAAGGAAAAGCGCGAAGCAGAGGCGATCGCCGCGCAGCTGCCCAACGCGCGCGTGCTGCCCAAACTGTCGATGACGGACGCGGTAAAGCTGGCCCAGCATGCGGACCTGGCGATCGGTGTCGATACTGGCCTCACCCACATCGCCGCGGCCTTCCTGCGCCCGACTGTCGAAATCTACTGCGATTCGCCGCGCTGGAAAACCGAGGGCAACTGGTCGCCGCGTATCATCAACCTGGGCGACACCGGCGCGCCGCCGTCGGCCGTTGACGTGATAGCCGCCGCGCGCCAGCTCCTGGTGCGTGCATGATTCGCGCGCTGTACTCGCTCCTCTGGTGGCTGGCGCTGCCTGCCGTGCTCGTGCGCCTGTGGTGGCGTGGCCGCAAGGAGCCGGGCTACCGCGCGCATCTGGGTGAACGTTTTGGCTTTTACGGCAAACCGCTGCCTGGCCGGCATACGATCATGGTGCATGCCGTCTCGGTCGGCGAAACCCGCGCGGCCGAGCCGCTGGTCGAAGCACTGCTGCGCGCATGGCCTGACGGACGCATCCTGCTTACCCACATGACCCCCACCGGGCGCGCCACCGGCCGGGCACTGTTCGCGCGCCACGGCGAGCGCGTGGTGCAGTCCTATCTGCCATACGACACCGGCTTCATGGTGAAACGCTTTTTGCGCCATTTCCGGCCCGCGGCCTGCATCCTGATGGAGACTGAGGTGTGGCCGAACCTGATCAAAGCCTGCCATGAGCGGCGCGTACCGGTCGCGCTGGTCAACGCCCGCCTGTCGGAACGCTCGCTGCGGCGCGGTGAGCGCTTCGGCCGCCTGATGCGTGACGCGGCACGTGCGATCACGCTGGCCGCAGCACAGACCGAAGCCGACGCCGCGCGCATCCGTTCGCTCGGCGCGCCCAACGTCACGGTTACGGGCAGCATCAAGTTCGACGTGGTCGTGCCCGACGCCGCGCTCGAAACTGGCGCCTGGCTGCGTGCGCGGATCGGGCAGCGCCCGGTGCTGCTATGCGCCAGCACGCGCGACGGCGAGGAGGCCTTGATCCTCGATGCTTACCTGCGCATGCCGTCGCGCCCGGCCGGCATGCTGCTGGCGGTAGTGCCGCGCCATCCGCAGCGCTTCGACGAAGTGGCGCATATGGTCGAGGCGCGCGGCCTGACGGTGCAGCGCCGTTCGCAGCTGGGCCGGGCCGCCGTTACCGCGGACATCACCGCCGACGTGCTGCTGGGCGACTCGATGGGCGAGATGTTCGCCTATTACGCCGCGTGCGACTGCGCGTTCATCGGCGGCAGCCTGCTGCCGCTGGGCGGCCAGAACCTGATCGAAGCGGCCGCAGTCGGCAAGCCGGTGCTGGTCGGCCAGCACACCTTCAACTTCCAGCAGGCGACTGAGGAAGCGGTGGCGGCGGCTGCCGCGCTGCGCGTGTTTGACGCCGATGAACTGCTGCGCGTGGCAGCAGGCCTGCTTGCCGATCCGGCGCAGCGCGCGGAGATGGGCGAGCATGGGCTGGCCTTCGCGACCCGCCACCGGGGCGCCACCGTGCGCACTGTTGAACTCTTGCGACAAATAATTTCCTAGGGTTTGTTACCATTCTCTTTTGAGTGAGTAGACGAAAGGGGGGCGCATGTTGTGGTCGAATCGCCAAGCGCCGGCCGAACAGGCGGCAGAATGTGCCGAAATCGCGGCGACCGCCGCGGAAGCGCCATTGGCGTTGGCGCTGTCTGTCGGCTGTGCCCCATGCGAATTGCATTTTTGGGTGCGTTATTCGCTTTCCGAATACGTCAGCTTCATGTGGCAGCACACCGGGTTCCTGATCCGCCGGCGCCGCATTGGCTGGCCGGTTAACGTCTACATGCGGATCAAAAGCACGCTTGGTGCGGCGCTGAACTTCATGCTGCTGCGCCGCGCGCGGCGCATGTATGAATTCACCATCGACGACCATGGTATCGTGCGCACCAGCGATACCGGCGTGTCGCTGATCGGCTGGGACGACGTGATGGGGCTGCGCAGCTACGCGCGCGGCCTGATGATGGTCTTAAAGCGCGGCACGCTGCCGATCCCGTTCCGCTGCCTCAAGGGCGACGAGGCCGACGCGTTGCGCGCCCTGGTGGCGGCGCACAAGGGCGGCGGGCAGGAGTAGAACCCGCGTAGGGGGCGCGGGGCCGCCGAGGACCTGTGCGCACGCGGTTCGCGAACGTAG
>NZ_SPUM01000007.1 GCF_004614195.1 Massilia horti | reverse complement strand
AGGCGCACCGCCGCACAGCCACCGGCACCGAGCGCCCCGCACCCCGCCGCACCGCGCGAGCCAAAGCCGCCGTCGGCGTCGGGCTATGCCGACATCAATGACGTTGCGAAGCTGGACCAGTTCGGCCCGAAGGCACGTGCCAAGTACGAGAAATTCCTGACGCTCCCGCTGCCGCGTGCGATTGCGATCAGCGACAGCGGCCAGATCTGGGAGGCCTGGACCCGCAAGCCGCACGACCCGGCCGACTCGCCCGAACCGTGGATCAGGGTGATTCCAGGCTGCGAGAAGCGCTACCAGACCCACTGCCGGCTGTACGCGGTAGACCGGGTTGTGGTGTACAGGCCGCAGCAGCCATAAGAAGGGCCGTAGGATGCTCGGGTGGCTGGCAGCCAGGTGCCTGCGGCTGTTCTCCCGCTGGTTGGACGCGTGGGCGTTCGTAAAGTTGGCCACTGGCCAACTTTACCCCGCCCACCCTACAGCACCCGGCTCGGCAGTTTTCCTGCCCTAACCGAGCAAGGCAACGCCCTTCACCTGCGCCCACACCTGAAGGCCCGGAACGATCGCAAGCTCGCGGCGCGAGCGTTCGGTAATCCGGGCCAGCAGCGGCACCGCGCCGATTCGCATCTGCACCAGCACGTGACCGGGGGTATCGGTCGCGGCGGTCGCCGTCACCACGGCAGGCAGAACGTTGACGATGCTGGTGGCGCGCGGGCGATCCAGCGCCAGGCTCACATCGCGCGCATGGATACGGCAGCGCAGGCGGCTGCCCAAGGACTCGCTGCGCTGGCCGACATGCAGATTCCCTCCCTCGAAATCCAGCCGCGAAAGATGGTCGGCTTCATGCGCGGCCAGTACCGTTTCCAGCACCACGCCCGCGTCCTCCAGAAAGGCCGATGGCAGGTCAGTGCGCGCCAGCGTTTCGGTCAGCGTGCCGCTGGCCACCACCCTTCCCGCTTCCAGCAGCACCAGATGATCGGCCAGGCGCGCCACTTCGTCGGTCGAATGACTGACGTAGATGATCGGGATCGATAGCTCGTCGTGCATGCGTTCGAGATAGGGCAGGATTTCGCGCTTGCGTTGCAGGTCCAGCGCGGCCAACGGTTCATCCATGAGCAACAGGCGCGGCGACGCCAGCAACGCCCGCGCAATCGCCACGCGCTGTCGCTCGCCGCCGGAAAGGCTTGTGGGCCTGCGTTCGAGCAGCCCGCCGATGCCGAGCAGCTCCGCCACCGGAGCCAATTCGAATCTGCGGTTGGCGTGAGCGACGCGTTTGAGGCCGAATTCAAGATTGCCGCGCACCGACAGGTGCGAAAACAGACTCGCTTCCTGGAAGACGTAGCCCAGCGAGCGCTTGTGGGTGGGCACGAACACGCCGCGTGCTTCGTCCTGCCATACCTCGTCACCGAGCGCCACATAGCCATCGGGAGCGCGCTCCAGCCCCGCTATCGCGCGCAGGCAGGTGGTCTTGCCCGCTCCCGAATGGCCGAACAGCGCGCTGACGCCGCGCCCCGGTAATTCCAGCGCGACGTCCAGCGAAAAACCGCCGTGGTCGATGCGAAAACGCGCGCGTATGTCGCTCATTGCCTGCCGCCTTTTGCGGGCTGGGGACTAAACGCGTAAAGTGCCAGCAGCACCAGGAAGCTGAAAACGAGCATGCCGGCCGCGAGCCAGTGCGCTTGCGCATATTCCATCGCCTCGACATGGTCGTAAATCTGGACCGAGATCACGCGCGTCTTGTCCGGGATGTTCCCGCCAATCATCAAGACCACGCCGAACTCGCCGATGGTGTGGGCGAAACCGAGAATGGCTCCGGTCAGAAAACCCGGACGGGCCAGAGGAACGGCCACCGACCAGAAGGTATCCCAAGGGCTTGCGCGCAAAGTGGCCGCGACCTCCAGCGGCCGTTCGCCGATGGCTTCGAACGCGTTGTGCAGAGGCTGGACCACGAACGGCAACGAATAAAAGACCGACCCGATCACCAGCCCGGCAAACGTGAATGGCAACACGCCCAGGCCGAGGGTTTCGGTCAAGCGTCCGACCGGACCGTTTGGCCCCATGGCAACCAGCAGGTAGAAACCGAGTACCGTGGGCGGCAGCACCAGCGGCAGGGCGACGAGCGCGCCGACGACTTTTTTCATGCGTGAGCGGGTGCGCGCCAGCCACCAGGCGATGGGAGTGCCGACGACCAGCAGCAACGCCGTTACGACGCTCGCGAGTTTGAGCGTGAGCCAGACGGCACCGAAATCGATGTCGCCTATCATGCCGGATTACACTTCGTAGCCAAATGATTTGATGATGCTTTTGGCCTTATCCGACTTCAGATAGTCGGTCAATTCCTTGGCCACGGGATTAGTTTGGCCTTTTACGAGCACAACCGCGTCCTGGCGAATGGGCTCATACAGCCCGGCCGGGACGATCCAGCCGGAGCCCGAACCGATCTTTCCATTCTTGTACACCTGCGAGAGCGCTACGAAACCGAGTTGCGCATTGCCGGTGGCGACAAACTGGTAGGTCTGGGAGATATTCTCGCCCTGAACCAGCTTCGCCTTCAGCGCATTGGACAGGCCGAGTCTTTCGAGCACAGCGACAGCAGCGGCGCCATAGGGGGCGGTCTTGGGATTGGAAGTGGCGATGTGCTGGAAATCGCCCGTCTTCAAAACGTTGCCGTTGCCGTCGACATAGCCATCTTTTGCGGACCACAAAACTAGCTTGCCGATCGCATAGGTGAAGCGCGTCCCGGGCACGGCCAGATGTCCCTTCTCCAGCCTGAACGGTGTTTCATCATCGGCGGAAAGGAAAACCTCGAATGGGGCGCCATTGCTGATCTGCGCATAAAACTTGCCGGTAGCGCCGAACGCCAGCACCGCCTTGTTGCCGGTATCCTTTTCGAATTCGGTGGCGATCTTTTGCATGGGCGCGGTAAAGTTCGCGGCCACCGCGACCTGGACCTCCCCCGCGTGGGCGGCCGCGGCACATGCCATGGCGGCGAACAGGCTGAGAACTTGTTTCATCAACATCCCCATGGTTGGCCGGCGTCCCAACCGGCAAGCGCTAAATTACTCAAGTATATAACGACCAAGGAGTGAAGTTATCCGCAAGGCATTCGCACCAGCGTATCCATTGTTTACCGAATTTGATCTGACAAAACCGGGATCAAACCTCGCACCGTTAGATCAGATCTAAAACCTTTACCCGTCATTTCTCATTCATCCAGATCGGCTTCGTAATGTCATTACTTGCCCAACCCCATTCCGCAAACATCTCGGCATAGTTTTCAACATTAAACTCTTCATTCGGCAGTGGCTCCGAAAATGCGGATATAGAAAAACCCTGCGACGCCAACGCCCTTCGAGTTCCCGCATCCAGTCCGCCTGCGGAATCAAACACCAGCGTTCCTAAATTGCCCCCCAAATCGGGAAGCAATGCCTGTGCGGGGATCTCCCGCCCGTCAGGTAGCTTCAACACATATCCAATTACGATTCGAAGGCCAAGCTCTACTGCAGCTTTTGCCAACCAATTCTGCATTTGATTCATCATTTTTGGTCCACCATCGGTATGTGATCCGTGCGCCCCAACACAAAACGCCCGGTCAGGGCGTTTTGCATGCGGGTGAACGGCAAGGGAAAATCAGCTCCCCGCCACCACCATCTTCTCGATCAGGATCGAGCCGGTCGACTTGTTGCCGCGGGTGAGCACGTCGTTACCGATCGCGACGATCTGCTGGAACATGTCCTTCATGTTGCCGGCAATCGTGATCTCCTCGACCGGGTACTGGATCTCGCCATTTTCGACCCAGTAGCCGGACGCGCCGCGCGAATAGTCGCCGGTCACGTAGTTGGTTCCCTGCCCCATCAGCTCGGTGACCAGCAGGCCGGTGCCCATCTTGCGCAGCATGCCTTCGAAGGTATCTTCCGGCCTGGTTCCGGTCGAGATCATGTCAAGGTTGTGCGAGCCGCCAGCGTTACCGGTGGTCTTCATGCCCAGCTTGCGCGCCGAGTACGAGGACAGGAAGTAGCCCTGCACAACGCCATTGTCGACTACCTTACGGCGCACCGTGCGCACGCCTTCCTCGTCGAACGGGGCCGAGCCGACCGCGCCGGGCACGTGCGGGTCCTCAATGATCTGGATGTGCTCCGGGAAGATCGATTTGCCGAGCGAATCGAGCAGGAAGCTCGATTTGCGGTACAGCGCGCCGCCGGAGGTGGCTTGCACGAACGAGCCGAGCAGGCCGGCGGCCAGCGGCGCCTCGAACAGCACCGGGCAGGTGCGGGTATCGAGCTTGCGCGCGTGCAGCCGCGCCAGCGCGCGCTCGGCGGCGTAGCGGCCGACCTTTTCGGCATCGGCCAGCTTGCGCGGATCGCGGTCCGACGTGTACCAGTAATCGCGCTGCATGTGGTTGCCCTTGCCGGCGATCGGCGCGACCGACAGCGTGTGGCGTGAAAACGGGTAGCCGGCGCAAAAGCCGCGCGTGTTGGCGCCGACGAAGTGCGAATGCTGGATGTAGACGCTCGCCCCTTCGCTGTTGGTCACACGCGGATCGACCGCGAACGCGGCGGCTTCGCAGCGCTGGGCCAGTGCCAAAGCCTCCTCGGCGCTCAAGGGCCAGGGATAGATCAGGCGCAGGTCGCGCGGGTCTGTCTCAAGCAGGTCGGCGTCAGGCAGGCCGGCTGCATCGTCCTCGGCGGTGAAGCGCGCGATGTTCCAGGCAGCTTCGACGGTCGAGCGCAGCGAGCTTGGAGAGAAGTCGGAGGTGGTGGCATTGCCGCGGCGCTGGCCGCAGTAGACGGTCACGCCCATGCCCTTGTCCTTGTTCTGCTCGATCGTCTCGGTCTTGCCCTTGCGGACCGTGACCGACAGGCCGCTCCCCTCGCTGATCTCGACCGAGGCATCGGTTGCACCCTGTTCGCGTGCGATCGCAAGCACGTCTTGCGCGATCTGTTTCAGCTGGTCCTGCGTGTGCGGAAAGAGGGAGTCGTTCATGTGGTGTTTTTCGTAGCGAGCCCTAAAACAGTTATCATAGCAGCCGTTTACTGTTTTTACTGATCGGCCCCGTGCCAATCGAATCAATCGCCATGCCAAATGCAAACCGCGGCTCGGTGGGCTTCCAGTCCAACGAGTTCGAGCAAGAATACGAACGCCCATCCAAGTCTGAACTCAAGCGCCAGATGAACGAGTTGCAGAAACTCGGAGAACAACTCGTTGCCGAGCCGCGCGACCGCGTCAAGCGCGTGCCGATGCCGGACGAAGTGCGCGACGCCATCCTGATGTGCCAGACCATCACCAACCACGAAGGCCGGCGCCGCCAGCTGCAGTACGTGGGCAAGATGATGCGCTCGCTGGACGAGGAAGAAGTGGCCGTCATCCAGCGCACGATCGACAGCTGGAAAGGCACCTCCAAGGCCGAGGCGGCCGCGCTGCACGCGCTCGAGCGCAAGCGCGAAAAGCTGCTGGCCGACGACAAGGAGCTCACGCGCCTGCTGTCGGAGCACCCGGAACTGGACGGCCAGCAGCTGCGCACCCTGATCCGCAACGCGCGCAAGGAACAGGCCGAGAACAAGCCGCCCAAGGCCTTCCGCGAGATCTTCCAGATTCTCAAGGAACTCGGCAAGCAGGCGAACGTCGCCGAACAGGACCACGAGGACGTCGAGGATGAGAGCGCAGACGAATGACGAGATGGTGATCGGCCTGGTGTCGATCTCCGACCGCGCCAGCGTCGGCGCGTACGAGGACAAGGGCATCCCTGCCCTGTCGGACTGGCTGGCCGCTGCCGTCACCACGCCGTACCGGATCGAGACACGCCTGATCGCCGACGAGCGAGAGCAGATCGAAAGGACGCTGGTCGAGCTGGTCGACCAGGCGCGCTGCCACCTGGTGCTGACCACCGGCGGCACCGGCCCGGCACGGCGCGATGTGACGCCCGAGGCGACGCTCGCCGTCGGGACCAAGGAAATGCCCGGCTTCGGGGAGCAGATGCGCCAGATCAGCCTGCGCTTCGTGCCGACCGCGATACTGTCGCGCCAGACCGCGGTGATCCGCGAGACGCCGGACCATGCGGCGCTGATCATGAATCTGCCAGGTCAGCCGAAGTCGATCAAGGAGACGCTGGAGGGGCTGAAGGATGCGGACGGCAACGTGGTCGTCGGCGGCATCTTCGCGGCGGTCCCCTACTGCATCGACCTGATCGGTGGGCCGTACATGGAAACCAATCCGGCGGTGTCGAAGGCGTGGCGTCCGAAAAACGCATAGCGCCCGGCTTAAAACAACCTCCTTGAGGGCATCTTAGAAAAGGACAAGCGCATGCGCGAACTGTTGGAAAACATCGAGATCGAGACCGGCCCCAATCCGCAGGCGTCGATCATCTGGCTGCACGGCCTGGGCGCGGACGGCAACGACTTCGTGCCGCTGGTGCGCGAACTGGATTTGTCCGGCCTGCCCGCGATCCGCTTCGTGTTCCCGCATGCGAAGACGATGCCGGTCACGATCAATGGCGGCTACGTCATGCGCGCCTGGTACGACATCACCGGTGCGGAGCTGACGCGGCGCGAGGATGAAACCGGCCTGCGCGACTCGCAGCGAGACGTAGAGGAGCTGATCGCGCGCGAAAAGTCGCGCGGCATTGCGGCTTCGCGCATCGTGCTGGCTGGTTTTTCGCAGGGCTGCGCGATGACGCTGCAGACCGGGCTGCGCCATCCCGAGCGGCTGGCCGGCATGCTGGGCCTGTCGGGCTACCTGCCGCTGGCTGACAAGGTGGCGCACGAGCGCACCGAAGAGAGCTTGGCCACGCCGATCTTCATGGCGCACGGCCGCCAGGACCCGGTGGTGCCGTTCATGCGCGCGCAGCAGTCGCGCGAAATGCTGGTGGCGATGGGTTACCAGGTCGAATGGCACGAGTACAACATGCAGCACACGCTTTGTTTGGAAGAGGTGCAGGCCATCTCGACCTGGCTGCGCAAAGTGCTGGCCTGATATGAGGCGTAGGGTGCGCACCTGTGCGCACGCGGTTCGCGAACGTCGTGTAGTGGAGCGGTAGCCGCAAGTCAGCATGCGATGACCGCGTGCGCACAGGTGCGCACCCTACGCCTCATCGCCGCTTTCGTCCCTGCTAATCCGGCAGCGGCGCGGCCGTCGACGGCGGCACCGCGGTCTGCGCGGTGTTCATCACCATCGCCAGGAAGGTGTAGTAGCCGTTAATCCCCATCAGGTCGACCACGCCGTGTTCGCCGAACAGGGCCAGCGCGTCGTTGTAGACGCGGTCGGACACCCGCTTTTCACGGTGCAGTTCGATGCAGAAGTCGTACACCACCGATTCGTCCACCAACATCGCCTCCGGCCGCTCGCCGCGCGCGATGGCTCCCATCACCGCCGGCGGAATACCGACCTGCGCCGCGATCGGCGCGTGGATCGCCCACTCGACCTTCTGGTTCCACTCGCGCGCCGTCACCAGGATCGCCAGTTCCGACAGGCGCACGCCGATCGCGCTGCGGTAGCGCAGGTACTCGCCCATGCGCTGCGCATTGTCCAGCAGTTCAGGACTGCGCAGCAGCGGCACGAACGGGCCGTACAATGCTCCACGCGGCCCATCAATGATCGCCTGCGCGGCCACGCGTTGGGCTTCGGTCATGCTCTCAGGGGGAATCGGGCCGAGGCGGTCGCTCATGGTCGGGGCGCGTGGCGGAAGTATCTGGATGGAAAAATATTCGCATAGCTTCCGGGAAAAATCAAAAGAATCGGACGGCTTCGAGCGTATCGTCAATTGTCAACCTGTGAACCAAGGGAGCCGCAATGAGTTACATCATCCATCGCAGCCTGCGCCAGACGCCCCCGGTCGCCGTGTCGGCGCATGGCATCCTGGTGCGCGACAGCCAGGGCAATACCTACATCGACGCGAGTGGAGGCGCCGCCGTGTCGTCGCTGGGCCACGGGCATCCGGACGTCATCGAGGCGATGCACCGCCAGATCGACCGCTGCGCGTATGCCCACACGGCGTTTTTTACGACCGAGGTGGCGGAGCAGCTGGCCGCAAAGCTGGTGGACGGCGCGCCGGACGGGATCGGCGCGGTGTACCTGGTGTCGGGCGGCTCGGAAGCGATCGAGACCGCACTCAAGCTGGCGCGCCAGTATTTCGTCGAGCGCGGCGAGCCGCAGCGCGCGGTGTTCATCGCGCGCCGCCAGAGCTACCACGGCAACACGCTGGGCGCGCTGGCGGTGGGCGGTAATGAGTGGCGGCGCAAGCCGTTCGCGCCGCTGTTGATGGACGTGCCGCGGGTATCGGCTTGCTACGAGTACCGCGGACGCGGCGAGCATCAGAGCGTCGAACAGTACACGGCGGCGCTGCTCGATGAACTGGAGAGCGCGATCGTTCGGGCCGGGCCGCAGAACGTGATCGCGTTCGTGGCCGAGCCGGTGGTGGGGGCAACCGGCGGCGCGATTCCTCCCACGCCGGGCTACTTCAAAGGGGTGCGCGAAATCTGCGACCGGCACGGCATCCTGTTCATCGCGGACGAAGTCATGTGCGGCATGGGCCGCACCGGGACGATGTATGCGATCGAGCAGGAAGGTGTGGCGCCGGACATCATCACCGTGGCCAAGGGCCTGGGCGCCGGTTACCAGCCGATCGGCGCGGTGCTGGCGACCGGCGAGATCGTGGAGCGGATCCGGCGCGGCAGCGGCAACTTCCTGCACGGGCACACCTACATCGGCCATCCGGTGGCGGCGGCCGCGGCGCTGGCAGTGCAGCAGGTGATCGAGCGCGACGCCCTGCTGGAGCAGGTGCAAAAGCAGGGCGCGGCGCTTTCGCGCATGCTGTACAACGCGTTCGACAACCATCCGCACGTGGGCGACGTCCGAGGCCGCGGGTTGTTCATGGCGCTGGAGATGGTGCAGGACCGCGCGACCAAGGCGCCGTTCGCGCCGCAGCGCAAGCTGCACGCGGCGATCAAGGAGCAGGCGATGAAGCGCGGGCTGATGGTCTATCCGATGGGCGGCACGATCGATGGCCAGCATGGCGACCATGTGCTGTTGGCGCCGCCGTTCATCGCCAGCGCGTCGGACCTGGGCGAGATCGTGTCGCGGTTGTCGGATGCGATCGAGGCGGCATTGAAGCAGTAGGTCAGGCATGCACGTCGTAGGGTGCGCACCTGTGCGCACGCGGTTCGCGAAGGTCGCGTAGTGAAGCAGGAGCCGCAAGTCAGGATGCGATGACCGCGTGCGCACAGGTGCGCACCCTACGTTATGTCATGTGTGCTGGCGGACGGCAGCGCCGGCGGGATGCGAGCGCCGTAGGGTGGGCGGGTCTCCCGCCCACGCGTCCAGCCAGCAGTGCCGCAGCCAAGTTCAGTGCGTTCGGTAATTCACGCTCTGTTTGAACGCGTGGGCGCATAGCCGCCCACCCTACGTTCAAGCCTTCGGGAACGCCAGCACTTCCTGCTGCTGCTCGCCCAGCCCCTCAATCCCGAGGCGCAGCGTATCGCCTTTCTTGAGGTAGCGCTGCGGCGCGCGGCCGTGGCCCACGCCCGGAGGGGTGCCGGTGCAGATGATGTCGCCCGGTTCCAGCGTCATGAAGCGCGAGACGTAGCTGACGATCTGCGCCACGCTGAAGATCATGCTGGAGGTGTTCCCGGTCTGCATGCGCTTGCCGTTCAGCTCCAGGTACATGTTCAGGTCCTGCACGTCGTAGACTTCGTCGCGGGTGACCAGCCACGGGCCGACCGGACCGAAGGTGTCGCAGCCCTTGCCCTTGTCCCACTGCGAGCCCATCTCGAACTGGAAGGCGCGCTCGGACACGTCGTTGACCACGCAATAGCCGGCGACGTGCTTGAGCGCGTCCTCCTCGCTCACGTGCTGCGCGCGGGTGCCGATCACCACACCGAGCTCCACTTCCCAGTCGGTCTTCTTCGAGCCTTTGGGCAGCTGGATCGGGTCGTCGGGGCCGGACAGGCAGCTGATGGCCTTCATGAACATGATCGGCTCTTTCGGGATCGGGGCGTTGATTTCGGCCGCGTGGTCCGAGTAGTTCATGCCGATGCCGATGAATTTGCCGATACCCTTGACCGGCACGCCGAAGCGCGGCGTGCTGCGCACCAGCGGCAGGGTCTTGTAGTCGATCCTGGCGATCTTGCGCAGGACACGGTCGGAAAGGACGGATGCGTCGATGTCGGGGATGACGCCCGACAGGTCACGCAGCCGCCCTTCCTCGTCCACCAGTCCCGGTTTTTCCTTACCGGGACGACCGTAGCGAACCAATCTCATAATCTTCCTTATTTGCGAGCAAAGCGATCTGGCATTGTACCGGACGCCTGCGAAGGAAGTGGCGCACCAGGCCGGGCAGTTGCAGCAGCACGAGCGCCGCGAACGCGACGCGGTACGCCAGCACCGGGTAGTGGCCGAAGCGGTCCGGGTGCCAGAGCCCGACCAGTTGGCCGAAACCCGCCTGCACCACGAATGCGCCGATGAAGATGAGCAGGTTCAGGCAGGTGGCCGCGCGCCCGGTCAGCTCCTTGGGCATGGTCTGCGCCACGATCGCGTACTCGATGCCGGTGATCGTGCCCACCAGCGTGAACAGCACCGACAGCAGCTGCAGGCTGGGCGTGTAGCTCACCACCAGCGCCACCTGGACCAGTACGAACAGCGCCACTCCGATCCCGGCCACGTCGAGCGGCAGCAAGCCGCGCCGGCCGGCCCATTCGGTGATCATGCCCACCGCGATTGCGCCGAAGATCACCGCCGCCATGCTCAGATACAGCAGGTAGGCCACGGCCGAATCGGGAAAGCGCGCCACGTCCGCCAGCCAGCGCCCGATCCACAGCCCCTGGATGCCGAAAAAGACCGTGTGCGGCACCAGTACCAGTGAAACGGTGGTGCGAAACGCCGGGTGGCGGTAGACGTCGACGATCGACTGCAGGGTCGGCGCCTTGGCATTGGCGTTGCCTTTGCAAAGCGGCACAAGCAGCACGATCAGCAGGCCGCAGCAGGCGGTCAGTCCGCCCAGCACGGCAAACAGGCCGCGCCAGTCGGTGTACTGCAGCACCAGGCGCACCGGCATGGTGGCGGTGGCCGCGCCCAGCCCGCCGATCGCGATCAGGTAGCCGTGCACCGATGGCAGGCGCTTGGGCGCGATCCAGGTCGAAATGGCCTTGACCGCGGACATGAAGCATCCGCCCAGACCAAAGCCCATCACGGCGCGTGCGATCAACAGATGGGTGAAGGTCTGGCCACGGGCGAACATCAGCACCCCGACCGAGCCGAGCAGCATCAGCACCAGCTGCACGATGCGTGGGCCAAAGCGATCGAGCGCGATCCCGACCGGCAGCTGGACCAGCGCGAACGAGAAGAAGAACGCGCTGGTCAACAGGCCAAGTTCGCCGGGGGTGAGCGCGAGCGAATGCACCAGGCTGGGCGCCAGCACCGCGTTCACGTTGCGCAGCATCGAGGACAGGAAGTGCCCGAGCGCGAACGGCAGGAACACGTAGAAAAAAACCGCCAGGCCGGAAAGGCGCGGCGGTTCATTCGTCTCCGGGGTCATGGTGCGGGTCCGTCAGAACTCAGGCGGCATCCGGCTGGGTGTCGCTGGCACGCCGGTCGTTCTGGCGCGGCGCCTGGGCGATCGGGATCACGCGCCCCGCCGGGCCGTGCAAGCTCGCTTCGCCTTCTTCGGCTTCGAAGAAGAACTTCTGCCTGCCGAAGGCCGGCTTGAGGTGGTCGAGCCAGGTGGCGTCGGGGTCGTACCTGGCGAAGAAGGGCTTCCTGACCCACTCCGGGTTGCGGGCCTGGAGGAACTGCAGCGCGAACAGCTTTTCGCCATTGATCGTGACCACGCCGTCGATCACGACCTTGCCCGGGAACGCGCTCATCGACGGCCCGCGCACGGTGCGCGACAGGCCGGAGACCATCGAATAGGCGGCCTGGAAGATCTCGTGCGCGCGCGCCAGCGGCAGCGCGAAATACTCGCGCGGGCCGGTGTCGCGCTCGACGAACATATAGTACGGAATCGCGCCCAGGCGCACGCCGGTGGTCCACAGCTCGGCCCAGCTCTTCGGGTCTTCGTTGATGTGGCGGATCAGGGGCCCCTGCATGCGCAGCGTGGCGCCGGTGCCGACGATGCGCTTGACCGCCTGCTGCGCGACCGCGCTGCGCAGTTCGACCGCGTGGTTGTAGTGGCCCATCACGGCCAGGTTCTTGCCGGCCCTGACCACCTTCTCGAACAGGCGCATCAGGTCGTCGCTGTCCTTGTCCGACACGTAGCGCTGCGGCCAGTAGGCGACCGACTTGGTGCCGATGCGGATGTTCTGGATGTGCGCAAGCTTCGGGCCCAGCAGCGGCTCGATGAACTCGGCCAGCGAGCGGGTGTTCATGATCATCGGGTCGCCGCCGGTGATCAAGACGTCGGTCACGTCGGGATGGGTCTCGAGGTAGGACACGAGCTCGGTGGTTTCGCGCGCGTCGAACTTGAGTTCGTCCATGCCGACGAACTGCGGCCAGCGGAAGCAGAAGGTGCAGTAGGCGTGGCAGGTCTGGCCCGAGCTCGGGAAGAACAGCACGGTCTCCTTGTACTTGTGCTGCAGGCCCTTGAGCGGGGCGTCGTTCACGCGCGGCACGTTGTGGGTCATCTGGCCGGCCGGGTGCGGGTTCATGCGCATCCGGATCTCGTGCACCAGTTTGGCGATTGCGGCCTCGTCCTTTTTGTGCAGTACCAGGTCGCGCAGCTGTTCGTATTCCCTGGCGGGCAGCATGTCGCGGTGCGGGAAGACCAGGCGGTAGATCGGGTCGTCCGGCACGTTGCTCCAGTCGATCAACTGGTCGAGGACGTACTGGTTGGTGCGAAACGGCAACACGTGCGAGATGACCTGGACTGCTTCCTGCAGTTCGGGCGCCAGCCATTGCCACTGGCGCGCCTGGGTGATCGTCTGACGGGTGAAGGGCTTGAACTTGGGGGCGGTTGCTTCGGTGGTCACGTCATTCTCCGGGAAGAGGGAAAGATGGGCCGTCATGCATTCTTGAACGAAGAATTGCCGGCAGGAATTTCATGATAGAAGCCTGCCATCCGGGACGAATTGCCCGAAATCAACGGAAGATTTCTCCAAGGAACAAAAAAGATTTGAGTAAATACATCAAGTGGATTTCCGCCATGCAGTTTGCGCGATCGCAAATTGCCGATCGGCAGTGCGGCGTACAGTACGCAATGCACTTAAGCAACTTTTGCCAACGGGACTCTGAAAGGAAAGACCACATGAAGCTGCTCGCCACCGCCACCGCCCTGTGCCTGGGGCTCGCCTGCACGACCGCACTGGCCAACGACAACCCGACCAAAGAGGACGCGATTGCGATGACCGAACGCGGCGCCGCCTTCATCAAGTCCAAAGGCAAGGACGAAATGATGAAGAAAATCAACGCCAAGGACCCCGACTTTTGCCAGGGCGAACTGTACGTGGACATGCGCGACATCAAGACCGGGATCGTGCTGGCCCATCCGTACAACGCCTCGATCATCGGCAAGGACCTGACCGACGTGCCCGACGCCAACGGCAAGAAATACCGGCGCGAGATCATCGAGCTGGCCGCGGCCAAGGGCAAAGGCTGGGTCGACTACCAGTACAAGAATCCGAAGTCGGGCAAGATCGAACCGAAGACGACCTACATCCTGCGGGTCGACGACGTGGTGCTGGAAGCGGGCATCTACAAGAAGTGAGCCTGAAGACGCGGCCCAAGTGCGGGCCGCTTTGGTTTTCGTCTGACGGGAGTCCAGGATGTTGAGAAAACTGCGGATTGGCCCGAAGCTGCTGTTGGCGCCGGGGCTAGTGCTGGTTCTGCTGACGCTAATCTCTGGCGCGTCGTATTACGGGATGGTGCGCCAGAACGCCTCGCTCGAGAACATGGTGCAGGTGCGCGCCGCGCGCCTGAAGGCGGCCGCCGACGTGGCCGGCGACGCCAAGTTCGCGCACGCGAACATCTACCAGCTGCTGGCCTGGATCAACGGCAGCTTCGCCAAGGCCCGGCTCGATGCCCTGATCGCCGACATCGGCCGCAAGCACGCCTCGATCGGCAAGCAGCTGGCCGAGCTGGGCAAGGTATCCGATCCGGCCGAGCGCAAACTGGTCGACGCCTCGATCGCGGCGCTGGCCGCCTACCGCAAGGGCGTCACCGAGACCATCGATTTGGCCCAGGTCGACCAGTCGATCGCCACCAACTCGATGCAGAAGGCGGAGAAGGAATTCGTCACGCTGGGCGCCCAGCTGGCGCAGCTGCAGGCGTTGGAGAAGACGCTGTCCGAGCGCGCGTACACGGCCGCCAAGGACGAGTTCCGCATGCTCGGCGCCACGATGGCCGCGCTGGTGCTGCTGTCGATCGGGCTGTCGCTGGTGGTCACGATGCTGGTGCGGCGCGCGATGCTGCGCGATATCCACGTTATATCGCAGGCGGTCGGCGACCTGGCCGAAGGGCGCCTGACCAAAGTGGCCGCCAGCGACGGCCGCGACGAGATCGCGGAGACCTCGCGCGCGCTCGACCACACGATCGGCACCCTGAACACGACGCTGCGCAGCATCCTCGATGCGGTGCGCTCGATCGATACCGCCTCCAAGGAGATCGCCACCGGCAACCTCGACCTGTCGACCCGGACCGAGCTGCAGGCCGGCTCGCTCGAGCAGACCGCGAGCGCGATGGAGACCCTGACGGTGGCGGTCAAGGACAACGCCAACAACGCGCGCCTGGCCACCGAGCTGGCGGCCGATGCGGCGCGGCTGGCGGCCGGCGGCGGGGTCGCGGTGGAGCGCGCGGTGACCACGATGGAATCGATCAAGGCCAGCTCGCGCAAGATCGTCGAGATCATCGGTGTAATCGACGGCATCTCGTTCCAGACCAATATCCTGGCCCTGAACGCGGCGGTGGAAGCGGCGCGCGCCGGCGAACAGGGCCGCGGCTTTGCGGTGGTAGCCGCCGAGGTGCGCACCCTGGCCCAGCGCTCGGCCGCGGCGGCCAAGGAAATCAAGGCCCTGATCGCCGACTCGGTCAAGATCATCGACGGCGGCGCCGCCTCGGTCAACGAAGCCGGCGCCAGCATGGGCAGCATCGTGGCCTCGGTCCGCCAGGTCAACGACATCATCGAGCGCATCAGCGTGGCCAGCACCGAGCAGGCGGACGGCATCGCGGAAGTGAACCGCGCGGTCGGGCAGATGGACGACATGACCCAGCAGAACGCGGCGCTGGTCGAACAGGCCGCGGCCGCGGCCGAGAGCCTGCACGAGCAGACGGTGAACCTGGCCCAGGCGGTATCGGTGTTCCAGATCGAAGACGCGGCGCCCGAGGCCAGCAGCGCGCCGGATGCGGAAGATGAGCTGGAGGACGAGGAATTCGTGGCGCCGGTCGAGCGGCGCGCGCCCGACAGCCCGATGCGCGGCGCGCGGCGTGCGCTGCCCACCCCGGCAGGCACGGCGGCGCGCGGACGGGGCGCGGTCGGCTAGCCGCCGAAACGGCCGGTTAGTGTCGCCGAAACGGCCGGCTCACGTAACGCGAGCCGGCCAGCCCGAAGCGCCACGGCACCTCGACCGCCTTCGAAATCCCGATGCGCGGCCCTGCCACCACTTCCATCCCCTCCGGCGCCGGCCACAGCTCGAATGGGGGCGCCGCCAGCGACATTCCGTTATGTGCGCGCGTGACCCCGAGCGCCTGGCACAGCTTGCCCGGCCCGGAGCACAGCAGCCGGTCCTGGTCGGTATGACGGCGCGCGCGCATCACCCGGATGCCGGCGACCGGCTCGAGGGCGCGGATCAGCACCCCGGCGCCGTGGCCCACTTCGCGGCACACGAAGTTCAGGCACCAGTGGATCCCGTACGAGCGGTAGACGTAGGCGTGCGCGGGCGGGCCGAACATGGCTTCGTTGCGTTCGGTGGGCCCGACGTGCGCGTGCGAGGCGGGGTCTTCGCGGTCATAGGCCTCGGTCTCGACGATGCGCCCGCCGACGCCGTCGACCAGCAGGGTGACGCCGATCAGCTGGCGTGCCACCAGCTCCGAGGGCGCGGCGAAATCGATGCCGGCAAGGATGGAATTGCTCATGCCCAGATTCTATAACGGCTGCGCAGCAACACCGTTCGCACGCGATGTTCGTACGATTTAGCAACAAATTGACCATATCGGGTGCAACCCCATGTTGTCTGGTTTATAGTGACGAGCTTAATGAGTTTCCCAGCAGCACGACCTTTTTTCCGCTCCCAATGAACACAGCAGCCGCCGCGGCCAAGCCAGCCGACCAGGTCGACGCCCTGATCAAGTCGATCCGCATCCCTCCCCGCCCCAGCCTGTTGGCCGACCTGCAGCGTGAACTGGCGGCAAGCAGCCCGTCGCCGGAAGCGATCGCGCGCATCGTGGCGAGCGATGTCGGCATGTCCGGCGCGCTGCTCAAGCTGGCCAACTCGCCGTTTTACGGGGGCCGCCGCGCCCAATCGATCGAGCAGGCGATCCTGTTCCTTGGCATTAACCAGGTCGCGTCGCTGATGACCGGACTGCTGGCGCGCCACGCGATACCGGCCGCCGGCGCCGCCCTGGCCAACTTCTGGGATCTCTCGACCCGGCGCGCGCAGGCGATGGCGTTCCTGTCGCGCCGCCTGCGCGTGGGCGCGCCCGACGTCGCCCACACCTTCGGCCTGTTCTGCGACACCGGCGTGCCGCTCCTGATGGAGCGCTTTCCCGACTACGGCGCCACCTTCGCCGCCGCCACCGCCGAGCGCGAGCTGCCGTTCACCGCGCTGGAAGAGGCGCGCCACAACACCAGCCACGCCGCGGTCGGCTGCCTGCTGGCGCGCACCTGGGGCCTGTCGGGCGATATTGCGTGGGCGATCCTGCACCACCACGACTATACGGTGCTCGACGATCCCGCCACCGAAAAGGGCCTGGGCGCGCTGGTCGCGCTGTCGCTGCTGGCCGAGCGTGCGATCAGCAAATACCTGGCCCATGCCGAATCGCTCGAGTGGAACAAGGGCGGCGCCCGTGCCTGCGCGTGGCTTGGCCTGTCGGAGGACGAAACGGTGGAACTGCTGGACGATATGCACGAGGCCTTCCACGACGACCGATAGTCTTTGACATCCTCCCTTTACGGTCAGATACTTTCTCCAAAGCGTCTTTACCGGAGGGAAGGATGAAAACCTGGACTTGTCTGCTGCTGTTCCTGTTGACCGGATGCGCCAGCGTCCGGTACGAAGCGCCACGCATCGAGGGCCTGTTCCAGGACACCGCCTTCGCCGCCCCGTCCGAACCGGTGGGCGCCGGCGACCTGTTCACCCTCAGTCCCGAGATGCAGGCCTACCTGCGCAGCGCGGCCTTTGCCACTCACCTGCGTAAAAAAGGTTCGGAGAACGGGCTGGTGGACGCCCTGTACTCGAAGGGCGACCTGATGCTCGAATATGAATCCTCCATAACCCGCACCGCCGCCCAGACCTATGCGGCGCGTTCGGGCAATTGCCTGTCACTGGTGATCATGACTGCCGCCTTTGCCAAGGAACTGGGCATGAAGGTGCGCTACAACCACGTCTTCGTGGAAGAGAACTGGACCCGCAATGGCGCGCTTTACCTGGTCAGCTCGCACGTCAACCTGAGCCTGGGCCAGCGCTCCGACGATTTGCTACGCGGCTCGAACCTGACGCGCACGCTGACCATCGACTTCTTGCCGCCGGACGAAGCCAGCAAGTTCCACAGCCGGGAACTGGAAGAAACGGACATCATCGCCATGTACATGAATAACCGCGCCGCCGAGGCGCTGGTGCAAAACCGCGTTGACGACGCCTACTGGTGGGCGCGCGCGGCGCTCACCCAGCAGCCGGCACTGGGGCAGGCATACAACACCCTGGGCGTAATTTACCAGCGCAAAGGCGAGCTGGTTCAGGCCGAACGGGTCTTCCTTGCCGTGCTCGCGCGCGAGCCGGAGAACGTGGTTGTGATGCAAAACCTGGTGCCGGTGCTGAACCGCCTGGGCAAGCAGCAAGAAGCGGCCGCGATGACTGCGCGCATAGCGCAAATCGAACCCAACCCGCCATTCAAGTTCTTTAATGAGGGGATGTTGGCACTCGAGCACGGCGAGTTCGCGGCGGCCAAGGCGCTGTTCACACGCGAGGTCAAGCGCGCACCCTACAACGACGAATTCCACTTCTGGCTGGCGGTCGCTTGCCTGCGCCTGGGCGACGCCAAGCAGGCACGCGAACAGCTCGCGCTGGCGTACGACACCAGTACGCGGCGTGACAACAAGGAAGTATATTCGGCCAAGCTGGCGTACCTGCGTAGCTTGCACAGCCAGTACGGAAACGGGCAAACGGCGTTTCATTGATGGGGCTGGCAGGCGGCCGGAACGATTGCCAGCTTCACTTCAAGCCGGCGCGCACCGAAGCCAATGCCTCATGCATCGGAATGACTTGAGTCACTGCGCACTCAACATCCGCGTTGCGGCGCTCAACCTCCGCCGCGAGCGCGTCATCGCTTGTAACGTCCTCTTCCAGACTGGCGACAAGCAGCTGAACAAAGGCTTCACGCTCGTCTGGCGTGAGCTGCAATACCTCCATTGCCAATCGTTCAAATTGCGTGTGCATGATCGGCTCCCTCTTACCAAGAAGATGATCGTACCGCGAGTCGCTTCCGACATCAGTACCGGTTGCTATTTTGGGGAATTTGGCATCTTCCAAACGCGCCACTTGAAGGTTGCGTGGCGAAGGTGCTACCCTAGTAACACCGGCCCACACATTCGCTCACCATGTCGACAACCTCACTCAAACTTTCCGAAGAACTCAAACAACGGGCAGCTAAGGCAGCCCAGGAATTGGGCATCAGCCCCCATGCGTTCATGGTAGACGCTATCCGGCAAGCCGCCGACGCCGTAGAACAACGTTCACAATTTGTGGGACAGGCGCTCGCGGCACGCGAAGAGATGCGCCAAAGCGGGCTTGGACATGATGCTGATGAAGTGCGTACCTATCTGCGCAAACGAATCGCCGACAATCAGGCACCCAGGCCAGACGCCAAGGCATGGCGAAAATAAGCTATTCCAGCCAAGCCCTGTCCGACCTTGAACGCATCAGCGATTTTCTATCTGGGCAAGGTGTCAGCATTCAGCTGGAAGCGCTCGACCTGATCGATGAGGCCGTGAGTATCCTCGCTCGCCATCCTCTAATTGGTCGGCAGGTGGAGTCTGGACTTCGAGAACTTGTCATCTCACAGGGCAGAACTGGATATGTCGCTCTCTACAGCTATGAAGCAAATTATGACGCCGTATTAATACTCGCCATACGACACCAACGCGAAGCCGGATTTCTTGGGCAAGCGCCTTAAATGCCGCAGGCATCACCACCGCCGATCCATCGCACCGCCTCTGCCACCCCATTCTCCTTCCGCATGGCGTCCGCGATCTTTCGCGCCTGGTCCGTCATCCGAGGCGTATCACGCACATGCCGGATTTGCCTGGCAAGGGCACTTGCTGTGACATTGCGCCGCTTGGTGGGCTTGCCGGCAGTGCCTATACGGAACAGTTCGCGGCCCCAGTGCTCCTGCTCGCTGATATTGGCCACGACAATCGACGGCTTCCCCGCCAGCGTTGCCGACTGCGTCGTCCCGGCCCCGCCGTGGTGCAAGACCGCGAAGCAATGCGGGAAAATCTGTTGATGTGGCGCGGCGGCGATGTACAGGATCCGGTCGCTTGAAGTAAAGCCGCAGGCTTCCCACGCATGGCATTGAATGATCGCGCGGCAGTTTGCGCGGTTTGCGGCCTCGGTCAGTAGCCGCAGTGCCACCGTCTGGCCTTGCACGTCCTTGGGCATCCAACTGCCAAAGGTCATGTAGATTGGCGCCTCGCCAGCCGCAAGGAAGGCAGACAGCGATTCCGGAATGGCGCCTTCCAGTTCGCAGTTTGGGCGATCCAGGAAACCGCAGACCTGGATCGATGCGGGCCAGTCCGCCTGCCGCTCGCAAATCTGGGGACTGACCGCCACCAGGGTGAGATGGCGCGAGAGCCAGACCTCCGAGACAATATCGCGCATGGGCCGCATGCCAAGCTGGCGGCGGAGCCGGTCCGGATATTGTTTGATGGTCCGATTGAGCAGCACCCGGGATAGCCACCAAAGCAGGCGATTTCCGGGCTTTCCAAGCATGGGCACACTGAGCGGGTGATGGTAGGCGCTCGGGATGGCCGCGTGCGTCAACAGCACGCTGACGTAGGGCAGCCCCGCGTGTTCCGCCGCAATCTGCAGCGGATACATGAAATAGTGGCCGATCAACAGCTCCGATTCGGCGCACAAGCGCTGGGCTGCTTCGAACATGGCATCCTCGGCTGGCGCAAACGCCATGCGCAGCAGCGTTGCCATCTGCGTCATCGGATTGCGGATGCTGTAGGCGGTCTGGCCGACGAGTTCCGCCTGTTCGGGACTGAAGTTCAGGGGCCTCAAAACCGTGATTTTCACGCCCTGCCTTGACCCGACATTGATGTAGGCATCGGCCTCGATGCAAGTGATGACCAGGTGGACATCGTGCCCCGCCGCCTGCAGGCCGTCAGCCAGGGCGAGAAATGGGCGGATATCACCGTGACTGCCCCATGTGAGCATGCCGATCTTCATTGTTCGACGATCTCCACTGTCTCCTTCAAGCTGGCGGTTTCAGTGCGGCGGGAACGCTTGTGTTTGAAGAAGTCCCACGCAGCCTCGGCCACCTCAAAATCGGCGTTTTGCGGGCCGACCAGCTTGTTGATGAAGTAGGGATAACGTTGGACGCAGCTCGGCTCGGCATGCCCACCGCGTTCGATCTTGTACAGCCCGATCTGCATCTGGTCGGATCCCTCCCCCCAGAGATAGTACGTCGTGCGCGTTTTGTCCCACGAATTGCGATGCGCGATGTTGGACACCACGGGCGCATCGGGCAATCCGGCCAGCTCACGCCAGATCTTCGCACTTTCCTCGATACTGGCTACTGAATCCAAGAAGCCAAGGGTATAGAAATACTTACCCCCCTGGTAGGGAAAAAAGGGATCGCAGGTGCACCCGAAAATCAGCGCCGGCAATGCCGCCTCGGGCATCCGGGCCCGATCCGGCGGCGGCATACAGGCCAGAACGGCCGAGAACGCGGCCAGTTTGTGCGGGATTTCGGTAGCGACCCGGTAGGCCAGCAGTCCGCCACGGGACACCCCGATCACATAAACACGTTCGGAATCGACTTCATGTTCGGCAATTGCGCGATCGATGATCGCGCCGATGAAAGCGACATCGTCCTTTTTGGCGACCCGCTCTGCGCCCGCGAAGCAATCATTCCAGCCGCCTTTTCCGGCATCGGCAGCGGCGACCACAACCTGCTCACGCTCGGCGATTTCCAGCCACATCGACAGCGGCGATGGCGGGAACGCCATCCCGAAGAGCTGTTTGGCCGAGGCCCCGGCACCATGCATTGCAACCACCAACGGTCGCTTGCCGGTCGCGGTCTTGCTGGGCAATGCCAACAAATAATGGCGCTCACCTTCCGGCCGCATGAGGCTTTCCGACACGACCGGCGCACGTGGCGCTGACCTCCAACCTGCCCCACAGAACGTGGCCTTCAAGCCTGCACAAAGTGTCGAGAACATTGACCGTGCCATCCTTCTGTCGCGTTGGATTTCTATATTGATAATTTTACCAGGAAAGCAATGCGTGCCTTCAGATGGGGGCAATGCGGGCGGCGGTCGCGCCGTCCAAGGCAATCGCACGCAAACGAGGCAGCGTTTCGATCACTTCGATCAAGCGGTTGTGCGTTGCGTTACTGATTGCGACATCCAGCCCCTTCCAGAATTTGTTAATTTTCTGGTCAATTTGACACCCTCTGAGAGAGAGAGAGTTGAGGCGCGCTGAGTACCCGCGCCGATATGCGTCGTTGCAGGAAGATGCGTTTATGGTACATTGAGATGACCAATTAGATAGTCATGAGTGTTCTATGCGAACCGTCAATTTAGCTGACGCCAAGGCGCATCTTAGTCAATTAATCGAGCTGGTCGAGGCGGGTGAGGAAGTCACCATCACCAAACGCGGGAAGCCGGTTGTGCGGCTCATTGCAACGCAGCCGCCGCAGCAACAACTTCCTAGTTTGGCCGAACTGCGTGCGAAAATGCCGCGGCAACCTGGCGATGCAGGCGCGTTTATCCGTAGCTTGCGTGAAAGTAATCGTAGCTGATGCGTTATGTCGACACCAGCGTGTTGGTGGCCTACTTGACGCCAGAGGCCGGAAGCGAAGCAGCCGATGCGTTTATGCGCAGCGCAGGTTCTCCGTTGGCAATTAGCGGTTGGACAGAGGTTGAACTGCTATCGGCAATAGGGCTAAAGATACGAACGAAACAGATTGAACTCGCAATGGCACACGAGGTATTCGACACCTACAGCCGGTTGGTCGCCCCGCACCTGCGCCGCATCGCTATCGAGGACGTCAACCATAGCCAAGCCGCACTATTGCTGGACGGCTGGGCCACTGCTTTGCGCGCTGCCGACGCGTTGCACCTTGCTATCGCTGCCGCTCATGATGCGACTGTATATACTTTTGATGGCGGCATGGCGGCGGCCGGAAAGGAATTTGGCATCCGTGCCCAACTACTGACACAGCCAATGGCATATTAAATGCTGTCGACATGAGCATGGCCAGTCGGGTTGCCTTGGTCCGGACCATAACATGGGCCTGCTCAAGCGCCAGCGAGTCGATCGAGCAACTTGATGAAATTGCGTTTGCGCTTAAACTCCACGCGCAAATACTCCAAATAAGGAGCCAGCTCGTCGCCACGCTGATGAGTGCTTAGGGCTCCAGCCATTTTCTTCACCAGCCCGATCACTTCCTCATAAGCCGCATTGTTAGTCTGCTCAAGCAAAACAGGTACGATCCTGCGATACAGTTCAATGGCATCGTCAAGTCGTTTCATTTCAAGCTTGCCGGCCAGTGCGACCAGCAGCCCCCGGTCGCAAACGCCAAGGTTCGCGTACCTCCAGGCCGCATCGAGATCGCTTTCCCATAACGCGATTGCCACCCGCAAGGAGAAATCCGGCGCCGCCGGCCGGCGTCCCCAGTAACCTTCGGCAGCTCTTGCTGCGATGGCGGCATCGACCACGGACAAGGCCCGCTCACGCTGCGCATGCCACCGCTCGGTCTCCTTGGCCGCCCGGGAGAGTTTCTTGTAGTTTTCCAGTGATTGGTGCTCTTCAAATTGTATCCAGGTCAGCTGCAATGCCTCATCCTCCCGACCGCATTGCAAATAAATCGAGACGAGGAAATCGCGCAAGCGGTTGTCGGTGCGCTCCGGAAACGCCGCCAGGCCACGCTCGGCCCATTCCAGCGCTTGCTTTACCTCCCCGGCTGTGCCCAAAAGTTCGGCTATTTCGAGATAATGAAAAGCGGACGACAGATCACGTGATTTAATTTCGACCAGTTGATGGACGTCGCCGCTTTCTTCCGCCAAGCGTTCCATGATGCGGGTAATCGCTGTGCGAGCGGCGTCGTAGTCTCCACGCCCTGTACGCGGTTCGATTGTGCGCCATTTGGCCAACGCCAGCTCGCGATAGCGCTGCAATCCTTTCTCACCGAGAATCTCCTGATAGTCGAACGGATCGAAGTTCCATATCCCGAATGGCAACGTCATCTCCAGACGCAACAGGCGCCCGGCCAGCACCTCAGGGTCAGGCATCGACACGCGGCAAGCCTCCAGATGCAGCTCGCCCAGGCGAGTGACGATTTCCCCAAAACCGCCACCAGAATCATCGACTTCTGCCAGCATCGTCTCTATGCGCTCGATCGCATATTCCAGCAACTCAACTAGCATGCCGCTTGTTGCCGGCTGCAACAGTTCTGCCAGGGAATCGACGACGTCGTCCAACGTTGTCAGCAGCGGTCCAACTTCATTCCATGCAACAAGACCACCAGTGCGGGTGGCGTCATCGATCGCCTTGTGATAAATCTTGGAAAGGTCGGCGCCGCCCATGTCGCGCTCCGCCTTCAGCAGAAGAGATCGGTAGAGGCTGTCGTCGCGCCGCGCTGCATTGAGTACAAGGGCAATCAACACCTCGGCCTCTTGCCTGCACAAGTAGCTTTGAATCTCGCACCAGGGGTCGCGCCGTTTTTTCTTCGCGCGTGACTCGGCCTGCGCTGGCAATTCTTCCATGCTCGCGACCCAAGCGAAGCCGACCGCCACACAGTGTTTGCAAAAATAACCGGCGCCAGCGTGTGGACAACTGCAGTGGTGAGACAGCTCTCCTGTGTCTATTCGCAATACAACGCGATATGACTCCGTCCCTGCCACCTGCGCGCGAACGGCGCCGGCCGATACTGTGAGGTTGCTGACTGCACCCTCGTTAAAATATTCTTTGCCAAGTTGAAACGATTTGGTGCCGGCTAAAGCGCGCAAGGCCGTGGGGGAGATCAAGTCCAGTAACGTCGTTCTGTTGTCCATCAGTGTAGGTTCGTTCGTCCAAGGCATGCTACTGCTTCCTTATCACAGCAAATATTCGCGCAAGGTCCGCCATGCGGTCAATTTTTCAGCATAGGCAAGTGTGTAAGCCGGACTGCTGGATGGAAGCCTGACGATTTGATATCGCGCGGCATGCTCACCCAGGGCCCTCAAACCCAGCCGCGCAGCTATCCCACCATTGAAAGCAATGGCTGCTAAGCAAGGCAAGCGACCGATCAGCCCGATCAAATCATTCCCCGCTTGACGGCGGATTCGATGATCAAGACTGCCTTCGCGGTCAGCCTCCGCCACTACATCCCACAGGCCGACACCTGTTGCCAGCAGCGCTTGCAAGCGTGATGCGTAGTCGATCGGCACCTGATCCAGGCCGATTACATCGAATATCAACTTCCAGAAGCAATTTTGTGCGTTGCCGTAGTATTCCTGCCGCGCGAGCGAACGGTCGCCCGGCAGGCTTCCGAGCACGAGGAGGCGGGTCCGGTCATCGACAACAGGAGCGAAGCATCGCTTTCGTATGTGTTGGTCTTCGACGAGTCTGGTCATGCATCGGATTCTACCTGCAACCGCTAGTGCCGCGTCTGGGCAGCCGGCGCATGGCCGCGCATCCCGGGCGCGCCCGCCGCGCCGCCCAGCCCCTGCGAATCGGGAATCCGCGCCAGCGCGCTGTCCTGCTTGAACATGTGCTCTCGCTGTACCTCCAGGTCCAGCAGTTCGCGCTCGACATGCAACGCGGGATGGCGCTGCGCCGGCAGCGTGGCGAGCAGCTGCTGAACCATCGCCCGCAAGCGCCGCTCGATCTGCAGGCTGCCGGCGCCGCATTGACGGATCTCGCGAAAACACATGTGGACGTAGTCTTCCCAGTTCGGGGTACGCAGGATGAGGCGCGGCTGGCCGCTGCCGTCCCGGATCTTGTTATCGTGCAGCGCCCGCTTGCCGACCATGCCCAGCATGCGCTGCAGCTGGTCGATCACCAGCACCGCGGTAGTCGGGTCATTGATCGCCGCCGACAGCGCCTTGAGCGCAATGTCGACCTCGATCCGGAACGCGAACATCGGGTCCTGCTCCATCGTGCGCTCGGCGCCGAACGCCACCATGCCGCGCACGCGGTCATCAATGATGGCGCCGGCGTTCCCGTACACGTAGAACAAGGGCTCGTCCATGCCGACGAAATCGCCGACCTGGGGCGCGAACTCGAACACGCAGCCGGCCCGTTGCGCTGCGCCTGCCAGTCCGTCCAGATGCAGCGCCAGCACGATCGCCGACTTGCCCTTGTGGTAGATGACGCGCGTTGGCACATCCGGCAATCCATCGGCGTCGGCGGTCGGTTGCGGCCTGTGCGTGCGCGCCTGGCCAAGCAGCGCCGGATAAACCTGTTTGATCACTGCCATGCCCTGCTGCCCGACGCGCTGCACCAGGCTCACCGGGCGCAATGAACGCGCGCCATAGTCGATCAGCACGATGAAAGCAACCAGCGACGCCAGCCCAAAGATCGAGGCGAGGAAGACCTGTAACTGTGGCACCTCGCGCATCTGGCCCAGTTCGATGAGCGTCCGGTTGGCCCACAACATGCCGAACGCGAACAGCCCAACGATCAGCCGGATCACCCGGTCGCGCAGCAGCGTGGTGGCGATGACGCGCGGCGTGTACTGGCCGCTGGCGACCTGGATCGCCACCAGCATCGAGCCGAACGCGAACACCAGGCACGACAGGTTCAGCGTAAAAATCCGCTCGAGCAGCGAATGCGCCTCGGTCTCGTCGATCCCCCAGAAGCCGGTGCGCCGGTCATACACCCCGCCCGCCACCAGCCACGCGGCCAGCACTTCCGACAGCCGCTTGACCGCCATCGACACCACCACCGCGAGCACCGGGGCGACCCACAGCGCCGAGCGCAGGTAGCTGGCCAGGCTGTAGCGCCGGTTCCAGGGCATCATCGCGCCCCGCTATTGCATGAACCAGCCGTGCGACACGACCAGCGACTGCCCGGTCAGCGCATTGGACGGGAACGTGGCACAGAACAGCACCGCCTGCGCCACGTCCTCCACTGTGGTGAACTGGCCGTCGACAGTGTCCTTGAGCATAACGTTTTTGATCACGTCCTCTTCGCTGATGCCCAGTTCGCGCGCCTGCTCAGGAATCTGCTTGTCCACCAGCGGCGTGCGCACGTAGCCAGGCGCGATCAGGTTGGAGCGCACGTTGTGCTTCGCGCCCTCCTTGGCGACGACCTTGGCCAGTCCCTCCAGCCCGTGCTTGGCGGTGACATAGGCGCACTTGAGCGCCGAGGCTTCCTTCGAGTGGACCGAGCCGATGTAGATGATCGTGCCGCCGCGTCCGCTGCTGTACATGTGGCGCATGCAGGCACGCGTAGTCAGGAAAGCGCCGTCCAGGTGGATCGCCAGCATCTTCTTCCAGTCGGCCAGCGTATAGTCCACGATCGGGTTCACGATCTGGATGCCGGCATTGCTGACCAGGATGTCGACTCCGCCCCACTTGGCCGCCACCGCGTCCACGCCCGCGTTCACCTGTTCTTCATTGGCGACGTCCATCGCCACGCCCATGGCGTCGGTGCCCAGGGCGCTGATCGCCGCCGCCGCTTCTTCGGCCGCCGCGAGGTTCAGGTCGGCGATCGCCACTTTCGCTCCTTTGCGTCCGAACGTCAGCGCGATTTCGCGTCCGATGCCGCTGGCGGCACCGGTGACGATTGCGCTCTTCCCGTCGAGTTTCATGATGCCTCCCACGAAGAATGACAAGCCATCTTCGAGACGCTACCGGGCCAGGTCAATTGGACCAAGGTCCCGCCTGGCGTTGGCAGTTTGATCCGTCGGTGTAGAATCGTCGCGCTTCCCATCATCGACGCGAGAGATGCCATGGCACCCAATTCCGAACCGCGCAGCATCCACGTACTGCTGACCAGGTACGCCGAGAGCCACCGCCATCCAACCAATGAATGGATTCACATCGTGTGCGTGCCGGTCATCGTGTTCACCCTGCTCGGCATTTTGTGGTCGCTCCACCCGCTGGCGGCGCTGGCCGCAAGCGGGCTCGCCCTGGCCTACTACTGGAGGCTGTCGCGCCCGTTCGCGTTCGGCATGCTGGCGATGAGCGCCGTGATGCTGGCCCTGCTCGCGCTGATGCCGCCTTTGACCGTGCTGCCGGTGTCGCTGGCGATCTTCGTCGTGGCCTGGATCGGCCAGTTCATCGGCCACCAGATCGAAGGCAAAAAGCCGTCGTTCATGGAAGACCTGCGCTTCCTGCTGATCGGTCCACTGTTCGTGCTGGGCTTCCTGTACCGGCGCCTGCGCCTGGCCTACTGACGGGGTAACAGACGCTTACCTTGTTCGATATCGCCCCCGCGGCTTGGGCGTAAGCTTATTGGCGTGCGCCACGCGCACAGCACTTTGCCAATGGAGCATGCCATGAAAGCCGTTGCCAGCTTCGTCCTCGCGGGCCTCCTGGCCGGCTGCGCACTTCCGCAGCAGTCGGCCAGCGTCTACCCCTACTACCAAACACTTAACGAACAATCGATCCGCACGGGCACTGTCGAATCGGTGCGCAACGTTACCATCGAAACTCCCCCAACTGGCGTCGGCGCGGTGGGCGGCGCGGCGCTGGGCGGCGCGGCCGGCTCGGCCATCGGGGGCGGCTCCGGCCAGACGGCGGCGATTATCGCCGGCTTGCTCGCCGGCGGCCTGCTCGGCCAGCACATCGAATCGGGGGTCAACAACAGGCCGGGGCTTGAAATCACGGTCAGGCTCGATAGCGGCGAGCTGCGCGCCGTCACCCAGGCGGCCGATGAGATGTTTCGGCCGGGTGACCGCGTGCGCCTGGTCAGCAATGGTTACGTCACGCGCGTGACGCACTGAGCGCGCCCTGCGGGGCTTTGCGCAATGGCCATGTGTTAATGGACATGGCCAACAAGAAATCGTGAAAGCACGTATACTTTCACGATGCCATCTTCCGTCCTTTTTACTATCGCCTCCCTGATCTGGGGCTCCACTTTCTTCGCCATTACGCTGCAACTGGGCGACATTGCGCCCGCGGTCTCGGTGGTCTACCGCTTCGGCCTGGCCGCGGCGACCCTGTTCCTGTGGTGCCTGGTGCGTGGCGACCGCCTGCTGCTGCCATGGCGCACCCAGCGCTGGCTGATATTGCAGGGCTTTCTCACCTTTGGCGTTTCCTATGTCTGCACCTACAACGCCGAGCAATACCTGGTGTCGGCGCTGGTCGCGGTGCTGTTTGCACTGATGGTGTTCTGGACGCCGCTGTGCGCGCGTCTGGCCTTCGGCACGCCGGTTGCCCTGCGCACTCTGGGCGCCGGCGTGGGCGGGATCATCGGGGTGATCCTGCTGTTCTATCACTCGATCGGCGCGGCCATCCATGACTTGAAAAGCGGCGGCAGCGGAACGTTCCTGCTGGGCGTGCTGCTGGCGGTGGCCGCGTCCATCTCCAGCTCGGCCGGAGCAGTGGTAGTCGGCAAGGTGCGCGCGCAGTCGTCGAACCTGATGCTGACGACCGGCTGGTCGATGCTGTGGGGCACGCTGCTGGTCGCGGCCTGGGCGTTGCTGACCGGCCAGCACTTCGCGCTGCCGACGCGGCCAAGCTACTGGATGGGCCTGTTGTACCTGGCGATCTTCGGCTCGGTGATCGCGTTCATCTGCTATTTCACCTTGATTGCCCGGATCGGCTCGCAAAAGGCGGTCTACATCAGCGTGATCACGCCCGCCCTCTCGGTGCTGCTGTCGATCCGCCTCGAACACTACCGTCCCGGCCCCGCCGAATGGCTGGGCATGATCGTGTGCCTTGCCAGCGTGGCCTGGGCGCTGCGCACGCCCTCGGCCAAACCGGCTCCTTCCGCAAACTTGAACGAAGCACTGGAAACTCCATGACTTTTGACAACAAGCTTTCCATCCGCCCGGCCCAAGGGTCGGACGTCGCCCACATCCACGCCATGATCGTCGAGCTCGCCGTGTTCGAAAAGCTCGATCACATGGTGGTGGCGACCGAAGCCATGCTGCACGAGGGCCTGTTCGGCAGCAAGCCGGCGTGCGAGGCCATCATCGGCGAAGTGAACGGCGAGGTGGTCTCGTTCGCCCTGTTCTTCCATAACTTCTCGACCTTCCTGACCAAGAAGGGCCTGTACCTGGAAGACCTGTACGTGCGCCAGGCGCACCGCGGGAAAGGCTACGGCAGCCGGATGCTGAAACGGCTGGCGCAGATCGCCGTCGAGCGCAACTGCGGCCGCTTCGAATGGTCGGTGCTGGACTGGAACGAGCCGGCGATCAAGTTCTATCAAGCGATGGGCGCAGCCATCCTGCCCGACTGGCGCGTCTGCCGCGTGACCGGCGAGGCGCTGATCGCCCTGGCCGAGCGCTGATACTGCTAAGAGCCTGTTTACGACCATTTTCGGGGTCGCGAAAATGGTCGTAAACAGGCTCTCACAAAAGAAAAGCCCACGGTGCTCGGAAGTGCCGTGGGCGAACCCATTTATGTAAATGGGGAGGGGAGACTGGAGTCAACAGTCCGCACTACTGCGGTGAGATGAAAACCGGCTCTCCTGAATTGGTCACCTGTTTCAACACACCGTACGGTAATAATTACCTAATTGGAAAAACTTGGTTTGAGGTTGCTCAAGAGCGCGCTCACCATGTGGCGCAATTGAGTTATCACAAGCACAAGAGTGTCGCGTGAAAGACAATGGTCACTTTTGAAACAGGGACCAGCATCATGAAACTGAGCTTCAAACCGATCACCTCCAGGCTGTACAAGGCGTGGCTGCGGGTGCGTCTGGACAGCTACCAGCGCCACCTCCAGGTCATCGCGGCCCAGCGCGAAAACGACTTCCATGCAGAACGCATGTTGCACCGGGCAGTCTCGACCACCCGGGCCAAGCTGCAATCGCTATGAATGCCGGCCACGGGCCAGCGCCCATTCCGCCACCTCGAACACTCCCTGCACCAGCAGCGCCAGCAGCGCTGCGGGAATGGCGCCGGCGAGCAACATGTCGTTGTCGTTCAACGCCAGGCCGATCGTGATCCGCTCGCCATAGCCGCCGGCGCCGATGAAGGCCGCGATCGTGGCCGTGCCGACGCTGGCGACCGCGGCGGTCTTCACGCCCGCCAGGATGACCGGTCGCGCGAGCGGCAAGTCGACGTACAGCAGCCGCTGGCGCGCGCGCAGCCCGAGCGCAAGCGCCGCGGTGCGCAGGCCCGCCGGAACCTGCAGAATGCCGGTGCAGGTGTTGCGCACGATGGGCAGCAGGGCGTACACGAACAGCGCCACCATCGCCGGCACCGCGCCGATGCGGCCGACCAGCGGGATCAGGATCGCCAGCAGCGCCAGCGACGGCACCGTCTGCAGCATGCCGGCCAGCGCCAGCACCGGCTCGCGCAGGCGCGGCGCGAACGCCGCCAGCACCCCGAGCGGAATCCCGAATAGGCAGGCCAATGCCACCGACAGCAGCACCAATTCCACGTGCTGGCGCGTCAGCCGCCACAGGTCGGGGCCGAACAGCTTATCCAGCAGGCCGTCGCGCACGACCGCCTGGGCCTGTCCGTGCCGCGCCAGCCAATCATGCGCAACGCGCGCAAATCCCCTGCCCTCGATCTCCACCGCCGCGTTCATCGCGATCATATCGCTGGCCGAAATGGTTCCCTCCAGCCTGGAAATCGCGGCCCACGCAGCGGGGAAGCGGCGCGGCAAATCGAGCCGGTACAGCAGCACCGCGTCATAACGCGGAAAGTAGTGAAGGTCGTCGTCCAGCACGCGCAAGTCATACTGGCCGATCCTGGCGTCGGTCGAATAGACGTCGATGACGTCGACCTGGTGCTGGTTCAAGGCTTCGTAGGCGATGCCGTGGTCCAGGCCGCGCGGGCGCTGCGGCAGGGCGTAGCGGCGCGCCAGGCCCGGCCAGCCGTCGGCTCGGCCCAGGAATTCGTGCGACAGGCCCAGGCGCAGCTCGGGATGATGCGCAAGTTGCGAGACTTTTGACAACCGCGCATCGGAGCGCATCGCCAGCGCGTAGGAGTTGTTAAAGCCGAGCGGCACGCCGACTCCCAGGCCGAGCGGCGCGAGCGCGTCACGGATCTGCGCCAGCGTGGACGGCTGGTGGTTCTTCAGGATTTCGAGGTCGATCGTGCCCAGGTATTCGGGGTAGATGTCGATCTCGCCCGAGCGCAGCGCGGCGAGCACGATCGCGGTGTTGCCCAGGCCCTGGCGGTGCTCGGTTTTTGCGTACGGCGCGGCGGTCTGGGTGACGATCTCGCCCAGGATATAGGATTCGGTAAAGCGCTTGGAGCCGACGCGCAGGGTGTCGGCCTCTGCGGCGCTGGCCACGGTTATCGCCAGCAGCGCGATGATCCACAGCCTGCGCAGCACCGTGCGCGCCATCTCAGGATAGTGCTGCGGGAGCGCGCAGGATGCCGGCGTTGACCACCGCGCGGCAGGGATTGAACCCGATCGCGTAGGCCAGGTCGGCCGGGCGCTCGATGTCCCACAGCGCAAAGTCGGCGCGCTTGCCCACCTCGAGCGTGCCGAGCTCCGCCTGCAGGCCGAGCGCCCGTGCGGCGTTGACGGTGCAGCCGGCCAGCGCCTCCTGCGGCGTCATGCGCCACAGCGTGCAAGCCATGTTCATCGTCATCAGGATCGAAGTCAGCGGCGAGGTGCCGGGGTTGCAGTCGGTGGCCAGCGCCATCGGCACGCCGGCCTCGCGCAAGGCGGCGACCGGCGGCGCCACGGATTCGCGCAGGAAGTAGTAAGCGCCGGGCAGCAGCACGGCGGCCGTGCCGCTGGCCGCCATCGCGGCGATGCCTTGCGGCGTGACATGCTCCAGGTGGTCGGCGGACAGGCCGCCAAACCGCGCGACCAGCTCGGCGCCGCCCTGGTCCGACAGCTGCTCGGCGTGCAGCTTGACCGGCAGGCCCAGGCTGCGTGCGGCGGCGAACACGCGCTCGGTCTGGGCATTGGTAAAGCCGATCCGCTCGCAGAACGCGTCGACCGCGTCGGCCAGCCCTTCGCGCGCCAGCTGGGGCAGCATTCGCTCGCAAATCTCGTCGATGTAGTCGTCGGCGCGGCCGGCGAACTCCGGCGGCAGCGCATGCGCGCCCAGGAAGGTGGTCTTCACCCGCACCGGCAGTTCTTCGCCGATGCGGCGTGCCACGCGCAGCATCTTGGCTTCGGTCGCGGCTTCAAGCCCGTAGCCGGACTTGATCTCGAGCGTGGTCACCCCCTCCGCCAGCAGGCGGCGCACGCGCGGCAGGCTTTGGCGCAGCAGTTCGCCTTCGCTGGCGGCGCGGGTGGCGCGCACGGTCGACATGATGCCGCCGCCGCGCCGCGCGATGTCCTCGTAGGTGGTGCCCTGCAGGCGCGCCTCGAATTCGTCGCTGCGGTTGCCGGCGTGGACGATGTGGGTGTGGCAGTCGATCAGTCCGGGCGTGAGCCAGGCGCCGCCGCAGTCGTGCACTGTGCGCGCGCCAGTTGGTGCGTCGGCGCGTGCGCCGAGCCAGGCGATGCGCCCATCGGCCACCGCGATCGCGGCATCAACCAGCTCGCCGTAGCCGTCCACCATCGTGGCCAGCCGCAGGTTCGTGAACAGGGCATCAATCATAGAAGATGTCGACAATGAACAAGGTGGCCTGCGCCGCTTCCAGGGTCCAGGCGGTGACGCTGTCGAACGCGATCGCGTCAAAGCGCACCATGCCGATGCGCTCAGAATCGCTGCTCACGGCCAGGCTGTCGCCGTCGGCCAGGAACAGCACCGTGATGTCGCCGCCGGGGACAAACTCGGAACTGCCGGTCAGGCGCCGGCACCCGAACTTGTGGCGGCAGTGCTCGCGCCGGGTCATCACGTTGAAATCCAGTGACGGGCCGCGATTGAGCTTGGCGTAGACGCGCGACTCGCCCGCAAAATCGACCACCGGCTCGTCGTCGCATTGCAGGACGCGCTCGTTGCCGTCGATCGTCAGCGAAAGGCCGTGCCCCTCGACCAGCGCCAGGGTGCGGTCCACGCCGGGGAACAGCGAAAATGGCCCGTCCTCGGCAATCGTCGCCAGGCTGACGCGCCAGTCGAAATTGTCGAAACCGGCGTCGGGCGGCCCGATCGCGATCTGGGTCGTGCTGCCGCCGCCGTTCTTCCACGGTACGGCACAAAGTCCTGCAAACGGAATCAGTACGGTCATCAGTTCCCCTCCCGCAGTTGCTGGACGGTCTGCCGGTAGCGCTGCGCGATCGCGTCCTGCGCCATGTGGCGTCCGCCCTGCACCACCCAGCGCCCGCCGGCCAGCACGTCGCGCACCAGGTTGTCGTTGCCGCAGAAAACCAGTCGACCGAGGACGTCTGCGGCATCGACGCCTTCGAGGTTCGGTGAAGCGCAATCGAGCACCAAGAGGTCGGCACGGCACCCGGCTTCGAGCCGCCCGACGCGGCGCCCGGCGGCCTGCGCCCCGCCCTGCAGCGCCGCCTGCCACAGGAAGGCGCCGACGTCGCGCTGCGGACCAATGGTGGCGATGTTGCGGCGCTGGTGCGCGAGCCGCTGGCCGTATTCGAGCCAGCGCAGCTCCTCGATCGGGCTTTGCGAGACATGGCTGTCGCTGCCCACACCAATGCGCCCGCCCGCGGCGATGAACGGCGCCAGCGGAAACAGGCCGTCGCCCAAATTGGCCTCGGTAGTCGGGCACAGGCCGGCCACCGCGCCGCTCCTGGCCAGCGCCTGCAGCTCGGTTTCATCCAGGTGGGTGGCGTGCACCAGGCACCAGCGCGCATCGACCGGCACCTGCTCCATCAGGTACGCCACCGGACGCAGGCCGCTGTACGCGAGGCACTGCTCGACCTCCAGCTGCTGCTCGGCGATATGAATGTGCAGCGGCCTGTCCTGCCCGAGCCCGGCGGCCAGTTCGCGCACCTGCCCGCTTGATGCTGCGCGCAGCGAATGCGCGGCCGCGCCCACCTCGAACTGGCCGCTGCGCAGCGGTTCGAGCGCCTCGGCGATGTGCAGGACCTGGCCGCAGTCGGTGCGAAAACGCTTTTGTTCGGGCCGCAGCGGCTGCTCGCCGAATCCGGCGTAGCTGTACAGGACCGGCAGCATGGTCAGGCCCATGCCGCTTTCCTGGGCCGCAGCCGCCACCGACTCGGCGGTCTGCGCCGGCCGCGCGTACATGGCGCCGTGCTGGTCGCGCTGCAGGTAATGGAATTCGCATACCGAGGTGTAGCCGTGGCGCAGGCATTCGGCATACAGCTGCGCGGCGATCGCCTGGATCTGCTCGGGCGTGATCCGGTTGGCCATGCCGTACATCAGTTCGCGCCAGGTCCAGAAACTGTCCGGGCCGGGGCCGGCCTTCTCGGCCAGGCCCGCCAGCGCGCGCTGGAACGAGTGCGAATGCAGGTTGACCATGCCCGGCACCACGTACTCGGCGCGCGCCACCCCGATCGGCGGCGCGGAACGCTCGGCGACCAGGATCAGGTCGCCCTTGCCGTCCCACTCGAGCAGCACGTCGCGGCGCCAGCCATCGGGCAGCAGCGCATGCCGGGCGAACAGCGCGTTCATGCGCCCACCCAGTCGACAGCCGCCTCGATCATCCGGCGCAGCAGCGGCTGCACCTGGCACGCGGTGTCAGGCCGGTAGTCGAACGGCGGCGCCTCGTTCATGTACAGGCACTGGCACATCTCCAGCTGCAGCGCGTGCACATTGTCCTGGGGCCGCCCGTAATGGCGGGTGATGTAGCCGCCCTTGAAGCGGCCGTTGACGGCGATCGAATACCGCTCCTGCGCGCGCGCGACCTCCACCACCGCCGCCTGCATCGCCGGCGCGCACGACTTGCCGTCCGCGGTGCCGAAGTTCAGGTCCGGCAGCCGTCCTTCAAAAAAGCGCGGCACCTTGGACGCGATCGAATGCGCGTCCCACAGCACCACCCGGCCGTGCAGTGCCAGCAGGCGTTCGAGCTCCGCGCGCAGTTGGCCGTGGTAAGGCTGCCAGTAGCGCTCCAACCGCCGGCGCACCTCGTCCTGGTCCGGCGCCATGCCCGGCTGGTAGAGCGCGTCGCGGCCGAAGGTGTCGACCGGGCACAGCCCAGTCGTGTCCAGGCCCGGATACAGGTTCGTGTCTTCCGGCGGGCGGTTCAGGTCGATCACGTAGCGCGACCAGCGCGCGCTGATGGTCGACGCTCCCAGCTCGTCGAGGAAGCCGTACAGCTCGGCCAGGTGCCAGTCGGTGTCGCTCCTGGCCAGCGCGCACGGCGCCAGGCGCGCGGCGATGTCGTCGGGGATGTCGGTGCCCACGTGCGGCATCGATACCAGGATCGGGGCCTTGCCCGCCTTGAACCTGAACTCCATGTCGACTCCTCTGTTGGTGTTACTGGTGAAGCGCCGCGAACAGCTCCTTGCATGCGGCGGACAACTCGCCGTCCGCCACCATCCGGCGCGCCTGTTCGATGTCGGGCGCGAAGAAGCGGTCCTCGTCGAACGCCGGCACCCGCTCGCGCAGCAGCGCGTGAACGTGTTCCAGATGCGCGGAACTGGCCAGCGGGCGGTGGAATTCGATGCCCTGGGCCGCCGCCAGCAGCTCGATGCCGACGATAACAGCCGTATTGTGCGCCATTTGGTCCAGGCGGCGCGCAGCGAACGTAGCCATGCTGACGTGATCTTCCTGGTTGGCCGACGTCGGCAGGCTGTCGACGCTGGCCGGATGGGCCAGCGACTTGTTTTCCGACGCCAGCGCGGCCGCGGTGACGTGCGCGATCATGAAGCCGGAGTTGACCCCGGGCTCGCGCACCAGGAACGCCGGCAGGCCCGACAGGTTGGCGTCGATCAGCAGCGCGATGCGGCGCTCGGCCAGCGCGCCGATCTCGGCGATCGCCAGCGCCAGCGTGTCGGCCGCGAACGCGACCGGCTCGGCGTGGAAGTTCCCGCCCGAGACCACTTCGTGCGAATCGGCGAACACCAGCGGGTTGTCGGTGACCGCGTTGGCCTCGATGAGCAAGGTGCGCGAGGCGTTGGCGATCAAATCCATCACCGCGCCCATCACCTGCGGCTGGCAGCGCAGGCTGTACGGGTCCTGCACGCGCTCGTCCCCCACCAAGTGCGAAGCGCGAATGGCGCTGCCGGCCATCAGTTCTCGGTAAATGCCGGCTGCCGCGATCTGGCCGGGCTGGCCGCGCACCGCGTGCACACGCGGATCGAACGGCGCGTCGCTGCCGCGCGCGGCGTCGACCGACAGCGCGCCGGTGACCATCCCCGCTTCCAGCAGGCGCTCGGCCATGAACAGGCCGTGCAGCGCCAGCGCGGTCGAGACCTGGGTGCCGTTGATCAGCGCCAGCCCTTCCTTGGCGGCCAGCGTGACCGGCTCGATGCCGGCCGCGGCCAGCGCCTCGGTCGCATCAAGCAGCCGGCCGTCGACCCGCACCTGGCCAACCCCAAGCATGGCCAGCGTCATGTGCGCCAGCGGCGCCAGGTCGCCCGAGGCGCCCACCGAGCCCTGTGACGGAATGGCGGGCATAATCCCGGCGTTGTACAGCTTGAGGAGGGTCTCGACGATCAGCGGACGCACGCCGGAAAAGCCGCGCGCCAGGCTGCCGATCTTGGTCAACACGATCAGGCGCACGATCGGGTCCGGCAGCAGATCGCCGGTGCCCACCGCGTGCGACAGGATCAGGTTGCGCTGCAACTGCGCGAGCTGATCAAACGGAATGTGGCGCTTGGCGAGGATGCCGAAACCGGTGTTGATGCCGTAGGCCGGATCGCCGCGCTCGACGATCGCCTCGACCGCTGCGGCAGATGCTTCGATGTTGCGCCAGGCTTGCTGCGCGAGGGTCAGGGGCGTGCGCGTGGCCCACACCGCGCGCAGGTCGGAAAGCGAAAGTTCGCCCGGCCGCAGGGTCAGACTGGTATCGATAGTGCTCTTCATAACTTCCTTACTTGATCATCGGGAGATTCAGGCCATTGCGCTTGGCGCACGCGATGGCCGACTCGTAGCCGGCGTCGGCATGGCGCATCACGCCGGAGGCGCTGTCGTTGACCAGCACGCGCGACAGGCGTTGTGCCGCCGCCTCGCTGCCGTCGGCCACGATCACCACGCCGGAATGCTGGGAGTAGCCCATGCCGACGCCGCCGCCGTGGTGCAGCGAGACCCAGGTCGCGCCGCCGGCGGTGTTGAGCAGGGCGTTGAGCAGCGGCCAGTCCGACACCGCGTCGGTCCCGTCGCGCATCGCTTCGGTTTCGCGGTTCGGGCTCGCGACCGAGCCGGTGTCGAGGTGGTCGCGCCCGATCACGATCGGCGCCTTCAGCTCGCCCGTTCGCACCATCTCGTTAAATGCCAGTCCTGCCAGGTGGCGCTCGCCCAGCCCGAGCCAGCAGATGCGCGCCGGCAGGCCCTGGAAGGCGATGCGCTCGCGCGCCATGTCGAGCCAGCGGTGCACCTGCGTATGCTGCGGGAACAGCTCCTTGATCTTGGCGTCGGTCTTGTAGATGTCCTCCGGGTCGCCCGACAGCGCCACCCAGCGGAACGGCCCGCGCCCCTCGCAGAACTGGGGACGGATGTAGGCCGGCACGAAGCCGGGGAAATCGAAAGCGTCCTGCACGCCCTCGTCGAGCGCGACCTGGCGGATGTTGTTGCCGTAGTCGACGGCCTGCGCGCCCATCGCCTTGAAATCGAGGATCGCGCGCACGTGCTGCGCGCAGGAGGCCGCGGCGGCCGCCTTCAGGCGCGCATGCTGCGCCGGGTCCTGCTGCGCCGCCTTCCATTCTTCGATGCTCCAGCCACTGGGCAGGTAGCCGTGGACCAGGTCGTGCGCCGAGGTCTGGTCGGTGACCAGATCGGGCACCATGCCGCCCTCGCGCGCGCGCCGCACCAGTTCCGGCAGCACCTCGGCCGCGTTGCCGAGCAGGCCGATCGACACGGCCTCGCGCCGCGCCTTGTGCTGCGCGACCAGCGCCAGCGCCTCGTCAATGTCCCTGGCTTGCTTGTCAATGTAACGGGTACGCAGGCGGAAGTCGATGCGGGTCTGGTCGCACTCGACCACCAGCGACACCGCACCGGCAAAGGTGCTTGCTAACGGCTGCGCGCCGCCCATGCCGCCCAGGCCCGCGGTGAGGATCCAGCGCCCGGCCATGTCGCCGCCGAAGTGCTGGCGCCCGGCCTCGGCAAAGGTTTCGTAGGTGCCCTGCACGATGCCCTGGGTGCCGATGTAGATCCAGCTGCCGGCCGTCATCTGGCCGTACATGAACAGGCCCTTGCGATCGAGCTCGTTGAAATGCTCCCAGTTGGCCCACTTCGGCACCAGGTTGGAATTGGCGAGCAGCACGCGCGGCGCGTCCGGGTGGGTACGGAACACGCCGACCGGCTTGCCGGACTGGATGAGCAGGGTCTGGTCATCCTCAAGCTCGCGCAGCGAGGCCAGGATCTGGTCGAAGCAGGCCCAGTCGCGCGCCGCGCGGCCGATGCCGCCGTAGACGACCAGCCGCTGGGGATCCTCCGCCACCTCCGCGTCCAGGTTGTTTTGCAACATGCGGTAGGCGGCTTCGGTCAGCCAGCTCTTGCAAGACAGCGCGCTGCCGCGCGGGGCCTTGATCACGCGCGTCGGGTCGAAGCGCGGGTCGGTATCAAGTCGGGGCGAATCCTGGGTCATCACGGCTCCTTACGAATAACAGGTGGGCATGCGAGGCCTCTCGCATGATCGTGAATGCCGAGTCTAGGTTGTCTATACAACCGCGTCAACTCATTTTACGCCCCCGGGCTCATTTCTTCTTGTACACCTGCCGGCCGGCAACCCAGGTTTCGAGCACGCCGGTCTGGTGGATGTCGTAGGCCGGCATCTTGAACAGGTCGCGATCGATCACGATGAAATCGGCCCACTTGCCCGGCTCCAGCGAGCCTAATGCGTTTTCCTGGTGGCCGGCGTAAGCTGCGTCAAGGGTAAAGCAGCGCAGCGCCTCCTTGAGCGACATCTCCTGCTCGGGATACCAGCCAGCGATCGGCTGCCCATGCGCGTCCTGGCGGGTGACCGCGGCGTGGATGCCAAAGAACGGGTTGGGCGACTCGACCGGGAAATCGGAACCGCAGGCGATGCGCGAGCCCTGGTGCAGGAAGGTGCGCCAGGCATAGGCGCCCTTGATGCGCTCGGAGCCGACGCGCTGCTCGGCCATGTTCTTGTCCGACGTCGCATGGGTCGGCTGCATCGAGGGGATGATGCCGAGTGATTTGAAGCGCGGGATGTCCTCCAGGGCCACCACCTGGGCGTGCTCGATGCGGTGGCGCTGGGCGCTGCTTCCGGTCGGGCCGAGCTCCTTCTGATAGACGTTCAGGACCTGGCGGTTGCCGGCATCGCCGATCGCATGCACGTTGACCTGGTAGCCCTTCTTCATCGCCTTGGTCATCATGGCGTCGATCTGGGCGTCGCTCTGGAACAGCAGGCCGTGCGAGGACGGCTCGTCGCTGTAGGGCGCGATCAGGGCTGCGCCGCGGCTGCCGAGCGCGCCGTCGGAATACAGCTTGACCGCGCGCAGCGCGTAGATGTCGTTCGCGTAGCTCTTGAGCGGGCCGTCCTTCGACAACTGGTCGAAGTCGGCGCCGGTGCCGCCGATCATGCCGTAGACGCGCACGGTCAGCTTGCCGTGGTCGGCGTAGTCGCGGTACAGCTTGTCCTCGGCCACGCCAATGCCGGCGTCGTGCACGCTGGTCAGGCCCACGCGCGCAAGCTGCGCCAGCGCCTGGTCGAGGACATTGCGCGCCTCGGCCTCGGTCTGCTGCGGCACCACCTTGTTGACCAGTTCCTTGGCGGCGTCGACCAGCACTCCGGTCGGGTTGCCGTTCGCATCGCGCATGATCTTGCCGCCGACCGGGTCTAGCGTGTCCCTGGTGATGCCCGCCGCCGCCAGCGCGCGGCTGTTGGCCCAGCCGGCATGACCGTCAACGCGCTGCAGCCATACCGGGCGCTCGCCTACCACGCCATCCAGCTCAGCGGCAGTGGGAAAGCGGCCCAGCTTCCAGTTTTCCTGGTTCCAGCCGCGTCCGAGCAGCCAGGCGTGCTTCGGGTTGGCGCGCGCGTAGTCGCCGATGGCCTTGAGCGCTTTGGCAAGCGAGGTGGTAGCGGACAAATCGAGCTGGGTCAGCACGCCGCCCAGGCCGAACACGTGGCCGTGCGCGTCGATCAGGCCCGGCAGCACGGTGCGTCCTTTCATGTCGACGTGGCGCGCGCCCGGCGCCTTGGCGGCGACCTCGGCGCCGCTCCCCACCGCGATGAGGCGCCCATTGTCGTCGAACGCGAACGACGCGAACTGCACCAGGTCGCCTTTATTGTTGAGGGTATAGCCGTTGGCGTTATCGATGACCGTGGTCGCGCAGGCTGCCGCGGCGGCCCCGAAGGCGGCCAGGAACATGGAACATTGCAGGGGGATCTGACGCAGGCGCATTCTCTATTCTTCTCCGTACTCGTGAGGTGGCGGGCCCTTGGTCGGGGACGCACAAACAAAGAGCAGAGTGTATAGAAGTTTGCGCAATGGTCAACTCGCCGCGCATCGGCTCGGCTGAAAGCCGGGGGAAGTTCGTAGGGTGTGCTGTAGCGCACGCTGTACGGTTGCGCAGAGTTTGCTCCGCGTGCGCACAGGTGCGCACCCTACGAAACCCACACTTACCGGTCTACGCCGCGTCGTGGAAGATCACGCCCAGGGTGTACCGGTTGCCGCTCCTGATCCTGCTCACTCCGTGGCGCATGTTGACCCGGTAGACGCCGCGCGTGCCGTTCACGGGGCGGTGGTGCACGGGGAAGACCACCGCGTCGCCCTGCTCCAGCGGAACCACCTCGGCGCGCGATTGCATGCGCGGGCGCTGCTCGGTCAGCACGAACTCACCGCCGGTGAAGTCGGCGCCGGGCCGCGACAGCAGGACCGCGACCTGCAGCGGGAACACCAGCTCGCCGTACAGGTCCTGGTGCAGGCAGTTGTAGTCGAGCGCCCCGTACTTGAGCAGCAGCGGCGTGGGCCGCAGCTGCCCGGCGGCGTGGCAGCGCGCGAGGTAGTCGGCATGAGTCGCGGGAAAGCGCTCGTCCTGCCCCAACGCGCGCTGCCAGCGGTTGCCGATCTGCGCCAGCGGCGGGTAGAGCGCGGTGCGCAGCCGTGCCAGTGGCGCGGGCAACGGGTAGGCAAAGTACTGGTACTCGCCGCGCCCGAAGCCATGGCGTTCCATGACGATCCGGCTGCGGAACAGGCTGGCGTTCGCATAGCTCGCCAGGTAGGCCGCGCACTCGCCGGGCGTCAGCAGCCCGGGGATGACGGCGCAGCCGAAGTCGTCCAGCTCGGCGCCGACGCGCTCCCAGTCGATCGCGCTCACTTGGCCCGCTCCCGCTCGAGCAGCACCTTTTTGCGCTCGACGCCCCAGCGGTAGCCGGAGATCGAGCCGTCGTTGCGCACCACCCGGTGGCAGGGAATCGCCACCGCGACCGGGTTGGCGGCGCAGGCGCCGGCCACCGCTCGCGCGCCCGATGGCAGGCCGACACGCTGTGCCAGTTCGGCGTAGCTGACCGTCTGCCCGGCCGGGATCTCGCGCAGCGCCTGCCACACGCGCTGCTGGAACGCGGTGCCGCGTACGTCCAGCGGCAGGGACAGGCCAATTCCGGGCGCCTCGACGAAACCGACCACCTGCGCCACCGTGCGCTCGAAGTCGCTTTCGGCGCCGCGCAGTTCGGCGTTCGGAAAGCGGTCCTGCAAGTCGCGCACCAGTGGCTCCGGCTCGTCGCCGATCAGGATCGCGCAGATTCCCTTGCCGGTGGCGGCGACCAAAATCGCGCCCAGTGAGCAGCCAGCCACCGCGAAGCGGATCGCCTCGCCCTGCCCGCCGGCCCGAAAGCGCGTCGGCGTCATGCCCAGCATGCCGTTCGCCTCCGCATAAAAGCGTCCGCTCGAATTAAATCCCGCCTCGTACACGGCTTCGGTCACGCTCGCCCCTTGCGCCAGCTGCTGGCGCACGCGCTCGGCGCGGCGCGCCGCCGCATAGGCCTTGGGCGTGATTCCCGTGTGCGCCTTGAACAGCCGGTGCAGGTGGAAACGGCTGATCCCGCAGGCTTGTGCCAGGGCCGCCAGATCCAGTTCGTCCTCGGCTTCGTCGATCAGGCGGCAGGCGCGCGCCACCGCCTCGGCCTGGCGCTGCTTAAGCGGCGGCAGCGTCGGGCGGCAGCGCAGGCAGGGTCGAAAGCCGGCCGCCTCGGCCAGCGCAGCGCTGGCGTGAAAGGCGACGTTCTCGCGCCGCGCCGGCCGCGACGGGCACGACGGACGGCAGTACACGCCGGTGCTGCGCACAGAATAATAAAAAACGCCGTCCGCTTGAGCGTCGCGGCGGCACACGGCCGCCCAGCGCTCGTCGTCGCTGGCAAAGCCTGTGGAGGTTGCTGGTTGCATGGCACTTCCTCTTTCGTTTGCAATGACCTGATCCTAGCGGCGGCGCGCCGATCCGGCACCCCGGGTCTTGCTTTCGAATCGGCAGTGCTAGAATCCGGTCTTCGGCCGCGCTTACCCGGCCTGCACTCGGAGAGTAGTTTGGACGATCAGATTGCGCAAGACAGCGCTCCCATTTTCCGGCGCATCAAGGATTACCTGGTAGGCGAAATCGCTTCCGGACGCTGGAAGGAGGGCGACCTGGTGCCTTCCGAGCAGGCGCTGGTGCGCCAGTTCGGCGTCTCGCGCATGACAGTCAACCGCGCGGTGCGCGAGCTCACCGCCGAACAGGTGCTGGTGCGGCGCCAGGGTTCGGGCACTTTTGTCGCGGCGCGCAAGTACCAGACGACGCTGGTCGAGATCCGCAACATCGCCGACGAGATCCGCGCCCGCGGACGAGCCCACCGCAGCCGCCTGCGGCTCCTGGAAGCGGCAAACGCCGGCGAGGCGCTGGCAAGCCAGTTCTGGCTGACCGCGGACGCACGCCTGTTCCATTCGGTGATCATCCATTTCGAGAACGATGTGCCGATCCAGGTCGAGGACCGCTGGGTCAACCCGGACTGCGCGCCGGCCTACCTGGAACAGGATTTCTCGGTCGTCACGCCCAACGAGCACCTGATGGCGGCCGCGCCGCTGCAGGGGGCGACCTACAGCATCGAGGCGCTGCCGGCGCCGCGCGAAATCGCCGAAATGCTGGCGATCGAGCCGCACGCCTGCTGCCTGGTCCTCAAGCGCAAGACCACCTCGGCCGGCCGGGTGGCGTCGGTGGTCACGATGTGGCATCCGGGGCAGTTGTGCCAGTTCACCGGCAGCGTCTGACATTCTCATCAATAAAGTTGGCGCGGACACTATCCTACGCCGGGAAACTCCGCGATAATGACCAGCTGGTCCCTATCCCAGCGATACCATTCGTATGACAACATCCGCCGAACCGGCCGGGCGCGCCCCGCGCGTGCTGCTGCTCGATGACGATCCTTTCGTGCTTGCACTGCTGGCCGACATGCTCGCTGCGCTGGGCCCGTTCGAGGTGATCGCCGAAACCGAGGCCAGGTCCGCGCTGGCGGCGCTGGCGTCCCGCGCGCCGGACCTCTTGATCTGCGACCTGGCCATCCCCGAGATGGATGGCATCGAGTTCCTGCAGGCGGCGGCAAGCCAGGGCTTTTCCGGGCGCGTGGTGCTGCTGTCGGGCATGGAGGCGGGCGTGCGCGAGGCGGCACACGAGCTGGCGCGGGTGTTCGGCCTGCGCGTGACGGGCGTGTTCCGCAAGCCGATCGACATCGAGCAGTTGCGCGCAATCGTGATGTGTTAAGATTTTGTACAAACGGCCGAACACTTTTCAGCAAAATAGGTTATTATTCCCGCTAATTCCCCGCCTGTCGTCCTCTTGCCGCCCTTCCAACTTTGTTGTTGCACACTTTGCCTCCACCATTGTGTTGCATCCGGTCTATAGTTAGCGGAAGCACGGCCGAGCGCCCCAGTTCACGGCGCTGCAGGCGTTATTTGATCCTTACCTCTCATTGAGGAAAACATGAGCGAAAACATCAAACACATCAGCGATGCATCTTTCGAAGCCGACGTGCTCAAGTCCGAGCGCCCGGTTCTGGTCGATTTCTGGGCCGAGTGGTGCGGTCCCTGCAAAATGATCGCCCCGATCCTCGAGGAAGTGGCCAAGGAATACGACGGCAAGATCACCATCGCCAAGATGGACGTCGACGCCAACCAGGCGGTGCCGGCCAAGTTCGGCATCCGCGGCATCCCGACCCTGATCCTGTTCAAGAACGGTGTCGCGGCGGCGCAGAAGGTGGGCGCGATGGCAAAGGGCCAGTTGACCTCCTTCATCGACAGCAATATCTGATACCATAGCGGCGGCAGCGCGCAAGGCACTGCCGCCATATCCGGACGGGGAGGACGCCAACCCTGGTGCCTTCCCAGTTTGATTAACCCACGCAGCTCCCTCCCCTACCTTATTTTCCCGTCACGGGACCCAACACATGCACCTCTCTGAACTGAAGGCAATGCACGTCTCCGCGCTGCTGGAGATGGCGATCGGCCTCGATATCGACAACGCAGCTCGCCTGCGCAAACAAGAACTGATGTTCGCCATCCTGAAGAAACGCGCGAAACAGGGCGAACAGATTTTCGGCGACGGCGCGCTGGAAGTGCTGCCGGACGGTTTTGGCTTCCTGCGTTCGCCCGATGCGAGCTACATGGCCTCGACCGACGACATCTACATCTCGCCGTCTCAGATTCGCCGCTTCAACCTGCATACCGGCGACTCGATCGAGGGTGAAGTGCGTACCCCGAAGGATGGCGAACGCTATTTCGCGCTGGTCAAGGTGGACAAGGTCAACGGGGAATCGCCGGAAGCGTCCAAGCACCGCATCCTGTTCGAAAACCTGACCCCGCTGCACCCGCAGGAGCCGCTGCGCCTGGAGCGCGACATGAACGGCGCCGAGAACATCACCGGCCGTATCGTCGACCTGATCTCGCCGATCGGCAAGGGCCAGCGCGGCCTGCTGGTCGCCTCGCCCAAGTCGGGCAAATCGGTGATGCTGCAGCACATCGCGCACGCGATCACCGCCAACCACCCGGACGTGACCCTGATCGTGCTGCTGATCGACGAGCGTCCCGAGGAAGTGACCGAGATGCAGCGTTCGGTGCGCGGCGAAGTGGTCGCCTCGACCTTCGACGAACCGGCCACGCGCCACGTGCAGGTCGCCGAGATGGTGCTGGAAAAAGCCAAGCGCCTGGTCGAGATGAAGAAGGACGTGGTGATCCTGCTGGACTCGATCACCCGTCTGGCGCGCGCCTACAACACGGTGATTCCGGCTTCGGGCAAGGTGCTCACCGGCGGTGTCGACGCCAACGCGCTGCAGCGTCCGAAGCGCTTCTTCGGCGCGGCACGTAACGTCGAGGAAGGCGGCTCGCTGACCATCGTCGCCACCGCGCTGATCGAAACCGGTTCGCGCATGGACGACGTGATCTACGAGGAATTCAAGGGCACCGGCAACATGGAAGTGCACCTGGAGCGCCGTCTGGCCGAGAAGCGCGTGTACCCGGCGATCAACCTGAACAAGTCTGGCACCCGCCGCGAGGAACTCCTGATCAAGCCGGACCAGCTGCAGAAGATCTGGATTCTGCGCAAGCTGCTGTACTCGATGGACGAGATCGAGGCGATGGAGTTCATCCTCGACAAGATGCGTGCGACGAAGAACAATACCGAGTTCTTCGACCTGATGCGCCGCGGCGGCTAACGCCGACCGGCAGCATCGGCAACAAGGGCGGCGTGTGCCGCCCTTTTCTTTTGTTCGCTACCATGTGCATCCATGCGCCCGGCCCTCGCTTTGAAACAATGAGCGCTTTCGCATGGGGACGACATGGCCACAAACGAGCGTTACGCCGCACATGAACCCGATCCGTACCAACTGGATCGCCGGCTGACGATCCTGGAGACGCGCTTCGACACGATCCTGCCGACCTTGGCCACCAAGGCCGATCTGGCAGAGCTGAGGGCGGAACTGAAAGCCGAGTTTAAATCGGAAATTAACGGTCTATCGCGCTGGGTGGCGACCATGTTCATCACGATGGTAATTGGCTTCGCCGGAATGATCGCTGCGCTGCTTAAAGTGGCGCCTTTCTGATCATGACTACCGAACGCGAAACCGCGGCCCCCGGCCCTCCGCGCAGCGAGGACGAGCGCATGCTCGATCGCCGTGTCACGATCCTCGAAACCCGCTTCGACACCATCCTGCCCATGCTCGCCACGAAAGCCGACCTGGCGGAACTGAGGGGCGAATTCAGGGCCAGGTTCGCCGAACTCGAGGCCAAACTCGCGCAGATTAAAGCTGAACTCAAGGAACAGATTCGCGCCGAAAGCGCACGTCAGTCGCGCTGGATGGCAACGATGGTCATTACCATGGCGCTCGGTTTCGGCGGCATATTGGCTGCGCTGCTTAAGCTGGCGCCTTTGTGATCATGCCTAGCGAACCCCAAACCGCGGCCCCTGGCCCCCTGCGCAGCGAGGATGAGCGCATGCTCGATCGCCGGGTCACAATCCTCGAAACCCGCTTCGACACCATCCTGCCCCTGCTGGCCACCAAGACCGACCTGGCGGAACTCAGGGGCGAGTTCATGACCAAACTTGCGGAAACCAAGGCCGAACTCAAGGCAGAGATCCGTGCCGAAAGCGCGCGTCTGTCGCGCTGGATGGCCACCATGGCCATTACCATGGTGCTCGGTTTCGGCGGCATGTTCGTCACCCTGTTGACGCTGTTGCCACGCTGACCCTGTCTTGGTTGCCTCGCCCCCAGTTCCGGCTGTATAATCGCCGGTTCAGTATCTAACCCCTGGCAAGTGATCGGCAATCGGGTCAAGAAGCAAGGCGACCGACGAAGTGCTGTTTGGCTACCAACTCAACCGAAGGCAAAACCATGAAGACCGATATCCATCCAGATTACCGTGAAGTTGTGTTCCACGACCTGTCGTGCGACTTCAAATTCATCACCCGTTCGACCATCGCCACCCGCGAAACCACCGAATTCGAAGGCAAGCAATACCCGCTGGTCAAGATCGAGGTGTCGGCTGAGTCGCACCCGTTCTACACCGGCAAGCACAAGATCGTCGACACCGCTGGCCGCGTCGAGAAATTCCGCCAGAAATTCGGCAAAGTCGGTTCCAAGACCACCGTCGCCAACGGCTAATTCCTGCCGAAATCGCCTGGAAAGCCCCCGCGGCTTTCCCTGCAAGGAAGCCACCGAGCTCCGAAAAGGAGGCCGCTGGCTTCCTTTCTTTTTTTCCGCAGCTATACTACGCCCCACCATTTCTTGCTTGCGCCTATTAGATGAAACCAGTCCGCCTCCCTGCCGCCGCCACCCTCGCGCTGCCTCGCTGGGCGCTGTTCGCACTTGGCCTGCTGTACATCCTGCCAGGCCTGATCGGGCGCGACCCGTGGAAGGACGACACCGACGCCGGCAGCTTCGGCATCATGTGGACGATGGCGCATGGAAACCTGCACGACTGGCTGCTGCCGAACATCGCCGGCCTGCCAGCGGTCAACGAGGGGCCGCTCGCGTTCTGGCTGGGGGCGCTGTGCATCAAGCTGTTCGGCTGGCTGCTGGGCGACGTGCTGGCCGCGCGCGTGTCGACCATCGGCATCTTTGTCGTCGGCACGCTGTCGCTGTGGTACACCGCGTTCCACCTCGGGCGGCGCCCCGATGCCCAGCCGCTGCGGCTGGCGTTCGGCGGGCAGCCTGAGCCGGACGATTACGGCCGCACCCTGGCCGACACCGCGGTCCTGATCTACCTCGGCTGCCTCGGCCTGCTGCTGCACAGCCACGAGACGCTGGCCGTCACGCTGCAGGGCAGCCTGCTGGCCTATTTCCTGTACCGCGCGGTGCGCTACGTCGAAACCCAAAGCATGCGCAACGCGGTGCTGGTCGGGCTGTCGCTGGGCGCGCTGGTGCTCACCCGCAGTCCGCTGACCCCGATCGTGCTGGTGCTGGCGCTGTTCCTGTGCACCCGTTTCCTGAACATTCCCGCCGGGCCGACCGCGCGCCACCTGGCGTTGGCGTCCGGTATCGGGTTCGCGATCGCGCTGCTGTGGATCGTACCGGCAATGCTGCTGCATCCGTACGGCCAGTCGCCGGTGCGCGCCTGGCTGGCCTACAACGCCACCCAGCTCGGGCTGCCGAGCTGGCACTCGATCACCGGCTTCTTGCGCGTCGGCACCTGGTTCTTCTGGCCGGCCTGGCCGTTCGCCGGCTGGGCGATCTGGGCCTGGCGGCGCCAGCAGAAGTTGCTGCACATCGTGCTGCCGCTCTCGTTCGTGGCCGCGCTCACGCTGCTGATCGTGTCCGGCCCGCAACCGGAAAACGGCGACCTGCTCAAGCTGCTGCCGCCGCTCGCGCTGATGGCCGCGTTCGGCCTGCCGACGATGAAGCGCGGCGCGATCAACGCCATCGACTGGTTCTCGGTGATGGTGCTGACCACCCTGGGCGCCCTGGTGTGGCTGTTCTGGATCGCCAAGCTGACCGGCTGGCCGGCGCAATTGGCGCACAACGCACTCAAATTGGTGCCGGGCTTTACGCCTGAATTCGGGCCGGTGGCGTTCGTGGTTGCGGCGGCAACCAGCATCGGCTGGATCGTGCTGGTGCACTGGCGCCTGTCGCGCCAGCCGTCGGTGCTGTGGCGCGCGGTGGTGCTGTCCTCAAGCGGGCTGATCCTGCTGTGGGTGCTCCTGATGACGCTGTTCCTGCCCGACCTGAACTACAGCAAGAGCTACGCCAGCGTGGCCCAGCAGATCGCGGCCAAGCTGCCACCGGACGCCAACTGCATCGACACCGACGTCGGCCCGGCGCAACGCGCCTCGTTCGCCTATTTCGGGCACCTGCCGTTTGCCGGGGTGACCGGCGGCCAGTGCGACTACCTGCTGCTACAGGACAGCGTCAAATCGAAGGGGGGCGACCACGGCGTGGCCGCCCACCGCATGCAGGGCTGGACCCTGCTGTGGGAAGGACGGCGTCCGTCCGATCGCGTCGAGCGCTACCGCCTGTATCAGCGCACCCGCTGAGCGGCACACGCTCCGGCTTGACGAGCCGCGCCAGGCAACTGGCGCGGCTCTTTTGCTTTCTGCAGGCCGCCGAGCGCCCCCCCGGAGGTGTCATCCGTTACATTCTGTGCATTTCGAAAAAGCATGGCATTTGAGAAATATCAAACCATCGCCGGCCTCAGCGTACAGAATGATAAAGGACCGGACCGGTTCGTCCAGCGACAAGGAGAGCCACGATGAAGAACGTTACCATTTCCGCAGTGGCGCGCGATGCTTCACGTCTTCTGTATTCGGCGGCGGCCGTGCGCCGGGTGGTGCTGTTCGGCCTGACCCTGGCGCTGGGCCTGCCAGCGATCATCGTCGCGTTCCACCTGCTCGATCCGGCCGCCCCGCTGGTCTACATCGTCGTCCCGGTGCTGGCCGGCGGCCTGTTGCCGGTTCTGGTGGGCGCGCCCGGGCGGCTCGTGGTGAACACCCGCTTTGACGCGCGCCACATGGTCGGCACCCTGGACCAGACGCTCGGCGCGCTGGGCTATGCGCAAGCCGGCGGCGGCCCGGGCGCGGTGCGCTACCGCGCCGGCAGCCGCGAGGAAATCGCGGTGACGGTGCGCGACAACAGCCTGGAAATCGTCGGCCCGTTCACCACGCTGGTCGCGCTGCAAAAGCACATCGCGTGCTAGAACACTCTTAAACCTTCATCGGCAGGATCACCATCTGCAGGCCTTCCAGGTGCAGCCGCCGCTGCACCGCCAGTGCCGCCTGGTTGTGCAGCAGCCGGATCAGCCAATTGTCCTTCGCGAAGATCAGCTTGCTGGTGAAGAAGATCGCATTCGGGAATTCCTGGCTGATCTGCTCGCACATCCGGGTCACCTCGTCCACCGCATCTGTGCCAAAACCGATGTACGAGGACGACGCCATCCCGTGGCTGTGGCAGAAATCGACAAAATACTCGAGCGTTTTGGCGGCGTCCTCGCGCATCTTTTCCACCGCCCCATCACCGCCATAGACATGGGCGTCGACGGTGCGGGCATTGACGAACACGAAATTCTTGAAATGGTCCGGGAACATGCGCAGCACCCACAGCAGCGCGTGCAGACCGCCGCCGCGTGAAGTGCCGACGATGAACACCGCGGTCTGCGCCTGAGGATCGGGTTCGACCGTGCCGGCCAAAGGGCCGAACGGCTGGTTGGCGAACACCCGGTCCACCGAGCGGATCGCACGCTTGGTCTTGCGATAGTGGTTACGCACCAGGATGCACAGGCCCGCAATCGCGGCGATGATCACGGCGGTGGCCCAGCCACCCTGCGCAAAACGCTCCACCAGCAGCACCAGCAGGATGCTGGCGCAGATCAAAAAGCCCAGCAGCGACAGCAGGAAACGACGCACCCAGGGCAGGTTGTCCTGGCGCTTGCGGTTCTGCCACCAGTACAGGCACAGGCCGAACAGCGAGATTGCGAAGGTCAGGAACACCGAGATCGAATACAGCACCACCAGCAGCGTGACCTGGCCGCCGGTCCAGAACAGGATCGACAGCGCGGCGATGCCCATCACGACGATGCCGTTTTGGGTCACCAGGCGCGAGGACAGGTAGCGGAACTGGTGCGGCATCCAGGAGTCGCCAGCCATGTTCGCCAGCACCGCCGGACCGCCGAGAAAGCCGGTGTTGGCGGCCACAAACAACAGGCCCGCCTCGAACGCGAGCACCACGACCAGCAGCGCCTGGTCGAGCACGGGACTGCCGAAGCCCATGCTCGCGATGATCGCCTTGAAGGTCGAGGCGTTAAGCGTCTCCCCCGGCACCGCGCGCGCATCCCACAGCAAATACAGCAGGATGATGCCGCCGGCGGTGATGGCCAGCGACAGCGCCATGTACAGCATGGTCATCTTCCCGGTGCGCACGCGCGGCTCGGCCAGCAGGTTGACGTTGTTCGATACCGCCTCCAGTCCGGTGTAGGTACCGCCGCCCTGCGAATAGGCCAGCATCAGCATCCCGGCCACGCCGGCCCAGCCGATGCTGCCGGCCAGCTCGCGCGTTTCGGCGATTGTGCTGGGCACGAGCTGCGGCAGGTGGGAGGCATGGGAGACGATGCCGTACACGATCAGCACCAGGTGGGTGGCCACGAACCCGGCGAAGATCGGCAGCAGGATCTGGATCGCCTCCTTCAGCCCGCGCAGGTTCATCACGATCAGCGTGGCGATGAAGAAGGCCTCGGCCCATAGCTTGTATGGCTGGAACCCGAGCGGCAGGAAGGATGCGAGCGCGTCGACCCCGGACGCAATCGAGATCGCGATCGTCAGCACATAGTCGAGGATCAGGGCGCAGCCGGAAATCAGGCCCAGGTAAGGTCCGACCAGCTTGGTCGCGACGCGGTAGCCGCCACCGCCGGTGGGGAACAGCTCGATCACCTGGTTGTATGCAAGCGCGATGACAAACACCGTGAGGGCGGTGGCGATCGCCATGTACAGGCCAAGGTGGGTGTGGGTGCCGAGGGCGCGGAAGGTCTCTTCGGGGCCATAGGACGACGACGACAGGCCGTCGGCTCCCAGACCGACCCAGGCCAAAAAGGCCACCAGCGCCATCGAGTGGCGGGTCTCGCTTTTCAGGGGGTCGAGCGCCTTGCCGAGGATTAGTTCGCGAATCTTCTTGTTCTTCATTGTGTCCGCCGTCCGGGGACGGCTCTGTTTCTGGGGAATCCGGGATGATACGCTTTAACGCGGCTGGCGGACACTGCCGTGTTCCCTCTGCCGGGAAACTGTTGCCCGAGCAATCCAAATCGAGGATAATGCGGGGGCGTCGCCGGGATGGCGGAATAGGTAGACGCACGGGACTCAAAATCCCGCGCCGCAAGGCGTGCCGGTTCGATTCCGGCTCCCGGCACCATTAGTATCCATGCGGGTTCCAGCGGATGAGGCTACTTTGAAGGCTTTTCCGCAAAAAACGGCCTCTTTCCCGCAAAATCTACCTGGCCGGCTTCAACATAGTTTCCCTTCCGATAGCGTATGTAGCGCCGTGTCATTGTCTCTGAGGCATGACCGAGCTGATCTTTGGCTGCGTGCATCCCCTGCTGTTCTTCCTTGTCGGTACCCGCCTTAGCGCGTAAGTCTCGGAATTGGAACTCGCGGATCGCCACCACCATATCTGGATTTTGCGCAATGGCAAGCGCACGCGCGATGTTGAAATTCTCGCACGTCAGTAACCGAGTCTGAAGAGACTGCTCTCCTATGACCTGATAAATATTGACTGAATGTTGCTTGACTGAATGTTGCTTGGCTTGACTGAATGTTGCTTGACTGAATGTTGGCTGCTGCCGCAAAATGGCTAGTTCGATAACTCAGGGGCTGCCATGAAGAAGATACGTTCTGCGACATTCACCATCCTTGCATCAACTGTACTGGCTGCGGTCGACAGCCCAGCACAGGCTCAGACTGCCCCGCCGCCCAGCGGCGAGGCTGCGGCGCCAGTCCAAAGTGTGACCATCACCGGCTCGCGGATTGCCAACACACGAACGCAAGAAGCACTTCCCGTCTCCATCATCGATGCCGCCCAGATCGACGCCGTCGGCAGTGTCTCGGGCGATGATCTGTTCCGCTCGCTGCCGCAGGCGGGCGATGTGAACTTCCAGGAGGCGCGCACCACCGGTAACCTGAACGATGCCCGTGGCGACAATGCCTCGATCAATCTGCGCGGCGTTGGCACGGGCAACACCCTGGTGCTGGTGAACGACCGGCGCCTGATCCTGACCCCGGGCACCCAGACCGAGAACTTTGTTCCGGTCCAAACCGCCAATACCAATTCCCTGCCCGTCGGTGCCGTCAGCCGGATCGAGGTGCTGCGCGACGGGGCCGCTGCCCTCTACGGCTCGGATGCCGTGGCCGGCGTGGTCAACGTCCTCACTGACCAAAAATTCAAGGGCGTGCGCCTGCAAGGCCGCTATGGCTCGGCCAAGGGCATGGACGAAACGAGCGGCGCCATCAAGGCCGGGATGGATACGACTGGCGGCGGCAATGTCCAAATGTTCGCCAGTTACACCAAGCGTACGCCGCTGATGGCCAGTGAGCGTTCGTTCTCGGCCAGTGAAAACCATCTGCCGGACATGGCCGGTACGGATTGGTCGGCCGACACCGGTTTCGACAACCGCACCACCAGTTCGCCGTGGGGCTCGTTCACGGCCGTCACGGCCACGGGTGCGACGGCCACCGTGAAGCAGGGCACGGCCACCCTGACGTCGAGCGGCGTCTTCCACGTGGAGCCGACCAGCAACACGGACGCTGGCTGCTCGAGCACCGTCTACAACAGCAACCTGTGCCTGAAGAGTGGCGGCATCACCGGCGCCGCCGACCGTCCCCTGCGCTACGACGAGAACCCGGATCGTTCGATCCGCGGTGGGCTCGACCGCTTTAATGCCTTTAGCAGCTTCCGCCAGCCCCTGGGGGAGAACGAGCTGTTTGGTGAAGCCAATTACTATCAGGCCAAACTCAGAGGGATGCGCGAACAGTCGGCGCCGATCTCGAGCGCCGTGATCACCATCCCGGCATCGAACTATTGGAACCCGTTCGGCCCGAGCAGCAGCCCGAACCGCCTGCCCAACCTGACGGGCGTGCCGGCCGAGGGCCTGCCGATCCGCATTACCAACTACCGCCCGGTCGATACCGGCCCGCGCACCTATACGGTTTCGGACGATATGGGCCGCGGCCTGCTCGGACTGCGTGGCGACCTTGGTGAGTTCAAGTGGGAGAGCGCCTTCTCCTATGCGCGTGCCCGCACCGACGACAACACCCACAATGCGATCAGCAACACGCTGTTCCAAAAGCAGTTGGGCCTGAAAACGGCCGAGGCCTACAACCCCTTCAATGGCGGTACCCAGGGTACGTACTCGCTCGGTGACGGCACGTCCAACCCACGTTCCTCGATCGACCCCTTCCTGGTCGAAGTGCACCGCATCAGCACGACCTCGCTGACCACCTGGGATGCGCGCTTTACCACGCCCAAGTTGTTCAGCCTGAAGAGCGGCGATGTGGGCCTGGCCACGGGTGCGGAATGGCGTCGTGAAACCTACAGCGACGACCGCGATGCACGTCTGGACGGCACCATCAAGTACACCGACTCCGTCACCGGCCGCGCGTATGACACCGACATCATGGGCGCCAGCGCCTCGCCGGACGTGAAGGCTAGCCGCAATGTGATCGGCGCCTACGCCGAACTGGCTGTGCCGGTAGTCAACCCCGAGATGGGCATCCCGGCCATCCGCTCGCTCGACCTGCAAATTGCCGGCCGTGCCGAACGCTACTCGGACTTTGGCAATGTGGCCAAGCCGAAAGTTGCGGCCCTGTTGGAAGTCATGCCTGGAGTCCGTTTGCGTGGCTCGTGGTCGAAGAGCTTCCGTGCGCCGAATCTGCCGCAGTTCTATAGCGAAGGCAGCTCGGTGTCGAATACGCGGACGGACTGGGCCGCTTGCCGCCTGAATGGCGGGACCTGTGGGGGCGCCTCGTCGCTCGAAGTGCGTGCCGGTAACAACCAACTCAAGCCCGAAAATTCGGAAACGTCTTCGGCCGGCCTGGCGCTGCAACCGTTCAAATGGCTGGGCACCACCTTCGACTTCTGGCAACTCAAGTCGACCGGTGTGATCGGGATTCTGGGTGGCCAGAACCAGCTCCTTTATGACTACTACCTGCGCCAGAACGGCAGCTCGAACCCGAACGTGGTACGCCTCGCACCGGTGGGTACGCAGGTGATCGGCACGGTGGACTACATCAACGACAACTACTTCAACCTGGGCCCGCGCACGATGAAGGGCTGGGACTTCGCCGTCAACCTCGATAGCGGCACTACCAAGAATGGCCGCTTCCGCATGGCAGCCAGCGTCGCCAAGCTGGTCACGTTCTACCAGGCGCCGTCGGAGATCCAGCAAATGCTGATGGACGCGAACGATGCGGGCAAACTCGGCACCGGGATCACCATCACCCGAGCCGGCGACCTGATCGGCCAAGGTGCGAACCCGCGCTGGCGTTGGGGCAGCAATTTCACTTGGAACAAAGGCCCGGTCACGGTCGGCCTGAATGTCACCAGCGTTGGTTCTTACTACGACACCGGCACGGCCCTGGTGAATGGCTCGTACTACAAAGTGCCGAGCTTCACCACGGCGGCTGCCTACACCCAGCTGCGGATGGCCAAGGACGGTGGCTTGCTGAGCGGTGCCGAATTGCGCCTCGGCGCGCGTAATCTGTTCGATAAGGCCCCGCCGATCACCTCGTCGAACTTCGGCTTTAACGGCGCCTTGCACGATGCCGTTGGCCGTTACGTGTACATCGAGATCGCGCGCACGCTGTAATCGTGCACGCCAGCTAGAGGAGCGAACCAGACATGCTTTTTGAGAACCATAAGTACGTGTACGTGATTGGGGCATTGGCGGGCAGCGTGCTCACGGCGCTGCCCGCCGCCGCCGCGCCGTCCCAGGGAACCAGTAGCACCTGCAGTGACGAAGCGACGACCATTTCGGGCGACTTTGAAGGTGGCGCATTTGCCCGTTGCGAAGTGGTCAAGCGCGGCCACTTCAAGCTGACGATCACGCCGGAAGACGCCCAGGTCACAAACTGCAGCCCCTGGTACGCTTTTCAGCTCAGCAGCAGTCAAAGCCAGCAGGTGACGATCGAATTGGACTACAGCATTTGTGGCCACCGCTATCGTCCGAAATTCCGCGCAGAAGGATCGGATTGGCAAGCCATTCCGCTCGCGGATGTTAGCGTCAATAACGCGAAGGGGAAAACGTCCGGGAACGGGAAGCCGATCCCGAGCGCGACAATCCAGCTAACCATCCCTGCTGGCAAAACGCAGATTGCGGCCCAGCCCTTGCTGGTATCCAAAGATTACACGGCGTGGCTGGATCGCGTCGCCCAATTGCCAACGGTCAATCGTGGCCTGCTCGGCAAATCGCGCGAAGGGCGGCCGATCGAGAAGATCACCATCCGTGAACCGGGCGCGACCACTTCGCGCAATGTGGTGTTGACTGGTCGCCAGCATCCGCCCGAGACCACGGGCGCGATCGCCATGCAGGCCTTTGTGGATCGTCTGCTGGAAAACGACACCTTGGCACGTAGCTACCGCTCGCGCTACACGACCGAGGCCATTCCCCTGCTCAATCCCGACGGCGTGGCGCGTGGCCATTGGCGCCACAATCTGGGCCAGACCGACCTCAATCGCGACTGGGGTCCCTTTGCCCAGCCCGAAACACAATTGATGCGCGGCCTGCTGGAAACCCTGAACAAGGCGCCGGAGCAGCGCCTGCGTTTATTCCTCGATTTCCACTCGACCCATTACGACACGGTCTACACCCTGACCGACGATGCGGTGACCAGCCCGGCGGGCTTCACCCGCAAGTGGTTGACGGCCTATCAGGCCCTGGTGCCCGACAAGAAACTGCGTATCGAGCCGGGCCATAACCCTGGCCTGCCGACCGCCAAGTCCTGGGTCTACGAGTACTACAAAGTGCCGACCGCCACTTACGAAATTGGTGACGAGACCAATGTCGAGGTGATCCGGCGCGATGCCCGCGCCGCGGCTGAAGCGATGATGAGCACCCTCTTGGGCGATGCTGATTAAAGCCAGCCTGTTGAGCGCCCTGGCGCTCGTTGCCAATGTTGCCCCGGCGGCCTCACCGCCGCTTTACGACCTGCTGATCGTCAATGGCCAGGTGGTCGACGGTGATGGCCGCACGCTGGACGGCGTGGCCATCGCCATTCAGGGCGACCGCATCGTCGCCGTGGAGCCGTGGCTGGCCCAAAGGGCAAGCGCGCGCCGCACCATCGACGCTCGCGGGATGATTGTGGCGCCGGGTTTTATCGACCCGCACACGCATGCCAACGCCGCGCTCACCTCCCCGGACGCGGACAAGCGCGCCAATTTGGCCTGGGCCTTCCAGGGTGTCTCCACTGTTGTCGTCGGTAATGATGGTGACGGCCTGAGCGAGGCCAAGCGCCCCGGCGCGGCCGCCGGCACCAACTATGCGGTGCTGAGCGGCTTTGGCCGCATCCGGCGCGCCGTGATTGGGGATGTGGACCGTGCGGCAACTAGCGCAGAGCTCACGCAAATGCAGCAGGCTGTGGCACGCGATATGTGTGACGGTGCCTTTGGCTTTTCGACCGGCTTGTATTACGCCCCGCAAAGCTTTGCCGCGACGGACGAAGTCATCGCCCTGGCCAGCGTCGCCGCCAAGATGGGCGGCTATTACGACACCCACCTGCGCGTGGAAGGCAATAGCGGCATCGGTGTGGTCGGCGCCCTGGACGAAGCCCTCGAGATCACCGAGAAGGCGGGCATGCCGTTGCACGTGTCGCACATCAAGGCGCTCGGTCCTGCCGCGTGGGGCAAGGCCGAGGCCATGATCGACAGGATTGAAAAGGCGCGTGCACGTGGGCGCCAGGTCACGGCAGACCAGTACCCGTGGGATGCCTCAGGCACGCGGATTTCGAGCGCGCTCTTGCCGCGCAGTGCAGTCGATGGCGGCATGGAGGCCTTGCGCCGCCGCCTGGCCGACCCGGCCCAAGCGGCAGACATCGAACGCGCCATTGAAGAGAATATTACCGGCCGCGGTGGCCCGGATCGTCTGCTGGTAACCGGGGTGGTCGGCAATGCGGGCGTCACGGCTGGCAAGACCTTGGCCCAGCTGGCGAGCGAGTCGGGAACGACGCCGGCCAAGGTGGCCATCGAGGCACTGCGCAAAGGCGATGCCAACTTGGCCTCGTTCAACATGAGCGCCGAGAACATCAAGGCCTTTGCCTACAAGGACTGGGTGGTCACTGGGTCCGACGGCAGCACCGGCCATCCACGCATGTACGCCTCATTCCCCAAGGCGTGGAGCGATCTGGTGCGCGAGGGAACGATGAGCATAGGCCGCTTTATTGCCCGTAGCACGGGTGATACCGCGCGCGTGATCGGCCTCGAAGGCCGCGGCTTTCTGCGTGCCGGCTATGCTGCCGATATCGTGATCTTCAACCCCGAGCGCTTCAAGGCGGTGGCCAACTACGTCAATCCCACCGCCCTGTCGGGTGGCGTGCAAACCCTGCTGGTCAACGGCGTGCCGGTGATCGAAAATGGTCGCTATGCGGGTACCTTGCCAGGCGTGCGGCTCAAGAAGGTGCAGAAAGGCACGCAATGCAGCGCGCCCCCGTTGGTTTGAACAAATTCGTTCATGCCTGCTACCTTGTAGAATTGCCATCGAACTCAAAAATCCCGCGCCGCAAGGCGTGCCGGTTCGATTCCGGCTCCCGGCACAATATATTTATGCGGGCGCGCGAGCTGGCTGACGATGTGTTCACAGAAGCCTCGGGCGCGTGCGGCGTGGCCGCGTGGCGGACAGGACAGATGTGGCTCGGAGTCAGCCTGTTCGGCGGCTCGCATTACGGCGCGACGCCGTTACTTCCCTCCTAAAGCCGCGCACCCCTCTTCCAATCTCGCGAACGTCTTGGGATCGATCGCCGCCTCGATCGCGGTATCGCCGTACACCAGAGCGATTGCCGATCGGTCCGCCGTCGCACGCACCGCAAATGGCGGGATCGGCTCCGCGGTGACCTGGTCCTCCAGCTGGAGGATGCCGGCCTGTACCGGGAACTGCGCCGCAGCCTGCTCGAGCGTGAGCTCCCGCTTGGCCGTGATCTCCGTCAGCCGGGGCAGCATGCCGGACAGGTCCGGGGGCGCGTCGCAGTGCTGCCCCGGCCTGCCATCACCATACCGGACTTCGACGTCGAACCGCCCGCCCTGGCCATCGCGCTTGACGATCAGCGTCATCGTACCGGCCCGGTATGTCAGCCCGCGAATGCCGTCATCTTCCGCTGCAAAAACCGTGGTGCCTGGCTCGATCGTGGCGCGCCGTGATCCAGAGGTGTAGGCAATCACGGCTGCGCCGGCAACTGCGCATGCGGCCGCAATTAGTCCGATGCGAATGCGTGCGCTAGAAGACATAAACGGTGGTCCCTTTCTGCGCCCACCCGAAAAGCGTTTTCGCGTCCTCTTCCTTTAGCCGCACGCAGCCATGCGAGCCAAACCAATCGCTGATGGACTTTTTGAACATCCGCACGGCGTTAAAGGCAGGCCCGTGATATTGGTGGAGCGCTTTACCGTCTTGCGTGAAAAACAGCGCGTAATTCATCGGCACATGGTAGGCATGGCTGGTGTAGGGGTGACGCTTGTCCCATATCTTGAACAGGCCCTTATCGGTCCGGTGGTCCGTGTCGCCGCTGATGCATTCGAAACGATGGACTCGCTCGCTGCCGTCGTATGTCTCGACTACCTGCTGGGTTAAGTTGACCCTTATTTGCTTCTTGCTGGTCGTTTCATGGTGGGTTGGCTTGTGGTGCATATTGCCTCCGTTGTGTGAGGCAATCATGGCTGAGTTGGGTTTACGACAACTTGGCGGACATCAACCGGAGGTGCGGAGCATGTCAAGCACCAGCCTGCAGGGTGGTGCAGTTGGAGCGGCGTTAGCGCTGAGGCCGCCAGTTCCGCCGAACCTCTGTTCATTATCGGCCCGCCAAGTGTTGGCCACAGGCTAAATCGCAATCGTTCTTTAAATGAGTTTAGGATTGTGATTCCTGTTGTCGTGGGTTCGTACCCATCAGCCCTCCCTCAAGGTTTCCTGATTGGAGGATAAACTCCAGGTACAACCTGTCTGTCACACAACCTCGGCGGAACAGACTACAGCACCTATTGGGATTGATTAAACTGCAACTTCTTGATTTAATGCATTGCCGGAGGTGGCATCAATCACATGAAATGAGCCATGACCGAAACTAGCGACTACAGACCGGACCAAATAATCAAGACGCAGCGAAACACGTCGAGCTCGTCGTGTTCGTCGGTGCTGGTGCCTCAAAGTTATGCGCCGCCCAATTGGCAACATTAAGGCAGAACGTCATGAACGCTAAGGCTATGGGCTTCTTCAAGCGCTATTGGCTGCTTGTCGCCGTACCATTCCTGGTAGTCGCCGGCTGCGCGTCGATATTCAATTTTCACTACAAGGAAACGGCGGAGCCGACCATAGTCCTTCATGACGCATTGGTTCGCGAATTCGAACTTGAGGTAAGAAAGACTGTTGAAATTTCGGGCAACATGCATGGGCCGTCCAATCCGTTCGCTCCATCGCATGTCGAGAAAATAGCGGACTACATCTACATCGACACAGAACGCGGTGTCATCCCAGCGGATAGAATCATTTTCACCCATTGGCGCGGGTGTAGTAGTTCCGTCTGGTGGCAAAAGGATATGCAGGGCTCAGTCATCCTGACGACCGACTCGGTAATAATTGACCTCAAAATGCCACGATATGAGGGTTCCTCCAGCGTCCCCAAAGGGCATGTACCTTGGGAACACAATGGAACATACAAGCTGGTGCGGGCAGCGGGAGAAGTAGCTATCGCGAGCACGCAGACCTGCGGACTGAATTGAATTCGGCGCACTGACAAATACCTGAGCCACTAATACTCCACTCGACAAGAAAATGAAGATAGCCCAGTTATCCCGTCAGTCCAGAATTCCCCTTCTAGTGCTGCTTCTTGGGGCATTGTGGCCCTGCGTGACGTTTGCCCAATCCGCTACGCTATCCTATGTCGAATACCAAGGGCAGCGCATTCAACTCAGTCGGGCATACGCTGATTTCGATGAATACAAGAACGATGTCAAGAACCTTAGCGTCAAGCAGGCAGGTCAAGTAGAAGCGCTCATGCAGAAGACCCGATTTGGACCATCGTTCGCGAACGCACAGGCGCTAGATAACGCCCTAGCGGAGCTACAGTTTCCTGGCTATGGCATGTTCTATGCGAACCAATTGGGTGCCCACATCGACACTATGCTTGAGCTAGCATATGTTGAAATACCGATGAAGGATCGAAACCGGTACGTTGTTCTGGAAAAGACGCCAACAGGCGGTTTCCGGGTCGTGGTTGATTTCATTGCCGGCGCGACTCCTGAAATAACTCGGGTCCACCGTGGGAGCGACGGAAAACTTGTGTTCACCGATTCTACCGGGACGAAGATTGTTCCGAAAAAGGACCAGGTCCCAAAGTAGGTTTAACTTGTAACGTGCGGCATTATCGCTTTCTTCCAGCTCCATGGTAGGCGGCAAGGGCATATCGACCTTGTATCGGCGTCTCCTTCCCGTCTTGCGCCTGCTCTGGGATGGCAGCCCATCAAAAAGTGGTTGACCGCCGTCACCATTGCCTATACCTTCTGCAGATCGTGGTGCCGTTGCGCAAGGAATTCTTGAAACGCCAAGGAGGCCGCAAATGAGGAGTCTGACCAAGCACTTCACACTCGAGGAGCTGATCGCCTCGCAAACCGCGACGCGTCGAGGCATCAACAACTATCCGTCGTCCGAGATCATAGACAACCTTACCCTGCTGGCGGAGACGCTCGAGCAGGTGCGCACGTTGGTCGGCCAGCCAATCATTATCTCGAGCGGCTACCGCAGCGTGGAACTCAACAAGGCGATTGGCGGCGCTGACGGTAGCGCCCATACGCTCGGTCTGGCGGCCGACATCAACTGCAGCGGCATCGGGCCGAAGGAATTGGCGTGCCTGATTCGCGACAGCGGCATCAAGTTCGACCAGCTCATCTACGAGGGCACCTGGGTGCACATCGGCCTGTCTGGCGGCGCCCCTCGATTCGAGGTACTGACCGCGCACTTCAACGGAGGCCCGGCCAGCTACACCAAGGGAATTACATAACGCCGCTTTCTGTCACCTGTGCGCTCCCGCTCAGGGGGTGCACCTGTGCGAGCGAGTTTACGCCTTGGCGGCCGCCAGCGCCACCTGCGCACGGCGCGCCACCAGCTCATGGTACAGGCCGGTGTAATTGGCGGCCATCTGCTCCGATGTGAACAGCTCGTGGTAACGCGCCGCGGCGCGCGCGCCCATCGCATGCGCCAGCCCAGGGTTGTCCCACAGCGTGCGCATCGCGGCGCGGAATGCGTCCGGATCCGACGGCGGCACCACCAGCCCCGTTTCCCCGTCGACGTTGATGTAGGTGGTGCCGGTGCCGATCTCGCTCGAGATCATCGGCTTGCCGAACATCGCCCCTTCCAGCAGCGAGATGCCGAATGCCTCCGAGCGCAGGTGCGACGGGAACGCCACCGCATAACACAGCTCCAGCAGCGCCACCTTGTCCAGGTCGTCCAGCGCGCCGACGAACAGCACGTTGGTCAGGCCCAGGCGCGCCGCATGCGCCTTGAGTTCCTGCTCGATCGGCCCGGCGCCGACGATCACCACCGGATAGTCGGTGCCCGCCACCGCGTCGAGCAGGATGTGCAGGCCCTTGTAGTAGCGCAGCACGCCGACGAACAGGAAGAACTTGGGGCCGACCTTGGCGCGCCAGTGCGCCAGGCGCTCAGGCTCCGGCCGCGGATAGGTGCTCTGGTCCAGGCCGTAGGTGATCACCCGCGTCTTGTCGCGGTAGCGGTCCAGCACTGCCGACGAGGCCATGTAGTTGGGCGAGGTGGCGATGATGGTGTCGACACTTTGCAGGAAGCGGTGCTTGAGCGGCTGGTACAGGCGCAGCAGGTGCTTCTGGCGCACGATGTCCGAATGGTAGGTCACCACGGTCGGCTTCCTGATGCGGGCAATGAAGTGCGTCAGGTCCATGAACGGCCACGGGAAATGGTAGTGCACCACGTCCGATTCCGCGGCCAGCCGCGCCAGCGCGCCGATCGCGGGCAGCGAACAGGCGTTCGAGGCGATCTCGAGATTGAGCGGCACCCGGTGCACGGTGTGCCCTTCGAACTGGAACGGACGCAGATCCTGCTGGCGCGACAGCGACAGCACCTGGTTGACCACGCCCATGCGCCCGGTTCCGACACACAGTTGGCGGATGACTTGTTCGATGCCGCCGACCGAGTCCGGGTAGTAAGTCTTGTAGAAGTGAAGGACGCGCATGGTGTCAGGAAAGTACGGCCCGGTACACGGCGGCGGTCGCGCGCGCGGTGACGTGCCAGGTCAATTGTTCGGCGCGGGCTCTGCCTGCAGCGATGCATCTTTCGCGCAGTGCAGGTTCGCGAACCAGCGCAAGCATAGCATTGCTGAGCTCGCGCGTATCGCGCGGATCGACCTCCAGTGCTGCGCCGGCGCATACTTCCGGCAGCGAACTGGCATTCGAGGCCACCACCGGCACCCGTGAGGCAAACGCCTCGAGCACCGGGATGCCGAACCCTTCGTACAGGGACGGAAAGGCAAACACGCCGGCACCGGCGTAGATGTGGCGCAGCGCCTGGCCGTCGGTCAGCTGGTTCAGCCACACGACTTGCGCGCCATCGGCGCGCGCGGCGTCGATGCGGCGCAGCAGTTCCTCGCAGCGCCATCCGGCGCCGCCGACAATGACCAGCTGGCGCTCGGCGCGCACCGGGCCGGGCAATGCCAGGTAGGCCTCCAGCAGGCGCTCGACGTTCTTGCGCGGCTGCAGTGTGCCCACAAACAGGAAATAGCCGGCACGCAATCCGTGGGCGGCCAGGGTGGCGGCCACCTGCTCGCCCGGCGCGCTCTCCAGCCAGGCGTCGTCCACCCCCATGGGCACCACCGACACCCGCTGGGGATCGATGCCGAAGCATTCGACCAGCTCGTCGATCGCAAAGTGCGACGGCGCGATCACGTGGTCGGCCTTGCACACGGCCTTGCGCTGCAGCCAGTTTTTCACCCGGCGCAGGCGCGGGCTGCACCACTGGGGGTACTTGATCGGCAGCGCGTCATGCAGCGTGGCCACCACCGGGCAATCCATGCGCACTACCCGGTAGTCGGTGACGTGGAAGATGTCGACCGGCATGTGGACGCGGTGCGCGCCAGGCGTGACCAGGTCGACCAGGGAGGCCACCTCGAACGACTGCGGCAACGGCCGACCGACCGTGATCGCGTCAAGCTTGGCGCCCGGACGCGGCCATGAGTAAGGCTGTACGCTGCAGCCGGCCTCCGGCAGGAACCGCAGCAGCGCCTGGGTGTAGACACCGATGCCGTCAAACCTGCCGGCAGTCAGCCCTGGCTCGATCATATTCGTCCCCAGGCCGACGGAAAGGAGCGTCACGCCTCGTACATCCAGCGCAGCGTTTCGACCAGCGGCGGCTGCTCGGGCGCGCCGATCAGCGCGCGCAGCTTGGCGTTGCTGCCCACCAGCGACTGCACCTCGTTGGACCGCACGAAAGCCGGATTGACGCAGACCTGGATGCGGTAGCCGGCAATGTCGGACATCATGTCGATCAGGTTGGCCAGCGAATGCGAGTGGCCGGAGCAGACGTTGAAGGCTTCGCCCGCGGGCGCGGTCGCCAGCAGGCGCCGGTAGCTGGCGGCCACCATGCGCACGTCGGAAAAGTCGCGCGCGATCGCCAGGTTGCCCAGCTCGATGCGCGGCGCGCGCCGCTTGAAGTGGGCGACGATCTTGGGCAACAGGAAGTTTTCGCCCTGGCCGACGCCGGTGTAGTTGAAGGGACGGGCGATCACGATCGGCAGCTTGTCCATCCACAGGCGCGCCATGTACTCCATCGCCAGCTTGCTGACAGCGTAGTCGTTGGCCGGGGCCGGCGCCACGCGCTCGTCGATGACGGGCACGCTGGCGTTGCCGTAGATGTTGGCCGAGGATGCCAGCAGCACTGCGCTGGCCGGGTGCGCCACACCGGCCAGGGCCTCGAGCAGGTTGCGGGTGCCGGCCACGTTGACCCGGTAGATCTGCTCGGCATTCACGTGCGGGACGAACGCGATGCCGGCCAGGTGCGCCACCACGTCCGGCTGTACCTGCTCGACCACCGCGGCCAGCGCATCACGGTTGCACAGGTCGACCGGGAACACGTCCGGCCCGGTCGCCTCGCCCGGCATTGCCGTGCCGAACACGCGGTAGCCGGCGGCGGCCAGCTCGCGCTCCAGGTAGTAGCCGGTAAAGCCGCGCAGCCCGGTGATCAGGGCGCGCTTGCCCTCCCCTTCGCGCCGGGTGACGGCGGGCTGCGGCTCGTGCGTGGCGATCCTGATCATCTCAAAACGACTGTCCCAGTTCGTTGCGCCGCAGGTCAGCGTCGACCATCATCTGGCATAGCTGCTCGAGCGTGGTCCGCGGCTCCCAGCCGAGCTCGCGCCTGGCCTTGGACGGGTCGCCGATCAAGAGGTCGACCTCGGCCGGGCGGTAATACTTGGGCGACACCCGCACCAGCTGCTTGCCGCTGCGGCTGCAATGGCCGGATTCGTTCTCGCCGCTGCCGGTCCATTCGATCGCGATGCCCGCGCCCTTGAACGCCATGGTCACGAAGTCGCGCACCGTTTCGGTACGGTTGGTCGCGAGGACGAAGGTGTCCGGGTTGTCGGCCTGCAGGATGCGCCACATGCCTTCGACGTATTCGCGCGCATAGCCCCAGTCGCGCTTGGCGTCCAGGTTGCCCAGCTCCAGCACGTCCAGCTTGTTCAGCACGATCTTGGCCACGCCATCGGTGATCTTGCGCGTGACGAACTCGCGCCCGCGCAGCGGCGATTCGTGGTTGAACAGGATGCCCGACGAGCCGAAGATGCCATACGACTCACGGTAGTTGACCGTCATCCAGTGCGCGTACAGCTTGGCCACACCATACGGGCTGCGCGGATAGAACGGCGTTTCCTCGACCTGCGGGATGGCCTGCACCTTGCCGAACATTTCGGAGGTGGAAGCCTGGTAGAAACGGATCCGGGGATTGATGATGCGGATCGCTTCGAGCAGGTTAACGGCGCCCAGGCCCGTGATCGAGGCGGTCGCGACCGGCTGCTCGAACGAGACGCCGACAAAGCTTTGCGCCGCCAGGTTGTAGACCTCGTCCGGCTCGGCCGTCTGGATCAGGCGCACGCTCGAGGACAAGTCGGTCAGGTCGTACTCGACCAGCGACAGGTTCGGGTGGGAGGCGATTCCCAGTTCATCGATACGCCAAAAGTTCACCGAACTCGAGCGGCGATAGGTGCCGGTGACGTGATAGCCTTTTTCCAGAAGCAGCTGCGCCAGGTAGGCGCCGTCCTGACCGGTGATACCGGTGATCAGGGCTCTTTTTGTTGTTTGCATGTTCGTGGTGTTCCAGTTAGTCCGGGTGGCGCTTTCGCGACCTGGGTCGCCGGACCTGATAAGTTTCCGGCAACCCGACATTGTAACAGAGCAAGCATTTCCACCCTTTTTTACAGCATGAAATCGTGCAATCTTTGCAACAATTTCCAAATATTATGCCCCGAAAAGGGAGTTCGGCGGCGCAGGCTTACGGATTGTTACGTGTAATCGGACCGACGGGCAGTCGTGCGCAAGGTCTTCTGCGACCGCTCAACCATTGTTTCATTCGACTGAACTAAAAAAACAGCCCAGCCGGGATTGTTAAATCACCGCTCCGAGACCGCATCGACCACGCACAATGCCGTCATGTTGACGATCCGGCGTACGGTGGATGACGGGGTCACGATGTGCACCGGACGCGCGCAGCCCAGCAGCACCGGCCCCACCGCGATGCCGTTGCCGGCCGCGGATTTGAGCAGGTTGTAGGCGATGTTGGCGGCATCGATGTTCGGCAGCACCAGCAGGTTGGCGTCGCCCTTGAGCGTGGACTGCGGCATGATCTTGGCGCGCAATTTGGAGTCGAGCGCGGCGTCGCCATGCATTTCGCCATCGATTTCGAGCGAGGGCGCCTTCTGCTGCACCAGAGCCAGCGTGGCGCGCATCTTGCGGGCCGACTCGCTGTTGGACGAACCGAAGTTCGAGCTCGACAGCAGCGCCACGCGCGGCTTGATGCCGAAACGCTCCAGCTCCTCGGCCGCCATCACCGTGATCTCGGCCAGTTCGCAGGCCGATGGATTCTCGTTGACGTGGGTGTCGACCAGCGCCAGCTGGCGCTCCGGCGTGATGACGAAGTTCATCGCCCCATAGACGTCGGCGCCGGGACGCTTGCCCAGGATCTGGTCGATGAAGTTCAGGTGCAGATGGGTGTCGCCGATCGCACCGCAGATCAGGCCGTCGGCGTCGCCCTTGTGCACCATCATGGCGCCGATCAGGGTGTGGCGGCGGCGCATCTCGAGCTTGGCCCACTCCTGGGTCACGCCCTTGCGCGAAGTCATCTGGTAATAGGTCTGCCAGTAATCGCGGTAGCGCTCATCGTATTCGGGGTTGATGACCTCGAAGTGCACGCCCTGCTTGAGGCGCAGGCCGAACTTCTGGATGCGCTGTTCGAGCACGGCCGGACGGCCGACCAGGATCGGGCGCGCCAGATTCTCGTCCACCACCACCTGCACCGCGCGCAGCACGCGCTCGTCCTCGCCCTCCGCAAAGGCGATGCGTTTCAGTTCGCCCGGCGCCGCCTTGGCGGTGGCGAACAGCGGCTTCATGAAGCTGCCGCTGCGGTACACGAACTGCTGCAGGCTCTGGGCATAGGCCTGCAAATCCTCGATCGGGCGGCTCGCCACGCCGCACTCCATCGCGGCCTTGGCCACGGCCGGCGCGATGTGGGTCAGCAGGCGCGGATCGAACGGCATCGGAATCAGGTATTCCGGGCCGAACGACAGGTTCGAAATGCCGTAGGCGGTGGCCACGATGTCGCTCTGCTCGGCGTGCGCCAGGTCGGCGATCGCATGCACCACCGCGATTTCCATTGCGCGGGTGATGGTGGTCGCGCCGCAGTCGAGCGCGCCGCGGAACATGTACGGGAAGCACAGCACGTTGTTGACCTGGTTCGGGTAGTCCGAACGGCCGGTGGCGATCACCGCGTCGCTGCGCACGGCCTTGGCGTCTTCCGGCAGGATTTCCGGAGTCGGGTTGGCCAGCGCCAGGATCAGCGGGTTGGCCGCCATCTTCGCCACCATCTCGGGCTTGAGCACGCCGCCGGCGGACAGGCCGAGGAAGATGTCGGCGCCAGGAATCACCTCGGACAGCGTGCGCAGCGACGTCGCCTGCGCGAAGCGCTCCTTGTCCGGGTCCATCAGCTCGGTGCGGCCGCGGTAGACCACGCCGGCCAGGTCGGTGACCCAGATGTTCTCGATCGGGAAGCCCAGGTCGACCAGCAGGTCCAGGCACGCCAGTGCCGCCGCGCCGGCGCCGGACACGACCAGCTTGCATTGCTTGAGGTCCTTGCCGACCACCTTCAGGCCGTTCAGGATCGCGGCGCCGACGATGATCGCGGTACCGTGCTGGTCGTCGTGGAAGACCGGAATCTTCATCCGCTCGCGCAGCTTGCGCTCGATGTAGAAGCATTCGGGCGCCTTGATGTCCTCCAGGTTCACCCCGCCGAAGGTCGGCTCAAGCGAAGCGATGATGTCGACCAGCTTGTCCGGATCGGTCTCGTTGATTTCGATGTCGAAGACGTCGATCGCGGCGAACTTCTTGAACAGCACGCCCTTGCCTTCCATGACAGGCTTGGATGCCAGCGGACCGATGTTGCCCAGGCCAAGCACGGCGGTGCCGTTACTGATCACTGCCACCAGGTTGCCGCGCGCGGTGTACTTGTACGACGCCGCCGGATCCTTGACGATTTCCTCACACGGCGCCGCCACCCCCGGCGAATAGGCCAGCGCCAGGTCGCGCTGGTTCAGCAGCTGCTTGGTCGGCGTGACACTGATCTTGCCCGGCCGGGGAATCTGGTGATATTCAAGTGCTGCAGCACGAAGTTGTTGACGTAATTCTTCTTTTTTTTCCAGAGACGATTCCATGCTACGCAGCCTTCCTTTGACAGACACAGACGGGGGACCATTGATTTTATCAGACGGCCACTTTTGACCAACTAAGTATTTTTACGTGAAAGCGGCTGTTTCGCTCGGCGCGGCATCGCGAAATGCATGCTGTTAGTGAACGGACAATCCATCCCACGCCGGGTTGGCGAAACGGCCAACCTCTTACTGTATCACCGTGGCCGGGCGAGTGTCCTGAATTGCTAGTTCGTTGAATAGTAAATATGGCGAAATCAAGCTGAGACAAGGAACAAAGCACAGCAAGGCCGAGGCCTTGCGCGCATTTGTGACGCAGTATCAGATTGATTCTCGCCATATTTGCTCAACGAACTAGCAATTCAGGACACTAATGCAGCACGCCGCTCGCCTGGTCCTGCCGCCACCAGCCGCCGCCCAGGGCCTGGAACAGCGCCACGCAGTCGGCCAGGCGGCTGGCCTGCGCCTGCACCCGCGCCAGCAGCGCCTGGCGCAGCGCCTGTTGCGCCTGCAGCACAGCCAGATAGCCGACCAGCCCCACCTCGCGCTGGCGCAGCGCGATGGCCAGGCTGGTGCGCGCGGCCTGTTCGGCAGCCACGGCGGCGCTCCAGGCCGTGCCGTCCGCCTCGATCGCGTGCAAGGTGTCGGCCACGTCCTGGAACGCATGCAGGACCGTGGACCGATACTGGGCCGCCGCCTGCTCGTACGCCGCCTCGGCAGCGCGCTGCTGATGGCGCAGCGCCCCACCGCGCAGCAGCGGCTGCACCAGGTCGGCGCCGATGCTCCAGAATCCGCTGCCGGACTGGAACAGGCTCGATCCGGTGAGCGCCGCGCTGCCCAGCGAGGCGGTCAGCGAAATCTCTGGCAGGCGCGCCGCCGCCGCGATGCCGACCTGGGCGCTGGCGGCATGCAGCTGCGCCTCGGCGGCGCGCACGTCCGGGCGCTGCTCGACCAGCCGCGCCGGCACGCTGAGCGGCAACTCCTGCGGCAGCCTGAGCGCAGAAAGCGCGAAGTGCTGCCCCACCTCTTCGCTGGGCAGGCGTCCGGCCAGCACCGTGATCAGCGAACGCTGCTGGGCCAGCTGCTTTTCCAGTGGCGGCACGCCCGCCAGCGCCTGCGCCAACACTGCCTCCTGCGCTGCCACCTCGGCCGCCCCCACTTGCCCCACCCGGCGCTCCGTGTTCACCACCGCCAGCAGTTCCCGGGCCAGCCCGACCAGCTCGCGGCTGACCTGCAACTGGTCGCGCAGCGCCGCTTCCTGCACCGCCGCCGCGACCACGTTGGCCGTCAGGGTCTGCCACGCAGCATGGCGCTGGAACCGCGCCACCTCCGCCTGCGCGGCGCTGGCCTCGACCTGGCGCCGGATGCCGCCGAACACGTCCACCACGTACGCAATGTCCAGCTGAACGGTGTGCAAGGTGAACAGGTCGGAGCCGGAAGCGAGCGGGCTGGCCAGCTCGGAGGCGACGTTCTGGCGCACGCTCGACGGATGCAGGGTCGCGCTCGGAAAATACGCCCCGCGCTGCGCCGCCGCGGTTTCGCGCGCCGCGCGCAGGGCCGCCTCTGCCGCCTGCAGGTCGGGATTGGCGTGCAGCGCAGCCTCGACCAGCTGGTTCAGCGCGTTGGAGCCGAACAGCGTCCACCAGCGCGCAGGCAGGTCCTGGCCAGGGGCAAAGCGCTGACCGGGCGGCGCGGCCAAGGGCTCGGCCGTGTAGCGCGCGCCCCTGGGGGCCGCCGGTCTCTGGTAATCGGGACCGGCGGCGCAGCCGGCAATCGCCGCGAGGACCATCGAACCCAGCGTCGCCGCCAGCGCTTTCATCGCGCGCCTCCTTGCCGGCGCGCGATGCGCTCTTCGAGCAGGTAATACAGCGCCGGCAGCAGCACCAGGGTCAGGGCGGTGGCCGTGACCAGGCCGCCGACCACCACCGTGGCCAGCGGCCGCTGCACGTCGCTGCCCAGCCCGCGCGCCAGGGCGGCAGGCAGCAGGCCGAGCGTGGCCACCGTGGCCGTCATCAACACTGGGCGAAAACGTTCGCGCGCGCCATTCACCACCGCCTCCGTCAGGGTGATGCCCGGCTCGTGCCGCCAGCGGTTCAGGTTCGAGACCATGATGATGCCGTTCAGGACCGCGACCCCGAACAGGGCGATGAAGCCGACCGACGACGACACGTTCAGCGTCATGCCGCGCAAGTGCAGCGCCAGCAGGCCGCCCAGCGTCGCCAGCGGCACCGCCAGCAGGATCAGCGCCGGCTGGCGCAGGTTCTTGAATTCGGCGAACAGCAGCACGAACATCAGCGCCAGCGTCATCGGCATGATCAGGGCCAGCCGCGCCTGGGCGCGCTGCTGGTTCTCGAACTGGCCGCCCCAGACGAGCTGGTAGTGCGTGTGGTCGTACTGGACCTCGCGCGCGATGCGGCCCCTGGCGTCCTCCAGGAACGAAGCCAGGTCGCGCCCGCGCAGGTTCAGGCGCACGGTCAGCTGGCGCCGGCCCATTTCGCGCGTGACCGTGGTCTCGCCCTGCGCGAACCGGATCGTGGCCAGCTGGGCCAGCGCCACGTGCGCACCATCGGGCGTGGTCACGGACAGGTTGCCGATCGCCTGCGGACTGGCGCGCGCGGGCGCGGCAAACAGCACCGCCACGTTGTAGCTGCGCTCCTCGATGTACACCTGGGCCACCGGGGCGCCGCCGAGGCCGGTCTGGATCAGGTCCATCACGTCGGCCACGTTCACGCCAAGGCGCGCGGCGCGCTCGCGATCGACGTCGATGCGCAGTTGCGGCAGCGGCGGCTCCTGGTCGATGACCACGTCCTGCGCGCCCGGCACCGTGCGCAGCACCCGCACGACGTCGGTGGCAAGCTCGCGCGTGACGCGGAAATCGTTGCCGAACACCTTGACCACGAGGTCGCTGTGGGCGCCGGCCAGCTTGTCGAGCACGCCGTCGATGATCGGCTGGGTGAAGCCCACGTCGATGCCCGGCAGCCGGCGGTAGCGCGCCGCCATGTGGTCGATCAGCTGCTGCTTGTTCCAGCCGGATTTCCACGTATGGTAGGGATGGAGCGTGATCGCCGCCTCGATGTGCGACGGCGTCCATGGGTCGGTGCCCTCGTCGTTGCGCCCGACCTGGGTCAGCACGTGCGCGACCTCGGGGAATTCCAGCGTCGCGGAGCGCAAACGGCCCGCCATCTCGCTCGCCTTGTTCAGCGACAGGCCGGGCGGCAGCTTGACCTGCAGCCAGATCGACCCCTCGTCCAGGTAGGGCAAAAAGTCGCGTCCGATGGTAGAGCCAAGCACCAGCACTGCGGCGAATATCGCGCCGGCGATCGCCAGCATGGTGCGCGAACGCCCGACCACCCGGCGCAGCAGGCGTTCGTAGCGCAGCACCAGCCAGGCCAGCACCCGGTTGTGGTGCACCCGCGTCGGGCGGCGGTAGGCCCAGTAAGCGAGACCCGGCACCAGCAGCAGCGCCGCCAGCAGGGCGCCAATCAGGGCAAAGCCGACCGCGAACGCCATCGGCGAGAACAGCTTGTACTCGATGCGCTGGAACGCGAACAGCGGCAGGTAGGCGGTGATGATGACCAGCATGCCAAAGAAGATTGGTCGCGCCACCTGGCGTGCAGCGCCCAGCACTTCGGGTTCCAGCAGTTCGTGCTCGGGCGCCGCCTCGCGCCGGCGCAGGATGTTCTCCATCACCACGATCGAGCCGTCGACGATGATACCGAAGTCGATCGCGCCCAGCGACAGCAGGTTGGCCGGAATGTGCAGGTGGTGCATCAGGATAAATGCCGTCAGCAGCGACAACGGAATCGTCAGCGCCACGATCGCCGCTGCGCGCGGACTGCCCAGAAACAGCAGCAGCACCAGCGACACCAGCACCATGCCGGCCAAGAGGGTGTGGCTGACCGTGTGCACGGTGGCCTCTATCAGGTCGGTGCGGTCGATGAACGGCACGATCGACACGTCCTTGGGCAGGATCTGCTCGTTCAGCTCGCGCACCGCCTCGTGCACCCCGGCCAGCGTGCGCGACGGGTTCTCGTTCTTGAGCAGCAGGGTGATGCCTTCGATGGTGTCCGGGTTGTGGTCCAGGCCCAGCACGCCGTGCCGCTCCCGGTGGCCCAGCGTGACCAGCCCCAGGTCCCTGACCAGCACCGGCACCCCGTCCTTCGCGGCCACCACCACCTGGCCCAGGTCGCGCAGATTGCGGATCAGGCCAACGCCGCGCAGCACCAGTCCCTGCTCGCCGCGATCGACCACGCTGCCGCCGGCATTGGCATTGTTGGCGGCGATCGCCCCGGTGACCTTGTCCAGCGCGGTGTCGTACTTGATCAAGTCGGCAGGGTCGAGCTCGAGCTGGAACTGGGTGGTCAGCCCGCCGAAATTGTCCACATCGACCACGCCCGGGACCTGCTTGAGGCGCGGGATCACCTTCCAGAACTGCAGCTCGGACAGGTCCCGCAAGTCGCGCGTGGGCGAGGCCAGGGTGTAGCGGTAGATTTCGCCGATTGGCGAGGTCAGGGGATCCAATCCCGGCTTCGCGTTGTACGGCAGCGTGACCTCGTCGATGCGCTCATGCAGCCGCTGGCGCGACCAGTAATCCTCGACCCCGTCCTGGAACACGATCGTGATCAGCGACAGCCCGAAGGTGCTTTGCGAGCGCATCACGTGCATGCCGGGCGTGCCCATCAGCTCGCGCTCGAGCGGGATCGTGATCTGCTGCTCGACCTCCTCGGCCGCCAGGCCGTTCACCTGGGTGATCACCTGCGAGGTGACATCGGCAATGTCCGGATAGGCTTCCAGCGGCAGCTGTGTCCAGCAATAGGCGCCGTACACTGCAACCATCAGGAACACCAGCGCCATGATGCCGCGCCGGTTGAAGCAGGCGGTGACGAGGGCGTCAACCATTGAGCACCACCCCGTCCCTGACCACCACCCGTTCGCCCGGCCGCAGGCCCGCGAGCACCTCGACCCGCTCGCCGAGCTGGGCGCCCAGGCGCAGCGTGCGCGGCTCGAACTGCCACGGCGCGACCTCGACGAATGCGCGCTCGGAAAAGCCGGTCAGCACCACCGCCGTCAGCGGCAGCATGAGCGCCCGGCGCGGCGGCGCGAACAGGGTCGCCTCGGCGAACATGCCGGGCTTAAGGCGCCAGTCGCGGTTCTCGACCACCATCCTCACCTTGGCCGTGCGGGTGTCCGGCTCGAGCACGGAGCCGACAAAGTCCACGCTGGCGCGCAGCAGGTCCGGATAGGCGTCCAGCCTGACCGATGCCATCTGGCCGGCGTGCACCCGCGGCAGGTCCTTTTCCTGGACGCTGGCCGTCACGAACACGCGCGACAGGTCCGCCACCGTCATCAGCGGCGCGCTGGCATCGTTCCAGTAGCCCCCGGCGGCAGCGGCCAGGTCGATCACGCGGCCGGCGATCGGCGCGCGCACCGCCAGCAGGCCTTTGATAACACCGGGCACGAGGTGCGCGCCGAGCTGGGCCAACCTGGCCTGGGCACGGGCCGCCTCGCTCGCCGCCTCTTCGTAATCGCTTTGCGCCTGTTCCAGGTCGTGCCGCGCGGCGATGTGCGACCGGTCCAGTGCTTGCTGGCGCTCCAGATTTTCCCGGGCCAGCGTCAGTGCGGCCTGCGCCTTGGCGGCATCGCTGCGCGCCTGGGCCAGGTCGCTGGAATCGACCGTGAACAGCACGTCGCCAGGGCGCACGTCATCGCCCAGCACCTTGTTCAGGCACACGATGCGGCCGACCAGTGGCGTGAGCACCTTGACCAGCCTGGCCGGATTGGCTTCCACCACAGCCGGCAGGGTAAACGGTACTGCCACCGTTTCCTCGGCCGCCACTTCCACCGCCAGGGTGCGGCGCAGCGGCGAATTTTCGGGCACGATCAGGCGCGCGCCCTCCCGGACCAGGACCGGCCCCTCGTTCGGCGGCTTGGCGCCGCCCGCACGCCATGCCAGCCAGCCCCATACCGCCAGGATCAGCGCGGCCAGCACCGCCAATGCAAACGCCAACCACCTGCCAAGGGTAGTGATCCGTTCCATGATGAGCTCATGGTTACAGAGGACGTTTGGGTAAGCAAGCGCGGCCGGGTTGCCGTGCTCACTGCTGCTTGAAACGTGCCCGCAGCGTCTCGGAAAAGTTGGAAATATCCTGCGCGCTCATGTCAGAAATGGCGACGAAGTGCATCTGGCGCTGCGTCCAGCTGAGCAGCTGAAAACCTTGCAGCGATGTGGCGTGCTGGTCCGAATCGGCAACACCGGGAGCCGGCCATACGTACAGGCTCAGCACATGCTTGCGGTGCCGGTAGACCAGCGCGGCGACCGGCCGGCCCGCGACGTAATCGACGCGCCCACCTACTAACACAAAGCCCGCTTGGGCCAGGTCGTACACCGGCGGTGAAAAATCGAGCTTGCCGCCGAACCAGGGTTTTACCGTGTGCTGATCGGAAGAACCAACGTCAGCCAGGTGGCCCGACATGAGCGAGCGGTAGTGGCTGGAGACGATCTCTTCGTTCAGCCGGTCGGCGCTCGTCGGTCCGGCAAGATACAAGGCCAGGACCACGGCAAACCCGGCGCTCGCGACCGAGGCAAGCCCCAGGTTGATCCATGCCCATGGCATTGACGACAGGACGCGCCGCTTTGGTTGTTCATCCTGAAGTGATGCCCGGATCCGCTCCCGCAGGCGCTCTGGCGCGCGGTAGCGCGTACCGTGCCATTCGATCGCCGCGCGCAAGGCCTGCAGTTCGGCGAAAGCCGCGCCGCAGCTGGCGCAACGGCGCAAATGATCCGACATCGTGGCCGCTTGCGCCGCATCGAGCTCATCGTCCACGTAGGCCTGCATCAGGGCCAGGGCCTGCTCGCACTCCACGCTAATCCCCTTTCCCGGTCCGTTCCTCGGCCAGCAAGGCCAGCAACTGCTTGCGTGCCCGCGCGAGCCGCGACATGACAGTGCCGATCGGCACTCCGACAACCTGGGCAATCTGTTTGTACGACAAGTCGTCCATTTCCTTCAGTACCAGCACTTCCCTGAATGCCGCCGGCATCCTGGCCAGCGCCCGGTTCACGGTGTCGCCCGCATCGCGGATCGCCGCCAGCCGCGCCGGGTCGCTGCCCACCGCGTAGGACGAGTCTGGGACATCGTCGGTATCGATGCCATGCAATTCCTCGTCAAAGCCGACGTCGCCGCGCTCCCGGCGCCGATCGCGCAGATCGGTGTAGAACGTATGACGCACGATCGTCAACAACCACGCGCGCGCGTCGCCGCCACGGTAGCCGTCGCTGGCCTTGAATGCGCGCAGGAAGGCGCTCTGCACCAGGTCCTCGGCATCAACATCGCTACGGGTGAGCCAGCGCGCGAGGTTGTAGGCGGCATCCAGATGCGGCAGCGCCAGCGCCGCGAAGCGCGCAGCCTTGTCATCTTCCGAATACGCTCCCATCGTGCTTGGCCTCGCCCTGAAAGACTCGGTTCGATCCGGTTTTATTCCCTGAAAAATCCCCCGTCCCGGGAATAAGTTGGACCGTCGGCGCGTCTCGCAGTCTGCACGCATCGCTGCTGTCGCGGATGCGCGGTTCTGTTTCGAAACCAGGAGAAATGTGGGGGCAATCATGATCGATCGCAGGGATTTTCTGAGACTGGGTGCGGTGGGCGCCGGCGCGGTGTTCTTGTCGGGCCTGGCCCGGACAGCGGGCGCGGCGACAGTGCGCGATTTTTACTTCGTCCAAATGTCCGACGCGCATTGGGGCTACCAGGGCCCCGCCAATCCCGACGCGCAGCACACCTTGCAAAAGGCGGTCGTGCTCGTCAACTCGCTGAAGGTGCGGCCTGACTTCATCGTTTTCACCGGAGACCTGTCGCACACCACGGACGACCCGGCGGAGCGCCGCAAACGCCTGACGGAATTCAAGCAGATCGTATCCGAGCTGAAAGTCAAGGACCGGCACTTCATACCGGGCGAGCATGACGCATCGCTCGACAACGGCGCCGCCTTCAAGGAGATGTTCGGCCCCAGCAACTATACGTTCGACCACAAGGGCGTGCATTTCATCGCCCTGGACAATGTCTCCGATCCCCACGGCAGCATTGGGGAGGCCCAGCTCGCCTGGCTGAAGCAGGACCTGGCGGCGCAAGATCGGAATGCGCGCATTGTCGTCTTCGCGCACCGCCCACTGTTTCCCCTCGTGCCCAAATGGGACTGGACCACGCGTGACGGGGACAAGGCGATTGCGCTACTGATGCCCTATCGGAACGTGACGGTCTTTTACGGCCACATCCACCAGGAAAACCACCACATGACCGGCCACATCGCCCATCACTCTGCCAAATCGCTGATCTTTCCGTTTCCCGCGCCCGGCTCCCAGGAAAAGCGCACTCCGGTGCCGTGGGATCCGGCCATGCCATACAAGGGGCTGGGGGTGCGCGAAGTCGAGTCCAAGCCGAACCAGGCCGAGTATCCGATCACTGAATTTCCACTTGCGAGGAGCTGAATCATGAAACTATCGAGACGAGACTTCTGCCTGCGGATTCCGCTCGCCTGCGTCGCGGCGCTGGCGGTGCAAGGCTGCACCAAACAGGCACGCGTCATCCCCATCATCGCCAAGCGATTTTCGTTCACGCCGAACCGCATTACGCTCAAGCGGGGCGAACCGGTGGTGTTGGCAATTACCGCGTTGGATTTCGCGCACGGCTTTAATATTCCGGACATGAACATGCGCACAGACCTGGTTCCGGGGAAGGCCGTCCAGGTAGCACTGACGCCCGACAAGGCTGGCCAATTCCCATTTTTGTGCGACAACTTCTGCGGCAGCGGCCACGAACAAATGGATGGGATGATCACCGTTACGGCCTAGGCTGGCGGTAGAATCGCGGGATGCTCTCCGAATTCGATCTCATCAAACAATACTTCACGCGCTCGCGCCCGGTGCGCGCGGTGCTGGGCGTCGGTGACGACTGCGCCCTGCTCGCCCCCACGCCCGGCATGCAGCTGGCCGTTTCAACGGACATGCTGGTCGAGGGCCGCCACTTCTTCCCTGGCGCCGACGCGCGCCTGCTCGGCCACAAGAGCCTGGCCGTGAACCTGTCGGACCTGGCTGCGATGGGCGCGGCGCCGACCGCGTTCACGCTGTCGCTGGCGTTGCCCGCGGCCGACCGCGATTGGCTGGCCGGCTTTTCATCCGGCCTGTTCGCGCTGGCCGACGCGCACGGCTGCGAACTGGTCGGCGGCGACACGACCAAGGGGCCGCTCAACATCTGCATCACGATTTTCGGCGAGATCGAGCCGGGCCGCGCGCTGCGGCGCGACGCGGCGCGGGCCGGTGACGACATCTGGATTTCCGGCACGCTGGGCGACGCGCGACTGGCGCTGGCAGCCTACCGCGACGAGCTCGATCTGGAGGCGGCAAGCCTCGGGCAGGCGGCCATGCGCATGCACGCGCCCACGCCGAGGGTGGCGCTCGGGCGCGCGCTCGCGCAGGACGCTCTGGCGCATGCGGCGCTGGATATTTCAGATGGACTGGTGGGCGATCTGGGGCATATCCTGACCGCCTCGAAAGTCGGCGCGACGCTGGACGTGGATGCGCTGCCGGCGGGACCGGTGCTGGCGCGCCAGCCGAAGGAGCTGCGGCGGCGCTTTACTGTCGCTGGCGGCGACGATTACGAGCTGTGCTTCACGGCGCCGCGCGCCAATCGCGAGGCGATCGTGGCGGCGGGTGCGCAAAGCGGGACGGCGGTAACGCGGGTGGGCAGGATCGATGAGCAGCCGGGGCTGCGCATGGTCGATGGGCACGGTGAGCCGCTCGATCTGGGCCTGCACGGGTGGGATCACTTCGTCTCCGGCTGAGAACCCGTACGCATAAATGGAGGCGTAGGGTGTGCAGCTTTGCTGCGCACGCGGTTCGCAAAAGCAGCGTAGTGGAGCGGCAGCCGCAAGTCAGTTGGCCGTGACCGCGTGCGCACAGGTGCGCACCCTACGAAGGCTATCGTTCGTACGCTGGTATTCACGTAACGAAATTTAGGCGCGCGTAGTCAGAGTTCGATCTACGCCAGCACATCCCCTTCACGCGGCACCTTGCGGTCATCGTACGGCCCGTGCTGCAGCCAGTAGTGGCGGAACGCGTTGCGAATATTCTCGCGCAATTCGTTGTCATCCCATGGTTTGGTGTAAAAGCGGTAGATCGCCCCACGATTGATTGACTCCAGCACCGAGTCCACGCCAGTGTAACCAGACAGGATGATACGAATCGTATCCGGGTACATCTCCTTGATCTTGCTGAGGAATTCGGTGCCGCTCATGGCCGGCATGCGCTGGTCGCACAGGATCACCTGCACGTTGTGCAGCGCCAAGAGCTCGAAGCCTTCGGCCGGCGTGGCCGCCGTCAGCACCCGGTAGTTGTCGCGCCTGAACAGGCGGTGCAGCGCGGCCAGCACGTTGACGTCGTCATCCACCACCAGCAGTGTCTGCACGTTGCGGTCGTCGATCGCGGGTTTGTCCGGCCGCGCGCGGTTGTCCTTCACCAGCGCGGCCACTTTTTCCGCCGGTACCGCGCGCGAAAAATGGAAGCCCTGGATTTCGTCGCAGCGGTGGCGCCGCAGGTAGGCCATCTGGGCGCGCGACTCGACGCCTTCCGCGATCACCAGCATGTGCAGGCTGTGCGCCATCGTGATGATCGCCAGCGCGATCGCCGCGTCGTCCGGGTTAGTGGTGATGTCGCGCACGAAGGCGACGTCGATCTTGAGCTTGTCGATCGGGAAGCGCTTGAGGTAGGCGAGGCTCGAGTAGCCGGTGCCGAAATCGTCGATCGCGATCTTGATGCCGAGCTCTTTGAGCCTGCCCAGCACCTCGCTGGTGTGCTCGAAGTTCGACATCAGCACGCTTTCGGTCAGTTCCAGCTCCAACAGGCCCGGTTCGATGCCGTGGCGCTCGATCGAACGCCGGACCGTGCCTTCCAGGTCGCCCTCGACGAACTGGCGGCTCGATACGTTCACCGCCACCCGCACGTCGCTTACCCCGCCCGCGTTCCAGGCCGCGATCTGGCGGCAGGCCTCGTCGATGATCCATTCGCCCACGCGCACCACCAGTCCGGTCTCTTCCATCACCGGCACGAATTCGGCGGGGTAGACCAGGCCGAAGCCCGGACGGTGCCAGCGCAGGAGCGCCTCGACCCCGCTGATGCGGCCAGTGTTGAGCTCCAGCTTGGGCTGGTAGTACAGCTCGAACTGGCCGCCTTCCAGCGCGCTGCGCAGCGCCAGCTCCAGGTCCAGCCGCGCCAGCACCTGCACGTTCATCCCGGCGGTGAAGAAGCGGTAGCCGTCGCGTCCCGCCTCCTTGGCGCGCACCATGGCGGTGTCGGCGTATTTGACCAGCGTGCCGGGATCGGTGGCGTCGTCGGGATACATCGAGATGCCGATGCTGGCAGTCAGGGCGGCCTTCCTGCCGTGCAGGTCGAACGGCACGCGCAGCGCCTCGCGCACCTCGTTGGCCACGTTCACCGCTTCCTGCTGGTCGCGGCTCATGGTCAGGATCAGCGCGAACTCGTCGCCGCCCAGCCGTCCAACGGTGTCTCGCAGCCGCACGCAGCGCACCAGCCGGTTGCTGAACTGGCGCAGCAGCTCGTCGCCCAGCGTGGTTCCCAGCGTGTCGTTGATCATCTTGAAGCGGTCGAGCGAAATCAACAGCACGGCGATGGCCCAGTTCTTGTCCCGCGCCAGCTCGATCGCGTCGCGCAGGTTCTGGAAGAACAGCGTGCGGTTCGGCAGGCCAGTGAGCGCATCGTAGCTGGCCATGTGCTTCATGCGTATCTCGGCTTGCCGGCGCTCGCTGATGTCGCGCGCCACCGCGATCAGCATGCGCCCGCCGCCTCCCGCCTGCATCTGCCAGCCGATCTCCACCGGCACCGAGCCCTGCCCGTCGGCGCGCAGCAGCTCGGTCTCGGCGATGTCCGACTCGTGAGCGGCAGCGTCGGTGGCCAGGTGCCGCTCGAGCTGCTCGCGCGTGGCCAGCCCCAGCGCCACCGGGTCGATCCGCAGCAGTGCCTCGCGCGAGAAACCGAGCATGCGGCAGGCGCCGTCGTTCACGTCGACTATCGTCATCGTGCGCGTGTCGATCAGGAAGATGGCGTCCAGGGTCGCGTCCATCGCGCCGCGAAAACGCTGCAGCTCCGCGGTGCGCTCGTGCACCTTGCGTTCCATACGCGCGCCGTATTCGTTCGACTCGCGGTGCAGCAGGCGCACCTCGAGCAGGTTGCGGATGCGGGTGAGTACCTCGACCGTGTCGAACGGCTTGCTGATGAAGTCGCGCGCGCCCGCTTCCAGCGCGGCCAGCTTCTTGTCCGGTTCCGCGGTCACCACCAGCACCGGCATCCAGGCTCCGCTCTCGATCGGCCTGATCGCCTCCATTACCTGGAAACCGTCCATCCCCGGCATATGCAGGTCGAGGATGATCAGGTCGAAGCGGTGCTGCTCGTGCAGGCTCGCCACCTGGCGCGGATCGGTAGTGCTGGAGACGTTCTCGTAGCCGGTGGTCTTGAGCAGGTATTCGAGCAGTTGCACGTTGACCTGCTGGTCGTCGACCACCAAGATGCGGGCGCGGCGGATATCGGCCGGCGAAATCATGATCCTGACCTTTCAATTGCATGGTGATCGGCCGGCTGCGCCAGCACGCTGTCGATCGCCTCGGTGAACTTGTCGATCTCGATCGGCTTGGTCAGGTAGCGATCAAAGCCGGCCGCAAGGCCACGCTCGATATCGCGCGGCATGGCGTTGGCGGTCAGCGCCAGCACCGGAATGTCTGCTGTGCGCGGATCGCGCCGCAGTTCCTTGAGCACCTCGGTGCCGCTCATCCCCGGCAAATTCAGGTCCATCAGGATGATGTCGGGCAGATGGGACCTGGCCAGCGCCAGCCCGCGCGGGCCATCGGGGGCGCACAAGAGGCGCAGGTCGGGACGCAGGCGCACGAGCTCTTCGACCAGCTTCAGGTTGGCCGGATTGTCCTCCACGTAAAGCAGCAGGCGCGGAGCCTGCCCGCCGGGCGCACCGCTGGCCAGCCTGAGTACCGGCGCCGTGCGCTCGGCCGGCATCGCGTGCGGCGTGGTCGCCTGCAGCTCGATCCAGAACACGCTGCCCACGCCCGGGCTGCTGGTGACGCCGATGGTGCCGCCCATCAGCTCGACCAGGCGCTTGGTCACCACCAGCCCGATGCCGGTGCCTTCCTCGCTGCCGCCCTCCTGCCCGAGCCGGTTGAACGGCTGGAACAGCGCGTTGACCTGGTCCGGCCGCAGGCCGAAGCCGGTGTCCTGCACCGACAGGCGCAACCGTTCGGGCGTGTCGGAGCTGCAGGCCAGCACCACCGCGCCGCTCTCGCGGTTGTACTTGATGGCGTTGGACAGCAGGTTGAGCAGCACCTGCTTCAGGCGGGTGCGGTCGGCCATCACGACGGCATTCGCGTTGTCCGGGAACAGCACCCGGATACCGCGCTCAAAGGCCAGCGGCTCGATCATGCTGCGGCACTCGGCGAGCATGTCGTGCAGCGCCACCGGCTCCATCGACAGCGACACCGCGCCCGATTCAACCTTGGCCAGGTCGAGGATCTCGTTGATCAGCGTGAGCAGGTGGCGGCCGGACTTGAGGATGTGATTGGCGAACTCCTTCTTCTGCTCGGCGGTAGTGGGCAGCGAGTCGGAAGTGAGGACCTGGGCGAAACCGAGGATGGCGTTGAGCGGTGTGCGCAGCTCGTGGCTCATCGACGACAGGAAGGCCGACTTGGCCTGGTTGGCGCTCCTGGCCTCGGCGATCGCCTCGCCCAGTTCGGCGTTGGCCAGCGCCAGCTGGCGGGTGCGCTCCTCGACACGCTGCTCGAGCTGCTCGTTCATGCGCATCACCTGCTGCTGGACCTCGCTCCTGCGCTGGGCCTCGCGTGCGATCTCGCGGTTCGAGTCTTCCAGTTCGCGCGTGCGCTGCTCGATCTCGGTGAGCATTGCGTTGAACGAGTCGACCAGTTCGGCCGCCTCGTCGTTGCTGTTGCGATGCGCGCGGCGCGAATAGTCGCGCGTGGCGACCACCTCGTGCGCGATGCGCGTGATGTCGACGATCGGCACGGTGATCACGCCGCCCAGCCGCCGCACCAGCAGCCAGGCGATGAAGAGCGCCAGCAGCGTAACGCCGGCCGCGATGCCGAAATAGTCGAACGTGCGCGCCAGCAGCGCATTCTCGGCGCGCAGGTAGACGAAGCCGAGGACCTCGCCCTTTTCCACGATGCGGTGGAACACGATCAGGTCGCCGTCCTCCTTGCGCGCCTTGCCCTCAACCGGGATCTCGGGAAAATCGACAGCCGCGCCCGGCGCCAGGTAGGACGCGAACAGCTTGCGGTTCGCGTTGTAGATGGCCGCCGCGCGCACGTTGGGGCGGCTCTTGAGCAGCGCCAGGTTCTCGCGCGCCAGGTTCGCGTCGTTGAAGGTCAACGCGGCCGAGGTCATGTGGCCGAGCAGCTCGGCCTGGGTCTCCAGATCGTTGATCAGCACGTGCCGGTAGCTGCGCAGGTCGTAGATGATCACGGTGCCGACCGAGACCAGCAGCGCGGCCAGCGTGGTCGACATCACGACCGCGACCAGCTTCTTGCGGATCGAGCGCAGCCGGATCATGGCGTCCCCGTGACGTTGGCGGCAGTGGCCAGCATGCGCGCGCTGATGCGCAGGCCAGCCGGCTCCACCTGGGCCAGCGCGACCTCGAAGCGCAAGCGCTCGCGCGCGGCCACGAAACGGATCATGCTGCCCAGTTCAACTGCGTGGGGCGAGTCGGACACAGTGAGCAACGCCAGGCTGCGCGCGCTATTTAACAGCTCGGCCAGCGCGCTCCGGTCCAGGGCGCCGAGAAACAGGATGTGCAGATCGTCCAGCGAGTCGCCGCGCTGCACCCGGCGCACCTCGAACGGATGGCCGTCGATGCCGCGCCCGGCAACCACCTGCCTGGCCTCGTCCGCCAGTTCGTCGTCGCCGGCCACGCCGATCAGGAACGGGCTGTCAGAGGTCGCGAACGCCCTTTCCGGCCACTGTACGAAGCTGGCAAAGCGGTACAGGTAGGCGGCCTTGAGTTGCAGCTCGCCAACCTCCGGCTGCGCGCCGGCAGCGCTTGCGACCAGGCACAGGCACAGCGCGAGAGCGCGCAGGGGCAAGATCGTACGCACGCCCGGCACCATCACAGCCGCGACGGCTCCTTGCTGTCCCATTGGATACGATCGAGCGGCATGAGTCGTCCTTCGTTAATGAAAAGAAAAAAGCAAACTGGAGATGCCAGCAGGATAGCAGCAAGCGCGACCGTGAAGGCGCACGAAACGAACACGGAAATCCGCACAACTACTGATTTGGCTCAATTCAATGTACTCGTTCTCATGTCTTTTGGATAGACCCGCACAGTAACGTTGCGCTAGAGCAGGGCACGCCGCCAAGTAACACTTGCACGAACATGGATAAGCTGCCAGAGTAGAAACGCTGGCCGGTAGTGGCCGTATCACAATCGAAGCACAAGAAAGGAGCCCCACGTGACGAATGACATACTCGATCTTGCCGCCAAAGTTGGCCGGGCGCTGGAAGCGAAAGGCCTGGTCCTTGCCACTGCCGAATCATGCACCGGGGGCGGGGTCGCGCAGGCGGTCACGGAAATTGCTGGCTCCACCGGCTGGTTCGAATGCGGCTTCGTGACCTATTCGAATGCTTCCAAAGCCGAGATGCTGGACGTGTCGGCGGCGTTGATCGCGCAGTTCGGCTCGGTCAGCGAAGAAGTCGCGGCCGCCATGGCCGAAGGGGCGCTGGCCAACAGCGTGGCCGACGTCACGATCTCGACCACCGGCATTGCCGGCCCGAGCGGCGCGGTGCCGGGCAAGCCGGTCGGCACGGTCTGCTTTGGCTGGGCGCGCGGCGATACCACCCACACCGAACGCCTGGTGTTCGCGGGCGACCGCAAGGCGGTGCGCGAGCAGACGGTCGCGCACGCACTGCAGGGCCTGCTGCGCTTTATCGAATAAGCGAAGCACGCCAAACCCGATGTCTTGCCGTTGCCGGTGCGCGCTCGCGGCCGCCCTGTGCGCCGCCGGCGCGTGGGCGCACGCGGCCGAACCGGTGACCGCGCCGGTTACTATTTATGCGGCCGGCGACATCGCCCGCTGCCAGCATCCGGACGCGCGCTTTGCCGGCGCCTCCGATACCGCCGCGATCGTCGCCGGCGGCCTGGCGGCCGATCCGGGCGCTGTGGTGCTGACGCTGGGCGATTCAACCTATCCGGTCGGTGCGGCCAGCGAATTTGCCAACTGCTACGAGCCGACCTGGGGCCGCTTCAAGGAGCGCACCTGGCCCGCGCCCGGCAATCATGAATACTACACGCCCAAGGCCGCGCCCTACTTCGCCTATTTCGGCGCGCGCGCCGGCAAGGGCTACTACAGCTTCGAACTGGGCAGCTGGCACGTGGTCTCACTGAACAGCAACCTGGGCCCGCTTGAACATGCGGCCCAGCTGGCCTGGCTGCGCGAGGACCTGGAACTTCACCCCGCGCGCTGCACGCTCGCGTACTGGCACCACCCGCTGTTCAGTTCAGGATGGCACGGCAGCATTCCCACGATGCGCGCGGCGTGGGACCTGCTGTACCGCTTTGGCGCCGAGATCGTCCTGTCCGGGCACGACCATGTGTACGAACGCTTCGCCCCGCAGGACGCCAAGGGCAGCTTCGACGGAGAGCAGGGAATCCGCCAGTTCGTGGTCGGCACCGGCGGCGCCTTCCCGACGCCCTTCAAGTGGGCCATCGCCAACAGCGAGGTGCGCGACGCCACCGGCTTCGGCGTGCTGCGCCTGACCCTGCTGGACGACGGCTACGAATGGCAGTATGTGCCGGCCGGCCAGCGCCCGGCCGGGGCACAGCCCGACCACGGCAAGGCCAGCTGCCACTGACAATCCGAACATCGAACCGGAGAGCGACATGAAACACCGTTTCCTGCTTGCCGTCTGTCTGGTCTTCGCCGCGCTGTGCGGCTTTGTCTCGAATCACCCCGCGGCCGGCGTGCCGCCTGCGGCCCAATCCGCGGTGCCCAGCATCGCGTACGAGAAAATCACGCTTCCCAACGGGCTGGAAGTGATCCTGGTCGAGGACCACCGGCTGCCGATCGTGGCGGTGAACATCTGGTACCACGTGGGACCGGCCAACGAGGCGCCCGGGCTGACCGGCTTTGCCCACCTGTTCGAGCACATGATGTTCGCCGGCAGCCGCCACCTGCCGCGCGGGCTGGCCGACCGGCTGCTGGAAGGCGCCGGCGCCACCGACAGCAATGGCAGCACCGACTTCGACCGCACCAACTACTACGACACGGTGCCATCCAACCAGCTCGAGCTGGCCCTGTGGGTGCATGCCGACCGCATGGGCTACCTGCTCGACGTGCTGGACCAGGGCGCGCTGTCGAACCAGCAGGACGTGGTGCGCAACGAACGCCGCCAGAACGTCGAGAACCGGCCCTACGGCATCGCCGAGGAGACGCTGACGCACACGCTGTTCCCGAAGGGCCACCCATACCACGCGGCGGTGATCGGCTCGCACGCGGACATCCAGGGCGCGAAGCTCGAAGACGTGCGCAACTTCTTCATCCGCTACTACAGCCCGGACAACGCCAGCATCGTGATCGCGGGCGACATCGACAAGGCCAGGACACGTGCGCTCGTCAAAAAATACTTCGGCAGCCTGCGCCGCGGCCCGCCCGTAGTGCGGCCGGCCGTGGCGACGCCGCCGATCACGCGCGAGCGCCGGGTGGTGGTGCCGGATCGCGTCGAGCTGCCGCGCGTGTTCATGGGCTGGCTCACGCCGCCGGCGTTCCAGCCGGGCGACGCCGAGATGGCGGTGACGGCCCAGATTCTCGCGGGCGGCAAGTCGAGCCGGCTGTACAAGTCGCTGGTCTACGAACGCCAGATCGCCCAGGACGCCAACGCCGAGCAAAATTCGTATGCGCTGGCCTCCACCTTCACGCTCGACGTGACGGCGCGTGCCGGACGCACGCCGCAGGAGATCGAAGAGGCGGTCGACGCCGAACTGGCCGCGCTGCGCGAGTCCGGTCCGTCGGAGCGCGAAGTGGAACGCGCCAGGAACACCATCGAAACCGCGATGCTCACCTCGATCGAAAAGCTGGGCGACAATGGCCTCGCCAACCAGATCAACCGCTACAACCAGTACACCGGCGACCCGGGCTACCTGCCGAAGGACATTGCGCGGCTGCGCCGGGTGACCGCCGCCGACGTGCAGCGCGCCGCGCGCACCTGGCTGCAGGCGCAGCAGCGCGCGGTGGTGATCGCCATGCCGGGCACGCCGAACCTGGTGGCCGAGGTGCCCGCACCGCCGCCGCCCGAGAGCGCGCCGGGCAAGGCGCCGGGCGTGAACCGCAACGAGCCGTGGCGCAGCAAGCCGCCCAAGGCCGGTCCGCCGCCCAAGTATGCGCTGCCGCAGGGCGAGCGCTTCGTGCTGGCGAACGGGCTGACCGTGATCCACTACTACAACAGCACGCTGCCGCTGGTGTCGGCACAGCTGGTGGTGGGCAGCGGTTCGGACGCCAACCCGCTTGACACTCCGGGCCTGGCCGGCTTTACCGCGCAGATGCTGCAGGAAGGGACAGTCACGCGCAGCGCACCGCAGATCGCCGACGATATCGCGCAGCTTGGCGCCTTTCTCGACACCACCAGCACGCCGAACGCCTCGATCGCCTCGGTGCTGTCGCTCAAATCGAACTTCCCGCAAGCGCTCGACGTGCTGGCCGACGTGGTCCAGCATCCGGCGTTTCCGAACGCCGAAGTGGAGCGCCAGCGCGCCAGCCGGCTGGGAGACCTGGTCGGCCAGCGCGACTCGCCCGAAGCGGTGGCGGCAGTGGCCGCCGTGGCTGCGCTGTATGGCCCCTCGCATCCGTACGGCTACGCGCAGCTCGGCACAGAAAAGGCGATCCGCGACACCACACGCAACGACCTGCACGACTTCTGGCAGCGCCATTACCTGCCGGGGAACGCGGCGCTGGTGGTGGCGGGCGACATATCGCGCGACGAGCTCAAGACGCTGGCCGAGGCGCGCTTTCTCGGCTGGCCGCAGGCGGCCGGCGGCCCCGCCAGGCCGGGCGATCCGGACACCACCAAGGCGCGCGTGGTCCTGGTCGACAAGCCCGACACCCCGCAAACCGCGCTGCGCGTGATCGCCGTCGGCGCACAGCGCAATACGCCCGACTACCCGGCGCTGGAAGTGATGAACGCGTCGCTCGGCGGGCTGTTCTCGAGCCGCATCAACAACAACCTGCGCGAGGACAAGGGCTACAGCTACGGCGTGTTCTCCGCGTTTCGCTACGACCGCACACCGGGTCCGTTCGTCATCGCGGGCAGCGTGCGCACCGACGTGACCGGCGCGTCGGTGTCCGAGATTTTCAAAGAGGTACGACGGATGCGCGACCAGCCGCTGCCGCCGCATGAGCTGGCCGGCGCCCGCAATTCGCAGGTGCTGTCGCTGCCCGGCCGTTTCGAGACCAACAGCGACATCGGCGCCAGCCTGGCCGAGCTCTACGTGTTCGACCTGCCGCCCGACTACTACGCGCGCTTGCCGGCCCAGTTCTCGAAAGTCACCGCGCAGCAGGTGCAGGCGGTGGCGCGCCAATACCTGGTGCCGGAGCGGATGATCGTGGTCGCGGTGGGCGAGCGCAAAAAGATCGCGCCGCAGCTCGATGCGCTCAAGCTTGGTCCAACCGAGCTGCGCGACACGGACGGACAGCCGATCGAGACGCCCGGCAAGTGAGCAGGGACACTGCCGCGCGCCCGCGGTGCATCGACGATGCCGTAATCCGTTAATACTGCGTTTAGTGACAATCCGCGCATTTTCCGAATATGTTGGCTTGATATGCTAGCGGCCCTTGCACCGTCTTTTTCCACCCCATTTCAACCTAGCCTTCATGAATCGTCGCTCGTTGCTCGCGCTGTGCATCCCCTTTTCCATATTCGGCCTCGAAGCCAAAGCACAGCAAAGCAATCAGGATGAGAGCGGCGCGGGGAATATCCAGCAGGTTCAGGTCAGGGGGCCGGGGGCGGTCCAGCAGCGCCGCGATGACGTGCTTGGGCGCATCGTGGTTGGACGCGAGGAACTGCAGCGATTCGGCGATACCACCTTGTCCGGTGCCCTCAAGCGCCAGCCGGGACTGAGCATCTCCGGGAACCAGATCCGCATGCGTGGCCTGGGCAATGGATACACACAGATCCTGATCGACGGAGAACCGGCGCCGATCGGGTTCACGATCGACATGCTTTCGCCCGACCTGATCGAACGCATCGAAATCCAGCGCAGCGCTCAGGCGGATGCCAGCGCGCAGGCAGTGGCTGGTTCGATCAACATCATCATGAGAAAGGCCTCCGGTGCGGCGCGCCGGACGCTCAAGCTGGCTGGCGAGCAGGAGTCTGACGCGTTCAGTCCGGCCGCCACCTTGCGGTGGACGCGGCAAACCGGCGCGGCTGCCTATGCCCTCACCGCCACCGTCAACGAAAGCCGGCGGCGTGAACAGCCGACGATCGACGAGCGCTTCAGTGATGCCGAAGGCACGTCAATCCGCCGCTTCGACGAACAGGACGATAACCGCATGCGCAAATTGAGCCTTGCGCCGCGCATCGACCTCAAGCTGGACGGAGGAGATACGCTGGCCTGGCAAGGCCTGGTCGACCTGTCGCGCACGGATTCACGCGGCGCGCAGCAGGAAACGACCTTGCAGGGGCGGACTACCGCATCGCCTGATTCCGATTGGCGCGCCGTGTACGATACCTGGATCGTGAAGTCCGACCTGACCTGGACCCATCGTGTCGATTCCAGCCGCTTGACGGCCAAGGCCGGGTTCGAGGCAAGCGGACGCGACGGCGATTACCTTTTCCATGGTATCGATGCGGCCGGAACACTGTGGCTAAACCGTGCCGTGCAATCCGGGGCTTTCGAGCGGCGTGTTAACACGAGCGGCAAGTACGTGGCACCGCTGGCGCATGGGCACGACATCGCGGTTGGCTGGGATGCGGCGGCCACGCGTCGCAGCGAGTCACGCCTGCAGCGCGACACGGGTCCGGCCGGATCTGGCGCTCTTCCCTTCCACACCCTGGATCAGGACTACAGCGCGACAGTCGGGCGGGTGGCCCTGTTTGCGCAGGACGAGTGGGCCCTGAGCGAACGCCTGCAAGCCTACCTCGGATTGCGCTGGGAAGGGCTTGATACGCGCACCAATGGGCGCGATTTTAGCGGCGCATCCACGATGTCGCGCGTCTGGAGCCCGGTGGCCCAGGCGGTATGGAAACTCCCCGACAGCAGCCGCAATCAGCTGCGTGTATCACTGGCGCGTACCTACAAGGCACCGCTGCCGCGCGACCTGGTGCCGCGCAGGTACACAGTCAATAATGACAACGGCCCGGCCAGCCCCGACTACCAAGGCAATCCACTGCTGCGCCCGGAACTGGCATGGGGCCTGGACGCTGCACTGGAATCCTATTTCGCGCACGACGCGATGCTGAGCGTGTCGGCGTATGCGCGCCGGATCCGCGACGTGATGCTGCTACAGGTGTGGCAGGAAAACGGCGTCTGGGTCAGCATGCCGGCCAACGGCGGCAGCGCCAGCGTACAAGGAATCGAGCTCGACGCCAGGGCGCCGATACCGGCATTACACCCCGGCTGGCCGACCTTTGATCTGCGCGCCAATCTCGGGCGCAATTGGTCACGCCTGGATGGCATTTCTGGCCCGGACAACCGCTTGGCCGCGCAGGCCCCGCTTACTCTCAACCTGGGCGCCGATATGCGCATGGCCTCCGGCATGAGTTCAGGCGCCAACCTGCACATGGTCGGCGGCTATCGGGCGCGAACCGCCCAGGCCCTGACCGAGGCCAGCGGCGTCTTGCGCGAACTGGAAGCCTATGCGGCCTGGCAGGCGGGAGATGGCCAGTGGCGCCTTGGCTTTGCAAACCTGCTGCACAGGCCCCGGCACAACGGCCAGGTGTATGACGATGGCACCACCGCCAGTACGCGCCTTTTCAACAATCCCCGTCATCTTGCTGTGCGGCTCCAATATGAAACAAGGCTTTAAAAAAAATCTCTTGATCTGCCTTTCATTGTCGGAATTCATTTCACTCTGAACTTTTCGCCCTGCCTCCCTCTCGAAAAACAGAGCGACATGGAGATGAACGACCATGAACACGACGCAGGCGAATCCGTCCGATTCGTTGCCGGGCAATCTCAGCGCCCTGCTGCCAGATCTGGAAAAGCTGTACACCGACATACACTCCCACCCGGAACTGTCCATGCAAGAAACCCGAACGGCGGGACTGGCGGCTGACCGGTTGCGCGCGGCCGGCTACGAGGTAACGACCGGGGTCGGCAAGACGGGTGTGGTCGGCCTGCTGCGCAATGGTGACGGCCCCACGGTAATGCTGCGTGCCGACATGGATGCACTGCCGGTCGAGGAAGCGACCGGCGTGCCGTACGCGAGCCACGTCAGGGCCACCGACCGTGAGGGAAACGTCGTCCCGGTCATGCATGCGTGTGGCCACGACATGCATGTGACCTGGCTGGCCGGTGCGGCCACCGCGCTGGCGCAGAACCGCGCCGATTGGCACGGCACGCTCATGGCGGTGTTCCAGCCCGGCGAAGAAACGGCCGAGGGCGCCCGCGCGATGATCGATGACGGGTTGCTCAAGCGCTTTCCCAAGCCGGACGCGGTGCTCGGCCAGCATGTGATGGTCGGCCCGGCCGGCACCATCGGCAGCCGCAGCGGGGTCATCACGTCCGCAGCCGACAGCCTGCAGATCCGCCTGTTCGGGCGCGGCGCGCACGGCTCGATGCCGCAGGCCAGCATCGACCCCGTCGTGATGGCGGCGGCGACGGTGCTGCGGCTGCAGACCATCGTCTCCCGCGAGGTCGGGCCCACGGAGGCGGCCGTGGTGACGGTCGGCTCGCTGCAGGCCGGCACCAAGGAAAACGTGATTCCGGACGAGGCGGTCATCAAGCTCAATGTGCGCACCTTTGATGAGGGCGTGCGCAAGCGCGTGCTCGATGCGGTCACGCGCATCGCCAACGCCGAAGCGGCGGCCTCGGGCGCATTAAAGCCACCGGAGATCACACCGCTGGACCGCTATCCGTTGGTAACCAATGACGCGGCGGCGGCCTCGCGCGTACGCGATGCGTTCCGGCGGCACTTTCCTGCCGACCGCATCCGGGAAACCGGACCGGCATCGGCGAGCGAGGACTTCGGGTCGTTCGGGACAGAATGGCAGGCGCCATCGGTCTTCTGGTTCGTCGGCGGGACCGACCCTGGCATCTACGCCAAGGCGAAGGCGGAGAACCGGATTAACGAAATCCCGACCAACCACAACCCGCGTTTCCTGCCTGTCATCCATCCCACCCTGGAGACTGGCGTGGAGACCCTGGTGGTTGCCGCGCGGGCCTGGCTGTCGGCATAAGAGCTCGTTTCAGAGCGGGCTTATGCTGCATATCCTGCTGGCCGTCCTTGACCTTGGAGGCACGTTCGTCTTCGCGATCAGCGGCGCGATAACCGCCGTCAAGCACCGGCTCGATATCTTCGGCGTGCTGGTGCTGTCTTTCGCGGCAGGCAATGTGGGCGGCATTACCCGCGACGTGCTGATCGGCGCGGTGCCGCCGGCGGCGATCGCCGATTGGAAATACATTGCCGTCTCCGTTCTGGCCGGCCTGATCACCTTCTTCTGGTATCCGGTCACCGATCGGTTCAGCAACGAGGTGCTGTGGTTCGATGCCGTCGGCCTGGCGTTTTTTGCCGTGGCGGGTACCGAAAAAGCGCTGGTCCACGGGCTCACCCCGGTGATGGCGCCGCTGCTTGGCATGTTGACCGGAATCGGCGGCGGCATGCTGCGCGACGTGCTGGTCGCCGAGATTCCGATCGTCTTGCGCGCCGACCTGTATGCATTGGCGGCGCTTGCCGGCGCCATCGTCGTCGTCGTCGGCCGGGTGCTGCACGTTTCGCCGATTGCAACCACGATTGTCGGCGGCGGCCTTTGTTTCGCCCTGCGCTTCATGGCGATCCATTACGGCTGGCATCTGCCCACGGCTTGGCCACGCGACGACACAAAGTCCTGATGCGGCAGCCTTTGTGCTCGTCCGATCGCGTCCACAATTGAGCGGTCAGCAGTTTGGTCGCAGCTCAACCTGGGAGAACGCCGTGAAAGGACGCTACAGAAATATCTCCGCCTGCCTCGGGCTTGCATTGGCGAGTGCATGGATCAGCACGCCTGTTACCGCGTGGGCCCAGGACCAGGCTCCCGGCGCGGATCCGCCGCCGGCGCTGCAGCCGCCGCTTGCGACGCTAACCCCCAACCCCAAGCCCGCACGCTTCAACGTGGGCGAAGTCGGCCCCATATACGCGACCGGCGTGCTGAGCGGCTTCGCGCAGCTGCAAAGCAACCACCTGCCGGCTGACCACAGGTGGCGCTTCGACATCAACAATGGCCAGGTGTTCCTCAACAAGCCGGACGGCCTGATCCAGTTCTTCCTCCAGTTTGGCTACTATTCGCTCCCGGCGCTCGGTACGCCTTACCTCCCCGCCGGTGATGCCACGCCGGCGTTCTATACCCCGATCCCCCAGGGCTATCTGAAAATCGCCCCCAACGAGAATTTTTCGGTGATGGTCGGCAAACTGCCAACCGTGATCGGCGCGGAGACCACGTTCACATACCAGAACATGAACGTCGAGCGCGGCCTGCTCTGGAACCAGGAGAACGCGGTGAACCGGGGCGTGCAGGTGAATTACGCGCAAGGGCCGCTGTCGCTCGCCTTTTCGGTGAACGATGGCTTCTACTCAGGTCATCTCAGCTGGATCACGGGGTCGGCCAGCTATGCGTTCGACAAATCCAACACCCTGGCTTTCGTGGGCGGCGGCAACACCTCCCACACCGGCGTGTCGTCAACCCGGACACCGCTGTTCCAGAACAACCAGCAGATCTACAACCTGATCTACACGCACACCGAGGGGCCGTGGGTCCTCCAGCCGTACCTGCAATACACCCACGTGCCCAGGCTCGAACAGTTCGGCGCCAGGGATTCCGCATCGACGTACGGGGCGGCGCTGCTGGTGAGCTATGACTTCGGTTCCGGGGACGTTCCCGCGGCGGTGCGCACGCCGGGCTTCAAACTTGCCGGGCGGCTGGAATACATCAACTCGACGGGCAGCATCGCCAGCGGCGCGCCCAATTTGCTGTATGGCCCCGGCAGCGCGGCATGGTCGCTCACAGTCACGCCCACGTACCAGTACCAGAACTACTTCGTGCGCGGCGAGCTTTCGTATGTTGGCGCGAGCGACACCACTCCGGGCGCGGCCTTCGGCGCGGACGGCAACAAGGGCTCGCAAGTGCGCGGCCTGATCGAGCTAGGGGTGCTGTTTTAGCAGCCCCGAAAGCGCGTTCGTAGGGTGCGCACCTGTGCGCACGCGGTCATCGCTTGCGGGCTCGCGGCTGCGCCACCACGACGCACCGTTTGCACCGCTACGCACGCGAACGCAAACTCTATTCAACCGTACCGCGTGCGCACAGGCCTCGGCGGCCCCGTGCACCCTACGCGCTGCACAAGCTTTTCGGGCACTCCCCTTGGCTGAGATGAACCAAGCATTGGTCGCACAGTCAATCGGTCAATCGACGAATGAGCGCCTGTTGTCCGGGCGCCGTTGTTCGGTCGCCCAAGCAGGCGGCACAACCGATGAGGAGCACCACATGTTTGCGCACAATAAGCGATTGCAGTACACGGTCCGGGTCAGCGAGCCGAACCCGGGGCTGGCGAACCTGATGCTGGAGCAGTTCGGCGGCCCGCAGGGCGAGCTGGCCGCCGCCATGCGTTATTTCACCCAGGCGGTATCGGAAGACGATCCGGGCCGCAAGGACATGCTGTTTGACATTGCGACCGAGGAGCTGAGTCACCTCGAAGTGATCGGCCACATCGTGGCAATGCTTAACAAGGGCGCCAAGGGCGAGCTGGCGGAAGCCGCGCTGTCCGAGGCCGAGCTGTACCGCAAGATTCACGGCGCCGGCAATGACAGCCATGTGACCCAAGTGCTGTACGGCGGCGGCACACCGCTGACCAACTCGGCCGGCGTGCCGTGGACCGCAGCCTATGTCGACACGATCGGCGAGCCGACCGCCGACCTGCGCTCGAACATCGCCGCCGAGGCGCGCGCCAAGATCGTCTACGAGCGCCTGATCGCGCTGACCGACGATCCGGGCTTGAAGGAAGCGCTGGGCTTTTTGATGACGCGCGAGATCGCCCACCAGAAGTCGTTCGAAAAAGCCTTGTATGCGATCGAACCGAACTTCCCCCCGGGCAAGCAGCCAGGCGATCCGCGCTTTACCAACATCTACTTCGACATGTCCCAAGGGCCGGGCGAGGTACGCGGCTCGTGGAACCAGGGGCCGGAATGGAATTACGTGGCCGACCGCGACAAGCAAATGGCGGTGGACGGCGGCAGCGGCGAAGCCACGGTGACGATGCCGACCGCGGCGCTGGACGTGCTCAGGAAAATGGCAGTGCGCACCGAATCGAACCCACAGGCGCAGCCAATGACCGGTGCGGAACTGGGCAGTGGGCAGGCAACGTCTGGTGCCGGTGCCGCTGCGCCGGAAGCGGCGATGGCGGGCAAAACGGGAGCGGGCGGCGCAGGTGCCGCCTCCCCGGCAGGTTCGCAGGGCGGCAGCCCGGGCGGCTCGAGCGGCAAGCAGGAGTAGCGGCGTCCTGAATGAACAATTCGCGCGGCCTGCCTGCCGGGCGGGTCGCGCGGTCTACCCCAGCATCACCTGCACCGCCAGCCAAACATTCGCAGCTGTAATAATCGCGAACATTCCCCACGCCGACACCGAGGTCCACCAGCGGTTGGCAAAATGGCCCATGATGCCGCGCCGATCGGTAAAACTGATCAAGGGATACAGCGCAAACGGTAGCTGCAAGCTCAGTACCACCTGGCTTGCCACCAGCATGGTGCCGATCGCGTGGTCGCCAAGTGTCAGCACACCCGCCATGGCCGGGGCCAGCGCGAGCGCGCGGGTGATCGCACGGCGCTGCCAGCAAGGAATCTTGAGTTTGAGGAAGCCTTCCATGATGACCTGACCGGCAATGGTTCCGGTAAAGGTCGAGCTTTGCCCGGCCGCCAGCAGCGCCAGCCCGAACAGGATTGCCGCCAGCGTCGTTCCGGCGATCGGCGCCAGCAGGTAGTAGGCCTGGTCGATATCCATCACATTGCCGCCACCCGGCTTATGGAAAGCTGCCGCCGCGAGGACCAGGATCGCGGCGTTGATGAACAGGGCCACCAGCAGCGAGCCGACGGTGTCGATACGTGACAAGGCGATCGCTTCGTGCGGGCGGCAGCCATCTTCCTGCCGCGTGATCCGCGTCTGCACGACCCATGAATGCAGATAAAGGTTATGCGGCATGACGGTTGCACCAAGAATGCCGACGGCAAGGTAAAGGGGCTCACGGGTAGACAGCGCGTCGCGGGATGGCAAGATGCCTGCCGCAACTGCGGCCCAGTCCGGCTGAACGAATATCAATTCCACGAACAGGCAGATGCCGATGGTGGCGATCAACGCGAGCACGATCGCTTCAAACTGGCGGAAGCCCTTCCCTTTCAACCCAAGCACAATGACCGTGTCGAGCGCTGTGAGCGCCACGCCGGCCGGCAGCGATACGCCGAGCAACAGCTTGAACGCGAGCGCGCAGCCCAATACCTCCGCCAGGTCGCAGGCGATGATCGACAATTCCGCACCAAGCCACAGGGCTTTGCTCGTGCGCGCCGAATACTGGTCGCGGCAATGTTCCGCAAGATTCTTACCGGTGACGATGCCCAGCCGCATACTCAAGCATTGCAGCACGATCGCCGCCAGGCTCGACAGCACGACCACGAAGAGTAAGCGGTAGCCGAACTGCGAGCCGCCCTGGATCGCCGTCGCCCAGTTGCCGGGATCCATGTACCCCACGGATATCAGAAGGCCGGGCCCGGCGTAGCCGATCACTTTCTTCCAGAAAGGAGCCGTCGCCGGGACAGGAACGGTGCCGGCGACCTCAGACAGACTGAACGGTCCGGAGGCAGGTCGCTTGAGCATGGCAAATCCGAGGAGTCGCCGGACGATTCTACGCGCCTGGCGAAAGGATGGTCCTGGCGGTTCAAGCGTACGCCTGCAGTTGCCGTCGTTCCCGCCCAGGCGGGAACCCATAGTCAGTATGGGCCCCCGCCTTCTGAAGTGACCCAGAAATGTTGGACAGCGATTGTTACTGCATTGCGAGCTGGGTTC
>NZ_SPUM01000102.1 GCF_004614195.1 Massilia horti | reverse complement strand
GGTCACGTTAGGGTCGGGGTAGGACCTCCACGATAAATTCTCGACCACTATCGCCGGCCTTCCACCCCATATTCTTTCATGCGCCGGGGTGGCACGCTCTGCAATGACCGTTAGGGTGCGCACCTGTGCGCACGCGGTACGTGTGCGGACCGGCGCCAACGGCATTCAAACGTACCGCGTGCGCACGGGTGCGCACCCTACGTTCCTGCTGCCAGTGGGGCGCAAGTCGCAGTGGCAATTCGGTTTAGGCTGCTCAGGTAGAATTTCGGCTTTCAGCAGCCAACACATCCTTTGCCAGTGGAATCGATCCTCAATGCGAAAGCCATAACATTCACAGTTCGCGCCGTGTGCGAACACGATCTCGATGCCATCATGCGAATCCAGGCTGAGTGCTATCCGCCATCCATGCAGGAACCGGAGGAGGTTGTGTTGTCGCGTATCCGTACGGCGGCCGATACCTCATTCGTGGCAATCGATGGCGATGTGGTGTCGGCTTATGTTTTCGGTTATCCCAGCAGGCTGGGCGCTGCTGCGCCATTGAACAGCCGTTTCGTCGTGCCGGCGAACGCCAACACCTTGTACATCCACGATCTGGCCGTATCCCGCGCCGGCAGTGGCCTGGCACGGCGGCTGGTGGCCCGCATTGTCGAACGTGCAACTGAACGCGGGTTGGCCAATTGTGCGCTGGTGTCGGTGCAGGACTCCCTGGCGTTCTGGGAACGTTTTGGTTTTCAAACGGAGCCTGCGCCGGGGCCGGAATTGCGGGCGGCGCTGGAGAGCTATCCCGGTAACGCTTTGTACATGATCAGGAGTCTTGACGCCTGAATAAAAAAAGCCGCGTTACTGCTCGCGGCTTATTTGGATCATTCGGCTCATTTGCGATCAATGGCCCCACCGGCGGCCGTCGCGATCCCATCCGCGGTCATGGCGGTCATAGTGGCCGCGTCCCGGGTTCACGTACACCACTTCCGGCGCACGGTAGTAGCGGCGCGATTCCACATAGACCGGGCGCGGCTCGACGTAGACCGGACGCGATTCAACGTACACCGGACGCGGCTCGACATACACCGGCGCCGATTGGTAATAGGTCGTCGTCGTGGCGTAGCCGCGATTGTCGTAGTAGTAACCCGAATTGTTGTAGCTGTAACCCGAATTGTTGTAGCGGTAATCATCGCGCGTCTGGATCGATGCGCCCACCGCCGCACCCAGCACGCCGCCGACGATCGCGCCGTCGCGTCCGCCAGCGCTGTGGCCGACCGCAGCGCCGAGCACTGCGCCCACCGCCGTATTCATTCCGCGATCGTCCGCCATTGCCGTGGTCGAGGACACGGCGGCAGCGACCAGGATCAACGCACCAAAGCATTTATTCTTCAACATGGCTTGTCCTTAATGCCTCACGGAGGATCGGAATGATCGCTTGAACGCCGGGGCACATGTTCAATATAGCGCTGGTCGCCTGCAATTCCATCTGTTAATACACACTCTTACAAATGACCAGTTTCACCTAACATTTGGAACGACTCTTGCACTCCGCCGAAGCCGCCCCATCTTAGCGGCATTCCTTGCTTTCCGAAGTCATTCATGAGTGTCCGCCGATCCTTTCCCACGCTCCTGTTCTTGCTGGCGCTGTTACACATTTACATAGGTATGCGGCTGTTTCCCGCCATTGCGCCGGGCGTCGTCGCCGGAACGGTGGGCGTGTTGTTGCTGGCGCTGTCGTGGGTGCTGGTGCCGCTCGGTCTGCGCGCGCACACGCTCAAGCGCGGAAAGTGGTCGGAACAACTCGCTTGGGCGGGATTGATCGCGATGGGATATTTTTCGTCGCTGCTGGTGCTGACCCTCCTGCGCGATGTCACCCTTGCCTTGTTGTGGGTAATCGGCGTGAACGGATGGCTGGTCCATCACGACAGCGCGGTACTCGTGCCCTTGACTGCGCTGGCGGTCACTTTGGTCGGTTTTGTCAACGCACGGCGCGTGGCGCGCGTGGTTAAGGTCGAGGTGCCGATCGAAAACCTGCCCGATGCGCTCAACGGCTATTCGATTGCCCAGATTTCGGACATTCACGTCGGCCCGACCATCAAGCGTCCTTATCTGAACGCGATCGTCAACCACGTCAATGCGCTCAAGGCGGACGCGATTGCGATCACTGGCGACCTGGTCGACGGCAGCGTGCAGCGGCTCAAGATGCACACGGAGCCGCTCCAGCGGTTGTCCGCGCGCGATGGCACGTTTTTCGTGACGGGCAACCACGAATATTATTCAGGCGCGGAAGAGTGGATTGCCGAGATGCGCAGACTGGGCCTGACGGTCTTGCTCAATGAGCACGTGGTTCGCGTGCGCGGCGATGCGGCGCTGATGATTGCCGGCGTAACGGACTATACAGCCCACCATTTCCAGCAGTCGCACAAGAGCGACCCGCACGCGGCGGCGGCCGGGGCGCCGGACTATGTGCGGGTGCGCATCCTGCTGGCGCACCAGCCGCGCAGCGCGCATGCGGCGGCCGAGGCCGGCTTTCACTTGCAGTTGTCGGGCCATACCCATGGTGGACAGTTCTTCCCGTGGAACTTGTTCGTGCCCTTGCAGCAGCCGTTCGTCGCCGGCCTGAACCGTGTGCGCGACCTGTGGGTGTACACCAGCCGCGGCACCGGCTATTGGGGTCCGCCGAAGCGGTTTGGTGCGCCGTCCGAAATCACGCTGGTGAGACTCGTCCCCGCGTAAATTGAGCATGTAAATACCGCAATAAAAATCCAGCAAAAACTTTCCGGATGCGCTATTGTTTTGGTCCGTTGAATTTGTCCAAAGGATCGAAAGCAATGAACCGCCGCACCCGCATCCCCGCCTTGACTATCCTCGCCGCGTCGCTGTTCGCCGGCGCCGCCTTTGCCGCCAGCCCGGGCAACGATCCGGCCGCGCTGGCCAAGATCCGCGACACCGCGATGCAGAGCGATTACGCCTATCAACGACTGGAAGACCTGGCCGACCTGGTCGGCCCGCGCCTGTCCGGCTCGCCTGGCGCCGCGGCGGCGGTGACCCAGGTGGCGGAGGAACTGCGCAAGCTGGGCGCGAAGGTGACTTTGCAGCCGGTCAAGGTGCCGCACTGGGTACGCGGCGCCGAAACGGCCTCGCTGGTCGAATACAAGGGCCGTCCCGCCGGCGTGACGCAGAAGGTGGTGCTGGCGGCGCTGGGCGGCTCTGGCGCGACTCCGGCGGAAGGCATCAAGGCCGAGGTGCTGGTGGTGCACAGTTTCGACGAGCTGAAGGCGCAGGGCGCCAAAGTCAAGGGCAAGATCGTGCTGTTCGATGTGCCGTTCGATCAGAAAATGGCGGACCGCGGTTTTGCCGGCACGGCGTATGGCCAGGCGGTCGCTTACCGCGGCAACGGTCCGCGCATCGCCGCTGAGATGGGCGCGGTAGCGGCACTGGTGCGCGCCGTCGGCGGCGCGGCTTACCGCATCCCGCACACGGGCGGTACCAACCTGCAGGATGGCCATCGGATTCCGGCGGCCGCGGTGACCATCGAGGACTCGATGCTGATGGACCGCCTGTCCAAACGCGGCCCGGTCACCATGCATTTGACGCTCACTCCGCAGATCCTGCCGGACGCCGACAGCTACAACGTGATCGCCGACTGGACCGGCACCGAGAAGCCGGACGAAATCGTGATCGTCTCCGGCCACCTCGACTCGTGGGACCTGGCCACCGGCGCCAACGACGACGCTTCCGGCGTGGTGAGCGCGATGGGCGTGATCGACACCCTGCGCAAGCTCGACTTCCGGCCCAAGCGCACGATCCGCGTGATCGCCTGGATGAACGAGGAAAACGGCGGCCGCGGCGGCGCAACCTACGCTGCTTTCGAAAAGGCGAACGCCGAGAAGCATGTCGGCGCCTACGAGGACGACGGCGGCTCGGGCCGGCCGTTCGGCGTGAAAGCCAGCGTGGGGCCGGAGGCGGTCAAGCTGTTCGCTCCGCTCAAGGATGCGCTGCAGGTGATCGGCGCCGGCGCATTCCAGCGCGCGGACATACTCGGCACGGGCGATCTGCACGCGCTGGAGGCGGCGGGCGTGCCGAGCTTCGAGCCGGCTATCGATTCGTCGGACTACTTCAACTACCACCACACGCCGGCCGACACCTTCGACAAGGTCGACCCGGATAACCTGCGCCGCCACGTGGCGGTGATGGCGACCACTGCCTGGTTCCTGGCCAACAGCGAGCAGCCGATCGGGCGCGCGGTGGTGCCGCCGGGCGCGAGCCGCCGCTGATGTCCGAGGTTCCCTTTGCCTCGGCGGAGGGAACTTAGCCGTTGCGTGGCACTCTGTTACCACAGGACCGCTCAACGGAGGACATGATGAATGGACGTAACAAGCTGGCAGGACAGCGGATTGCCGTACTGGCCGCGGACGGTTTCGAACAAGCGGAACTGGCGGCGCCGGTAGCGGCGCTGCGCGCGGCAGGGGCCGAGGTGGATATCGTCTCCCTGCACGGCGGCAGGATCCGCGGCATGAACATGCACGAGCCGGGCGACCTGGTCTCGGTCGACAGGACCCTGGTTGATGCCAGCCCGCGCGACTATCAGGGGCTCTTGATCCCGGGCGGTTACATCAGCCCGGACCTGCTGCGCCAGTCGGCCGAGGCGCGCGACTTCGTGCGCGATTTCGACCTGCGCGGCATGCCGATTGCCACGCTCGGCCACGGCGCCTGGCTGCTGGCCTCGGCCGGGCTGGCGCCGAACCGCACCTTGACCTCGTGGCCCGGCGTGCGCGACGACATGGTGAATGCGGGCGCCACCTGGCTCGACCAGGAGGTGGTGCGCGATGGCAATTGGCTGACCGCGCGCGGGCCGCAGGACCTGGCCGCGTTCACGCGCGACATGCTGCAACTGTATGCGGGCGCGCCGGGCAGCAGTGGCGCACTACGGCGCCGTCATTCCGATCCCCAGCGCGAACAGCCCACGGCCGGGCCGGGCCAGGCCATGCGCTGGCTGGCCACGCCGTCGGTCGGGGCAATGCTGGGCCTGGCCCTGGTCGGCGCCGGGTTGGTGGCGGCGAACCGCAGCCGCGGCAAGGCCGAGGACACCTCGGCGCCGCGCTAACGATCGAGCTTCGCCGCCGGGAACGCGCACCAGCCGCGGCCCGGCCGGCTGGCCCATCCACAAGGCCGGCTGTTACTCTTTCCCGTCCGAAATTGGAAGGCGCCGCACTGCGCGCGCGTGGCCGCGGTAAGGCCTGCCGTAGACGGTCTGGATGCCGCTCGCAAAATTCTGCCCCCACACCAGTTGCGCCCGTGTCTCGTGCTGTTCGCTCGACCAGTACCAGGCGCGTTCGAACTGCTCGCGCAGGTTGGCAAACAGCAAGGACAGCTCGCGCCGCGTCGGCAATGCGCCGCCGCGCGCGGTGGCCCAGTCGTGCGCCGCCGACCAGCTCACATCGGCCGCATCGCCGGGCAGCAGGATCAGGTTATAGTCGGACATCCCTTCCTTTCCGAGAATCAGCCCGGCATAACATTCGCCTTCCTTCAATCCTTCCTTGACTTGTACGTGGTTCTCGCCCATCGGGAATCCTTTTCGCTAGGTGCAGCTACCTAAGACTCCTGGTTCGTGCGCTTAGTTGCCGCGCTTGCTGCGATCTAGGTCATGGCGCAATTCTATTTCCGTGATCATTGTTGGATGTGCAGAAGGCGTAGGGTGTGTACCTTTGGTGCGCACGCGGTCACCGCATGCTCACTCGCGGCTGCCGATTTGCTGCGCTAAGTTCGCGAACCGCGTGCGCACAGGTCCTCGCCGGCCGCGCGCCCCCTACGACCGGCAAAAGTTTCCTGAGATTCAGGATTCCCGGCGCTCAAGCGCCGCACGCACCGAGGCCCCGTCGAGCGGTATGTCGCGCAGGCGCACGCCGGTCGCGTCCGCAACCGCGTTGGCGATCGCGGCGCCGGCCGGTCCCTGCGCCGCTTCCCCGGTGCCCAGGAACGGCAGGCCGGGCCGGTCGATCAGGTGCACCTCAACCCGTTCCGGCATTTGCGGAAAGCGCAGGATCGGATAGCTGTTCCAGGCGCGGCTGGTCACGCTAGATGCGTCGAAGCTGACTTGCTCGCACAGGGTCAGGCTCGCCGATTGCAGCAGACCGCCTTCGATCTGGTTGCGAATGCCGTCCGGATTCACGACCTCGCCCGCATCCACCGCCACGACCGCATGCGTGATGCGTACCAGCCCAGTGTCGCGCGCCACTTCGACCTCCAGCGCCACGGCCGTGTAGGCGGCCAGATTCTTGTAGCGGGCAAAGGCAAAGCCGCGCCCACGCCAGGGCGCGCGCGCCCATCCGTTCCAGCCGAAGCGCTCAGAGGCGAGCCGGATGACATCCTGCGCGCGCGGATCGGCCAGTTGGCGCAGGCGATACTGAACCGGATCGACGCCAGCCGCCTGCGCCAGTTCGTCCATGAAGCTTTCGATCGCAAACACGTTGGTGTAGGCGGCGAGCGAACGCAGTGCCGACGTGCGCAGCGGCGCCTGCGGCAAAAAGTGATGGGTCACGCGCGCATTGGCCGAGGTGTAGAGCGGAATCGCATTGCGGTCGCCGCCGCCGTCCGGCTGCGGGATTGGCCTGGCCGGCGGCGGACGGAAAGCCCGCTCGAGATACGTGGCGGCGAGCAGGTTGCCCGCCTTGCCGGGACGCGAGCTATGCGGCGGGCTCCACACGTCATAGACCCAGTCGGCGATGCGACCATTGGCGTCGAGCGTGGCGGCGACACGCGCGACCATCGGCGGCCCGAACGGCTCCCAGCCGTGTTCATCTTCACGCATCCATTGCACGCGCACGGGCTGGCCGGGCAGGGCGCGCGCCAGTAGCACCGCGTCGGCAGCCGCGTCATCGGCCCCGTTGTGGCCGTAGCAGCCCGAGCCTTCGGTATGGATGCAGCGGATCTTCTGCTCAGGTACGGCAAGCATCTCGGCCAGCGCGCCGCGCAGCGGATAGACGCCCTGGCTGTGGGTCCAGACCGTATATTCGCCGTTTACATTCTGCGCTACGGCGCACGACGGCCCGATCGACGCATGCATCTGGAACGGACGGCGGTACGTCGCCTCGAACCTGCGCCCGGCGGCGCCCGGTGTGCCCCGTTGCAGGATCACGGTGTCCGTGGACTTAGCTTTCAGCAGCGTCGCATACAGGTCGGCCTGCGGCGGCAGTGCCGGCCCGGTGTGCCAACGGGCTGCGCGCGCCAGGGTGGCCGCGGCCTTCACCGCCTGGTATTCGCCTTGCGCGATGACGGCGAGGAAGGACCCGTCGCGCACCACCTTGAGCACGCCCGGCTGCTGCCCGGTCGTGACCAGGTCGACGCTGTCCAGCCGTGCGCCAGGGCTGGGCGGGCGCACCACACGCCCGTGCACCATGCCGGGCAGCCGCAGGTCCTGCACGTAGGCGATGCCGCCCGCGACCTTGGCCGGAATATCCACCCGCGGCAGCGACTTCCCAATCACTGTGTATTCGGACGGGTCGCGCCACGGCGCCTGCCCGGTTGCCGGTACGTGCAGTTCGCGTCCGCGGACCAGCTGGGCGTAGGCGACCCGGTGGCCGGCGCTTTCGATGACGCCATCCGCCACATGCAGCTGCGCGGCGGGCATGCCCAGGCGTTCGGCCGCCAGGTCGAGCAAAATCGAGCGCACCTGGGCCGCGGCACTGCGGATCGCGGTACCGCTGTCCTGCATCGTGTGGCTGCCGGCCGTATATCCTTCGTTCGGTGTTCGCGCGGTGTCGGCCGTCACCAGTGCGATGCGCCCTGGCCCCACCACCAGCTCTTCCGCCGCGACTTGGAGCAGGGCGGTTTTGATGCCTTGCCCAAGCTCGGCCTTGCCGGTAAAGACGGTGATGCTGCCGTCGGCGCCGATGCGAATCCAGGCGTCGAGCATTGGGTCGTTGCGCAGGCTGCCGGGCAGGCGCGGCTTGTCCGGCTGCGCCTCGGTAGCAGAAGGATGCAGCGAAAAACTGACGACCAGTGCGCCGCCCATGATGAGCAGCCGGCGTCGGGCAGGATTGTCGATTGCTTGCGTTCTCATCAGGCTCGCAAACCGGCTTTGGGCGCGCGACGCATTGCTTCGGCTGCCCGTTGGACGGCGCGCACGATCCGCATGTGCGTGCCGCAGCGGCACAGGTTGATCGCCAGGTTGTGGCGGATGTCGGCGTCGCTCGGGCTCGGGTTCGATTCGAGCAGCGCCTGGGCGCGCATAATCATCCCGGCGATGCAGTAGCCGCATTGCGCCGCCTGCTCCTCGATGAACGCGCGCTGCAGCACGCCAGGCGCCGCCGCACTGCCGAGTCCCTCGACCGTCCGCACCGGATCCTGCCCGACCTGCGACACCGGCAGCACGCATGACAGCACCGCTTCCTTGCCGAGCATGACCGTGCAGGCTCCGCACTGCGCCAGGCCGCAGCCGAATTTGGCGCCGTTCAGTTGCAGGTCATTGCGCAGCACGTACAAGAGCGGCGTGTCGGGCTCGGTCCGCACGGTATGCATGTGGCCATTGACGTCGAGGTTGTAAGTGCTCATGGCGGTGGCATCGCAGGGGTGGTTTGAACGCGATTTACGGGCAGCTTGCAGCTCCACGCGACTATATCATCGAGCACTGCGCGCAGCGCGTGGCGCATGCCGTCCACCGCGCCCCCAGCGTTGAAGGCGGTGGCGGGCGCGGAGCGGGAAAAGCGGCGCTGCGCCAGCACATCCAAAGTCGCGCCATCGAGCAGTTCCGCCGTCACCGAAACATGCACCGTTCCGGGCTTGGTGGTGGCATCGTGGTAAATCTCAGTGAGGCGGGTGGCGAGCACCAGGTCATCGGCCTTGCCGGCACTTTGCACGCGCGATTGCAATTCGTCGTAAACCACCTGTTGCGGCGGTTCGGTCCAATGGCTGAACCGGTAGTTGGCGCGCGTGCCGGGCGCATCGCTGTAGACAATGCGCCGCGTGCCGTAAAAGCTCGCCGCGGTCGTCGGCGCGAGCGTGAACGGCGCGTTCGCGCAGCCCACCGGCGCCGGAGCCGGTGCGTCGAGCACGAAGTAGCGTTGCGGGTCGCGTGTGACGGCAGGGGCACAGGAGGCGAGTAACGCCGCCATGACCAGGGTGAGGGAGGCTTTCACCGCTTGCCTTCTCCGGGACCCAAGGTGCCCGCCGACGGTCCGTACAGGATCTCGCTCGGGTCGTTCAGGCGGTCGGCCGCGCCGCCCACCGAATCGGCGGCGGAATTGATGGAGCGGGAGGTCGCCCGCAATTCGGTATTCCCTGTCGTGAGCAGGGTGTTGGCGCGGCGTGACAGGGCGTCGATGTCGGTGCGCAGCTGGCGGACGGCGTCGTCCGTGCCGCGCAGCGTGCCGGTCGCCTGCGCGCCGAGTGCGTCATAGCGTGTGGCCAGGGCGTGCGTGTCCGTCGCCACCGACCTTGCCAGACTGCGCACCTCGTCGGCGGTGCTGCCCAGCCCTACCAGCACACTGTCGACCCTGGCCAGCGCCCGGTCCGCATTAGCGCTCGCGCGCTGCAGGTTGGCAAGCGTGGCGGTGAAAGCGGCACGGTTTTCGGGTGACAGGGTCGCGTTCAGGCTCCTGGTTAATTCCGCGAGCGTTGCCGTAAATTGTTCGGCGGCAGATTCTCCCTCGGCAATGACCGGCCCCTGTTCTTCCTCTTGGGTTTGCGCGAGCAGCGGACTTTGTTCGGTGCTGTTAATCAGCTGCACGGTCGCCAGGCCGGTGATCAGGTTGCGGTCGACCATTGCCCGTGTGCTTTTGCGCACCGGCGTGGACGGATCGACCAGGATCGATACCTTCACCGCGCCCGGTATTCTGGACGAGAACCCCAGGCCGGTCACCGTGCCCACTCGCAGGCCGCGCATGGTGACCTCGCTGCGCGGCTGCAGGCCGGCGAGCGACTGATGCGCAAAGTAAATGGTGTACGAATGCGCATTGCTGCGTTCGCTGTTGCTGCTTAACCAGAGAATGGTGCCGGCCAGCATTGCCACCAGAACCAGCACGGCTACGCCGACGAATGTGTATTTGGCTTCGGGTTCCATTTCAGCCACATGTTGAAAAATAGTCGCGCAACCAAGGATCGGTTGAGCTTCTTACTTCGTTTACCGGGCCGTTTGCGATGATCTTGCCACGCGCGAGGGCGATCACTCGGTCGATGATCGACACGAGCAGGTCCACGTCGTGCGTGACGATGAATACCGTCAGGCTCAGGCTGTCCGCCAGCACGCGCACCAGGTGGCCGAAGTCGCGCGCGCTGACCGGGTCCAGGCCAGAGGTGGGCTCGTCGAGAAAGACGACCTCCGGCTCGAGCGCCAGGGCGCGGGCCAGGCCGACGCGCTTGCGCATCCCGCCGGAAAGCTGCGCCGGGGATTTGCAGCTGGCGTTGACGGGTAGCCCCACCAGGGCCAGGTTGAAGCCGACGATTGGCGCAATCACGTTGGGCGGCAGGTCGGTATGCTCGCGAAACGGTACGGCGACGTTTTCCGCAACGTTAAGCGAGGAAAACAGGGCGCCGTCCTGGAACAGCACGCCGAAATGCCGCCGCACCGAGTTCATCTGCTGTGGCTCGGCCGCACAGACGTTCACTCCCAGCAGTTCGATGCGCCCGCTGGTGGGGTGCATCAGGCCGATGATCTCGCGCAGCAGCACCGACTTGCCGCTGCCGCTGCCGCCGATCAGTCCGACCACCTCGCCGCGCCCCACCGCGAAGCTGACGCCGTCGTGCACCAGCTGTTCCCCGAAGCGGGTGACGACCGACTCGACCCTGATCACCTCGTCCATTCAGATCCCCAGCTGTTGGAAAATCACCGCGAACACCGCGTCCAGCACGATGACCCAGACGATGCATTGCACGACCGTGGAGGTGGTGTTGTCGCCCACGCCGTGCGCGTCGCGCGCGGCCAGGATGCCCATGCGGCACGCGATCAGCCCGATGAACACCGCGAACACCGGCGCCTTGGCGATTCCGATGACAAAATGCCGAATCGCGAGCACCGTATGCACGCGGTGGATGAACACTCCCGGCGAAATATTCAATTGCTTCGCGCATATGAGCATGCCGCCGAGGATGCCTGCGATGTCCCCTGCGAACACGAGCAGCGGCAGCGCCAGCATGAGTGCGAACAGGCGCGGGATGACCAGTACCTGGATCGGCGACAGGCCCAGCGTGGTAATGGCGTCGATTTCGTCGTTCAGCTTCATGGCCCCGATCTGTGCGGTGAAGGCGGCGCCCGAGCGGCCGGCGACGATCACCGAGGTGACGATGGGCGCCAGTTCGCGCGAGACCGCCAGGCCCACCCCGTCGGCCACGAACGCGCTCGCCCCATACAACTGCGCCTGCGACCCGAGCACGTAGGCGAGCACCACGCCGATCAGGAAGTTCACCAGCATCACGATGGGAATGGCGTCGATGCACACCGACTCGAAGTGCGACACCGTCTCGCGCAGGCGAAACAGGCCTGGATTGCGCAGCAAGGCAAGCGTTTCGAGCGCGACCGCACCGAGGAAGGCGACGTGGTTCGCCAAGAGTGAACCCAGCCGCAGGGTGGCCGAACCGATGCGGCGGACGAAGTTCGGACGCTCCGAGCGCTCCGTTGCCGGTGGCGTGCCCATCCGTTCACGCACCAGCTTGAGCAGGCGCAGGAAGCGTGGATCGAATCCGCGCGGGGTGATGTTTGCGGAGGTGCAGCCCAGTTCGGCCAGGTGCCGCACCAGGACAAAGCCGGCGGCGGTGTCCACCGATTCCAGCCGGCTGCCGTCCACGATGTAATCGCGCGCCGGCTCCAGGCGCAGGCCGCGCAGCAGGTCGACGATCGTCGGCACATTGGCCAGGCGCCAGGCCCCGATCAGGTACAGGACCTGGGCGCCGGCCTCGTGGGTCTGTTCGATCAGGCAGGGTTCAGCGCTCATGGTGGTTGCCGACAGATGTGTCGGGCGAGCCGGGGCGGGGCGCGCGGCGTGGTCAGGCCAAAAGAACAAGTCTCCGCCTTCGGTCGGCGGCTTCTTTGACCCGTATCAGAACCACGGTCGAACCTTGCTGCCGCGCCGGCGGTCGGGCGCGCGAGCCCAGCTGGAAGGGCGCTCTAGCGGGTTACGCGCGGCTGTCAAGGTCCCAAGCGTGGCGGATTTGCCTCTAATTGCCCAAAAAAAAACCTTTCCGGCTTGTCATCTTGGTCTAACCACTTTACGATTTGGCCTACCAGCAAAAATAACTGGTCGAACCAATTCGATCTGATACCCAAGAGGAGACTGGCAGTATGTCCACAGAGAGTATTTACCGATTCAAGCGCGTCACCCTGGCTTCGGCCGTTGCGGTGGCAGTGCTTCAGATGTCCGGCTACGCCCAGGCGCAGTCGGCTGACGGCGAGCAGGCGCAAATGCAGTCGGTGGTGGTGACCGGATCGCTGATCCGCCACGCTACCGACGAGGGCGCGAGCGCCGTTACCACCATCAAGGCCGCCGAGCTCGAAGCGCGTGGCCACACCGAGCTCAAGGACCTGGTGCTGGAAATGCCCGAGTCCCTGTCGCTGGGCACCAACAGCGGCGCGGCCGGCCCGATCACCAACCTGCGCGGCCTGGGCCCGATGCGTACGCTGACGCTGCTCAACGGCCGCCGCCTGGCCAACGAGCCGCTGCAAGACCAGTACGTGTCGGTCAACGTGATGCCGCGCATGGCCATGGACCGCGTCGAAACCCTGAAAGGCGGTGCCTCGTCCATCTACGGCGCGGACGCCATGGGCGGCGTGCAGAACTACTATACCAAGCGCGGCTACAATGGGGCTTCCGTCAAAGCCGAGTATGCCACGCCGCAGATGAATGGTGGCGGCCAGACCAAATCGTTCGGCGCCATTTTCGGCCGTGGCAATTTGAGCACCGATGGCTGGAACGCGTACATCGCCATCGACCACCAGGAAAAGACCGCGCTGTTCCAGGGCGACCGCCCGCAGCAGCACGATCCGGCGATCCTGCGCACGCTCGGCCTGGGCATGACCCCTGACAACAAGAACCCCAACCCGGCCGCCAACTTCGGCTTTGCCACTGGGTCGAACTCGAACTACAACACGACCTTCGCCAACGGCTGCTTGCCGCCGTATTCGGTGCCGGTACTGGGCAACAAGAGCGCTGACCCCAATCCGACCTATTCGCCGGGCTGCTTCCGCAATCCGCTGTTCTGGACCGCGATTACCGATGGCAGCAAGATCAGCAACATCAGCTCCCGCGTGAGCTGGAACCTGCCGGGTGGCCACAAGATCGACCTGGACATCCTGCACGCCAACTTCACCGTGCAGAAGTACCGCGGCATGCAAACGCCGGGCGCGAACCAGCCGGCCACCACCTATTCGATGCCGTCCACCAGCCGCTTCTACCCGGGCAACGGCATCACCCCGGCGGTGCAGGTTGTGGGCAGCAACACCGGCTCGAACTCGCCGACGATGTACATCGACCCGACCAAGACCCCGGGCACGGTCAGCAACCTGAACATGAACGGCCGGACCATCTACTTCGTGTGGGGTCCGGCGGAACTGGGGCCGGCTTATCGTAACGACGAGCAGACCAACAACCGCATCGTGCTGTCCGCCGAAGGCGAAGTGCTGGGCTGGGATTACCGCGTTGGCCTGAACTACGGCGCGGCCTACCGCGACACCCGCGTGGGCGAAGGCTACATCCTGTACTCGAAGGCGCAGGAAGGCTTCAACAAGGGCATCCTGAACCCGTTCGGCCTGCAGGACGCGGCCGGCCTGGAGTACCTCAAGAGCATCCAGGCGGAAGATTACACCTACCGTCTGAACAAGGCCTACAACAAGAGCGTCGACGCCACCTTCACGCGCGGCGTATGGGCGCTGCCGGGCGGCGACCTGATGCTGGCAGTGTCGGGCGAACTGCGCCGCGATTCGGCACGCACCTTCAACCCGCAGCTGGACTACGTGCTGAAGAAGCCTGACGGTAGCTACTACATCGACGCGTCCGGCAACGTGACGCAGTCCGACCTGGTCGGCGAAACCCCGCAGGGCGTGGCGAAGAAGCTGTACCGCGACATCAGCTCGCTGGTGCTCGAGGCGGAAGCACCGATCACCTCGACGTTCTCGCTCAACGGCGCGGTCCGTGCCGACCACTACCAGGACCTGAAGCAGACCACCGTCAATCCGAAGCTGGCCGCGCGCTGGCAGCCGATGCAGAACCTGGTGCTGCGCGGCTCGCTGTCGACCGGTTTCCGCGCGCCGTCGATCGCGGACATCCAGAATCCGACGCCGGAAGTGCGCACGCTGGTGATGGACGACCCGCAGAAGTGCCCGAGCTCGCAGCCGACCGTGCCCGGTACCGGCACCCCGCTGCCCGGCCTTTCGGCTGACCTGTACTGCAACGTGCAGACCATGTACTGGACCAAGTCGCCCAACAACGACTTCCTCAAGCCCGAAAAATCGCGCGGCTTCTCGTTCGGCGGCGCGTTTGAGCCGATCAAAGACCTGTCGATCACGCTCGACTACTGGGGCATTGGCTTGACCGACGTGCTGGGTGCAGTGGCGATCGCCGAGATCCAGCAGAACCCGGACAAGTACAACTCCTCGTTCATCCGTAAAGCCGACGGCACGATCGACCACATCATCGCGAGCCAGGCCAACCGTGGCCAGATGCGCACCCGTGGCGCTGACCTGTCGATCAGCTATCGTTTCCCGAAAACGAGCGTAGGCACCTTTGACGCCAAGCTGAACGGTACGTACATCCAGAAGTACGAGTTCCAGGCCGAGAAGGATGGCGCGTGGATGAGCAACGTGGGCATCATCACCAACGATGGCCGTTACGGCGGCGCGGGCCCGAACTCCGGCCTGGCAGGTATGCCGCAGATCAACCCGCGCTGGAAGCACACCGCTTCCGTCAGCTGGGGCAAAGGTCCGTTGAAAGCCACCCTGTCGCAGCGTTATAACACCGGCCTGACCGACCTGACGCCGCGCGCAGGTTCCAACCTGACCAAGGTGGAAGCGTACAGCCAGTACAACGTGAACGTGAAGTACACGGGCATTCCCAACACCTCGATCAACGTCGGTGTGAACAACATCACGGAAAAATGGCCGCCGCTCACCGCCAACACCATCTACAGCGGTGGCTACGTCACCAGCATGGCTGACATGATGGGTCGCGTGTACCGCTTCTCGGTCGAGTACAAGTTCTAAGCGGGGCCAGGTGCCGCACCGCGCGCCGGCAGTGTTGGCGCGTGGCGCGGTCCGTTCCGCCGCTTGCCAGCGCCCGCTCCCCTTGCATGCAAACCGTGCCGCCTGGCCCGGGCAAGGGGGCGGGCGCTTTTTAATTGGTTCGACCAATTGCCTATCTGATCTGACCAATCTAGAATAGCCCGATCACTAAAAACATTGTTACTTGGATGAGGGGACGCTTTGAGAAGTAAATACACCACGCTGATGGCCGCCGCCATTCTCGCCCTGTCGGTCAACGCAGCCTATGCCGAGGGACCGTATCGGAACCCGGATAACAAGAACCCGAACGACGTGGGAGAGGGAACCTACCCGATCCCGTACAAGATGCCGGTGGTGGCGGAGATCACCCAATCGCTGCAGCGCATTCGCGGCTACCTGGACAGCGTCACCCCGACCCGCATCGTCAGCAAGAAGACCGGCCAGCCGATCACCGACCTGACCAACCCGGTGGCGGACGCCGTCATCGAACCGGCCAAGGGCGACTTCGGCATCACCGTGTATGAAATGGGCGTGGTCCATGCGGGCCTGATCAAGGCGCGCCAGATCACGGGCGACGCCAGCTTTACCGCCATGACCGAGCGCCACCTGAACTTCATCGGCCAAACCTACCCATATTTCAAACGCCAGGAAGAGCAGTTCAAGCTGGAGCGCGCCAACAGCCTGGCCCGCCTGATCGACCCGCGCTCGCTGGACGATGCCGGTTCGTTCTGCACCACGGCCCTGATCCGCTCGCGCCTGAACAAGATCGGCCCGGACCTGCAGCCGATCATCGCCACCTGCAGCGACTGGGTCGCCAACAAACAGGTGCGCCTGAAAGACGGCACGCTGGCGCGCAACCGGCCGCAAGCCTGGTCCCTGTGGAATGACGACATGTACATGGGCGTACCCGCGCTGGCGGAAATGGCGCACATGACCGGCCAGAAGAAGTACTACGACGACGCCGTGAAGAACGTGCTGAACATGTCGCAGTACCTGTACAACGACAAGCTGGGCATCTACGCCCACGGCTGGAACGCCAACAATCCGGACGCGCCGCGCTTCTACTGGGGACGCGCCAATGGCTGGGCGGTACTGGCGATGTCCGACCTGCTGGACGTGCTGCCGAAGAACCACCCCGGCTATCCCAAGGTGCTGGCGCAGCTGCGCAAGTCCATCAAGGGCATATCCGAACTGCAGTCCGGCGCCGGCCTGTGGCACCAGATGCTGGACCGTCCGGATTCGTACCTGGAGACCTCGGCCAGCGCCATCTTCGTGTACGTGATCGCCCACGCGATCAACGAAGGCTGGATCAGCCCCACGACCTACGGCTCGATCGCACAGACCGGCTGGCAGGCGCTGTCGGCCAGGATCAACGAGCAAGGCCAGGTGGAAGGCACCTGCGTCGGCACCACCTTCGCAAGCGACCAGGCGTATTACTATGCGCGTCCGACCAGCGTGCACGCGCTGCACGGCTACGGTCCGATGCTGCTGGCCGGCGCTGAGATGATCCGCCTGATCAAGAATCCGGACATCTCGGTGGAGTACAAGGTGCGCACCTACCACTACATGCCGAAGGGCGTGCAAACCAACTACCGCGAGCACCACTGATTCGCGATGTACCGGGCAAAGCTGTTCTCAGCTTGCCCGGCTTAGCGGCGGTGCCAACCTGAGGCATACTTCGCACCGCGTGCGCAGCAAAGCTGCACACCCTACGATTCATCCGATGCGGCGCGTCGCGTAGGGTGTGCAGCTCTGCTGCGCACGCGGATCGTGAGGACCGTTAGCGTTTCAGCCAACAGGCCCCGGGAAGTGGCGCTTACGGCACCCGCACAATCCGCAAAGCCATATACGGCCGTCCCGGCAGCGCAATGCTGCGCCCGTCCTTGTCAGCGAACGTATAGTTATCGCGCTTTTTGACTTCGAAAATCCCGTCAACCGGCGTGACCGTCATGTTCCAGGTATCGATCACTTCCGCCCTGAACTTCATTCCATCGGCCAGGCCTGTCTTGAAAAGGACAAAAGGCCAGGCAGTGGGCGTGTCCCGCCCGAAGTAGCCGAGATAATACTGGGCGTGTTTTCCAGCAAACGGATTGCCTTGCCATTTGTCGATCGGCTCCAGGCCCTCGGCAGGACTCTCGCTCAGGATTTTTCTAAAGAACGCCAGCCGTGCCGGACTTTGGCCGTGCAACGTGCCGCCCTGGCCGGTCCAGGCACGGCCGCTCGGTTCGGTAAACGTTTCGCCGTGGCCCACGTAGGTACCCGCGATTGCGCCTTCCCAGAACCGCAGCACCATGTCCTCGCCGGAGAGCTGGCCCCAGCGTTGAGGGAAATTCCCTTCGTATTTGACTTCGTCGTACACGACCGGCTTGTTGTAAACGTCACGGTACAAAACGGCCCGTTCATAGTCCTCGGTGACCGCGCCGTTCTGGATGCTAACGTGTGTCACCCACGGTTTGGTATGGTTGTAGAGGACGAAAGCGTTATGGATGGAGCGCAGGTGCTGGTATGGATCGCTCATCTGCACGATCTCGAAATAACGGTCCCAGTCTTCCGGCTTTTTCTCCTTCAGAAAGTCGAACTCGTTGGCCATCGACCACCAGACATTCCGATACGCGGCCAGGCGCGCGACCACATATTTCAGATAGCGCTCATTCACGTCGGCCGGCATGCGGTCGAAGCCCCAATGCCCCTTGTCGTAAGGGTGGAACAAAATGAGGTCCGCTTCGATGCCAAGCGTGCGCAGCTGCGAAATCCTTTGTTCCAGGTGACGGAAGAAAGCAGGGTTGAATCGGGAGAAGTCCCACTGCAACGGCGCGGTGCCCTCGAACGGATACAGTGAGGGCGTATTTTTCACGTCACTGTTCGGGAACACCGCCATCCGGATCTTGTTGAAGGGGCTGGTGGCAAGCGTCTGCAAAGTCTGCTGTTGCAACTGCTCGCCTTGATGGGCCCAGGCATAGCTGGTGGTGCCCACCTGCCAAAAAGGCGTCCCGTCCTCGTACCCGAAATGGAAGGTATTGCGCACCCTGACAGGGCCGTGATTGCCAGTTGCCGGGGCGACGGCCGTGAAGCTTCCGCGTTTGCCGTTCAGGATCGGGCGGTTGCTGCTCGTCTCGTATTGCCAGACCCCGACGCTATCAGGCATGAAGCGGATCTTGTACTTGCCGTCGCCATCGTAAAACCCTGTAGCCTGCAGTTGGCGCTGACCCTGGCGAAAAACAGCCGAGAGTTCGACCTCCATGAACGGATTGCCGGTGCTGGGACCGGCAAGCTCGATTTCGATGGTTCCCCACTTTTCGACAGGACCGTTCGCTGCCGCGATCCCGAATCCGTTCACCGAGGGTCCACTCTTAGGCTGTGCGTGCGCAAGCGGCGCGCACAGCGCCATGCCCAGCGCCGCCGCCCACAACAAAAACTGTCTTCTCATGATTCAACCTGCTTTTTTGGCTCTGTCGGCTCAGCCGGCCAGCGATTCGTTGTACACCTTGCCGCCGATCGTGACGTTGCGCAGGGTGACCCGTTTGGCGTTGTGGAGGAACCAGGGCATATCCGCGTTGATCGGGGTGCCGAAATCGCAGTCGCTGATGGTCACGTCGGTCACCGGCAGGATTGGCGCGCCCGCCGGGCCGTTGTAGCTGGTGGCCACCGGCCCCATGACCACGAACGCCTGGTAGCACGAGAAGCTGCCTTCCTTCGAATTGACGTTCGAAACCTTGATGTCGGAGATGTGGATGTCCGATATTTCGGGAGGACGGCTGCGCACCAGGTCGAAAGCCGGCGAGTAGTCGCAGTCGAAAGTGATCACGGCGCCCGCGCCCGCCGCTGCGGTCTTCGCGGGCACCGGTCCGCCTGGCATCGGGGTGTAGAAGCCCGGCTTGAGGCGCACGCCGTTCGGCAATTTCAGGTCGCGCACGTAGAAGTGGCGCAGGTAGCCGCCACGGTTCATGTTGGTCTTCAGGCGTACCGCGGTGTTGAGCGGGTCGGTGGCCCAGTTGATGTTGCGCACGTCCAGGTGCTGGGCGTACACGTGCTCGATCCCGGCCGACATTTCGCTGCCCAGCGTGACGGCGCCGTGGCCGCTGTTCATGACGCTGTTTTGGATCACCACGTTGCGCGTCGGGCCGTATTGGGTGTCCAGGTTTTTGCCGGCCTTGATGGCGATGCAGTCGTCGCCGGTGTTGAACCAGCACCCGTCCACCAGGACGGTATCGCAGGATTCGGGATCGAAGCCGTCCGAGTTCGGCCCGATGCTATCCATCCTGACCTTCGAAATGTGGACGTTGCGCGAATTGACGGGATGGTGGATCCAGAACGGCGTGCTCACCACCTGGTAGCCCTGCATCAGCACGTCGGTGCAATCGATGAATTCGACCATGCTCGGGCGCAGGAAGTGCCCCAGTCCGAATACGCGGCGCTCCACAGGCACGCCCGCTTCCGACAGCGCCGGCAGGAACATCTCGTCGCTGCGCCAGTTAGGCTTGTCGCCCTGGATGCGCGCCAGCGTGGCTGCGTCCAGTTGCGGCGCAAGCGCGGCCAGCGACTCAGGGTTGGCCGGATTGTTGACGCCCTGGTGCAGCGCCCCGGGTAGGGCGCCCTTGCGATTCATGCCCCACCAGCAGGTGCCGCTGCCATCTTCGAACGGCACGCCGGCCTGGCCATTGAGCACGCTGGTCCAGTCCTCGCCCGTGATCGCGATATTCTTCTGCCCGCGCGCATACACCATCGACGAGAAGTTCAGGCAGTCGTTGCCCTGCCAGCGCGACAGAATCAGCTTGCCGTTCGGGCCGCAGTCGTAGTCGCCGTCGCGTGCAAAGTCGTGCGGGTTGGCGCTGAAGAAGACCTGTGCGTTTGCGGCCAGGTGCACATGCACGTTCGACAGCAGCACGATCGGTCCTTTGCAGTACCAGTTCCCGGCCGGGATCAGGACACGTCCGCCACCGGCCTTGTGGGCTGCTGCGATCGCGTCGCGAATGGCCGGATAGCTGTCATGCGATCCGGCGACGGGCGTGTCGACCTCGCCCTTGTGTTCGATGGTCACGAAGCCCTTCACTTTGCGCAGGCTGCATGGCTTGGCGCCGTATTTGGTGATGTCGAAGTCGCGCTTCGGGAATGGCAAAGGCTTGGCGAAGCGGTCGATGATCTGTTGTGCTCGTGCCCAGGGATCGGCAGGCGCGGCGCCAGCGAGCGAAGGCAAGCCGGTTGCGGAAAGTAGCCCGGCGGCTGCGGCAGATTTCAGGAGCGTGCGGCGACGCGCGAAACGAGGGGGCATGGTCATGTTGATGTCTCCAGTTGTTGGATCTTGGCGCGCCTGCCCAATTGCGGCGCGAACTGGAGCACCTCGCGTGCTCCGTGCCGTTCAGACGAGGGCCACGCCGAATCGGTGGCCGAGGTCGCCCGGTCGTTAAATTGTTGTGTCGTCCGCCGATTTATCGGTGGCGACGAAAGGTTTATGGGCGTGCGCTCGCTTGTTGCGGATGCGCGCGCGACCAGGTTTCATACTGCTCCAGCGCCTTGGCCGGTCCAGTGCCGTACCAGCTGTAGCCATTGCGCCGTTCGAGGCTGATCTCATTGACGTCGTCATGGATGGTGCGGTCGCGATCGCCGAAGATCGGCTTCATCGACGCGATATCGTACAGGCGCGACCAGATCGGGCCGGCGCCGGGCTTGGCAACCGCCTGACGCCCAACATCCTTCGACTTCCCGGTCCATTCGACATCGCGTACCGCAACGCGCTTGAGCCATGCGGCGCCGGCATGCACGGCCGCGACCACTTCCGGCGACGGGTTGGGCAGGCCCATGAGGTACACGAGCACCGGAGCGGTCTCGTTGCTGGTCAGCGCCGCCGGTTCGAAGTTGCGCGCGGCCGTCGGCTCGAGCGTGAGCGCGTCGTGCTGCTGGCCCCAGCCGGTGTGTACGCCGTCGACTTTCACCTGGGTCGTCAGGATCAGGCGCAGCGCCTTTGCCGCCGCCTCGCGCGCTTCATAGGCAACGTCGGCCGGGACGAAGCCATAGTCGCCCTGGCGTGCAGCCACGCTGTCGAGCACTTCTACCGCCTGGATCAGCGCGTCGTCGTTGAAGGTGATGGCGTCGTGATAGTCGCCCTCCAGCGGATAGACCTGCGGGAAGCCGCCGTTGGGATATTGGGAGTTGAGCAGATAGCGCACGCCTTTGAGGAAGGCATCGCGATACACCTTGCCCGCCTCACCCGGCGCCTGCGCCTGCACGCGGGCGAGGAAGCGCAGCTCGGTGGTGGTGGCATCGTTGTCGATCGTCCCGACATAAGCCCATTTGCCTTCGACCAGCACGTAGCTCTGGCCGCGCTGGCGCACGGGTCCCGTGCGATTGACGTTCTTGCCCCAGCCGCCGGCCGGGGTCTGGAAGCTGACGATATTGTCGGCGACGTGGCGCGCTTCGGGCGACGCATACCATGCGGCGCCGCGATTGAGCGGCATGCCGGAACCGGTGCCACGTCCGTCAAACGGCCCTTCGGGAGCGGAGCCCGCCGCGCGCTCGGCAGCCAGTGCCGCCTGGTCGGCCGCCATCAGCTTGCGCGAGCGCTCAAGATAGGCGCGCCACGGCGCCTGCTGCGCGGCCGGGAGGCTCGCGATCCGTGCCTCGGTAACTTCCTTGGCCGGGGTCAGGTGGCCGACCACCGCGGCAATCGACGCCGCCGGAATGGCCGCCAGCGCCATCCAGAGCGGCGCTGTATAGAAGGCCTTCATCCCGCGAGCCCTCCCGGTGCTCGCGGCTTTTTTAACTGCTGCCCTTTTCAAATCTTCCTCCAATTTGTCTCATGATGTTTTTGTTGTCGTCCGGTCGAGCGACGACAGCATTTATGTTCACATATTCCAGAACCCGGACGCAAATTCGATTTACGGCAGGCGCTGGAATCCCTCGGCCCGCACGACCCAGCTGCCGTCGTTAGGGAAGCCGGGGGCGGGGCGTGCCGGCGCGCCGTCCCAGCCGCCGGCCATCATTGCCACGGCCGCGAGTAGCGCGCCGTTGCCAGGCAGGTAAACAGGCAGTCCCTTGTTGGGATTGTGTCCGGCCTGGGTGTACCCGTTGTTCGGGCCATCGGACTTGAGCAGCACCTTGACGGCCAGCTCCGGCGCTTCGAGCCTGGCGGCCGTCATCGCGATCATCGGGTAGTCCCAGCCCCAGATCTTGGTAGCCCAGTCCCACTTCGTCAGTACTGCGTCGAGCGTGCGGCGCATGACCGCGCGGTCAACGCCATCGCCCGGCAGCTGGCCCAGCGCCATCAGGAACGACGGATGGTCGTGGCGGCTCTCCACGTTGTCCCAGGTGTCCGGGTGCGACTCCACCGCGACATACTTGCCGTCCTTTTGTGGCAGCGCCGACAGGTGCGTGCGTTTGTCTTCCCAGTCCGGATCGCGCGGAAGGCCGAGCCGCTCACGCCACTGCTGCGCGATCTCCAGACCGCGTGCCCAGTAGCTCAGTTCATAGGTCGGGTTCATGCTCGTGGACTGGTCATAGATCTCCTGTGCGATCCACAGCGGCGGCCCGAGCACGTAGCGCTTGCGCTCGGACTCCCAGTACAACATGGACGACATGGCCTGCGCGGTCTCGAACACCAATTCACGGTAGCGCGCCAGCGTGGCGGGCGAGGGATCGGCGCGGTACAGCAGCTCGGCGAGGTGGATCGGGTGCGGCTGGTTCCAGACGATCAGCGGATTGCCACCCGGGCTTTCGCGGCCCTCCGGTCCGGTCATCTTCATCCAGCGTGCGCCTTGCAGCCCGCGCTCGGCCGCGACGGCGCGGGCCGCCGGAAGGGTTCGCTGGTACCAGCTGAGGGTGCGCGCCGTGTAAGCGGGGCGGCCCCACAGCGCGAAGTGCGCAGTGTGCCACCACACCATCTCGGTATGGTGCTTGCCATACCAGGTGGCCGTGGTCAGCCCGCTTTCCTGGGCCGGCAAGTCGTCACCCAGCTGGATCGCGGCCAGGTACTGCGACAGCACCACACGGCGCTCGAGTTCATGCGCACGCGGGTCGGTGCTGCCGCTGAAGTCGACGGCGGCGCCGCTCTTCCAGTATGCGAGGAAGTAGGCGTTACTGGCCTCGAACACGTTCGCGCTATTTTGCGCTGGGGCGACGCCGGCCTGGGCGAACGACACGGTCACGTCCAGCGTTTCGCCTGCCTTTGGCGCAATCTCGAAAACATGGGTCTGCGGATGGGCGATCTTCAACGCGGCGGTGCTTGCCAGCGTCATGGCGTAGCGCGAGCCGTCGCGCTCATGTTCCACGACCAGCTTGTCGCCGGTTTGCTCCAGCACTACGGTAGAGTGCGCGTCCGGCGTGCGCCAATCCAGTGGAGGATTGTGCTTCACGCGCAGGTCGTAGCCGAGGGGGAGGGCGATGCGCACGGCGACGCGGCCGCTGGCGAACAGGGGGGACTGGATGCGCAGTGCCAGCGTGTCGCTGTCCGGACTGACCGCGCTGGTCACGCTGACCGGCTGCCCCAGCAGCTGCACGCGGCTGTGCAGCTGGCCCTTCCACATGTCCAGCCGCTGGTCGATGCCGGTCAGGTCCGCGCTTGCGATGGGGCGCGCATCGGCGCCGGTCAGCACGAACCCGATTTGCGGAAGCGGCTGGATATGGGGATTCTCGCGCAGCCACTGTCCGGCCGGGGTGTTTGCGTTGGTGGGGTAGCCGACGGTGCGGCCATGTGCGGTGAAATCGCGGTTGGCATCAGCCAGTTTGTAGCCGTTGGGGTTGGGGTTCTGATGCCACGACCAGCGGGCCTGGGTTTCGATCGGCGTGCCTTTGGACCAGTAATGGTCCGGCAGGGTCTGCAGGCCAGTCACATCGGCAGTGAAGACAAAGCGCCCGTTACCGACTGAGAGGGGCGCCATCGGATCAATCGCCTGCAGATGCGGATTGTGGCGCGTGACGACGGCGTAACGGTCGATTGGCTGGGGTGGGGGAGCGGCATTGGCACTCGCCAGGGTAACGAGCAGGGAAACACAAGCAAGATAACGTCGCGTCATGGCAGGCTGGGTTGCATGGCCGGCGGTGGGCAGCAGGGTAGGGCGCACCGGTCAATGGAGTTACAGGTGAGTGCTTCTGGTTAAGCATCATAAGCGAAATGCAACATTAGGCAAAGTTCTAAAGCCTCTTTGGAAAATTTCTCCTGTTGGAATTCGCCTGTTGACCTGTCTCCCTTGACTGCTGCCAACGTAGTCTCTAAGGAGCGGAATAAGAATGCCCGTTCAACGTACAACGGAGGAAAAAAAGGTCAGCTCGAAGGCTGACCTGTCTTTTCGATTCTATTGGTCGGCGGCTGAAGGCCGATCACCCGGAGATCCGGCGAATCTTCGCTGACTTCCAAATGGCCCCGTGCCCATCACATATTCAGTAGGCGGTGGTGGTAGCGCAGCCGACCAGGCGATTCAATGAAGCTCCCAAAACCAGACCTCGGCTGAATCCCAAAAACACGCACTGCTGCATTGAATTAGAGGCCAATCCTCGAAAGAGACGAGGTCAATATGCCCCTGTCGCGTCCCGTGGAGTTGAAAGAAGGAGATGATGCCGCGCCTCCGGTCGATGTGGGTGTGCGCGTCTCTGCCGTCTCTGTATTTCTCCGGCTTGCCGACCTCGTGCACTAGAAAATCCGACAGCACGCGTTGACTTGGTTCGAGTTGCTCCCCTTTGAACTTCCCCGCCTTAATCCGCAGTCTGGCCGGCCCAGTTCTGATCTTAATGCCGGCCGCAATCAGTGCCACGCTCATTCGAATCGCGCACGTGTTTTCCCAGTTCGGCTCTTGCGCCAAATTTGGGTGTCCAATCGCATCATAGACCTGTGGGACCGTGACCTGATATCCCATGTGGTGTGCTTTGAGCACGGCAAATAACGGTTTCATCGTTGCTTCCTCCGATCTGCGCAGGGCCATTTGCGACCCCAGATTTCCACGATCAGGTCGCCTGCGTTGCGCTTTAGCTGCTGTGGCGGAAGCTTGCGCAATCCGACCAGGACGTCATCCAATAGGGCTTCTGGTCCCGGGTGGTAGCGCTGGCTGTAGCACCACCCCCTACCTTCCGTCGTGTCATGCACGCCGTTGATGTAAGCGCGTGCCCGCTCGGACTCCAGGTACTCTTCTGGTGTGAGATCGAAGTTGTTTTTGACGTCTGGCCGGAAGGTCACCATTTTTAAGAGCCGCTCGCCAGTCATCCAAGGGCCGTCCCAGGCGGGCTGCGCGAAACATGGGACCGCGACCGCTAGACCCAATAGGATCAGGCCGCGCATTTACACCACCCGATTGGATGCAAGGTCCCACCCGCCGACCGTACTGCCACCGACGCCCCCTGAAATTCGCTGCTGGGTGTACGTCCACTTCACTTTGGAGAACTTAAGCCCGATGTTCTCCGTCATCCCTCCGTCGTTCACGCCCTGGGCCACGTGCGACACCAGCACGTTCTCGAGCTCCACCTCGTAGTACTTGACCCGCTTGCCATCGCCATCCGCGCGGTAGAATTCGAGTTTCGCCTTTGGTATCGTCTTGCCCATCGCGCAGTGTTGCGCCAGGATTGGTGAAGCAAGATCAGCAAGCTTGTGGAAGGTGACATCCGAGAGCTCTGCACGCCCGGCAGTGTGCCCGCCGCTGGTCGACGTCGTCGTGCTTTTCGGTTGATTGATGGTCCAGTTGACCGACGTGCACTCGATCCAGCCCCTGTGCACTTCGTCGGCCGATTCGCCCTTGATTTCACCTAGCTTCAGGTATGCATCGATGGCCATTTTTCCTCCGTGGTTGGTGTAAGGCCATTTTCACGGAGTTGGATTTGCGGCAACTTGTTTACGGTCAACAGAAGGCTCGTTGCAGGTCAAACGCATAGCGGCAGCCGGACAGCCACGGCTCAAAACAAAAAAGGGTCGCAAGCGATAAGCTTGTGACCCCTGATCGTTCGCTTTAATACTCGGCCGTGGGAAGTGTAATGACAGCGGCAAGTCCGCCGCCTTCGCGCGCTTCCAGCCGCCATTCGCCGCCGTAGCGGGTAACGATCGCGTTGACGATCGATAGGCCAAGTCCGCTGCCATTGCCGCCGCCTTTGCGCCAGAAACGCTGCCCGGCATTGCGGATATCGGCATCGCTCATTCCGGGGCCATGGTCCACGGCGGTGAATGTCACCCGACGCAGCCCCGGCTGGATGCGCAGGGTGACCGGTGTGTCCTGTGCGCCGTAGCGGACTGCATTGTCGAGAATGTTGCGCAGCGCGGTAATGGCCAGTGATGCGGGCACGCCCAGCGTGTGGGCAGCTCCGCCTTCGTCGGCCACATGCACCCTTTCACCATGATGGCTACCCAATTGCGCGATCGCCGCGCGGGCGGCCGTGCCCGCGTCAATCGCTTCATCTTCGTCGAACGACACCGACCCCTCGACCCGGGCGAGCGTCAGCAACTGATCGATCGTCCCTTGGAGCCGCCGCACGCCTTCCTCGGCCTGGCTCAATGCGGTGTGGCGCGCCAAGCCGCCGCCGGCCAGGCGCGCCACCTGGATATGCGTCTTCACGCCGGTGAGTGGCGTGCGTAATTCGTGGGCGGCGTCGCCCGTGAACCGGCGTTCGCGCTCGATCGCGCGCCCGAGCCTGGCCAGCAGCGTGTTCACGGTCGAGGCCAGCGGCGACAGTTCGGGCGGCAGATCCTGTTCGGGCAACGGCTGCAGCGCGTGCGGCGCGCACGAGGCGAGCGTGCTACGGATGCGCTCGAGCGGACGCAGGCAGCGGCGCACGGCGAACCAGAGCGCGAACATGGTCGCGATCATGGCGACCAGGAACGGCACAAAGGTGGTGAGCGCGATGTCGTGAAACAGCCGTTCGCGCCGTTCCACCCGGTCGGCGGTCGTGATGCGCACGCCATTGCGTTCCACCGTGTAGCTGCGCCAGCCGACGCCGTCGATGATCCGGGTGCGAAAGCCGGGGGTGACCATTCCAAGCTGTCTGGGGCTGTTCTGGGTGCGGCCGATGACAGCGCCGCGCAGCAACCGGATTTCGCACGCGACGCCGTCGGTGGGCACCAGGTAGGGCTCGGAAATGGGCGTGTCGGGCCGCCCGGCCAGTTGCGCCGAGTCGGCCACCAGCGCCGCCACCATGCGTGCCGATGCCGCCAGGCGCTCGTCGAGCGCGTCGCGAAATTCGCCGCGCAGGTCAATCAGCATCCACACGGAGGAGAGCGCCCAGAACAGCGCAAAGCAGGAGCCGATCGTGAGAAGTAGGCGCAGGCGCAGGGTCATGTTTCACCCATTGTTCAAAAAGCGTTGGACTATGGCGACGAAACAATGGCGTGTCAAGGACGGGTTAACGTTGCGTTAACCTGGCTTGCTTAGGATGTTACCCTTTTGTTTCCGCAAGGCAATAGTTTGTTTTCTGTTCATCCTGAGAAAGCTACCGTTTATGAGATTTGCTGACCTTAAAATTGGCGCGCGGCTGGGCATCGGCTTCGCCAGTCTCCTGTTGTTGCTGGTATTCGTGGCCGGCATTGGCATCTGGCGCCTGCAAGCAGTCGGTGAGACCACCCGGCTGATGGTCCAGGATGATCTGGTCATGGCGCGCATTACCAACGAGTGGGCCGGCCTGGCCGAGGTCACGGGAGTGCGCAGCATCGCCGCGCTCAAGGCGGGGGACGCCGAGGGCACCAAATATTTTCTCGATACGATTGCCACCACGACCAAGCGTGGCCTGGAACTGCAGCGGCAACTGAAAGAAATGCTGGTCGATCCGGAAGCCAAAGCGCTGCTGGAGGAGGCACAGAAGCGGCGCGCGGGCTATCGCACCTGGCTCGACGCAGCCTACAAGGCCAAGGCCGACGGCAACCAGGCAGAAACCAGCCGGATCATGGAAGAAGAGGTCAAGCCGAGGCACGCGTCGCTGACCGAGAGCCAGCAAAAGCTCAAGAAGCAGCTGCAAAAGAGTCTGGATGCCCGGGCCAAGGAAGTGGAGTCGCTGGCCCAAAGCGGCCGTACCCTGGTGTTTGCGCTCACCGTTGTCGCGGTCATCGCCGGCCTTGCTTTCACGTTCGTGATCGCACGCTCGATCACCCATCCGGTGTCGCAGGCGCTGCGGGTCGCCCAGACCGTCGCCGCCGGCGACCTGACCAGCAGGATCAGCGTGACCAGCCGCGACGAGACCGGCCAGTTGCTGGGCGCTCTGCGCGAGATGAACGGCAATCTGGTGAAGATCGTCAGCGACGTACGCTCCGGCACCGACACCATCGCCACTGCCTCCGAGCAGATCGCGGCCGGGAACCAGGACCTGTCAAGCCGCACCGAGCAGCAGGCCAGCGCGCTCGAAGAAACCGCGTCGTCGATGGAGGAGCTTACCTCCACCGTGCGCCAGAACGCGGAGAATGCGCGGCACGCCAGCAAGTTGGCATCCTCCGCTTCCGATGTCGCGGCCCAGGGCGGGGCGGTCGTGGCCCAGGTGGTCCATACGATGGGGACCATTAACGATTCGTCGCGCAAGATGTCCGAAATTATCGGCGTGATCGACGGGATCGCATTCCAGACCAATATCCTGGCATTGAATGCGGCGGTCGAAGCCGCCCGCGCCGGCGAGCAGGGACGCGGCTTTGCGGTGGTGGCGGCCGAAGTGCGCAGCCTGGCGCAGCGCAGCGCCGCCGCAGCCAAGGAGATCAAGGCCCTGATCGAAACCTCGCGCGAGAACGTGGAGGCCGGCAGCGAACTGGTCGAACGTGCGGGCAAGACGATGGATCAGGTGGTGGACAGCGTGCGGCGCGTGACCGACATCATTGGCGAGATCAGCGCCGCCAGCAACGAGCAGAGCGCCGGCATCGAGCAGGTGAACCAGGCGATTGCGCAGATGGACCAGGCCACCCAGCAAAACGCGGCACTGGTCGAGGAAGCAGCCGCTGCGGCAGGCGCCATGCAGCAGCAGGCCGACGATCTGGCACGCACGGTCGGCGTCTTCATGCTGGCCGATTCCAATACCGCACCGGTTGTCACCCGTTCCGAGCCCGCCTTGTTGGGCGCGCGTACCTGAGATTTCCAAGCAAGGAGTTCTGATGAAGTTGAAATTTGCATTGTCGAGCGCGGCAACGACTGTCGCCCTTACCCTTGGCGCGTCCGCGTTTGCTGGAGTGGGCACCGGAGAAGTCACGCTCATCCACATGGGCGACCTGCACGGCCATCTGGTCCCGCATCCGAGCGTGCGCAGCGATGCAGCCGGCAAGACGGAAGGGGGCGTGGCCCGCATCTACACATTGGTCAATCACATTCGCCGCGCAAACGCGGGCAAGACCCTGCTGGTCAACACGGGCGACACAGTGCACGGCAGCGCCGAGGCAATGTTCACCCAGGGTGAAGCGATGATCAAGGTACTCAACGCTTTCGAATTCGACGCCTACGCTCCGGGCAACTGGGACTATGTGTATGGCACCGACAGGTTTCTCTCGGACTTCATTGGACCGGACGCCAAGGCGAAATGGCATCCGGTGATCGCCAACCTGTACTACGACAATTACCCAGGTTTGCAAGCAAAGAATGGCCAGACCGTGGCGCCGCCTTATCTCGTCAAGCAGGTGAATGGTCTGCGCGTGGGCATTATCGGCTTTACGTCCGATCGTGGCCCGCAAGCTGGCGATCCGAAGATCACGGCCGGCCTGCGCTTTACCGATGGTGCCGCGGAATACGATAAATACGTCAAGGAGCTGCGCGCGCAAGACGTGGACCTGGTCGTCGTCATTTCCGAGCTCGGGCTGCACGGCAACCTGTCGCTGGCCGACGCAATCCCTGGCGTTGACGTGATTCTTTCGTCCGACAAGCACGAGGTGACGCCCGTGCCTGTGGTGTCGCGCAATGGCACGCTGATCGTCGAGCAGGGCATGGATGGCCAGGCGGTAGGCGAGCTGCGCTTGAGCGTGAAAAAGGGGAAGGTGATCGCGAAGAAGTATGTCTCGCACCGGATCACCGAAAAGCTGGCCGAGGACCCGAATATTGCGGCGCTGGTCGCCCAGGCGCGCGCGCCGATGGTGAGGGGGCCGCAGTTCAGGGCGGGTGCCGTCACCAACCCGTTCAGCGGAGCGCCGTTGCGCCAACCGATCGACACCGTAGTCGGGCAGACCGAGGTCGCGCTGCATCGTAGTAATTTCGCCAACGAGGCCATGCCAGCAGTGCTCGAAGGGTCGTCGCATGACATGTTGACCGATGCGTTCCGTGCGCAGGCGGGTGCACAGCTGGGCGTGATCACCGGGTTCCGCTACGGTACCGTCGTGGCACCTGGACCGATCAAGCTCGAGGACCTCTACCACTTCTTGCCGGTGGGGGCGCAGATTGCAAGGGGCGAACTGACCGGCGCCCAAATCAAGCAGTCGCTGGAGGGCAAGCCGCAGAACGCGCAGGCACGGGCCGGCGAGTGGGTCAACGGCTGGACTGCAGGCTTTAGCGGCTTGACCGCGGACTTTGATCCGTCAGCAAGCCAGGATTCGCGCGTGAGCAATGTTCGTATCAACGGACAACCCGTGCAGCTGGATGCCACCTACACCGTGGCCGGTTTTTATTACGACCAGATCCCAACCCTGATTAACAGGCTGTCTGCCAATAACATTCGCGTTCTAAGGGACAAGGACGGTGGCATGCTCGATGCGACCGAGGTGGTGACAATGTATCTTGAATCACTGCCCGGCAAGACCCTGCGTGCACAGGACCTGGAGCTGAACCGGATTCGCCTGGTCAAACCGTTGCCCAAAGCGGAGCACGGCATCCGTGAGATCCAGCCACTTGGGGCGGTCAGCAAGCAGTGACGGGGAGGGGAGGCGTTGGCACACTTTGGAACTGGTGCTTGCCGGCTTCCCGCCAGTTCACCCCAGCCACTTGCTCCGTCGTTCACGAAAGGCGGGAACAGCGCCACTGGCGCTGTTCCCCCCATAGGCAGCGTGCTACGCCAGCTCAGTATAGGCCCCCGCCTTCGCGGGGGCGACGTGGTAGCTGGGCTTAGCCGCGGCTCGCCTTTAACTGCGATTGCGCGTCGGCTCGCATTTTTTTCGACAGCCCGCTCTTGAACGATAGCGCGCGCTCGAACGAAGACGCGGCCATTGCCTTGTCGTTCAGTGCCATTGCCGATAGGCCGATCCGATAGTAGGTTGCCGCCTTGGGGAAGACTGCCAACGACTGTTCGAAGCCGGCGATTGCTTCGCGGTGGCGGCCCTGTTCCTGCTGGATGCGGGCCAGGCCATACAGCCCCCATTCGCTGTCAGGAAAAAGTTTTTGCACGTTGCGGAAAACGCGCTCGCTGTCGGCGTACTTTTTGCCGGCAAGGTATTGGGTGCCAAGGTTGGCAAGCAGGTCGCGCTGGTTATCGGCCAGTGCCTCGTCGTTCCCCGGCTGTACCGCCATGGCGGTGGCTTCCGCCTGGGGCAGGCGTGATTCGGAAAGATCGATATGCGCGGACAGCAGCTTGGCGGCGACCGGGTTGATGGCCGCCGTCTGGGAAACCAGGTCCTGGGCCTTGCCCACGCCGCCGCCCGCGATTCCCGGCGCCTGCAAGTAAAACTGAAGCAGCGAATAGCGAGCGTCGAAGTTGCGCGGGTCAAGCTCGACCGCCTTTTTGAAAGCATCGCGCATCGTTCCCGCAGAACTGATCGCCGACATGATGCCGCCGTCGATCGCCTTCGCGGCCATTGCATTGCCATACGCTTCGTGGCATTCGGACTGCTTGGGATGGGCTGCTACACATTGTTCGCCGAGCTTGACGGCTTCTTCGAGGCGGCTGGCCGGGCCTTCGCCAAGAATGGCCTTTATTTTGGCGACCAGCGCTTCGGCATTCGCCGGTTCCTGGGCCAGTTTTGCATTGGCGAGCTTTTCGGCTTCTGCGAATTTCTTCGTCCTGATTAAGGGCGAATAATCGTTGGCAGCGATCGCTTGGGCGCAGATCAGGAGGCTTAGGGCGGCTACGGGACTGATTATCGATCCGATTTTCATCAAGTTCTCTTTTCTTAGAAAGCCACGGTTGTTGCGGGGAGCGCCGGAAGGCGCGGCGGTGAGGCCGGTTTATTTTCTTGTACATTTGTTTTGATTGCAACATATGCACGTCCAGCTCGCCCGTGTTCAGCCGTTAGATTCCTAAGTAAAGGAGTAGCCGGGCGACGCCCGCGTGGGCGTCCCGGCCGGGAACGCTATCAGCTCGCCAGCTTGCCCAAGCAGCGCCGCTGGAAGTTGTCCAGACCCTCGGCGACGAGCGGGTCGTCCTCGTCCAGTACGGAGGCGTCGATGAGCATGCGCAACTTGGCAATGCGGTCGCCCTGGGCGAGTGCCCTGGCGAGGTTGGAGCCATCGGGGGCGCCCGCATGCGCGATTGACTGGGCCACCTCCTGCGGGAAGTCCCAATGCGTTGCAATGGTTGCCGAAAGCTGCCGGCTGCAAGCGAGCAGCCTTGCACCGAACTCGGTGGAGCCGGGTACGCTCCCGGTTGGGCATACGCGGTCTGCCAGCCGGAACGCGACGAGCAGGCCCACGTTCTGCATCAGGCCAGCCAGATAGGACTCGAACACGCCGGCCGTCAGCCCCGGCGCCATCAGGCTTGCCGCAAGCGCGCACTTTTCGGACTGGTTCCACACGTTCAGCGCGGCCCCGCGTGCAAACCCTGTGGACTGCATTTTGATGAGCGGACGGAAGGCCAGGCGTGCGAGCAGCATGCGCAAGCCGTTCTGCCCAAGCATCATGATCGCGGCTTCGATCGTTTTCACCGGAGTGATCGGCCGGTAATAGGCGCTGTTCGCCTCGCGGATCACTTCGGCCATCAGCACCACGTCCTGCGCCACCTGGCGCGCCAGTGCCCCGGTGGTCACGCCATCGTCCCGCAAACTCAGAAGCAGCTGCGGGATCAATTCGGGCACGCGTGGCACCAGTTCGGCCGCGTCGGCCGCATTTCGCGAAAGGGTCAGGACCTGCTCAAGGATCAGGTTTTCGATGTCGGGCGGCGCATCGTAGCCTCTTGCACCGGTCAGCCAGCGGTAGTAGGCCGCGTCAATGCCGGCGCTCATCTCGTCAGCCGGTTCGCCATGCCCCTGGACGTGTTCGTGCGACGCCGCCGCTTCAGATGGGGAGGCGCCGTCTTCCGTGCCGCTCAACAAGCGATTGATCCAGTTCTTCATAAAGCAAAGCTGCGTTTCCGCACTGCAAAGGTAGGTCCATTGTAGCGCGAATAGGGCGCGGCTCCAGCCGGTTTCCTCCACACGGCCTTCATTCGGGCCAGCTCGACGCTTGCATCCAGTCACCCGATGTCTTTACAACGGCCAAGAAAATTATTCTTGTGTTAACTGTTGTTATAGCAATAGTATTGTCAGGTTCCATTGTCTTATATGCATGATGGCATAGGAGCGTCCGCCGTGCATCCGGGCGGAAGTTGTCTGAAATCCCGTGTGAGAGAGAAACCCAAAAAGCGTAGAAAACCCATCCGCGAAAGGACCACTGCATGAGAACGAAGTTTTCGCGCCCGCCGCACAACGGCGAGTTGCAAGAAATGCGTATCGCCACGATCAGGAAATCCAGCCTGGCCCTCAGTATCCTCCTTGCCTTTGCCGCCGCCGCGCCCATTGCGCAGGCTGCCCAGGCTGACCAGCAAGCAGTGTCCACACAGCGAGCCGCCCCGTATTGGCAGGATGTTGGCGGGACGGCCGAATCCCTAACGAGAGGCACCCCGAAAACGCCCGCCCTGAATTTGAAGCGCTTCCGTTCCGCGACCCTGGACATGCCCGGCATGCAGTCGTTGACGGCCGCGGCGCCGCGTGAGCGTGCGGAAGGTGCCGTAAGCAGCCCGCTCACGATCTCGCTGCCCCATCCCGATGGCGGCTACCAGCGCTTCGAGCTGGTCGAATCGCCGATCATGGAGCCGGGCCTGGCCGAAAAGCACCCGGAAATCAAGACGTACAGAGGAAAGGGCATCGACGATCCGAACGCCACGCTGCGCATGGATATTACGCCGCTCGGCCTGCATGCCTCGGTGCGCTCGCCGGCTGGCGGCTGGTACGTGGAGCCGTACTACCACCTGGACACGAGCCTGTATGCCAGCTACAGCCGCAGCGACCTGGTGAACCAGCACGGTCCGCTGGTCGAGGGCACGCTGGACGAAGCGCAGCTGACGCTGTCGCACGGCTTTTACAATGAAGGCGATGCCGTCGAGGTGCGCGGTTTCGGTTTCGCACCGAACGCCACCATCAACCTCACTGTCAGGGGCGAAGGCGAGAGCGCGCCGCTGCAGGTAGTTTCCGCCACGGCGGACAACGATGGAGCCATCACGGTCACGCTGCCGGAGGGTGCAACCAATATGGGCGCGTTCGAAGTGAGCGCGACGGATGGACGCGCGACTGGCTCCGCAGCTTTCCACGTCGTGGACCCGGAGACCGCCAATGCCACCGCCGGCGGTCAGGTGCGCACTTACCGTCTTGCGCTCGTCACCGATCCGGCGTATGCCAACTACTTTGGCGGCTCCGCCAACGTGACGGCGGCCAAGGTCACGCTGATCAACCGTGTCACCCAGATTTACGAGGACGAGACGTCGATCCGCCTCATGCTGATCGACGGCACCGACGCGCTGAACCTCGATACCGCGGCCAAGGCCACCGGCACCAATGGCCCTTGCGGTGGCGACGCCTGCTTCACGACGTCGCAGATCGCCAGCTGCGGCAGCTCCACCCTGTCACGTAACCGGATCGTCGCAGGCCTGCTGGCAGGCGCCAGCAATTTCGATATCGGCCACATTGCGCTCGGCGTGAACGGCGGCGGCATCGCCAGCCTTGGCGTCGTTGGCGGCACCAGCAAGGCTCAGGGCTGCACCGGCATCCCGACCCCGGTCGGCGACTTCTACGCAGTCGACTACGTTTCGCACGAGATGGGCCACCAGTTTGCCGGCAACCACACGTTCAATGGCGTCACCAGCAACTGCAGCGGCGGCAACCGCAATGCCGGAACTTCCGTCGAGGCGGGCAGTGGCTCGTCGATCATGGCCTACGCGGGTATCTGCGGCACCGATAACCTGCAGACGCACAGCGATCCGTACTGGTCGCAGCGCAGCTTCGATGAGATCGTCGCGTACACGTCCGGAGCCGAATCGAACCTGAACGAAGTACAGATGGGCGTGCTGAGCGGCTTCAACACCAACGGCCAGCAATTCAAGATCAGCTATAAGGGCAACCAGTCGGCGGCGATCGTACGCGGCACCAACTTCACCACCGCCGGCATCAAGGCCGCGATCGAAGGTATCGCCGGCTGGCCAAGCGGCGGCACAGTCACCATCAGCAGCTTGACCGATACGGCGTTTACGATCACGTTCGGCGGCACGTTCGCTAACACCAACGTGGCCGAACTCCAGCTGGTGGGCTGCAGCACCGGCTGCACCGGCTACATTGGCGAAATCACGGCCGGTGGCCAGACGACGCGCCGCGGCACGGTGTCCTCGAACGGCAACAACCCACCTGTGGTGACGGTGCCCACCGGGTACACGATCCCAGTGCGTACGCCGTTCGCGCTGACGGGCAGCGCCGTCGATCCGGACGGCGACCAGCTTACCTACCTGTGGGAGCAGAATGACCGCGGTGGCACGACCGGCACTGGTCTGATCAGTAACGTGAAGACCAACGGTCCGCTGTTCCGCCAGTTCGGCACGCGCGCGGTCGTCAGCAGCTCTGACACGATCCAGTACAACTCCCCGGGCGAGAATCATCCGACGGGCAATCCGACGCGCGTGTTCCCGGACATGGACCAAATCCTGGCCAACAACACGAACGCGGAGACGGGCGCCTGCCCGACCGTAACTTCCACGCCGACGGCTGCCGACATTGAGTGCTACTCGGAATTCCTGCCGACTGCCGCTTATGTGGGCCTGGCCGGCACCAACGCCAATCCCGCGTCGCTGAACTTGAAGCTGACGGCGCGCGATGGCCGTGGCGGCGTAGGCAGCGCGACCACGAACCTGGTCCTGGCCCCGGGAGCCGGCCCGTTCCTGGTCACCTCGCCCAACACTGCGGTGACGATGGACTCGGGTACCACGCAAACGGTGACATGGAGCGTTGCGAACACCAATGTCGCCCCGGTCAACACCGCGAACGTGAAGATCACGCTGTCCACTGACGGCGGCCAGACCTGGCTGTACACGCTTGCCGAAAGCACGCCGAACACCGGCAGCGCCACGGTCACTATCCCGGCGGTGGCGACCAACGCCGCACGCGTGAAGGTGGAAGCGGTCGGTAACGTGTTCTTCGACGTGTCGAACGCGAACTTCACGATCCGCCTGCCGGGCGACGTGAACGGAGACGGTGTCGTCGACTGCGCCGACCTCGCCATCGTGAAGGCCTCGTTCGGCAGGCGCACCGGCCAGCCTGGCTTTGACTTACGTGCCGACGTGGTCAAGGACGGCGTGATCGACGCGCGCGACCTCGCTTTCGTGTCGCAGCGCGTACCGGCTGGCACCGTTTGCAATTAATCGCTCTACGGCCGGCCGGGTGGTTTCATCTGGTCGGCAATCGCCATTTAGCAAGCCCCCATGGGGCAAGGAGAAAACAGATGTTTGATTTGAAGAAATATCTTGGAGCCGCATTGCTGTGCTTTGCCTGCACCCAGGTGTCCGCATCGCCCACCCTGTCCACCGTTGCCACGCCGTCCCCGGCCGTAGTGGGTTCGATGGTGGACCTCGCCGTGATGATCTCGGACATTTCGGACCTGTACACCTACCAGTTCTCGCTAACGTTCGACCCGAACCTGCTGCGCGTCAGTTCGATTACCGAAGGCGGTTTCCTGGCCACCGCTGGTACGACCTTCGGTGACACGGGGGAGATCGACAATGCGACCGGCACCATCTCGTTCGTGTTTAATACGCTGATCGGTGCGTTGCCGGGCGCTTCCGGCAACGGTAACCTGGCGCACATTATTTTCGAGACGCTGGGAACCGGCAGCGCGCAGCTGGGGTTCTCCGATGTGATGTTCCTCGACAGCGGAATGAACGATATCGCTGTGACCGTCCAAACAACGCCGTTGCAGATCACGGGGGCCACGGCCGTGCCCGAGCCTGCAACGTATCTGTTGCTGGGCGTCGGCGTGATTGGCGCTGCCGCGCTGCGCCGCCGGCGGGTTTGACGCAGGGCGGTTGAACGAAACCCGGGCTGCCTCCGCGGCCCGGTTTAGCATCGGGCTTGGCTGGACGAGCAAACCAGCCAAGCTCATCTATCTTTGCGCTATCTCAAAGATATTGTCCTAATCCCTGTCTAGATTGGAAAGATAAGTCGCTGCGGACTTATTTTCTCCAAGAAAGGGTAGGCCATGATAGAGAGATTCGTCATTACCGAGGGCGCAACGACCACCGCAAACGGCAAGGTCACGGCGGCCAGTTCCGACAGGTGGATCAACGATGCCCGGGTGGCCCTGGAAGGTGATCCGGTAGACTGCCCGGCGTGCCATTCGGCTGGCGTCATCAGGCTCGATGGGCCGCGCCTCTCCGATACAGTCGACGGCAAAGAGGTGGCGCTGAGTAACGATCTGTGCATCTGCAAGTGCAGCCCACCGCCTCGGTTGGTGGCCTCACAGAGCTTTGTGTGCCAGACAATTGATGCCGACTGACAGCTGCTGAAGCTGTTTTAGCCGCTGGGCAGGTCAATTGATGACAGCCACCAGTTCCAGCTTCAGGTCCTGTACGCCAGTGGGGACGTAGATCGATATCGACTGCGCCTGGCACATGCGCTCGTACATCGGGCCCTTTTCCAACATGAAGTAGCAGGTGTCGGGACGAATCGGGACCGCCGCCGGCAATTGTGGGGCGTACTGAAGCCGCACCCCGGGCAATGCCGCGAGCACGAATTTTTCGACATCGTCGGGTGCGCCGACCTTGAAACGAAGCGGCACCAGGTCGACAAGTTCCAGTGCGGGGACGTTGGCAGAAACCGCAATGTAGAAAGTCGTACTCTCATCGATCTTGTCCGAGTCGAGCTTGCCGATATAGTACGAGGCCCTGACCTGCGTAAGTGCAATAGCGAAGTATTTGGTCGAGATAACAGTGTTCAACAGTTCGCGAATAATCAGGTAAAGCTTGCTGAACCCGGGCCCCGGATCGTTATGCTGGTAGACCGGCAGGTCGGCCAGGGTCCAGGTCCGCGAAAATGTCATCAGGCTGCCGGCTACACCCATCAGTTGCTGGTGTAATCGCTCGGGATGCAGGTCAGGATGGTGAAAATGGTGCGCCAGCAGCGCATAGGCAGAGCTGGCCGCATGCAGCAGCCAGAACGAAGACATGTCCCCAGAGTGAAACTCGATCGCATTACGGCTTGGCTCCCGGTGGCGGTCGTAAAGCGCGCTGACTTTTGCCTGCAGGGCGTCTAGCAGGCTGCGCAGCTGCTGGAACAGCAAGGGTGCGGCGCCGACCGATACGCTCGGCGCAATGAAAGACTCGTCCAGTTCAAAGCCACCGGTGGCCGTACGGCGCACGCGCAGCAGTGGAAAATGGACGAAGGAATCGCGCGATTCAAACTCAGCGACCAGCCGTGCTTTTTTCTTCAAATATGCCAGCTGCGCCTGAACCGCGTTGGTGAAAAGATCGGGCGTGTCCTGGTTGGCCTGAACGAATCGGGCAGCATTCGTGGCCTGGCCCGGAGGGACAAAATTGCCGCCGAACGATTTGAACGCGGGGAGGGCGACATAGTAGGTAACGCTCTGTTGCGACTGCTGCAGCTGGCTCAGGTCGATCGTATCCGGCAGTTCGTCGGCTTCCGGTGCGTCGTACAGCTCGCCATCCTGGAAGCGCACGGAAAGGGCGAGGACACGCAGCATGTTGCTGGCTAGTGCTTCCTGGTCGACCTTCAGCTGATTCACGCCCCATGCATACGGGTGAATCAGCTTGACGCTCTGGTATAGGCGGTGTTCGTGGTACTGGTCCTGCTGCTGGAAATGCTGGGGACGCAGGAATAGCCCTTCGCCCCAGAGAACTTTGCTGGTCATGTCGCAGGCATCCCTCTTCGGTCTTGTGTCGACTCGACGCTAATTAAATAAACAATAACACTGCTGGGCGGGTTTGGCATCTAAACGTCGCGCGATGTCTTTATTGCACAACGTAGGAAATGTCCGATTGCTTTTTGGCTACCTCTTCCCTAAAGTCGGTAATAACGTCCAGTACGGAGGGGGCGATGAGTCTGACGCGCGGATTGTTTGACCGCTTGCTGGATGTACCGGTGCACGGTTCCACGAGCGCAACCGTGTCGCGCGTATCGGCCGAGGATATGAAAGACTCGGTGGTGCGCGACCTCGAAGCGCTGCTCAATACCCGTTCACCGATCCCGGAAGAGTTGCTGAAGGATTTCCCGGAATGCAGTCTCTCGATTGTGACCTACGGTTTGAACGATTTTGCAGACCGCTCGATTTCCAGCCCCGACGATCGCGCATACATCTGCCAATGCATCCAAAAGGCCATTAGCCGCCACGAGCCGCGCCTACGCAATGTCAAGGTCCAGCTCGACGTGCGCGAGGACGTCGTCAACCGCCTCAATTTTTCAATCAAGGCGCTCCTGGTCGTCAACATTCTTCAAGAATCAGTCAACTTCGACGCGGTCCTGCAACCATCGACCCTCCGATACAGCATCAGCAAGGCAAGCCGCGCGGCGTCTGGGGGAGGCTGAGTTTGGAAGATCTCTTACCTTACTACGAAAGGGAATTGGGATTCTTGCGGCGCAATCTGCGGGAGTTCGCCGAACGCTATCCCAAGATTGCGGGCCGAATGCTGATCAGCGGCGAGGTGTGCGAAGATCCACATGTCGAGCGAATGATCGAAGCGTTTGCCCTGCTTAACTCGCGCATCGCCAAACGACTCGACGACGACTACCCTGAATTTACCGAAGCGCTGTTCGAGGTGCTGTATCCGCACTACCTGCGGCCATTTCCCTCATGTTCGATTGCGCGCCTGGAGACAAATAGCGAGGACGCCCAGAAGACCGGCGTGAGCGTCATCGCGCGTGGCACAAAACTGACTACGCGTCCGGTGCGCGGGACGGATTGCATTTTTCGTACAGCCTACCCGGTGACCGTGGCGCCACTGGCGCTTACCAGTGCGTCGTTCGCCGCAATCATGGATACTCCGGCGTCAATTCGGCCACCGGTGGGCGCGACGTCAAGCCTGGACCTGACGATCTCGAGCACCGCCGGGCAAGGCTCGGTAGGGCAACTGGGCTTGTCGAAACTGCGCGTCTTTATCGACGGCGAACCGTCATTCTGCGCCGCGTTGCGCGACGCGCTGTTCATGCGTACCGTGGCCGCCTATGTAGAGGCGGAAGGCAGCCGGCGTTGGCTCGAACTGTCCGCCAATCCGGTCAGCCCCGTGGGTTTCAATGAAGACGAATCGCTGATCGATTTTCCGGACCGTTCACATGCCGCCTACCGTCTGCTGACAGAATATTTCTGCTTTCCTGAGAAATTCAATTTCTTCGATATAGACCTTGCGGCGCTTTGCAGCGCGCTACCCGGCGCGAAGTCGGTGACACTGCACCTGGCAATGTCGGGAATGCGGACCGATTCGAACATCGCGCGCATGCTCGGCACGCTGTCGACCAATAATCTGCTGCTGGCATGTACGCCCGTTGTCAACTTGTTCCGCCAGCGTGGCGAGCCGATCCGGCTAACGTACACTACCGCCAGCTATCCTGTGCTGGCTGATGCACGCCGCGCCTTTGCCTACGAAGTCCACTCGATCGATTCGGTCACACTCGTACGGCAAACGCCGCAAGGTGAATCAGTCACCCAGTTCCGGCCATTCTATTCCCTCAAGCACGCCCAGACGCCGGAGCAGAGCGGGCACTACTGGGCCATGCGGCGCTACCAAAGCCTGGCCGAGAAGAGTCCTGGTTTCGAGACGCAGATTTCAATCGTTGATATCGATTTCGACCCGGCCGAGGTCGAGGCGTGCACGCTCAGCCTGGAGCTGACGTGCACGAATCGCGATTTGCCGACGGTGCTGCCCTACGGTCAGCGCGGCGGCGACCTGTTCCTCGCAGGAAGCTCCGGAGTGAGTTCGATCAGCTTTCTGCGCAAGCCGACCGCGGCGCATCGCTTTGAACAAGGGCACGGCGCGCATTGGCGCCTGATTTCCCAACTGTCGCTGAACCACCTGTCATTGACGGGCGGCGGGGTGGATGCCTTCCGCGAGATGCTGGCCTTATATGATTTGCCGCGCTCACCCGCGTCGCAGCGCCAAATCAGCGGCATTGCGGCCATCGCTCAAATCCCAGCCACCGCCTGGCTGCCCGGGAACCCGTTTGCCTGCCTGGTTCGTGGTGTCGAAGTGCGCCTGACCATCGAGGAGGAAGCCTTCGTGGGTAGCGGCATTCATGCTTTCGCCTACGTCATCGAACAGTTCCTGGCATTGTACGTGCACGCCAACAGCTTTACCCAACTGGTGCTCGTGTCGAGTAAAACCGGAGAAGAGATATTGAAATGCGCGCCAAAAAGCGGCAATTTGAGCCTGCTGTAATTGAGCGACTGTTCAGGGAACCGTACCGCTTCGAATTCTTTCAAGCCGTGCGTCTGCTCGAACTCTGGCTCAAGCGTCATGGCGTGCCCGAACAGGCCGTGGTGCATAATTTTTTGCGCTTCCGGAATTCGACGTCGCTCACTTTCCCGGCCAGCCAGATCGAGGCCATCCACACCGAGCCAGACGGCATTCACGTCGATCCAGGTTCGCTCGACGCGGCGATGAAATCGGCCACGTTCAAATACACTCGCATTACGCCTGCCTTCATGGGATTGTTGGGCGGCATCGGCGTACTGCCGGCACATTACACAGAGCGGATTGCTGAATACGAGCAGTACCAAAGGGACGAAGGTCCGCGGGCGTTTCTGGATACGTTTTCGAACCGTTCGCTGGCGCTGTTTTACGAAGCCTGGCGAAAGTACCGGCTGGCGTTCAAGTACCAGGTCGATGGCAAGGATGCCTTCCTGCCGCTGCTGCTCGCGCTCGGCGGTCTTGGCAACGAGTCGTTGCGCAAGCGTCTCGCGGACCCGCAGGAAGGCATGCTGCTGGACGAATCAATGGGCTACTTTGCTGCTTCGATCCGGCACCGGCCGGCATCCGCGGTACAGATCGCGCGAATGCTGTCCGACTATTTTGGCCAGCCGGTGAAGGCCGAGCAATTCATCGGTTGCTGGTACGACGTGCCGCCCGAGCAGCAGACGATACTCGGCGGCACAAATGCCACGCTGGGCGGCGCGGCGCTGGCAGGCGCGCGCGTATGGCAGCGTGACCTTCGCTTGCGCCTGGTGATCGGGCCGCTCGACTACGCCAGCTTCGATGCCTTCCTGCCAGTCGGGCTGGCTGCGCGCGCATTAAAGAGCATGCTGACGATGTTTACCGGCGTGTCGCTTGAATATGAGGTGGAACTGGTGCTGCGCGCGGCAGATGTGCATGGAGTGTCGTTTACGGACGATGGCACAGTCGGCCGTTTGGGATGGGATACCTACCTGGTCACAGGGCCACAGACGCAGGACCGCAATGATGTGCGGTATGACATTCATGCGATGTAAATATGGATGAAATCAAGATGTACGCACGGTGAAAGACTTGATCGGTATCAAACAGAGTGATGCTTTAGGTTCGTACCATTGATCTTTGGAAAGCGCCACCAGAACAGGTATCTCCAGACATGCTATCGGAGGGCCGAATGCTCACAAATGCCGTGCAGCGTAATGCAACAAAATCGCTTGCCGACCAGAAAGGCAAGTTTGCATGAACCTGCATGATTTGACAGGGAGATTCGCCGGTTTGTCCGAGGCAAACCGGCCGATTCGTTTGCGGCTGTCGCAAGAACAGCGGGTGCTGGACGATGTTTTGCTCGTCAAACGTGTTACGGGAAGTGAAGCGATATGCGGCGGGCTGGAATACCGGATTCTCTGCGTATCGACACAGGCCGATCTTTCCTTGAAGGAATTCATCGCACTGCCGGCTGAACTCCAGTTCGTAACGGATTGCGGCGACATACGCGCGGTTTGCGGCATTGTGGCGCAAGTGGCCGCCGGCCAGAGCGATGGCGGCCTGGCGACTTACGAACTGGTGGTGCGCGATGCGTTAGCCCTGATGGAGCACCGCATCAACACTCGAGTCTTCCGCAAGCTGAATGAACTGGATATCACCCAGGTCATTCTGGATGAGTGGCGCCAAAACAACCCGGTGTTGGCGAAAGCCCTCGACGTGGACTGGTCGCATGTAACCGGCACCTATCCCGCGCGTGAATTCACCATGCAACATAATGAGTCCGACGCCGACTTTCTGCGCCGTTTATGGAAACGGCGCGGCGTCGCATGGTTCATGCGGCCCGGGCAAGCCAGCCAGAGACAAAGCCAGGACACGCCGGCCCACGCCCTGGTACTGTTCGACGACGCATTCACGCTCCCGCGAAATGCCGCGGGCACCGTGCGGTATCACCAGGATGGCAGCACGGAGGAACAGGACACCATTATGACGTGGAGTCCAGTCCGCACGCTCAAACCGGGCAGTGTTGGCCGCCAAAGCTGGGATTACATGCAAACTCGTCCAATGACCAGCACGAGCTCGTCCTGCGTTGATCAGGGGACAATGGGCAACCAGTTCGCAGTGAGTCTCGATGACTACTTGATCGACATGCCGCATGCGGGCGAGGACGGCGACGATTACCGGAAACTTGGCGAATTGCGCATGAAGCGCCATGAATACGAATCCAAGTGTTTTTACGGCGAAGGCAGCGTGCGCACTTTGTGTGTCGGGCAGTGGATAGCCTTGAGTGGTCATAGTGAAATCGACACCCATCCCGCGAACGAACGAGAATTCATCGTCACCCGCCTGGAGGTTGATGCAGAAAACAACCTGCCCAAGGCCATTAACGACCAGGTACTACGTCTGTTTGCACTTAACCGGTGGGATGACCGGCAGTCGACTAACGGTCTACAGCAAGCCAGCGAGGAGCGCGGCATGCGCTACACCAATCGCTTTTGTTGCGTGCGTCGCGGCATTCCGATTGTTCCCGCTTTCGATCCCCGCACCGATTTGCCGCGCCCACAACTGCAAAGCGCGCTTGTGGTCGGCCCCGCCGGTGAAGAAGTGCATTGCGACAAACTTGGCCGGGTCAAGGTACGTTTTCCCGGCACCAGGACGGAAGACCACAGCCATGCGCAAGATGCGGGCGCCAGCGACAGCGACCGGGACTCCGCATGGGTACGTGTAGCCAGTACATGGGCCAGCAATCAGTGGGGGACGATTACTCTTCCCCGTGTCGGTGATGAAGTGATCGTCGATTTCTTGGGCGGGGACCCGGACAAGCCGATTATTGTGTCGCGGGTCTATGGTGGAACAGCCCAGCCTCCTTCGTTCAGCCATACCGGAGCGCTGCCAGGGAACAAGTACCTGGCCGGTATCAAGAGCAAAGAAGTGCACGGCACTCGCTACAACCAGCTGCGCCTGGACGACACGCCGGGGCAGATTAATGCGCAATTGTCTTCCCAGCACGGCCATAGCGAATTGAACTTGGGATGGCTTACCCATCCCCGCAGGAATGGCAGAGGGGAGGCGCGCGGTGAAGGGGCGGAATTGCGCAGTGACCATGCCGTTGCGGTACGCGGCGCGAAAGGCGTGCTGATCAGCGCCGTTGCGCGCCAGCAAGCCAGCGGCAAACAGCTGGATCGCAACGAACTGATTGGTTTGATCGAGGCGCTCCAGGGCGTCCAGCAACACCTATCCGAGCTGTCAACGACGCATCATGCAGACGACACCGACGATAAGGAACTCAAACAACTGATCGGCTACCTGAAACAGTGGGAATCCGGTAGCAATACCGAAAACGACAGCACGGGCTCCGGTGGCGCACCCGTCGTGGCGCTGTCGGCGCCTGCAGGCGTGGCAATGACAAGCCAGGACAACATTGCAATAGGCGCGCAAACCCATGTCGATATGGTCAGTATCGGCAATACCCAGCTTTCGGTTGGCAAAAAACTACTTGTGCGCGTATCGGACAGTATCAGCCTGTTCGCCCATCGGCTCGGCATCAAACTGATCGCCGCCAGTGGAAAGCTCGAAATGCAAACACATGGTGGCGACATCGAGGCCACCTCCGCCAAGCGCATCGTACTGACCGCCGCCGACGAAATCGTGCTGCAGGCGCCCAAGGTGCGCTTCGTCACGCAAGGCGCACAAGTGGATATTGGTGGTGGCACCATCATCCAGCAAAGTAGCGGCGCGCACACCATCAAATCGTCGGACTTTGCTCATATTCGACCAGGGAGCGCCACCCCGCCAGGTCTGGTGCTGCCTACAAGCGGGGCACCGCACAATCAGCAAACCATCCTGCGTTGGCTGGGAACCGACGAACCGATGAAGAATCAGCGGTATCGCATCACCACTGAAGATGGGCGCACATTCGAGGGACGTACCGACGCTACTGGATTAACTGAGCGTTTTACCAGCACCATCCCTTTCGGGCGCTATACGGTTGAAGCGCTTGACGACTGATACCGGGCGTCGAACTCAAAACAGAAAGAACTGTCGGATGGCAAAAATTGAATACCCGTTACCGGCGCAACAAAACTACGGTGCCGCTCTCAAGGCCGAAGGTTTTGCGACACCGCTGCAGGACATAGGCGTGCAAGCCGCCAGATTTCTACCCAAAACGGTCTTGCCGGTCATTTTTCTGCCCGGCATTATGGGATCGAATCTGCGCATGAGCGCGCAACGGCAACAGGAACTGGGTCGAAGCGATAACATCGCGTGGCGCCCGGATGATCTCAGCGCACTCAACGTAGACATCCATGCCAACAGTCCGTCACGTGAACGTCAACTGCGGCTGGATCCGTTACAAACAACAGTGGACATTTACGATCCCTCGGGACCACCCGACGTTAGCGGTGATAAAAGGCATGCCAATGTCGAACTCGACAGCAGCCTCCGGTTTCCAATGTTGTCGGACGATCCTCCTACCGCAACGAGCCCGCGTACGGCCGTACAAAAGGTGCGAGCGCGAGGGTGGGGTGAAGTCTATTTCAAAAGCTATGGGAAGTTGTTACAGCATCTTGAATCGCGGCTTAACAACACCTTTTTCGTGGGTGTACTCCGGGAGGAGTGGCGCGATGTCGTAGGCGTTGACCCGCAAAGCTGGGGAGCGCATCCAACCCCACTGCAAAAGGCATTGACCGAGGACGAACTTAAAGAGGCCGTCACTGGCGTTTGGTTTCCCGTTTATGCATTTGGCTACAATTGGCTGCAGTCGAATGGTGACAGTGCAATAGTTATTGCCAAGCGAATTAACAAGCTCATGGACGAGTTTATCAAGCTCGGCTATAAGTGCCCCAGAGTGATCATCGTCACTCATTCCATGGGTGGACTGGTCGGACGGGCGCTGGTTCACCCGGATTACGGCAACATGCAGGGGAAGGTGCTGGGTATCGTGCATGGCGTGATGCCCGCCATCGGTGCCCCGGCCGCCTACAAGCGGATGAGAGCGGGATTCGAGGATTCCGGCATTTTGCATGGTCCGGAAGCGAGCATTGGCGCCAAGGTGGCTGGCAACTTCGGCGACGAGGTAACAGCGGTACTGGCGAATGCACCCGGGGCGCTGGAGTTATTGCCTAGCGAGGCGTATGGCAATGGCTGGCTCCGAGTGATGTACAAGGGATGTGAGCTGGATTCCTGGCCGAAAAAGGGTGACCCATACAACGAAATCTACAAATTGCGAGGTAAGTGGTATGCGTTGCTCCGCGAGGAATGGATTAATCCGTCTGGGTTAGCTCGGAAACGCGGGGGAGGGACATTTAAACGAACGTGCGATTATCTCGATGGGGCCCAGAACTTTCACCGCAAGATTGCCAACACGTTTGACCTCAACAGTTATGCTCATTACGGCGCCGACCTGGCGCGCCGCAGCTTCGGTGAAGTCGTATGGAAAATCGACGAGCACTGTGTCGATCCCACCGGCTGGCAGGACTGGCCAATCCTCGATGAAAACCGGCAAGGTACGCTGGAACTTGTTCGTTGGGTCCCCCGTGGTGAAAACAGGGCGTTCAGGTACATCGCTGGGGTTCCCAAGCCGATACATGCCACCATCCTCCCGGCTGCAGAGCCAGGCGATCAAACCGTGCCTATGAAATCCGCAGATCACCAATTGAATAGTGGCATTTTCAAGGGGGTGTTCCGGCAGGTTGGGTACGAACACCAGGACAGTTACAAAGACCCTCGGGCTATTGCATCAACATTGTACAGCATCGTGCGCATTGCACAGGAAGCGAGGTTCAAATGTTTCATATGACAACAATACCGCGCTTTTGCCTTGTTTGCCTCGCCGCTGCCACGCTGATGCTTGTCGCATGCGACCGGAATCCAAAAGAATGGAAGACGCCGAACATGACTGAACTTACGCCACGCCTGAAACCCTTATTCGATAAAACAAAAACCGTTTGCTTCGGGCGGTTTTTAGTCGATGTGCCGGAATCCGCAACAGTCGTGTGGGGAAATGCTGACGTTTCACTTGGCGTACGCATCTATCCTAAAGGTGTGGATCAAGTGAAAGAGTTTGCGCAAAAGTTCATTGATGAACTAAAGGGCGAGAAGGCGATATACCACAATTATATTCCTCTGTTTATCTCAGAGGATAATGTGGTGCAGCCGCAAGGAAAAATCGTTACTGGATACGAAGGTTTTACTGCTGTTAATGGGCTCAAAATAAATGGATACTTTCGATTGAACGATGATGGTGTTGTCATCGAATCCCGTCCTTTGAGTGACGAAAAAGATGAAACTATAGCTGAAATTATTAGCATCGCTCGGCGTCTTCGGCAACACAGTGAAACTGAAATACCCACGGAACCAGGAAATTGCGTTGAATACGCTTTCCTGTCCGACAAGTCGGAGCCCGATAAGGAGCTTCCTATGGAACACATTCGCATCGGCTTCCGTTTGAAGGAATTTCCTGACACGCATCTTTCGATTTATGTCGCCCCCGCAAACCCCTACAACCCAGAAGACGACTCTCTTGAGAGACAGTTCAATCGTGTGAGAGCCGGTGCGAAAAGTCCAGAATCGAAGAAGGCGCTTGCCGATACCAAATTCTTGCGCGAAAGCCCGCGCCAGATACATGATTGGCAGACTGGATACGAGGTGCTTATGCGTTCACCGGATGAAGAGCGCTCACGTGCCCATCACGACTTCCGCATGAAATTTGTCGGTGTCCCGCGAGACCTGTACAAGCCCTACGCAGATATCCAGTTTCAGACTGGCGTAGCCGACAACGCAGCTGGCGCGGCCAAAGCCAGCCTTACCGACGAAGAGGCTATCGCGGTATGGGACAAAATCACCAGCTCCATCCGCGTGCGCCCAACAGTTGCCACCCCGGCAAAGACCAGCCAAGCTGACTCGCCGCCGCATCGCCCACTTGGGGAACTTGCTGCAACCGGACGCATTTGCCCACAGACAGGCTGGTGGCAGGCCAGTGAATCGGAAGGTGACCAGCGCCAGCATTTCAAGGCCGGCGAGCGGATGCCGCATGTGATATCGCATGGCGAACCGTCCGTGTGGCAAAAGCTCAAGGGGGAACGGCCCTCTTACCGGACGGCGACGGTGTGGAAGCTGGTTGAATACGGTGATCCGCCCGCTGCTGACGCGGTGACACAGACATCAAAAATCGCACAAGCTTCTCAAGGTGTCTCAGGCGGCGCGACCGAAGGCAAACCCGGCGAAGATACCTCGTCAGGAACAAAAGGATGACCGATGCGCAATGTGATTCGTCTCGGCGACTCCACGTCGCATGGTGGCCAGGTCGTGAGCGTGAGTGCAAAACACTTTACGATCGACGGTATCCCTGTCGCTCGCGTCGGGGACCCATGCAGTTGTCCCATCAAGGGACATGACAACTGCAAGATTGCCGAAGGCGATCGACACCATACCATCGACGGCATTGCCGTTGCTTATGAAGGGCATAAGACGACTTGCGGCGCCGTTTTGATCGCTACTTCGGAAAACTTTGGCGGGCAATAGTTATGGCTGCCTTTGTGGCTTACCTGTCTGCCTCATCCGCTGGAATCCGTTCAGGCGCAATATTGCAAGGCTGACCCTACAGTACCCCGCTCTGTGCTAGAATCTCGCGGCTGCCCGGATGGTGAAACTGGTAGACACCCGGGACTTAAAATCCCGTGCCAGCAATGGCGTGCCGGTTCGATTCCGGCTCCGGGCACCAGCGTTTATGCGCGGCGCGCGCGTGCCACGAGCACGACTACACCCAGCATCAACAGGTGCGCCGCAATCGACACGAGCGGCCCCTGCGTCGGTGCGATGAGATCGTTCGAGATCACGCTGTCGCTGAACTGCCCCGCGAAGTTCCAGCCCCAGTGCAGTCCGATCGCGGCCCACAATGAGCGGCTGTAGTAAATCCCGGCGCCATATGCCAGGCCGAACGCGAACAGCCTGGCCAATTCGAGCGGCCCGTCCGCATACCGATAGATATGGTTCGCCACATACAACGCGCTTGATGCCAAGACGAACAGCCAGCGCTGTCCCAGCCGTGGAAACGCGCGTAGCAGGAACCCCCGCGTGACGATGTCCTCAGCCACCGATGGAATGAACGTATATGGCAGCATCATAAGAGCCGCCATCAACACCTGCTCCGCACCGAGCCCGCTTGATGCGACGCGATAAATCCCCAGTCCCGATCCCAGCCCGAGCGCCACTGCCTTGGCTGCGCACGCAAGCGCGAACGTAGCCGCGAGCAGCCCGACCCAGCCGGGCCTGAGGCCCATGTACCAGGCATCGAATCCGCGAAACCCGAGCGCGCGTCCGCAGAGCCAGGCGACCGGAAAGAACGCCAGCATCAGCGCTGCATTGACCGGGGCGCTGTGCAGCAGCCGCAGGCCCAGCCCTTCGGGCAATTGGTACGCGATGAACAATACCGCGAACACGAGGGCAAGGCGCAGGGGCGGTATGGCGGCAGGCGGTACGGTGACAGTTTTTGCTGCGTTCATGGGCACGGCGCGAGATTCAAAGATTCCCAGCCTAATTTAATGTGGTTAAATCGTCAACTTACTGCTTTGGCTGGGGCCGTGAATGGTGTAGCATTCGGTGCGATGCGCCGGAGCCTGGCGCAACAGGAAGTGCAAGGACAAGAATTGAACATCACGATTAACGAGGAACTGCGGGACTTCATCGATGCGCTGACGCCTGCCGAACATGAGGCGCTCGAGCGCAGTTTGCTGGCCGAAGGCTGCCGCGAAGCGCTGATTCTCTGGGGCGACGTGCTGATCGACGGTCATAACCGATACGCGATTTGCAAACAGCACGGCATCGAATTCCGAACGGTGCAGAACAACAGCTTTAATTCGATTGAAGACGTGAAGCTGTGGATGATCGATAACCAGCTGGCGCGGCGCAGCGTGACGGATTTCCAGCGCGGGATGATGGCCCTGCGTAAGAAGGAAATCATGTCGGCGCGCGTCGTCCAGAAAAAAGACGCCGAATTGCAGACCGAGGACGATCAGTCGGCCCCCTTCGCGCCGCCGTGGAATACGCGCGAAGACGTGGCGCGCGCCGCGCGGGTTTCGACCAATACGATCAGCCAGATCGAGCGCATCCAGAAGGCAGCCACGCCGCAGCTGGTCGATGCCGTGCGCGCCGGGACCATTTCCATCAACGCCGCCGCCAACGTGGCGCAGTTGCCGGAATCGGTGCAGATTGCGGCGGTGGCGGGTGGACGCAAGGAGCTGCAGCAGGCCGCGCGCCAGGTGCGCGAACAGAAGGCCGCGGCCCGTCCGCGCAAGGAGACCCCGCCAGCCGATCCGGCCGACGAAGCGGCGCGGTTGCGCGCCGAGATCGCGGCATTGAAGGATCGCGTTGCGACCCTGCTCACCGAAAACGAAGTGCTCAAGCAGCGCCTGGCCGCGATCGGCGGCGGGCAGCTATAACAACAATCCCCACGAAGGAGACTCCCGATGTTCACATCCCGCCTGATTGCCTCGACTGTCCTGGGCTGCGCCACGCTTGGCGCCATGCTGCCACCACAGGCCGCGCAAGCTGCCGCGCCGGCCAAGGCAAGCGCCGTCAACGCGACTGAACTGGCGCGCTGGCAGAAGACCGCGCAGCGCGTGACGATCATGCGCGACAAGTGGGGCATCCCGCACATATTCGGTAAATCGGATGCCGACGCCGTGTTCGGCATGCTGTATGCGCAGGCGGAGGACGACTTCAACCGCGTCGAGCTCAATTACATCAACGCGATGGGACGCCTGGCCGAAGTGGAGGGCGAGAAGGAGATCTGGCGCGACCTGCGCATGAAGATGTACATCCAGCCGGAGGCGATGAAAGCCAAATACGCGGCCAGCCCCGAATGGCTTCAAGCGCTGATGGTGGCCTTCGCCGATGGCTTGAACTTTTACCTGCATACGCACCCAGAGGTCAAACCGAAGCTGATCACGCATTTCGAGCCGTGGATGGCATTGGCTTTCAGCGAGGGTAGCATTGGCGGCGATATCGAGTCGATCGACCTCAAGCAGCTCCAGGCCTTCTACGGCAAGCGCAACGAGGTGGCGCTGCTGGAGTCTGTCGGTAACCGCTTCGACCTGGCTTTGGCCGACAACAGCAAGGGCTTCGACGCCGAGCCGACCGGCTCGAACGGCTTTGCGATCGCGCCCAAGCTGTCGGCGTCCGGGCATCCGCTCCTGCTCATTAATCCGCACACCTCCTTCTATTTCCGTCCCGAGATCCATGTGGTCAGCGACGAGGGCCTGAACGCCTACGGCGCGGTGACCTGGGGCCAGTTCTTCGTTTACCAGGGCTTCAATGAACGGGCAGGGTGGATGCATACCTCGGGCGGGGGCGATGTGATCGACGAATACCTCGAGACCGTTTTTGAAAAGAACGGCAAGTACTTCTACAAGTACGGCAATGAGGAACGCCCGATGCGTGCGGTGCCGATCACGCTGCCGTACAAGACCGCGGACGGCGGCATGGCCAGCAAGACGGTCACCGCCTACTTCACGCATCACGGGCCGGTAGTGCGCGAGGCGGACGGCAAGTGGGTGTCGGTGAAAATGATGGACGAGCCGATGAAGGCGCTGACGCAGTCCTACACCCGCACCAAGGCGAAGAACTATGCGGCGTTCTACAAGGCGATGGAGCTGCGTACCAACTCGTCGAACAATACGGTCTACGCGGACGCTGACGGCAACATCGCCTACTTTCACGGGAACTTCATTCCCAAACGCGATGCGCGCTTCGATTGGGCCCGACCTGTCGACGGCAGCAACCCGGCCACCGAGTGGAAGGGCCTGCACGATATCAAGGAGACGATCACCCTGTTCAATCCGGCCAGCGGCTACATCTCCAATACCAACAATTGGCCGTTCAGCGCCTCGGGCGCGAGCAGCCCGAAGCTGAAGGACTATCCGGCTTACATGTGGTCGCTGCCCGAGAACGCGCGCGGCATCCACGCGATGCGCGTGCTGAAGGACGCAAAGGATCTGACGCTCGACAGCCTGATCGCCACCGCCTACGACAGCTACCTGACCGCGTTCGAGCCGCTGGTGCCGGCGCTGGTCAAGGACTGGGAGGCGCTGCCGGAGAGCGATCCGCTCAAGGCCCGACTGGCCGAGCAGGTGGCGGCGCTACGTGGCTGGGACCTGCGCTTTGCCACCAGCTCGGTGCCGACATCGCTGGCGGTCTACTGGGGGCAGGACATGGTCGCGCATGCCGCCGCACGCGCACGCGCGGCGGGGCGGCCGGCGGTGGATTTCGTCACCGAGAGCTTGAGTGCGCAGGAGCGTCTCGATTCGCTGGCGCGGGCGTCGGACAAGCTCAAGGCCGATTTCGGGACATGGCAGACGCCATGGGGAGAGATCAACCGCTTCCAGCGCATCAGCGGCGCCGTCGACCAGAAATACGACGATGCCAAGCCGAGCTATCCGGTGGCCTTCACCTCGGCCGTCTGGGGCTCGCTGGCTTCATTCGGCATGGTCGCCAAGCAGACCACCAAGCGGATTTACGGGGATCGCGGTAACAGCTTCGTGGCCGTGGTCGAGTTCGGCCCGCGCGTGCGCGCCAAGAGCATCCTTGCCGGTGGCGAGAGCGGTGATCCGAAGTCTGCGCATTTTAACGACCAGGGCGAGATGTACAGCCGGGGCGAGTTCAAGGACGTGTTGTTCTACAAGGAAGACATCGAAAAGCAGCTCGAGCGCAAGTACCATCCGGGGGCTTGAAGAGGGGGCCAGGGCGCGCGGCGGCAAATTGCTGGCAATTTGCCGATAGCTTTATCCAACCGGAAGCAGCAAGCACAAAAGATTATTTCGATTGCAACTATTGTGAAAATGTTATTAACTAGACAGGTAACTAACCTTTCTAACTAACATCATAACAGGAGTTGTCTAATGAATAATAAATTGCTTTCGCTTAAGCCACTCGTCCTGGCCGCGATGCTGCTGCTGAGCGCCACGGCCGCGCAGGCTGGCATCACGTTCTATACCAGTCAGAGCGCATTCAACGCGGCCATCTCGGCCCCGGGCGTGGATACCTTCGACGACCTCTCCGTCATGCGCTACACTTCGCCCATGAGCCGCACTGCGGGCGCCTACTCGTACACAGTCAGCTCGGTTAATGACCTGTACGGCGCCGGGTTGCCCGGCGACCACTGGCTGTCGAACAACAATCTCCTTGACCCGATCGTGTTTTCCGGGTTCTCGGGCGGCGTGACCGCTTTCGGTGGCAATTTCTTCGGCTCGGACATCAATGGTATGTACATGCCCAATACCAGCGTGACGCTGCTCGCGTTGGATGGCTATGGCAATTCGATCAGCTACACAATCAACAACACGACCATGAACAGCTTCCTTGGCTTCGTGTTCGATTCGCCGCTGGCGAGCGTCACCCTCACCAGCGGGGGCACCTATTGGCCCACCGCCAACAACCTGACGCTTGGCGTGACCGAGGTGCCCGCGAACGTGCCCGAGCCCGGAACCTTTAGCCTGCTGCTGGGGGGCGTGGCGGCGCTTGGCTATGCAGCGCGCCGCCGCCGAATGGTCCGCTAAGCTGCATCGGCCGCGGCACCCGCCGCGGCAATTCCCTCTCGCTGGCGAAATAATGCGGGCAACTTGACGATTGATTTATTCAGCGCAAAGTATCAAGTATTCAAGATTATTCGGATTGCAACTGTTGTGGAACTGATATCTACTGGTCCGGCAAGCCCCCCGTTCCAGTCGAAATCATCACAGGAGTGCATCATGAATACCCAATTGCTTTCGCTCAAATCGCTCGCCCTGGCGGCCATGCTGCTGGCCGCCACCGCCGCCCAGGCTGACATAACGATCTACACCAGCCAGAGCGCGTTCAACTCGGCCGTGACGGCCCCGGGTGTCGACACTTACAACGACTTGTCCATCATGTACTACGACTCGCCCATGAGCCGTATGGCGGGCGCGTATTCGTACACCGTCAGCTCGGAGAACGGCCTGTACGGAGCCGGGGTGCCGGGCGACCGCTGGCTGTCGAACAACAGTCTCTTCGATCCCATCGTATTTTCCGGGTTCTCGGGCGGCGTTACCGCTTTCGGCGGCAATTTCTTCGGCACCGACGTCAATGGACAGTTCACGCCGAACACCAGCGTGACGCTGACCGCAATGGATGGGACGACGGCAACCTACACGCTGGACAATACGACCACGGGCAGCTTCCTTGGTTTCACCTCCGATGCGCCGCTGCAAAGCGTCACCCTGACGAGCCTGGGGACCTACTGGCCTACCGCCAATAACGTGACGCTTGCGATGGCCGCCCCGGTGCCCGAGCCGGGAACCTATAGCCTGATGCTTGCAGGAATAACGCTGCTTGGCTTTGCGGCGCGCCGTCGCCGCTAAGTTATCCGATAAGCTGCCTGGGCCGCGCTGCCCCGCGGTGCATTTTCTGGCGCGAAAAGAATCCCGGTTGCTATAATCCGTTGATTTCCAACCGGGATTCTTCAGGGCACGGCAGTGGCTAAACTTTATTTCAGATACTCGGCAATGAATGCCGGTAAATCGACCGCACTGCTGCAGGTGGCGCACAATTACGAGGAGCAGGGTCAGGCGGTCCAGCTGTACACGGCGGCGATCGACGACCGCTATGGCGTCGGCCTGATCACGTCACGCCTGGGGCCGAATCGCCAGGTCGACCTGTTCGATGGCGATACCGATTTCCTTGAAAGCGCGCCGGATGTGTCCTGCGTGCTGGTCGACGAGGCTCAGTTCCTGTCCACCGTCCAGGTCCAGCAACTGCACCAACTGGCGCAGGTGCGCGGGGTGCCCGTCATCTGCTACGGGTTGCGCAGCGACTTTCGCGGTGCACCCTTCCCGGGCTCGGCCTACTTGCTGGCGCTGGCCGACGATATCGAGGAAATCAAGAACATCTGCACCTGTGGCAAGAAGGCGACAATGAACATCCGCGTCGACGAAGAGGGTCGACGCATCCGTGAAGGCGAGCAGGTCAGCATCGGCGGCAACGAGAGTTACCGCCAGGCTTGCGGCCGCTGCTTTTATACCGGCTGAACACGGGAAACCCCGATGTCGCTGCTTCATGGCTGCAGCAGCGTGGCCCCCGCCTGGTTGTGCGCGCACGCCGACATCCTGCTGTACCTGGCCCCGTCGGCCGCGCTGGCCTTCCTGATCTGGATGGTATCGAACGCCCATCCGTTCTTTTTCGTGTTCACCGTGGCCGGCACGCTGTGCCATGAGCTGGCGCACTTTTCGGTCGGGCTGCTGACCAACGCCGAGCCGACCGGGCTGACCATCATCCCGCGCCGCCGCGGCAAGCTCTGGGAACTGGGCTCGGTCACCTTCGCCAATTTGCGCTGGTACAACGCTGCGCCGGCCGCGCTGGCCCCGGTCCTGGTCCTGCTGGTGCCGCTGGCGTTCGCCTGGTGGCGCACCCGCGGCGGCTTGCAGTTCGGCCCGGTCGATCTTGCCCTGACATTTGTGCTGGCACCACAGTTCCTCTCGTTCTGGCCGTCGCCGGTCGATTGGCGGCTGGCGCTGCGTTCGTGGCCTTACTTGATCGTCATCATAATCGCCCTGGGGATTCTGTTCTGGTTACAACCAAGCTTGTTTCGATTTGTAAAAACGTGAGGCGGCTTCCTTAGGGGCACCTTAAGCTCGCTCGGCGAAACCGTACAACTTGACTCTGCGGTGCTCAGCTATCCTGTAGAATTGGTCGCGGACGCCGGATTACCGGCAGAGAGTTACCGAATGGCTCGGAGAAACGACGTATGAAGAAGCAAATATTGATAGCCGTCCTGGCAGCCGCCATGTCGGCCCACGTGGTGATCGCGCAGCCCGAAAAGGCGGCCGTCGCTGTCACCCAGATGAAGCCGGCCCCTGCGCAGACGCAGGCCGCGCTGTGGGCATCCCGGGTGCTGTCGCGCTATCACTACAAGGCGGTTCCGCTCGACGACGCGTTGTCGGAAAAAATCTTCGATAACTATTTCAAGGGGCTCGACAGCGAAAAGCTGTACTTCACCCAAGCCGATATCGATCAGTTCGCGCCAATGCGCGCCAAGATTGGCTACGCGATCAACAACGAGAACCTGACCTTGCCGTTCCAGGTCTTCAACCTGTACCAGCAACGCTTCGGCGAGCGCATGGCGTACGCCCGCGAACTGCTCAAGGGCAAGTTCGACTTCACCAGCGACGAGACCTTGCAGCTCGATCGCGAGAAGGCCGCGTGGGCAAAGAACGAGGACGAAATACGCGACCTGTGGCGCAAACGCGTCAAGAATGACTGGCTGCGCCTCAAGCTCGCCGGCAAGGACGAAAAAGCGATCCGCGAGACGCTCGACAAGCGTTACGAGAACTACCAGAACCGCCTCAAGAAGCTCAACAACGAGGATGTGTTCCAGATGTTCATGAACGCCTATGCAACCTCGATCGAGCCGCATACCAACTACCTGGGCCCGCGCTCGGCCGAGAACTTCGACATTGCCATGCGCCTGTCGCTGGAAGGCATCGGCGCGGTGTTGCAGACGCGCGACGACTACACGCTGATCCGCGAGATCGTGCCCGGCGGTCCGGCCGACAAGTCCGGCAAGCTGAAGGTCGGCGACAAGATCGTCGGCGTGGGGCAGGGGGCGAGCGGCGCGATGACCGATGTGCTCGGCTGGCGCATCGACGACGTGGTGCAACTGGTGCGCGGCGAAAAGGACTCGACCGTGCGGCTGGACGTGATTCCGGCCGACGCCGGTCCAGACGGCAAGCACGTCACGGTCCAGCTGGTGCGCAAGAAGATCGCCATGGAAGAGCAGTCGGCCAAGAAATCGATCATCGAGGTCAAGGATGGCGGCGCCAAGCGCCGCATCGGCGTGATCTCGCTGCCGACCTTCTACCTGGACTTCGAGGCGCGCCGCAGGGGTGACAAGGACTTCAAGAGCGCCACCCGCGACGTGCAGCGCATCCTGGGCGAACTGAAGAAGGAGAAGGTCGACAACGTGCTGATCGACCTGCGCAACAACGGCGGCGGGTCGCTGATCGAAGCGGTGGAACTGACGGGCCTGTTCATCGACAAGGGTCCGGTGGTGCAGCAGCGCACCGCGGAAGGGCGGGTCGAGGTCGAGAGCGACACCAACCCGGGCCTGGCCTGGGACGGCCCGATGGGCGTGCTGATCAATCGCGGCTCGGCCTCGGCCTCCGAGATCTTCGCCGCCGCGATCCAGGACTATGGCCGCGGCATCGTGATCGGCGAGCCGAGCTTCGGCAAGGGCACGGTGCAGACCCTGATCAACCTGGACCGTTTCTCGCCGAACGAAAAGGTGCGCTACGGCGAGCTGAAGATGACGATCGCCCAGTTCTTCCGGATCAATGGCGGCACCACCCAGCTGCGCGGCGTGACGCCGGACATCAAGCTGCCAGTGACCTCCGATGTCGACAGCTTCGGCGAGTCGTCCTACGAGAACGCCTTGCCGTGGACCACGATCAAGCCGGCCAACTACGTGGCGCTGGGCGACCTGAAGGAGCTGGTGGGTCCGCTGCAGAAGCGCCATGAGGCGCGCATCGCCAAGGACAAGGACTTCCAGTACCTGCAGGAGGACATCGCCGAGGTCATCAAACTGCGCAAGGACAACGCGATCTCGCTGAACGAGGCCGTGCGCCGCAAGGAGCGCGACGCCCAGGACGCAAAGTCGCGCCTGCGCGAGGCGCGCCTGGCGGACGGCAAGGCCAGCGTCAAGGACGAGCCGGCGGCCGGCCCGGGCGCGAAAGAGGCGCGCAGCAAGGCGCCGGTGCCTACCGCGCCCGCCAAGTCGGTGCTGGCTTCCAGGTCGCTCAGGCAGGATGACGGCCTGCAGGCCGACGAGCGCAACCTGCAGGCGGAACTGGCGGCCGAAAAGGCGGCCAAGAATGCCAAGGACGTGCTCTTGCAGGAAGCCGCCCACATCCTGGCGGACGAGGTCGCGATGCTCAAGACCGACACCAGGATGGCGTCGCGGACGATGCCCTACATGGCTTCGACCAAGGTCGGCGGCAACTAAACCGCACTAACGCTGTGAATGACGGGAGGCTCTCGCAAGGGAGCCTCCCGTTTGTGTTTTCCGGGGTGGGCAAACACCACACTGCCACTCACGCCCCCGGCCGCATGCGGCGAATTGTTGATATTCGCTCACTCTTTTCGGGTACAATCCTTGTGAACGGTCGTGCTTTTTTGCATGACCGGCGCGCCGGTTCGAGGGTCCTGCTCTTGAACCGAACGATTCCAAGGAGACAGAATGGACCTGTATTACAGCGAGGCCGAACTCGCGTTCCGTGACCAGGTGCGGGCCTTCCTCGACGCCAGCCTGCCCGCCGACCTGCGGCACAAGGTGCGCAGTCACCTGCGTTTGTCGAAAGAGGACTGGGTTCGCTGGCACAAGATCCTGGCCGCGCAAGGCTGGGTCGCGCCGGGCTGGCCGGTCGAATACGGCGGACCGGGCTGGACGCAGATACAGCGCCACATCTTCGAAGAGGAATGCGCGCTTGCCGGCGCGCCGCAGATCATGCCGTTCGGCGTGAACATGGTGGCCCCCGTCATCATGGCCTTTGGCACGCAGGCACAGAAAGACCACTACCTGCCGCGCATCCTGTCCAGCGAACACTGGTGGTGCCAGGGCTATTCCGAGCCCGGTTCCGGTTCCGACCTGGCCTCGCTCAAGACCAGCGCCGTGCGCGAGGGGGAGTACTACATCGTCAATGGCCAGAAGACCTGGACCACCCTGGCGCAGTACGCCGACATGATCTTCTGCCTGGTGCGCACCGATCCCACGGTGCGCAAGCAGGAGGGCATTTCGTTCCTGCTGATCGACATGCATGCGCCCGGCGTCACGGTGCGCCCGATCATCATGCTCGACGAAGAACACGAGGTGAACGAGGTCTTCTTCGACAACGTGCGGGTGCCGGTCGCCAACCTGGTCGGCCAGGAGAACAAGGGCTGGACCTATGCCAAGTACCTGCTCGGCCACGAACGCACCGGCATTGCCGCGGTGGGACGCTCCAAGCGCGAGCTGGCCTTCCTCAAGCGTCTGGCGGGCAGCGAGAAAAAGAACGGCAAGCCGCTACTGAAAGATCCGCTGTTCGCCGCCAAGGTCGCCGCGCTGGAGATCGAACTGATGGCGCTGGAGGTGACCGTGCTGCGCGCGCTCACCCGCGCCGACAAGGCTCCGGGGCCGGAAGCGTCGGTGCTCAAGGTGCGCGGCACCGAGATCCAGCAGATGCTGACCGAGCTGATGCTCGAGGCGGCGGGCCCGCTGGCGCTGCCGTTCGACCCGGCCTACCTGGAAGGCGAGATTGAACACAGCGTGTCCGGTATTGATGAGGCCACGCCGCTCGCGCCGTACTACTTCAACTTCCGCAAAACGTCGATCTACGGCGGCACGAACGAGATCCAACGCAACATCATCGCCCAGGCGATCCTGGGCCTGTAAGGGAAAGCACATGGACTTCAATTTCACGGAAGAGCAGGTCCAGTTCGCCGACGCGATCAAGCGCTGGATCGCGCGCGACTACAGTTTCGAGGCGCGCCGCGCCATCATCCAGTCGCCAGCCGGCGTGTCCGAGGCTGCATGGGCGACGCTGGCCGAGCTGGGCATGACCGCGCTGCCGATACCACAAGCGCAGGGCGGTTTTGACGGCAGCGCGCTCGACATGTTTGTGGTGATGCGCGAGCTCGGACGCGGCCTGGTGGTCGAACCGTACTTCGCGACCGTGCTGGGCGCCGAGTTCCTCAAGCTGGGCGGTGGCCATGGCCTACTACTCCAGCGCGTGGCCGCCGGCGAACTCAAGCTGGCCTGCGCCCTGGGCGAGCGGCAGTCGCGCCACGACATGACCAGCATCGAAACCCGCGCTGAACGGGTGGACGGCGGCTATCTTATCCGCGGCGAAAAAAAGGTCGTCCTGCACGGGGCCCAGGCCGGCGCGCTGATCGTCACGGCGCACGCGCCCGAAGGCATCACGGTGTTCGTGGTCGCGGCCGATGCGCCTGGCGTGCACATCGTTCAATACCGCACGCTGGATGGCCGGCGCGCGGCAAACATCCGCTTTGACGGCGTGCAGGTGGCGGCGAATGCCGTGGTCGGCGCGCCAGGCGCCGGCGGGGACGTGCTGGACGCCGCGCTCGACTACGGCGCCGGCCTCTTGTGCTTTGACGCGCTCGGCGCAATGGAGGCGCTGTTCGAGGACACCCTCGGGTACCTCAAGACGCGCCAGCAGTTCGGCGTGCCGATCGGGACCTTCCAGGCGCTGCAGCACCGCATGGCCGACATGTACATCCACCTTGAGCAGGCGCGCTCGATGGTGCTGCTGGCCGCGGCCAGGCTCGGTTCGCCCGACCCGCAGGAGCGCCGGCGCGCCATCTCGGCCGCCAAGTTCCGCATCGGCCAGGCGGCCCGGTTCGTCGGGCAGCAGGCGGTGCAGCTGTATGGCGGCATGGGCGTGACCGATGAATTGCCCGCGGCCCACTACTTCAAGCGGCTCACCTTCTTCGAGCTCACCCTGGGCGACTCCGACCACCACCTGGCGCGCTTCATCGCACAGCCCGGGTTTGCCCAAGCGGAGGTGGCATGAGCAGGCAATGGTACTTCGAAGACTTCTATCCAGGCCAGGAGATCGACCTGGGCAAGCGCACCGTGACCGAGGACGAGATCATCGCCTTCGCCAGACAGTTCGACCCGCAGCCGTTCCATGTCGACCCTGATGCGGCCCGGGATTCGATCTACGGCGGCGTGATCGCCAGCGGCTGGCACACCTGCAGCATGATGATGCGGATGGTGGTGGACGGCCTGATGTGCGCGGCCTCCAGCATGGGCTCGCCCGGCCTGGACGGCGTGCGCTGGCTGCAGCCGGTGCGCGCCGGCGACACCCTGCACGTGCGCTACTTGACCCGCGAGGTCAAGGCTTCAAACTCCAAGCCGGACCGCGGGGTCGTGTGGTCGCGCTGGACCGCCACCAACCAGCACGGCGAGCCGGTGTGTACCGTCGATGGAATGGGAATGTTCGGGCGCCGCCCGATGGGAGAAAACGATGCGTGAGATATTGAGTCTGGACGATTTGCGCGCCCTTGCCGGGCAGGAGCTTGGCGTCTCGCGCTTTTTCGCGATTACGCAAGAGCGCATTTCCACCTTTGCCGACGCCACCGACGACCATCAGTGGATCCACGTCGACCAGGAGCGCTGCCGCGACGCGCCGTTTGGCACCACGATCGCGCACGGCTTTTTGACGCTGTCGATGCTGCCGGCGATGTTGGCCGACGTGATCAACATGCCGAACGCGAAAATGGTCCTGAACTACGGCGTGAACAAGGTGCGCTTCCCGGCGCCGCTGCCGTCCGGCAGCAGGGTGTGCGGACGCATCGCGCTGCGCGAGGTATCCGAGCGCAAGGGTGGCGGCCTGATGCTGCTCGATGTCGATGTCGAGCGCGAGGACGACGGCAAGCCGGTCTGCGTGGCCGAATTCCTGCTGCTTTACTTGCCGTAAGCTGCGCTCACGAGGCGCTGCCGATGCGAAAGCAATTGCGCCCGGCGCGCTTGGCCAGGTACAGGCGGGCATCCGCCGCTTCGACCAGCGCCGCCGGTTCGGCCGCCCCGGCCGGCGCCATTTGCGCGATGCCCATGCTCACCGTGAGCCAGGGCGAAGTGGGGGAAGTGGCATGCTCGATCTCGAGCAGCGCCAGTTCCGCCTGCAGGCGCATGGCCAGCCCCTCGGCGCCCCCGGCATCGAGCTGGGGCAGCAGGATCGCGAATTCCTCGCCGCCGTAGCGCGCGACCAGGTCTTGCGGGCGTCCTGCCACCCGGCGCAGCGCCATGCCCACCCGCACCAGGCAGGCGTCCCCGGCCTGGTGGCCGTAATGGTCGTTGTAGGCCTTGAAGTGGTCGACGTCGACCAGGATCAGCGATATCGGCAGCGCGGCCCGTTCGCAGCGCCGCCATTCGGCTTCCAAACGCTGGTCGAACGCGCGCCGGTTGGCCACCTGGGTCAGGCCGTCGGTCAGGGTCAGCGCGCGCAGCGCGTCGCTCTGGCGCTTGATGGTCAGGTGGGTGCGCACGCGCGCCCGCACCACCGCCGCGTTCACCGGTTTGCTGATGAAGTCGGCGGCGCCGGCCGCCAGCGCCCGCGTTTCGTCTTCCGGGGTCTTGAGCGCGGTGACGAAGATGACCGGGATGTCGCGCGTGTCGGGGCCGGCGCGCAGGGCGTCGCACACCGCGTAGCCATCCATGCCGGGCATGATCGCATCGAGCAGGATCAGGTCCGGGCGCTGGCCGCGCGCGAGCTCGAGCGCCTTTTCGCCACTCATCGCGAACAGCACCTCATGCTCGCCTTCCAAAGCCCCGTTCAGGACCTGGATGTTTTCCATTGCGTCGTCGACGACAAGGATGCGGCCGTTGACGGCCAGGTCAGTCCAGCTCATGCGTCAGTCTTCCGGTCCAAAATCTGCTGCACCAGGCTGGCAGCCGTATCGAAACGCAGGGTCTCGACCGCTTCCGCCAGCGCCACGTTTTCCTGCGCTGCCAAGGATAGTTCAAGCGCCGGGCGCAGGGCGTCGAACTGCGCCATCGCCTTCAGGTTGTTAGTACGAAGCAATTCTAACAGCCGCACCAGATCGGTGTGCGGCGCAGGCGAAGCGGCGCCTGGCGCCACCGCCAGCGTCGCCGCGGGTGCATTCGCCTGCAATTCACGCGCCGCGTCCAGCACCACCTGCAGTGCGCTGTCCAGCCGCGCCAGGCGCACCGCGAGCGCTGCATCGTCGGCGCTGCGCAGTGCCTGCTCCAGTTCGAGCGCCAGCGCCGCCACGTCGGTCGCGCCGAGGTTGGCGGCGACGCCGCGCAGCCGGTGCACCAGCTGCGCGGCTCCCTGGCGATCGGAGCGGCGCAGCATGGCGCGCACTTCGTCCAGGGTGCCGCCCTGCGAGCTCTCCAGCCGCTTGAGCAGCGCCGCGAAGCTGGCAAAGCTGCCGCCAAAGCGCGGCAGGGTCGCCTTCAGGTCGATCCCCGGAATGCTGGCCGGCGCCGGATCGGCAAGCGCTGTCTGCGGCGCGCAAGCGGGCGAGGGCAGGGCGCACAGGCGCGCCAGCGTGTCCACCAGCTCGTCGACATCGAGCGGCTTGGCCAGGTGCGCGTTCATGCCGGCGGCCAGTGTGCGCTGCCGGTCCTCGTCGGACGCGTTGGCCGTCATCGCCACGATCGGCAGATCAAAGAGGCCCATCGCGCGGATCGCCGCCGCCGCGTCAAAGCCGCTCATGACCGGCATCTGCAGGTCCATCAGCACCGCGTCGTAGCGCTCGCCCTCGGCCAGCATCGACAGGGCGGCCTGGCCGTTGGCAGCGATGTCGACCGCCGCCCCGGCATGGATCAGGATGTAGTTGGCCACTTCCTGGTTGATCAGGTTGTCCTCCACCAGCAGCACGGAGATGCCGGCGAGCCTGCGTGCGAGCGGCTTCACCGCCGGCTGCGCCGCGCGCGGCTGCTCGCCGCGCAGATGAAAGATGGCCTGGAGCAGCGCGCCGGGCGTAACCGGCTTGCCGAGGATCGCATCAAGGTGCAGGTCCGGCGCCAGCGCCGTCAAGCGCTCGCGTTCCGGGTCCGCCGCCAGCAGCGCGCAGCGCGGCATGTCGATTGCCTGGTCGGCGCGCGCGTACGACAGCACGGTCACGCCGTCCAGGTCCGGCATGGCGCTGTCGATGAACGCCAGGTCGTAGCGGCGTTCGCCGCGCAGCAGCGCAAGCGCTTCGCTGCCGCTGCCGGCACGGTCCACCTGCCAGCCGAAGCCGGCGCAGGCCTCGGCCAGGGCGGCGCAGGCGCTGTCGTTGTCGTCCGCCACCAGCACGGTGAGACCGGACGCGGGCAGCGCCTGCTCCAATGGCACGCTGTCGAGCACGATCGAAAAGCTGAACTGAGAACCTCGCCCCGGCGCGCTGGACACTTCCAGGCTGCCGCCCATCATCTCCACCAGCCGGCGCGCAATCGCGAGCCCCAGGCCGGCGCCGCCATACTTGCGGCTGGTCGAGCTGTCGCCCTGGGTGAAGGCCTCGAACATGCGCTGCTGCTGGTCGCTGGGGATGCCCACGCCGGTATCGCGCACCGCGAACGCCAGCTCCACCTGTCCGTGCGCCAGCGGCTGGGCGCGCACCGAGAGCACCACCTCGCCCTGTTCGGTGAATTTGATCGCATTACCCACCAGGTTGAGCAGCACCTGCTCGAGCCGCGTGGGGTCGCCCACCAGTTGCGGCGGCACGCCGGGGGCAATCGCGAACACCGGTTCCACCCCCTTGTCCCAGGCATTGGACGCGGTCAGCACAGCGATATTGTGGAGCACGTCCTCAAGCCGGAAGCAGGTGTGTTCGAGCGTGAGCTGCCCCGCTTCGACGCGCGAAAAATCGAGCACGTCGTTGAGCATGGCAAGCAGCGAGCGCGCCGCGGTCTTCATGCGCGCCACGTAGCCGCTCTCGCGCCGCGGCAGCCCCGACTCTTCCAGCAGGCGCGCCAGGCCCAGGATCGCGTTCATCGGGGTGCGGATCTCGTGGCTCATATTGGCCAAAAATTCGCCCTTGACGCGGCTGGCCTGCGCCAGCCGTTCGCCGGCCGCGCGCAGCGCTGCCTCGGCCGCCACGCGCTCGCTGATGTCGCGTACCGTCACCTGCATCATGACCTTGCCGCCGATGTCCACGCTGGTCATCATCACGTCGGCGTGGAAGGTGCTGCCATCGCGCCGCTGGTGCACCCATTCGAAGTGCGCGCTGCCCGTGGCCAGGGCGCGGCGCATGTACTGCATGCACAGCTCGTCGGAGGGCACGCCGCCGCTCTGGAATTCGGGGGAGGTGGACAATGGCGTGAGCGTCAGGAACTCATCGATGCTGTCGTAGCCGAACAGGACCAGGGTGGCCGGGTTCGCGCTCACGTAACCGCCCCCGTAGGCCACCATCATGTGGGCGTCGCCGGAACGCTCGTACAGCGCGCGGAACATCTCTTCGTTGTCCCGGTTACGCTGCTCCTCCCGCTTGCGCTCGGTGATGTCGAGCACCACGGCGTTGATGCCGGCCAGTTCGCCGTTCTTGCTGTAGGCTGGATAGTAGCTGGCGATCCAGTGCCTGACCATGCCCGGTGCGCGCGGCACTTCTCCGGTGCTTTCGAAGTCCAGCAGCGGCCGTCCGGTTTCGAGGACGCGCCGGTAGGGCTCCTCGAACTGGATGCCGAGTTCGCCCAGCAGTTCGGGCAGGGTGTGGCCGATGTGTTCGCTCGTGGGCAGCGCGTTGAGCGTGGCCAGGTAGTCGTTGACCATCACGAAGCGCAGGTTGTGATCCATGAAGCACAGCCCGACCGGCGCCGATCCGTAGACGGTCTCCAGCAGCAGGTTCGAATGCGCCAGTTCGGCCGTGCGCGCGGCCACCAGCGACTCCAGCCTGGTCCGGTATCCGACCAGTTCGCCCTCGACCTTGCGCAGCGCGTTTGCGACCGCCGCCGCCTCGCGTATCGGCAGCGGCGGAATAACCAGCGGCTCGCCGCGCCCGAGCGCCGCCGCCGGGCTGGTCAGGGCGCGCACCGCGCGCGCGATCGACCCGCCGATCCGCCATGCGCCACCCAGCGTAATGAGCAAAAGCGCGCCCACCCACAACAGGATCGCGCCCGGCGAGCGCCCCAGCAGTTCGCTGGCGGCGCCGGGCGGAAAGTCGACCGTGACGGTCCAGCCGTCGGCTGTGTGCGCGAAAGCGGCAAAGTTGATGTCCTCGCCGCTGGCCGGTGGCGGCACGACCCCCGTTCGGTTGTGCTTGCCGAGCGCGGTCAGGTCACGCCGCATGCGTTCGCCGATATGCCGCGTCAGGTCGATGTTGCGAGCGACCATCAGCTGCCGGCTGTCGAACAGTTCGGCGTTCCAGTCCTCCGGCAGGTGCTGCGCGGCCAGCAGGTCGCCCAGTCGCTTGGGACGGAGCAGCACCGAGAGCGCATACTCGACCTTGCCGTCCTTCCAGACTGGCACCACGACCGAAAACACGAATGGCTGCGACGGGTCGGCGCGGTGCAGGCCGGAGGTCACCGTGTCGCCGCTGGCGAACACGCGCCGGATCTCGGCCTCGTTGCCGTCGGACGGCGTGCTCGGTCCGTAGGCGTAGCGGGTGTGCAGCAGCGTGCGTCCGTCGGCGCCGGAGAGCACGAACGCGTACACCGGAAACTCGGGCCGCAGCAGCATGCGCGCGTTGGCGTGGAATGCCGCCAGGTCGCCGTTGGCCAGCAGCGGCGAGTTGGCCATCACCTTGGCGGCGGTCTGGCCGTTCTCCAGCTCGCGGTCGACCGCCGCCGCCAGCGCCTCGGCCAAGGTCGCCGCGTCGCGCTCGATGTGCGCGTGCTCCTGGCGGGCGGCATCGCGGGCGAACACCAGGTAGCCGACCAGGATCGGCAGGGCGCAGGCCAGCACCAGGGTGACAAGCTTCGAACGGATCGAAGGAAGGGCGTGACGACGAAACAACTGCAAGACAAACTCCGGCTGGTGCGGGCACCGCGTGCCGCTGTTGCTCTATGTTAACCCAGCCTTGACGCGTGCGATAGCGCGGCCCGTTGCCCGCCCGGCGGGCGTCGGCGGCACGCAACGCGGCGAATCGGCCACAGAAAAGTACCACGCGCCGCGAAATATCCCATGTTTCTGGAATAAAATGTGCCGCAAATAACGATTCAAGGGATGTCATGGCAAGGCCAGAAAAAGTTCGCCTGGGCGAAATCTTGGTCCAGCAGAAGCTGCTGTCGGAGGACCAGCTCAATTCGGCGCTGGCGGAACAAAAGCGCAGCGGACGCAAGCTGGGACGGGTGTTCGTCGACAACGGCTTCGTGACCGAAGAACAGATTTCGGGCGCGCTGGCGCGCCAGCTCAACATCCCCTACATCAACCTCAAGTTCTACAACATCAACGCCGAGGTCGTGCGATTGCTGCCGGAGACGGCGGCGCGGCGCTTCCGCGCGCTGGTGCTGGAAGACCGTCGCGAGACCGTGCTGGTCGGCGTGTCCGACCCGACTGACCTGTTCGCCTACGACGAAATCGCGCGCTTGTTGAGAAAAGGCGTCGAGCTGGCGGTCGTCAACGAGACCGAGGTGCTGGCCGCGATCGACCGCATCTACCGCCGTACCGGCGAGATCACCGGCCTTGCGCGCGAGCTCGAGCAGGACATGGGCGACGCGTTTGTCGACTTTGGCGCGCTGGCCGCCAATCCGGGGCTGGAAGAAGCGCCGATCGTCAAGCTGCTGCAGTCGGTGTTCGACGATGCCACCCAGGTGCGCGCCTCGGACATCCACATCGAGCCGCAGGACAGCCGCCTGCAGATCCGCTTTCGCATCGACGGCGTGCTGCACCTGCAGACCGAGGCCGACGCCAAGATCGCCACCCCGCTGGCCCTGCGCTTGAAGCTCATGGCCGACCTGGACATCTCGGAAAAGCGCCTGCCGCAGGACGGCCGCTTTGCCGTCAAGGTGCGCAACCAGCGGGTCGACGTGCGTATCTCCACCATGCCCACCCAGTACGGCGAGTCGGTCGTGATGCGTCTCTTGAACCAGGCCGGCACCACGCTGCGGCTGGACGCGATCGGCATGCCGCCGTGGCTGGTCGAGCGCTTTCGCGCGATCGTCCAGCGGCCCAACGGCCTGGTGCTGGTGACCGGCCCCACCGGCAGCGGCAAGACCACCACCCTCTACAGCGCGCTGGCGGAGCTGAACTCCGTCGAGAAAAAGCTGATCACGGTCGAGGACCCGGTCGAGTACCGGCTCTCGGGCATCAACCAGGTGCAGGTCAACGACAAGATCGAGCTGTCGTTCGCGCGCGTGCTGCGTTCGGCGCTGCGCCAGGACCCGGACATCGTGCTGGTCGGCGAGATGCGTGACCAGGAGACCGCCCAGATCGGCCTGCGCGCGGCGATGACCGGCCACCTGGTGCTCTCGACCCTGCACACCAACGACGCCGCCAGCACCCCGCTGCGCCTGATGGACATGGGCGTGCCGCGCTACATGGTGGGCGGCTCGCTGCAGGCGGTGCTGGCGCAGCGCCTGGTGCGCGTGATCTGCGAGAGCTGCAGCACCGAATACCAGCCGGCGCCCCCCGAATACGGCTGGCTGCGCGCGGAGCTGGGCGAACACGCGCAAACCACCCGCTTCTTCCACGGGAAGGGCTGCTCGCACTGTAACGGCACCGGCTACCGCGGCCGGACCGGGGTATACGAACTGCTGGAGATGACGCGCAAGGTGCTCGACGCGGTCAACCATCCGGACCCGTCGCACTTCCTCGCGGCGGCCCAGGCCGAAATGGGGGGCAACACGCTGCGCCGCCATGCGGTTCAACTGGCGGTCCAGGGGCGCACCACCATCGCCGAGGCGATGCGGGTGTCGAACCAGTTAGAGGATTGACGTGCCGTTTTTTGCCTACAAGGGCCGCGACGGGCGCGGCGAACTGATGCAGGGGGTGCTGGAAGGGGCCGACAGCGGCGCGGTCGCGGACCAGCTGTTCGGCAGCGGCATCACGCCGATCGAGATCACGGCGACAACCAAATCGGCCGCCGGGCAGCGCGACTGGTGGCGCAAGCTCAGCGAACGAAAGGTCACGTCGATGGACGTGCAGCTGTTCTCGCGCCAGATCTATACCTTGCTCAAGTCCGGGGTGCCGATCATGCGTGGCCTGGCCGGACTGCAGGAGTCGGCGATCAACAAGTCGTTCGCGCGGGTGATCAAGGACCTGCGCGAGTCGCTCGATTCGGGCCGCGAACTATCGAGCGCCATGCGCCGCCATCCGGAGTGCTTCTCGAGCTTCTACCTGTCGATGGTGCGCGTGGGCGAGATGACAGGGCGCCTGGACGAAGTGTTCCTGCGCCTGTTCAATCATCTCGAATTCGACCGCGAGATGCGCGAGCGGGTCAAGACCGCGTTGCGCTACCCGTCATTCGTCGTGATCGCGATGATCATGGCGATGGCGGTGGTGAACATCTGGGTGATCCCGCAATTCGTGAAGGTGTTCGCGAGCTTCCATGCCGAGCTGCCTTTGATGACGCGCATGCTGATCGGTGCCTCGAACTTCTCGGTGTCGTACTGGCCGCTGTTCCTGGGCGGCGCGGTCGGCGCGGTGTTCGGCTTTCGCGCCTGGACCAGCTCCCCCGCGGGGCGCCTGACCTGGGACCGGATCAAGCTGCGCATTCCGATCGCCGGCAAGATCATCCACAAGGCGACGATGGCGCGCTTTGCGCGCAGCTTCGCGCTGTCGATGAAGAGCGGAGTGCCGATCGTGCAGGCACTGACCGTGGTCGGCCAGACCGTCGACAACGCCTGGCTGACCTCGCGCATCGAGCATATGCGTGACGGCGTCGAGCGCGGCGAAAGCATCCTGCGCACCTCGACCAATGCCGGCGTGTTCACGCCGATCGTGCTGCAGATGATCGCCGTGGGCGAGGAATCCGGCTCGCTGGACGACCTGATGGACGAGATCGCCCAGATGTACGAGCGCGAGGTCGATTACGAACTGAAGACGCTGTCGAGCCAGATCGAGCCGATCCTGATCGTCTTTTTGGGCGTGCTGGTGCTGGTGCTGGCGCTTGGCATCTTCGTTCCGATCTGGGACCTGGGCAGGGCGGCGCTGCACAACAAATGACCAATCGGCCAACGCGCAAGCCGGGCGGATTTTCGCGCTTCGAGTTCGCAGTCGCGGCGGCGCTGTTCGGCGTGCTGGTCGCGGTCTTTGCCGGCAGGGTTTGGTATTACCAGGCGGAGGCCGAACGTGTTGCGGTAAAACAACTGGTTGGCACCGTGCGCATCGCGCTGCAGGTGCGTGCGGCGCAGTTGCTGGCGGCCGGGGGCGAGCAGGCGCTGCGCCAGCTTGCGGATGAGAATCCGATCGCGTGGCTCAGTCATAAGCCCACGAATTATGCAGGCGAATATGACGGGCTGCCGCCCGCCGGCCTGCCTTCCGGCAGCTGGTTTTTCGACCGCGCTGATCGCAGTCTGGTGTATTTGCCCCACAGGGACGAAAGTTTTTCCGACGAGACATCAAGATTTCTTAAATTCAAGGTAAAATTCCTATCATCGCCTAGTGCGTCCCGGGGCAATGCCGCGCAAGGCGTTGTCTTTGATCAGGTCAGCGGTCAGGCGATCATGAATATCGATTAGGCGCGGGCCAGATCGCGCCCCACTTTAACGGAGAGTCTGATGATGAAGAAGAGCATGAATACCGCCCAGTCGGGCTTTACCCTGATCGAACTGATCGTGGTTATCGTTATCCTGGGCATCCTGGCCGCGACCGCGCTGCCCAAGTTTGCCAACCTGGGCGGCGACGCGCGCGTGTCCAGCCTGCAGGCAGCCAAGGGCGCATTGAGCGCGACGGCAGCCATGGCACACGGCAAATATCTGCTCAAGCCGGAGGAACTGAATCCTGTCTTCGAAGGCAAGACCATCAACCTGCGGTCCACCGGCTATCCGGCAGCCAACCAGGCTCTGGTTGATGCCGCAGGCCTGGAGGGCTTCACCGTTGCCACCGAGACGGGAACCAATACCCCGACCATCAACACCGGCGAGATCGCGATCATCCCGAAAGGTATTGCCAATACCGCTACCGGCAAGACCTGCTTCATCAAGTACACCGAGGCGGCAGCGGGCGGTGCCCCGACGATCTCCAACGCCCCTGACGCGTCGCAATGCGAATAACCCCTCTAGTCCTCGCCTAGCGTGGCCGGCCCCGACATTCGATTGGTGAACGTCGTGACCGGCCACAGTCACGTCTGGCGTCCGGGTCGCGGTTTCACGATGGTGGAACTGATTGTGGTGATGGTCCTGGCCGGCATCATCGGCGCCGTCGGCATTGCCCGCTTTTTCGACCGCGCCGGCTTTGATGCCGACGCCTTTGCCGACCAGACCCGTAGCATGCTGCGCTACGCACAAAAGCTGGCGATCGCCGGCAACCGGCCGGTTTACGTACGGCTGAACGCCAATGGCATTTCGCTCTGCTACGACCCGGCCAAGGACTGCCCGCCCGCCAAACAGGTGCTCGCGCCTTCTGGCACCAACAGCGGCGTGCGCGCCACCCGCGACTACTGCAATTCAAGCGCCTGGTACTGCGAGGGGCGGCCATCGACCGTCACCCTGAATGTGGGCGGCAATGGCCTGCTCGTTTTCGACGCGCTGGGCCGGCCGTCCGACGGCTCGCCGCAGTTTAGCGGCATACAGCTGGCCATCGGCGGCGATGGCAGCACGCGCACCGTGAGCGTGGCGCCCGAGACCGGCTATGTATTCTGAGCCGCTGCCACGCCGCCCGCGTGGCGTGACCCTGGTCGAGATGATCCTGTTCATCATCATCGTCGGCATTGCGCTGGCCGGCATCATTCAGGTGCTCGGATTCACGGGCAAGAACAGTGCCGACCCGGTGCGGCGCAAGCAGGCGTTGATGATCGCCGAAGGGCTGCTCGAGGAAGTCCAGCAGGCCAAGTTCACTTTCTGTGACGTCGACTCCGCCAATGCCGACAGTGCCACCAGCGCCGCCGAATGCGCGATTCCCGCGCACTTCGGCCATGCTGCAGGCGCCGCGCGGCCGTTTGAGAGCATCACCAGTTACGTGACCGCCGCCGGCACGTCAGCCGCCGCGTTCGACGTGAACGGCAGGCTGTCGGATGCCAACGGCAACCCGATTGACGTCAACGGCTACACCGCCAGCCTCACGATCACGGCAGTGGGGCTCGGGCCGGCGAACGCCGCGATCGGCGCCACTGGCACGTCGCCGGATGCCGACGTGCTGCGCATTCGCGTCGAAGTCAGCTACGACGGTCAGACGCTTGTCCTCGACGGCTACCGGGCGCGCTACGCGCCGACGATCCAATGAAGCCGCAGCCAAAGCGCCGCGCACTTGGCGGCTTTACCTTGGCCGAGATGATCATCGCGATCATCCTGCTCGGCGTGCTGGGCACCATCGTGGCGGTGTTCATCCGCGCACCGGTCAAGAATTATGCCGACGCCGTCGGCCGCGCGGAATTGACCGATCAGGCCGACCTTGCGCTGCGCCGCATGGCGCGCGAGCTGCGCCTGGCGCTCCCGAACAGCATCCGGGTCAACGCCGACGGATCCGCCGTCGAATTCCTGATCACGCGCTCCGGCGGCCGCTACCTGGCTGCGGAGGACGGCATACCGGACGCACCGGCTCTCGATTTCCTTGATCCCGGCAAGAGGGAGTTCACCGTGCTCGGCGCCCTGGGCAGCTTTTCAGGCACCTCGGTGGGCGATTACGTCGTCGTGTACAACCTTGGCTCCGGAATGGCGCCAGCCGATGCCTGGCAGGGCCTGCAGGGCGACACCAACATCGCGAAGATCAAGGCCATCAGCCAGCGTGCGGTGCCGGAGATCGATCCTGACACCAGCCATACCTTCCCGGTCCTGACGCTCGAGCGCAATCCGTTCGCCCAGCAGTCCACGCCGATGCCGTCGCCCACCCAGCGCTTCCAGGTCGTGACAGGCCCGGTCAGCTACTACTGCGCGCAGCAACCGGACGGCACCCTGACCCTGTGGCGCTCGTCAGGCTATGACATCTCGCCGACCCAGAACGTGCCACCCGCCGGTGCGGTGCCGGCGCCGCTGGCCACGCGCCTGGCCAGCTGCGGACATCTTTTCGACTACGGCAGTGCGGCGACGCAGCGCAGCAGCCTGGTCATCCTGTCGCTGGAGCTGAAGGCCCGTAACGAGCACGAACCGTCGATCCGGCTGGTACACCAGGTCCACGTGGATAACACGCCATGACACGAGCCATCTTTTCCGCTCCCAGATTGCGCAAGTGCGCCGGCGTCGGCCTGATCACCGCGATTTTCCTGCTCGTGGTGCTGGCGGGGCTCGGCGTGGCGATGGTCACGATTTTCAACGCCCAACAGCAAAGTTCCAGCCTGGACGTGCAGGGCGCACGCGCCTACCAAGCCGCACGCGCTGGCATCGAGTGGGGACTGTTCCAGCAGTTGCGCAACAACAGTTGTGCCGACAGCGTCACCTTCGCGTTTCCTGATTCCCCCAGCCTGTCCGGGTTTGTTGTGACCGTCACGTGCCGGGCCACGGGCGGCGCGCTCACTCGCTGGGTGATCGAGGCCACCGCCTGCAACCAGCCGGGCGCCGACGGAACCTGCCCGAACCCGGCCACCAACAGCCCTGACTACGTAGCGCGTAAGGTGGAGGTGGAAATCTGATGCGCAAATTCCTGCAATGGTGGGTCTTCGGACTTGGATTGGCGATCGCTGTTGTGACGGGCGCCGCGCGCGCCGACACGGCGGTGGCATTGACCAAGAGCTATGCAGGCAACCTGAACTTTACTGGTACCCAAGTAACGATCCGCACCGCGTCCAACGGAAACTGTAACTGCAACGGGAACTGTAACGGGAACGGCAATTGCAACGGGAACGGCAACTGTAACGGGAACGGCAACTGCAACGCCAATTGCGGGAACGGCAATTGCAATGGCAATTGCGGGAACGGCAACTGCAATGGCAATTGCGGGAACGGCAACTGCAACGGTAATTGCGGGAACGGCAACTGCAACGGCAATTGCAATGGGAACGGCAACTGCAACGGTAACTGCAATGGCAATGGAAACTGCAACCACGGAAATGCCTGTTCGGTCTACTCACCTGACACAGCGCGCCAGGCGGCTCTGACCGGTATTCCGGCCGGCGCGACTGTGGTCAGCGCACAGTTGTACTGGGCGGGTTCCGGCCATCAGGCCAATGCTGTCTATTCCATTACCTTTGACGGTAAAAAGCTGACCGCTCCCGCCGCACGCCAGTACTTTTCAACGACAGTGGGCGGCGGACTCGATTATTTCGCAGGCGCGGTCGACGTGACTGCCCAGGTTGCTGAAAAGGGGAACGGGACGTATTCGTTCTCCGGTCTCACCGTCAACACTGGCAATCCATACTGCAGCTCGCAGGGTATGGTTGGCGGTTTTTCGCTGCTCGTCATCTATTCGAGCAATACCGAACCATATCGTCTGCTGAACCTGTACGAGGGCTTTCAATATTTCCGCAACAATGGACTCACGCTCAACCTGAATAACTTCCAGGTACCCACGCCACTTCCGGAGACGAGCACCGCGCGCCTTGGTCACATTACCTGGGATGGTGACCCTATGATCCAGGGCGGCGAAGATTTGCTGTTTAACGGTACCGCTTTGACCGATTCCACGAACCCGTCCGGCAATCAGTTCAATTCAGCGAGCAGCGTCAATGGCGACCCGAATTCCTATGGCATCGATTTTGATGCCTACACGATCAAGCCATCCTCCGCGCTGTTCCAAGCGGGCCAGCGCACGGCAACGACCACCTACCGAACGGGGCAGGACGTGGTGTTGCTCAATGCCCAAGTCATCGCCATCCCCACCGACCCGATGGTGGACCTGGCGATCAGGATGGCCCGCTCCGGCGGACTGCAGGCTGGGGAGACTACCGATTACGTGATCACGGTCCAGAACAACGGTCCGAACAGCGAGTCGGGGCCGGTCACGGTGACCGATACCGTGCCGCCAGGGCTTGCCATCGTCCAAGTGAGCGGTAACGGCTGGAACTGCAGCACGGCGGGCCAGAACGTGACTTGCACTTCATCAACGCCATTGAATTTGGGCGCCACGTTGCCGGCCTTGATACTGACCGTGCGCCCGGCTGCCGCCGGCACCTATACCAACACAGCCGTGGTCGCCGGCAGGATGTTTGACAACCAATTGGCCAATAACACGGCCAGTAACACTGGCAATGCGGCGCCGGCGGGCGGCAATGCCTATGAACTCACCACCGTTGCATGCCCGGACGGGGCGCTGATCGGCAGCGCCCAGTGCCCACGGTTCCGCGGGCCGGTGGTTGCCGGCAAGCCGCAGCCATTCTACGTGACGGCGGTCGCGGCTTCGCCTGGCGGCAAGGCCGCAACACCGGTCAGTAGCAGTGCCGATACGTCACTCGCTTTCACCTTCTCGCTCAGTTGCGTCGACCCCATCAGGCATCAGGGTGTGCAGGCGGCCTTGCAGGGCAATTTGGCCTCGCTCACTTTGCCGCTATGCACCGAGAGCGGCACGGTCCCTGCGGTCGGCGGGGCGGGCTGGTCTGGCAGCGTGACCTTGCGATTTGTGCGCGGGAATCCCTCGGCGGTGGCACTTCCTTTCGTGTACGAAGACGTGGGCCGGGTCACCCTCAGCCTGGCCGATTCCGACAAACGGACCGGCTCGGCGACTTTCGTCGTCACCCCGGATCACCTTGAATTTTCTGCCATCAAACGCAGCGCGGATGGCGCCAGCAACCCGTCCAGTCCTTCCGGCATTCCGGCACCACCGGCTTTTGTCAGGGCGGGCGAGGACTTTACAATCAGCGTTGGCGCCAGGACCTTCAGCGGTAAATGGGCGCCGAATTTCGCCAACGAGCTGCGCGGGCAGGTAATCGACGCGTTGGGCCTGAAGCAGGTGCTGCCGGTACTGGCGCCGACCCAGGCGGTACCCGAGCCGCCGCCACTGCCAGGGCTGCAGGGCGGGTTCGAGGGCACAGGCCAAGGTGCCGTCACTGGCACGCACTTTTCGTGGGATGCGGCCGGCGTGCTGAAGCTGGCTCCGGACTTGAAAGATTATCTGGGCGAGCAGATCGGTACCACCGAAGTCGTCGCGGTCGGCCGCTTCTACCCCGACCATTTCGAAACCACGACGTCTGCCGTTTTTGCGTGCCTTAAGGGCATGGCCTGCCCTTATCCGGCCATTCTCGGCGCGGCGTACTCGAATCAGCCGTTCGACGTAACGGTCCGGGCGATCGGCGCAACCGGCAAACCGGTCGCCAACTACGGCGGGGTCAATCTCACGATCTCCGCGTTCGATAGCCCGGGCGGCAATGCCGTAAATCCCGGCGGCGGCGCCCTTGTGATCGATCCCGTGACCACCACCGGGCTTGACCCGCTTGTCACCTTTAGCGCGCACTACGATTTGCCAATCCGCTTCTCAAACAGTCAGCCGCGTGCGCTCAACTGGACTGCACCCGTTGCGGTTTGGGTGCGGGCCCAGACAACGGAGTCCGTGATCGATGCGAGCGGCACAACGAAGGCGACGGTGATCACGTCCAACCACGGCCCCAACCCGATTGAAGGCGGCATCATGATCGTCAACGGTCGGTTGCAGTTGGCCAACGCGTTTGGATCGGAGCTGCTCAAGTTGCCAGTGCAGATGAACGCACAGTACTGGACCGGCAGCACCTGGGAGAACAACATCAACGACAGCGTCAGCGCAGTGCAATACGCGGCCAAGCTCCTGTTTTCCGATTGCACGGGCAGGCTGGCCAGCGGCACGGGCGGCAGCAACTGCAATGCCACGCTGCTCAAGGTGCCGCCCGGCGGGGTGTTGCGGCTGCAGTCCGGAGGCGGGAAATTCTGGCTCACCCCGCCTGGGGCCGGCAACACGGGCAGCGCCTACCTGCGGATCAACGACGATCCAGTGTGGCTGCCGAGCACTCGCGCCCGCGTCGTATTCGGCCTCTACAAGAGTCCGCTGATCTACATCCGCGAAGTCCACTGAACCCGACGGGCTGCGCCGATTTCATGCGGTTTGCCGGGTATTGACAACAGAATGGCGTGCCAGTGGCCGTGAAAACGGAAATTTTTGTTTTCACGGCGCAAATGTAGTGTAGGCTATGGCGCTAAATTGAATATAATCAAGCATCTACCGCCTAAACTTCACGAACTCGCCTAACTGTATCGTCGCTTGCATGCGTTTTTTTACAAAGAACCGGAAAACCGATGGCTGGCTGGCGATCGCGTTCGAGCGCGAGGGCATTGCTGCTGTCGCCGTCGGTGGCAAGCGGGACGGTAAGTTTGCTGTGGGGCAGGCGGCCTTCTTTGCCGGTGCACCCGGCGCCGAAGAACTTGAAAAGGCGGGCAAGGAACTGCGCGCGGGCAGCCATCGCTGCACCACGCTCTTGGGCGGAGGCGACTACCAGATGCTGGCGGTCGACGCGCCCAATGTTCCGGCGAACGAGCTCAAGACGGCCGTGCGCTGGCGCCTGAAGGACATGCTCGACTTTCCCCTGGACGACGCGGCGGTCGACGTGGCCGAGATCCCGGTTGACCCGAATGCTTCGGTGCGCCCGCAGCACACGCTGTTTGCGGTCGCCGCGAGCAATAGCGTGATCAAGGCGCGCCAGCAACTGTTTTGCAAGGCCAAGGTCGGCTTGTCGGTGATCGACATTCCCGAGATGGCGCAGCGCAACGTATCGGCCTTGTTGGAGCCGGAGGGCCGCGGCGTGGCGATGCTCTCGTTCGGCCCCGACGGCGGCTTGCTGACGGTTTCCTACAAGGCAGAGCTGTACCTGAGCCGGCGCATCGACGTCACGCTCGAACAACTGCTCGAGCCGGATCACGAGCGCAAGCACGCCAGCTTCGAGAAAATCACGCTCGAGCTGCAGCGTTCGCTCGATCACTTCGAGCGACAGTTCTCGTTCATCAGCGTATCGAAGCTGGTACTGGGCCCGTCGCTTGTCGAAGACCTCGAGGAATACCTGTCCAGCAACCTGTACATGCCGGTCGAAACCCTGGACTTGGCCGCGCTGTTTGACATCTCGCGCACCCCCGAACTGGCGGACAAGGCCGTGCAGCGGCGCTTCTTTCTTCCGCTGGGCGCCGCCCTGCGCAGCGACGAGGGGCAGGCATGAGCCAGCAGATCAACCTGTTCAACCCGGAGTTCCAGCAAAAGCGCCGCATGTTCTCGACGGCGATGATGGCACAGGGCGTGGGCGCGCTGGTGGTGCTCATGGCGGCGCTGGCCTGGATGGCCAACGCGCAGCTCAAGGGACTGCAGCAGCAGGCCAACACGCTGGCCCGCCAATTGACGCAAAAGCAGGAGCGCCTGGCCCGCGTCAGCGCGGAGTTCGCGCCGCACAAGAAGAGCTCCGAGCTCGAGGCCGAACTGCAAGAGGCCGAGGCGCAACTGGCTTCGCTGCACCAGGTCTTTGCGCTGATCGAGCGCGGCGACTTGGGGAACACCCAGGGGTATGCCGAATACTTCCGGGCGCTCGCGCGCCAGAACGTGGATGGCCTGTGGCTGACCGGCGTGTCGATTGGCGCCGCTGGCGCGGAGATCGGCGTGCGCGGACGCGCCCTTGACCCGGCGCTGCTGCCGGATTACCTCGGCCGGCTCACGCGTGAAAAGACAATGCAGGGCAAGGCCTTCGGCAGCCTGCAGATCAGCCAGGCCGCGCCAGCAAAGGTGGCTGGCAAGGACGAGGCGCAGCCGCCATACGTGGAATTCAGCCTGCAGGCACGTCCTGAAGGAGGCCAGCCATGAGAGCGCGCTTGCTGCAGCTGGCGGCCCGGATCGACGCGCTGACCCAGCGCGAACGCATCCTTTTGTTCGCGACGGTCGTCGCGGTGCTGTACATGGCATTCAAGGGCGCCGTGCTCGGGCCCATCGAGCGCAAGCAGGCTGCGCTGCGTACGCAGATCAGCCAGCAGCACGACGCCATCGTCGGCATCGATGCCGAGATCACGCAAAAGATACAGGCTTACCAGCTCGATCCGAACGCCCCGGCACGCGAACGCCTGTCCGCTGTTAAGGAAGAATCGAACCGGCTCGACGAAAACCTGCGTGCGATGCAAAAGGGCCTGGTGGCGCCGGAGCGCATGGGTACGCTGGTGGGCACGATCTTGCGCGCCAACGGTAAACTGCGGCTGGTCTCGATGAAGACCCTGCCGACCGGATCGCTGGCCGATCTTGCGGCCGACAAGACCGCCGCACCATCCGTGGAGGACCGCAATGCCGCGCGCAAGGGCGCGGACCTGCTGTACCGCCATGGGGTCGAGGTGGCCGTGCGCGGCAACTACCTCGATATGGTCGACTACATGAATGCGCTGGAGTCGATGCCGACCCAGCTTTTTTGGGGCAAGGCGCAACTGGATGTCGAGGAGTACCCGACGTCGCGCCTGACCCTGACGCTTTACACCCTCAGCCTTGACCCGAAATGGATGAAGCTGTGAACATCGCGCGCCATGTGCTGGCGGGCGTCGCCCTGCTGGCAGTCCAGCTTGCGGCGCAGGCCCAGGCCCTGCAGGATCCGACGCGTCCGCCGGCGAACCTGGCGGCATACGCCGGCGCGCAAGCCGTGTCCAGCGGCCCGCAGCTGCAGTCGGTGCTGATTTCGCGCGAGCCGGGCGGACGCCATATCGCCGTGATCGATGGCGAGACGGTGCGCCTGGGCGAACAGTTCCAGGGCGCGCGCCTGGTGCGCGTTACGCAGACCGAAGTCGAGCTGCTGCGCGGCCGCCAGCGCCAGGTGCTCAAGCTGAATTCATCGGTCGCCGGCAATGGTCGACGCTCTGGCTTGGAGGAGGAACAAAAATAGTATGCGAAACCACTTTCTGAAAGCAGGCATCATCGGCTGTGTGCTGCTGCTGGCCGGTTGCCAGAGCGCTCCTCCGCGCGACACCTACGACACCATCAAACAGGAGATGGCCGGCGCCGCAACGCGCCCGGCATCGAACCAGCCGCCGCTCGACGACGCGGTGACCAACGCGCTGCTGCCGCCTGCCGCCACGCTCGCCAAGGAGCTGCCGAAGGCGCGCCCGGCGCTGGACGAGCGTTTCAACGTCGCCTTCAACAACGTGCCCGCGCAGCAGTTCTTCCGCTCGATCGTGGCCGGCACCCGCTATAACATTCTGGTGCACCCGGAAGTGACGGGCACGATCAGCGCCAACCTCAAGGACGTGACCCTGCCCGAAACGCTCGACGCAATTCGCGAGATGTACGGTTACGACTACAAGATCGATGGCACCCGCATTACGATCAAGCCGCTGACGATGCAGACCAAGATGTTCCAGGTGAACTACCTGGTCGGCAGCCGGCGCGGCGCCTCCAACCTGCGCGTGAGCTCGACCTCGGTATCGAACGCTGGGAACAACCAGAACAATCCGAACAATTCGAACTACGGCAACGGGCAGGGCATGATGCCGAACCAGCCGCCCAATCCGAATAATCCGAACAACCCGAACAACCCCGCGCAGAACCAGTACGGCCAACTGACCAGCGCCGACGTCAACACGACGTCGGAAAGCGATTTTTGGCGCGAGCTGAAAAGCGCGATCGAAGCGATCGTCGGCTCCAAGGAGGGCGGACGCAGCGTGGTCGTGAGCCCGCAGTCGGGCGTGGTCGTCGTGCGCGCGATGCCCGAAGAGCTGCGCAATGTCGACACCTACCTGAAAGCGACCCAGTTGTCGGTCGACCGCCAGGTGATTTTGGAAGCGAAGATCCTCGAGGTGGAGCTGAACGACAGCTTCCAGAGCGGGATCAACTGGGCCTCGTTTGCTTCGTTCCGCGGCCCGCACGATAACCGCGCGTCGGGCGGTTTCCTGTCGCCGGGGACCAAGCTCACGCCGCTGCCATTCTCCGGTGGCCAGCCGCCCGAAATGGCCAACGGGGCGGGTCTGTCGGCCAGCACGGGCTTTTCGCTGTCGAACGCGGCATCGACTGCCGGATCGATGTTTGGCCTGGCCTTCCAGACCAATAACTTCGCGGCGCTGATTTCGTTCCTCGAGTCGCAGGGCACAGTCCATGTTCTCTCCAGCCCGCGCGTGGCGACCCTGAACAACCAGAAGGCCGTGCTCAAGATCGGCACCGACGAATTTTTCGTGACCGGCGTGACCACCACCACCAATTCGACCACGGCCGGTAACACGACCAGCCCGAGCGTGACGCTGCAGCCGTTCTTCTCCGGCGTGGTGCTGGACGTGACGCCGCAGATCGACGACAAGGGCAACATCCTGTTGCACGTGCACCCGTCGGTGAGCCAGGTCTCGACCGTGAACAAGAAGGTCGATCTGGGCGCGGCGGGTAGCTTGAGCCTGCCGCTGGCGACGTCCTCGACTTCCGAGATCGACAGCATGGTGCGCGGCCAGGACGGACGCGTCGTCGCGATCGGCGGCCTGATGCGCCAGGCCTCCACCGGCGACACATCCCAAGTGCCGGGCGCGGGCCGCCTGCCGCTGGTCGGCGCGCTGTTCCGTAACAAGTCGAACGTGAACCAGAAACGCGAGCTGGTCGTGCTGATCAAGCCGACCATCGTCGAAGGCGAGAACAACTGGAACCAGGACCTGCTGGACTCGAGCCGCCGCATCGAGCAACTTGATCCGCGCAGGACGGGGCGCAACTGATGTACGCTGACCACTTCGGCCTGCGCGAGCTGCCATTCGGGATCACCCCGGACACCAGTTTTTTCTTCAGCAGCCCGCGCGCCCAGGAGGCGCTCAACACGCTGCTGGTCGCGGCACGCAACGGCGAAGGCTTCATCAAGATCACCGGCGAAGTCGGCACCGGCAAGACCCTGTTGTGCCGCAAGTTCATGGCCACCCTCGGCGACGAATTCGTCACCGCGTACATTCCGAATCCCTACCTCGAACCGCGCACGCTGATGCTCGCGCTGGCCGACGAGCTTGAGATCACGCTGGAAAAGGACGCCGACCAGCACCAGGTGCTCAAGTCGATCACGCACCAGCTGCTGGAACTGGCCGGGCAGGGCAAGCGCGTGCTGCTGTGCCTGGACGAAGCGCAGGCTATACCCGTGGAGACCCTGGAAGCGCTGCGCCTGCTCACCAACCTCGAAACCGAAAAGCGCAAGCTGCTGCAGATTGTCCTCTTCGGTCAACCGGAGCTGGACCGCAAGCTGGAGCTCGACTCGATCCGCCAGCTCGCGCAGCGCATCACTTTTCATTACCACCTCGGCCCGCTGAGCCGCGATGACCTCGACTACTACATCGCGCACCGCCTGCGGGTGGCAGGCTTTGACGGCGCACGCCTGTTCACGAATGGCGCGATTACGAAGCTGTACGCGGCGAGCGGAGGCGTGCCGCGACTGGTCAACATCCTGGCGCACAAGGCGCTGATGCTCAGTTTCGGACAAGGCAAGCAGCAGGTCGGACCAGGCCACGTAAAAGCGGCGGCGCGCGACACGATCGCGACCACCAGCAGCCGGCGCTGGCTGTGGCTGGCCGGGGTTGCCGGATTTGCAGTAGCTGCCGTCGCCGGTGGATTGGCCGTGGCCACCGCGGCCGGCTTTACCTGGACGTTTGTAAGATGAGCCTGATTAACCAGATGCTGCAGGACCTGGACGCGCGCGGGACCCCCGTCGGCGAGTCGGTCCAGGGGCATGTCAAACCCGTTGCGCCCGAAGAGCGGGGCCTGTCCAAATGGGGCATCAAGGCCGCCGCAGTCGTTGGCGTTGCCGCTATCGCCGCAGGAGGATGGGTGGCTTGGCGCTACATGCACAAGCCTGCGCCATTGCCGCCTCCGGTCATGGTGGTGGCGCCAAAGCCCGCCCCTGCGCCCGTGGTGGAGTTGCCAGTGCCCGCGCCCGCGCCCCAAGTGCAGCAGGCCGCACCAAGTGACGAGCCGGCACCGGACGCCGCCAAGGACGAAAGCGCGGCCGAGGTCCGCACGTCCGCACGCGAAGAAGAGGGCGAGGTTGCGCCAAAACGCAAGGCGAAGGTGGCTGAACGGAAGGGCAAGCATGCCGCTGCTTCCGACGCCAAGGCCGTGGCCAAAAAGGGCAAGCATGCGGCAGCTAGCGACGCCAAGCCGGAGCCGTCATCGAAAAAGACGAAGCATGAAGCTGTCGCCCAGGCCGCACCCAGGAAGGACATGCGGACCGCCGCCGTGCAGGGGCGCCACGAAACCACGACGCAGCGGGCCGAAAACGCCTACCGCCGTGCGCTGGCCGACCTGCAGGAAGGCCGCCTGACGGACGCCATCGCCGGGCTCCAGCGTGCGTTGCAGGCCGAGCCCAGGCACGAGGCGGCGCGCCAGACCCTGGTTGGCCTGCTGGTCGAGAACAAGCGTAATGACGAGGCGATTCGCCAGCTGCAGCAGGCGCTCGCGCTCGATGCGCGCCAGCCCTCGCTTGCGATGCTGCTCGCCCGCCTGCAGATCGAAGGCGGCGGGACCGGCATCGAAACCTTGACGAAGACCTTGCCGTACGCGGCGGGGAACGGCGAATACTACGCGCTCCTGGCAGGTGCGCTGCAACGTCAGCAGCGCCACCACGAGGCAGTGGAGCAGTACCAGACGGCGCTGCGCACGCAACCGAAGAACGGCGTGTGGTGGATGGGCCTTGGCATCGCGCTGCAGGCCGACAAGCGCAACCCTGATGCGGTCAACGCGTTCCAGAAGGCGAAGGAGTCCGGCACGTTATCAAGCGAACTGCAGGCGTTCGTGGAGCGGCGGTTGACCCAGTTGAGCCGCTAAAGCCGTGCCAACCCCTGTGCCTCCCGTCTTGTCAGCACAGCGCAAACACTTCCTGCGCAACTGGGTCGCAATCCCCCTCTGGAAGCGGGTCGTCTTCGGCCTTGTGCTGGGCCTCCTGGTCGGCCTCGCCTGGCCGGATGCCGCCCCGAAGGTCGCGTTCCTCGGCGAAGTATTCGTACGCCTGATAAAAATGCTCGTGGCGCCGATCGTATTCGTGACGATCACCGCCGGCGTCACCTCGCTGGGCGACCCCAAACGCCTGGGCTCGCTGGGCGTGCGCACCATCGTCCTGTTCCTGTGCACCACGGTGCTTGCGGTGTCCATCGGTATCGCAGTAGCAATGCTGCTGCACCCTGGCGTGGGAGCGAACCTCGGCAGCGCCAGCCCCACCGCGCTGGGCGCAACCAAGACGGTCGGCGAGCAGCTGATCGGCATTGTCCCGCTCAACGTCGTCGAGGCGCTTGCGAAGGGCGACATGTTGGCCATCATCTTCGTCGCCATCCTGCTCGGAGTCGGCGCGATCGCCGCCGGCGAGGCCGGACGCCCGCTGGTCGCTTTGTTCCAGTCGGCGTCGGCGACGATGCTGCGGGTGGTCGCGATCGTGATGGAGGTCACCCCGTTTGGCGTGTTCGCACTGATTGCCAATTCGGTTGCCACGAATGGCACCGCCGTCTTCGTCAATGTCGGCTGGTTGGCGCTGTGCGTCGTGCTCGGGTCGGCCTTGCAGGTGCTGCTGGTGCACGGTTTGCTGATCCGCGTGGCCGCGCGCTTGCCGGTGCGGCCATTCTTTCGCGGCATTGTGGATGCCTTGATGGTGGCTTTCTCCACCGCGTCCAGTTCGGCGACGCTGCCGGTGGCGATGCGTGTGGCGGGCGAAAACCTGGGCATCAACAAGCCGGTATTCATGACCGTGCTGCCGCTGGGCGCGGCGATCGGCAAGGATGGCACGGCGATGTATGTGGGCCTGCTTAGCCTCTTCAGCGTGCAGGCGCTCGGCGTGGACCTGGCGCCAGCGGGCTACCTGCTGGTGCTGCTCACCGCGACCCTGGCCGCATTCGGCACCGCGCCGGTGCCGTCGGCCTCGCTGTTCATGCTGGCCGCCGTGCTCGCCGCGGTGGGCGTCCCGGCCGAGCAGACCGCGCTGGTGGTCGGCTTCGTGCTGCCGTTCGACCGCCTGCTCGACATGACGAGGACCGTCGCCAGCGCCAGCGCCAATCTCGCTGTCACCACCACCGTGGCGCGCATGGAAGGCGAATTGGAAGAGGCGACCTACCGCGCCCGTACCGAACTTTAAGCTTGAGATTTATGAAACACAAACTTTTCCTTTTTGACCTGGACGACACGCTGCTCGACTTCAAGGCTTCCGAAAAACTCTCGTTCGTGCGGACGATGAAGGAGCTGGGAATCGACGACGGCATGGATGGGCTGTTCCTCCAGTACCAGGCGATTAACGTGGAACTCTGGAGGAGCTTCGAGGCGGGAACCGTTTCGAAAGACTTCCTGAAAGTTGAACGATTCCGCAGGACGTTTTTGTCCAATGGCCTGGACGCGAACCCCGAGGCTGCGAGCAGCTTCTATCTCGAGTCCTTGTCGGAGACCGTCGTCCTTATCGATGGCGCCAAGCAGCTGTGCGAGACGCTCGCTGCGGTCGGCGAAGTGGGCATCATCACCAACGGCGTGGAATCCATCCAGAATCGCCGCATTGCCAGCTCCGGGCTGCGCGAACACATTTCATTCGTAGCGACTTCCGAGTCGTGCGGATTCGCCAAGCCGGACAGCCGGTTTTTTGAATACACCACGCGCATGGCACGCGTCTTTGCCAGGAACGAGACCATCATCATCGGCGACAGGCTGGACGCGGATATCCTTGGCGCGAACAGGTTCGGGATAGAAAGCTGCTGGTTCAATCCCGGCCGGCTGGGCAATGATTCGCAGGCGATCCCCGATTACGAAGTCGCCAGCCTGCATGAGATCGTCCCGACGTTGGGGAACAACCTGAGTAGAACATGAAGAGTAGTTCAAACGGCGGCCTTGTATATTCCACTGATGGCGGACGCATGTGTCCTGAATGCAGGCGGCCCATCTTGGAATGTACCTGCAAGGCCAAGGCCAAGGCCGTGGCTGTAGGCGACGGCGTTGTGCGCGTGTCGCGCCAGACCAAGGGGCGAGGCGGTAAAAGCGTGACGCTCATTAAGGGGTTAGCGCTTGATTCTATTGCACTGGCTTTGCTCGGCAAGCAGTTACGTACGGCATGCGGTTCCGGCGGTACTGTGAAGGATGGTGTGATTGAAGTACAGGGCGACCACTGCGAGCTCGTTGTGGAAGAGCTCAGAAAGCACGGCCATAACGCGAAGCGTCTTGGTGGCTAGACCGTCGAAACGCCGAATGCCTGCAATTGGCTGCGGATTCAACCGGTGAATGCAACAACTGTACACTGACTGCCTGAGCAGGAGGAGATGCAGATGGCGCAAAAACCTCGAATCTATTACACGGATACCCAGAAAGCGTTGATGTGGGAGCGCTGGCGGCAAGGTGAATCACTCCAGAAGATCGCCCAGCTGTCGGAAGAGCTTCGGCGATCTGCCTTTGGTAGTGTTGACGCGCGGCGTAAGTCCGTATGCGCAGCTCGGCAAACCGCAGAGTGCTTTGAACAAGGCGTTTGAGGACGAGAACCTCGCCATTCACAAAGAAATCGCAGGGTTGTCGACACAGTCAAGCCACCGCGTTGTGCAAGGTGCCGGCCACGTCATTCAGGCAGATCAGCCTGATGCTGTGGTGCAGGCCGTGTTCGAAGCGCTTGGGCGAGCCGGCTATTGAGAACCTGAGTCGGCCTACAAGCTCGCCAGTCGCTCCAGCGCAAGCCGCAGCGTTTCGTCCCGTTTGGCAAAGCAAAAGCGCACGATACCCGACTCCCTTGGCTGGCTATAAAACGCCGACACGGGAATCGCCGCGACCTTGATTTCACTGGTCAGCCACTGTGCGAATTCCGCTTCCGGCATCGCCGAAATGCCGTCGTAGCGCACGCACTGGAAATACGTTCCATCCGCAGGCAGCAGGGTAAAGCGCGTTCCGGCCAGCCCGGTGCGGAACAGGTCGCGTTTCGTCTGATAGAACGCCGACAGGTCGAGATAGGGCCGCGGATCTACAATGTAGCTCGCAATCCCATGCTGCATCGGCGTATTCACCGAGAACACGTTGTACTGGTGGACCTTGCGAAATTCTGCCGTCAACGCCACCGGTGCGGCCACGTAGCCAACCTTCCAACCCGTGACGTGGTAAGTCTTGCCGAAGCTCGATACGACAAACGCGCGCTCGGCCAGCACCGGATGGCGCGACACGGATTCGTGCCGTTCGCCGTCGTAGACCATGTGTTCGTAGACTTCGTCTGACAGGATCAGGATGTCAGTGTCTTCGACGATGGCGGCCAGCGCTTCCAGGTCGGCACGGCGCAAGATCGTTCCGGTCGGGTTGTGCGGCGTGTTGACCATGATAAGGCGCGTACGCGGCGTGACTGCGGCTGCGACCCGATCCCACGGCACGCTGTAGCCCCGGTCGTCCACTTGCATCGGAACGGTCACAGGTACGCCGCCTGCGAGCGTGATCGCGGGCAGGTAGCTGTCGTAAGCCGGCTCGATGACGATCACCTCGTCGCCTGGATGCACGGCGCACAAAATGGCCGTGGTCAGTGCCTGTGTCGCCCCGGCGGTCACGGTGATTTCGGTCAGCGGATCATAGTCGTGGCCGTACAGCTGGCTGATCTTGGATGCGATCGCAGCACGCAGCGCCGGCACGCCAGCCATGGCCGGGTACTGGTTATGGCCGGAGCGCATGGCATCGTTGACGAGGTCGAGCAGTTTGGGGTCGCACTCGAAGTCCGGAAAGCCCTGGCCGAGATTGACGGCGCCATGTTCGGCGGCCAATGCCGACATCACGGTGAACACGGTGGTGCCGACGGCCGGCAGGCGGGAATCTAAAACTGGGGTAGTCATGGTCTGGTGCGAATTGATGGTTATAGCATTGTCGTGGTGTCTGCGGCCTGCGCTTTGATCCAGGCCTCCGGCAGCATGATGCGGAACAGGCCGGCTTGCGCGGTCTTGCGCGCCAGCTTCAGAAGTGCCTTGTCCTTGGTGATCAGGATTTCGGCGCCGGCGTCGCGCGCCAGTTCGAGGAATTTCTGGTCGTCCTTGTCGGTACAGACCGGCAGCCGGATCGCCCGCGAATTGGGGGCAATCACCTTGATCAATTGGTCGAAACGTTGCGCCGCCTGGGGCCGGGTGTCATCGGCCAGCGGCAGGTGCGGGTAGTGCAGCACGACGAGGTACTCGTCACGGCAATCGGCGCGGGTCACCGCTTCAAGTTCGCCGCGTTCGATCGCGGCCAGCAAGGCTGACCAGCGCGGGTCGTTGAAGACGAACAGGTCGAGGCAGACATTGGTGTCGAGGACGATGCGTTTGGCTGGAGCGGGTATCATGTCGGCAATTTTACTTGTTGGATGCTGTTTCAGACTTTATGTTGATTGTTTTATCGCCCGCAAAATCCCTCGACCTCGACAGCCCGCCCACCACTGAACTCCACACCATCCCGGATTTCATCGACCGCGCCGCCGAGTTGATCGCGGTGCTGCGCGACTATTCGCCGGGCCAGATTGCTGAACTGATGAGCCTGTCGGACCAGCTCGCGATGCTCAACGTGTCGCGCTATGCGCACTGGCATCCTGACCATTCGGACGGCCGCCAGGCGATCATGGCGTTCAACGGCGACGTTTATACCGGCCTGGACGCACGCTCGATGAACTTGACGTCGCTCGACTACGTGCAGGCGCACGTGCGTATCCTGTCCGGCCTGTACGGACTGCTGCGCCCGCTCGACCTGATCCATCCGTATCGGCTGGAGATGGGCACACGCCTGCCTAACCCGCGCGGCAAGGACCTGTACACATTCTGGGGTACGGTCGTGACCGATGCGTTGAACCAGCAGGTCAAGGCGAACGGGGCGCAGGCGCTGGTGAACCTGGCGTCGGAGGAGTACTTCAAGTCGGTCAAGCCGAAGCTGTTGAACGTGCCGGTGATCACGCCGGTGTTCGAGGACTGGAAGAACGGCAAGTACAAAATCATTTCGTTCTTCGCCAAGCGGGCGCGCGGGATGATGGCGCGTTATGCCGCGGTGAACGGAATCACTGATCCCGAGTCGCTCAAGGGCTTTGACGTGGACGGCTACGCATTCGAGGAGCAGGGATCGGATGAGCGCACGTGGCTGTTCCGCCGAAAGGTCGAAGCTTAACCGTCGTTCCCGCGAAGGCGGGAACCCATGCTGAACGTCATTTCACGCTGCCTATGGGGGGAATAGCGCCAGTGGCGCTATTCCCGCCTTCGCGGGAACGACGTGTTTTAGGTAGCAGGTCCCGTCGCTCCTGCCGTCGGCTTACGGCTTCGGCGCTTCCGCTGGTGCGGGCACCGCCTCATCCTTCGACCAGAACTTCCACCACGACTTGTCGCTGGCCCCGCTCGGGTTCTTCAGGAACCGGCTGTTCGGGTAGTTGCGCAGGAACACGCGCTGGGTGTCGTCGCGCAGTTCGGGCATGCCCAGCTTGTCGTACGCGCGCACCATCAGGAACAGCGCTTCCTCACGCGCCGGCGCGTCGGAGTAGTCGGCCACAGCCGACTGCGCACGGTTCAGCGCTGCCAGGTAGGCGCCGCGGCGGTAGTAGTAGTTCGCCACGTGCACTTCGTACTGGGCCATTGCGTTGACCAGGTACTTCATGCGTGCGATCGAGTCCGGCGCGTATTTGCTGTTCGGGAACTTGTCGACCAGCGCCTTGAACGCGGCAAAGGCCTCGCGCGTTGCCTTTGGATCACGTTCGGTCGGATCCTGGGCGTAGATGAAGCTGAGGAAGCCGAGCTGGTCGTTAAAGTTGATCAGGCCACGCAGGTAATACATATAGTCCACTTGCGGGTGGTTGGGGTGCAGCTTGATGAAGCGCTCGACCGCAGCCAGCGCCTCGTCATTCTCCTGTGCCTTGTAGTGGGCGTAGGCGATCTCCATCTGCGCCTGTGCGGCGTAGGTACCGAAAGGATAGTTCGACTCGAGGCGTTCGAACAGTTTGATGGCGCTTTCATAGTGGCCGCCGTCCATCTCTCCGCGCGCCTCAGCGTATAATTTCTCCGCCGACCACTTTTTGGTCTCGTCGGTTTTCTCCGGAAACAGACTGCAGGCCGAGAGGCCGAGCAGGGCAACAGTAGCAACCAACACCGACAATTTTTTTTGCATAGCTTTTTGCAAGAAAGTTTTACCGAGATTCAACGAACGGCTGATTATAGCCGATGGGACTGACGTGATTTTAAATTCTGCGCCGGATTCGGCGGAACTCCTTTTTGAACCCGACCTTGATGATGAGATTGAGGGCGACTTCGCCAACGAAGGTGTCGATTATTCGCCAATAACGCTCGAGTTGTCACCTGACGCTTGCGGCAAGCGCCTGGACAAGGTCGTGGCGGCGCTGGTGCCGCAGTTCTCGCGCAGCCGTCTGCAGCAGTGGTTCGAAGGCGGCCACGTTCGAGTCGATGGCAAGCCGGCGCGTGGCAAGGACACCGCCTACGGCGACGAAACCGTGGTGATCGAGCCGCAGCCGGCGCCGGAGGATACCGCCTACGCGCCGGAGAACATGCTACTTGCCATCGTCCATGAGGACGACCAGATCATCGTCATCAACAAGCCGGCGGGCCTGGTCGTGCATCCTGGCGCCGGCAACTGGTCGGGCACCTTGCTCAACGGCTTGCTGCACCACTGCCCGCAACTGGTGTCGGTGCCGCGCGCCGGCATTGTGCACCGGTTGGACAAGGACACGAGCGGCCTGATGGTCGTCGGCAAGACGCTGGCGGCGCAGACCGACCTGGTGCGCCAGCTGCAGGCACGCAGCGTCAAGCGCGAATACCTGGCGCTGGTGTGGGGTACGCCCCACTTGTCGGGCACGATTGACGCGGCCATGGGCCGCCATCCCAAAGACCGGGTCAAGATGGCGGTGTCCACGCACATGAGCGCCAAACCGGCGATCACGCATTACGAGCGCCTGGCCACCGGCACGCTCGACCGCCGTCCGGTGAGCCTGGTGCAGTGCCGCCTCGAGACCGGCCGCACGCACCAGATCCGCGTGCACATGCAGCACCTGGGCTATTCGCTGGTGGGCGAAGCGATGTATGGCAAGCAGCACCTGGTGTCGGCCTTCCATCGCCAGGCCCTGCACGCGCGCCGTCTTGGCCTCGATCATCCGGGCACCGGCGAGCCGTGCGAATGGGTGGTGCCGCTGCCGGCGGACTTTGCCGAACTGTTGGGCGCGGCCGGCATCCCCGAGCCGCAAGCGCAGTGATGGACAGGGACGCGCTGATCATCCCCGACTGGCCGGACCTGCCTGCGGGCGTGGGCGCATTCGCGACCACACGCAAGGGTGGTGTGAGCAGCGGGCCGTACGACGACGGGCAGGGCGGCGGTGGCCTGAACCTTGGCCTGCATTGCGGCGACGATCCGGAGGCCGTGTTAGAGAACCGGGCGCGGGTGCAGGCGCTCCTGCCCGGCCGCCCGGCATGGATTTCGCAAGTGCATGGCATCGACGTGGTCGACGCTGCCACCGTTGGCCCCGGCCAACCGGTGCGAGTGGGCGATGCGAGCATTGCCGCTGAGCCAGGGCTGGTCTGCGCCATCCTCACCGCGGATTGCCTGCCGGTGCTGTTCGCGGACCTTGGCGGCAAGGTCGTCGGCGCGGCGCACGCCGGTTGGCGCGGCCTGTCCGGCGGCGTGCTCGGTTCGACCGTGGACGCCATGCGCCGGGCCGGCGCGGGCGAGATCACCGCATGGATGGGGCCGGCAATCGGCCCATCCGCATTCGAAGTCGGCCCGGATGTGCGCGACAGTTTTGTCGCCGCCGTGGCGGGCGAGGACGTCCTTCCTTTCTTTGCGCCTTACCCCGGCCGTCCCGGCAAATACCTCGCAGACATGTATGGCCTGGCGCGCCTCATCCTCGCGCGCGCTGGCGTGACCCGCGTCGCGGGCGGCACCCGCTGCACCGCGCTTGATCGCGAATGGTTTTATTCTTACCGCCGCGATCATACGACCGGCCGGCAGGCAAGTTTGATCTGGCTCAAGTGAACTTTCAGGCCATCCTGAATACTCACTAGTCTGCCGTGCCGGACCCGGCGCTGTCGTTGGCGTCGCCCTCGGCCGCTTTTGGCGGGGTGCTTGCGCGTGCTGCCATTTCGCCACGCGCGCGCCGCTGTCGCGCTCCGGACAGGTAGAAAACTATAGATAATGGCAACACGCAATAGCCGAAAAACGTGATAATCCCTGCAAACAGGGTTGGCTCGGTCGCGGCCATCAACACAACGACGTATATCCATCCAATAGCGATGATCCACATGGTCTTCCTTGGTTAACAACCCGATTTTAACAATGGACGCAAAATGAATATGCCTGATCCCCAAGCGATTGCCGCTTCCTGGATGTCGCAGTTCGCCGACCCGAGCGCCTGGCAATCGTGGATGAAGATGCCCGAGATGGACCAGTTCGGCATGGCGTCAAATCCCCTCGCGCTCGTCCTCAAGGATGTCGGCGCCGTTATCGATCCGGTGAAACTGGAGCAGATCCGCAACGACTACCTGCAAAAGGCCGGCAAGCTGTGGCAGGATTTTTTGGGGGCGAAGCCGCCCGAGTTCCACGACAAGCGCTTTGCGTCCGCGGCGTGGCGGGAAAATCCGATCGCCGCCTTCTCGGCCGCGACCTATCTGCTCAACTCGGAATTCATGATGGCATTGGCGGAGGCGGTCGACGCTCCGCCGCGCGAACACCAGAAGATCCGGTTTGCAGTGCAGCAGATGACCGACGCAATGTCGCCGGCCAATTTCTTCGCGACGAACCCCGAAGCGCAGAAGCACATGATCGAGACCAAGGGCGAAAGCCTGACCAAGGGTCTCGCCAACCTGCTCAATGACTTGCAGAAGGGCCGCATTTCGCAATCGGACGAGAGCGCTTTCGATGTCGGCCGCAACGTGGCGACCACGCCGGGCAATGTGGTGTACGAGAACGAGCTGTTCCAGCTGATCCAGTACACCCCGGCCACGGAAACGGTGTACGAGGTGCCGCTGCTGATGGTCCCGCCATGCATCAACAAGTACTACATTCTCGACCTGCAGCCGGAAAATTCGCTCGTCAAGTACTTGGTGGAGCAGGGCCAGACGGTGTTCATGGTGTCGTGGCGTAACCCGGACAAGTCGCTTGGCCACCTGACCTGGGACGACTATGTGGAGCAGGGCGCGATCAGGGCGCTGGACGTCACGCGCGAGATCACCGGGCAGGAAAAGGTGCACATGTTCGGCTTTTGCATCGGCGGAACCATCGCGGCCAGCGCGCTGGCGGTGCAGGCGGCGCGCGGCAAACAGCCAGCGGCAAGTCTGTCGTTGGTGACCACGCTGCTCGATTTTTCGGACCCCGGCGTGATTGACGTGTTCATCGACGAAGCCCAGGTGGCGATCCGCGAGCAGACGCTGGCGCATGGCGGAATCATGCCTGGGCGGGATTTGGCGACCACCTTCTCGTCCCTGCGTCCCAATGACCTGGTATGGAACTATGTGCAGCAAAACTACCTCAAGGGCAAGGAACCACCGGCATTCGACCTGCTGTACTGGAATGCCGACAGCACCAACCTGCCTGGGCCGATGTTCTGCTGGTACTTGCGCAACACCTATCTCGAGAACAAGCTGCGCGAACCGGGCCGGCTGACGCTGTGCGGCGTGCCGGTCGACCTGGGCAGTATCGACGCGCCGGTCTTCATCTACGGTTCGAAGGAAGACCACATCGTCCCGTGGGAAGCGGCGTTCCAGTCGATGAGCTTGCTTAATCCGAACAAGCCGAAGGCCAACCGCTTCGTGCTGGGCGCGTCGGGGCACATTGCCGGAGTGATCAACCCGGCATCGAAGAACAAGCGCAGCCACTGGGTCAACGACAAGAACGGCAAGGCGCGCCCAATGAACCCGCATGACTGGTTCGCCGGCGCGACCGAGAAGAAGGGCAGCTGGTGGCCGGAATGGTCCGCTTTCCTGTCCCAGCACGGCGGCAAGCAGGTGCCGGCCCCGGGCACGCCGGGCAACGGCAAATACCGGCCGACCGAAGCGGCCCCGGGCGGATATGTCCAGGTGCGTGCCGACTGAGCACTGGAAAAGGCCGTTGCTTGAAAATAAATTGAATGATTATCTTAATAATTGCTGCACCTGCGCGCGCAACGTGGTATTTTTAAGACTGTCCTCCCGACGAGCAACATCCCGCTCCCCGGGCACGGGCCGTCGCCGGCTTTTTTGGTAATCATTCAAAAGCGCGCGGCCGGCAAGGCTGCCGCGCAAAACATGGACCTTGAGAGAGATGAGTAGTACAAAGAAGAGTACCGAACGCCTGATCAAGAAGTACCCGAACCGTCGTCTGTACGATACCCAGACCAGCTCGTACATTACTTTGACAGACGTAAAACAGTTGGTACTCGACGCCGACGAGTTCACGGTGGTCGACGCCAAGACGAACGAAGACCTGACCCGCAGCATTCTGCTCCAGATTATCCTGGAGGAGGAAGCGAACGGCATCCCGATGTTTTCGAGCTCGGTGCTGGCACAGATCATCCGCTACTACGGCCATGCGATGCAGGGCATGATGGGGTCTTACCTGGAAAAGAACGTGCAGGCGTTCACCGACATCCAGAACAAGTTCACCAACGCCGCGGGCGCCAAGCCGTTCAGCCCGGAGATGTGGACCCAGTTCATGAACGTCCAGGGTCCGATGATGCAGGGCATGATGAACAACTACATCGACCAGAGCAAGAACCTGTTCCTGCAGATGCAAGAGCAGATGCACAACCAGAGCAAGGCGATGTTCGGCGCATTCCCGTTTGTCGCGCCGACGACGACGGAGAAGAAGTAGGCCCGAGCCGAATCGTAGGGTGCGCACCCGTGCGCACGCGGTTCGCAAACTGTGCGTCGTGGTGGTGGCGCCGCGAGCCTGCGACCGGTGACCGCGTGCGCACAGGGTGCGCACCCTACGCCTCCTGCAAGCGGTACGGCACGTTCGCCCCCCTCGCAGCCTCGCGTTCAGGTACAATCGCGGATTGCCCAGATTTTTCGTTGTCCTGCCCCATGCCTGAACTTCGTCGCAATCCCGTCCCCGCCGCCAACGTCCAAGAAGCCGGCGCTTCCGCAGCCGCTCCTGCCGCCGCACCCAAGGTCGGTTTCGTTTCTCTCGGCTGCCCCAAGGCGCTGGTCGACTCCGAACAGATCCTGACCCAGCTGCGCGCCGAGGGCTACCAGACCGCCAAGTCCTACGACGGCGCGGACCTCGTGATCGTCAACACCTGCGGCTTCATCGACGCCGCGGTCCAGGAATCGCTCGATGCGATCGGCGAGGCGCTGGCCGAAAACGGCAAGGTCATCGTCACCGGCTGCCTGGGGGCCAAGAAGGACGCATCGGGCGAAGACATCATCACCAAGGTGCACCCCAAGGTGCTGGCCGTGACCGGCCCGCACGCCGTGGCCGAGGTGATGAACTCGGTGCACACCCACCTGCCCAAGCCGCACGACCCGTTCCTCGACCTGGTGCCGGATCACGGCATCAAGCTCACGCCCAAGCACTACGCCTACCTGAAGATTTCTGAAGGCTGCAACCACCGCTGCAGCTTCTGCATTATCCCATCGATGCGCGGCGACCTCGTGTCGCGTCCGATCGGCGACCTGATGGTCGAAGCGGAAAACCTGTTCAAGGCCGGCGTCAAGGAACTGCTGGTCATCTCGCAGGACACCAGCGCCTACGGCGTGGACGTCAAGTTCCGCACGGGTTTCTGGAACGGCCGCCCGGTCAAGACCCACATGACGCAGCTGGTGGAATGCCTCGGCCAGCTCGCCAAGCAGTACGGCGCGTGGGTGCGCCTGCACTACGTGTACCCGTACCCTCACGTCGACCAGGTGATTCCCCTGATGGGCGATGGCCATGTGCTGCCATATCTGGACATCCCGCTGCAGCACGCGCATCCGGATGTCTTGAAGCGCATGAAGCGCCCGGCCAGCGGCGAAAAGAACCTCGACCGCATCCAGGCCTGGCGCAAGATGAACCCGATTCTTACGATCCGCTCCACCTTCATCGCCGGCTTCCCCGGCGAGACCGAAGCGGAATTCGAGTACCTGCTCGAGTTCCTGAAAGAGGCGCAGATCGATCGCCTCGGCTGCTTTGCCTACTCCCCGGTGGAAGGCGCAACTGCCAACGAGCTGCCCGATCCGGTGCCGCAAGAGGTGCGCGAAGAGCGCCGCGCGCGCGTGATGCTGCTGCAGGAAGAGATTTCGGCAAAGCGCCTGCAGGCCAAGGTCGGCAAGACCCTGCGCGTGCTGGTCGACGAAGTCGGCCCGCGCGAAGCGATCGGCCGCTCGGCCGCTGACGCGCCGGAGATCGACGGCGTGGTGCACATCAAGCGCGCGCTCGTGCCGGGCAAGGCCAAGCCGGCGGTCGGCGAGTTCATCGACGTGGTCGTGACCAAGGCCGATGCCCACGACCTGTGGGCGACTGTGGCCTGATCCGGCCGGGGGACGGGCATGAAGAAGAAGTCGATCCAGACCACCCTGATTCACAGCGACTACCAGGCGCCGGAAGGCTTTGCCGCATTCCCGGCGGCGATCCACCACGCCTCGACGGTACTGTTCGAGAACGTGGCGGCGATGCGTTCGGGCCAGTGGAAGGAAAAGAACGCCTATACCTACGGCCTGCACGGCACCCCGACCACCTTCACTCTGGAGGCGCGCCTCGCCGAGATCGAAGGCGGCAACCACTGCCTGCTGGCTCCGTCCGGCCTGGCGGCGATTTCGATGGTCGACTTCGCGTTGCTGAAAACCGGCGACGACGTGCTGTTGCCGGATAACGTCTACAACCCGAACCGCGAACTTGGGCGCTGGCTGTCGAACGACTTCGGCGTGACTGCCCGCTTTTACGACCCGCTGATCGGCGCCGGCATTGCCGAGCTGATCCAGCCGAACACAAAGCTCATCTGGACCGAGGCGCCGGGATCGGTGTCGATGGAAGTGCCGGACCTGCCGGCGATCTGCCAGGCCGCGCACGCGAAGGGCGTGCTGGTCGCGCTGGACAACACCTGGTCTGCGGGCCTGGCGCTGCGCGGCTTCGACCTTGGCGTGGACATCGTCATGCAGGCGCTGACCAAGTACCAATCCGGCGGATCGGACGTGCTGATGGGCGCCGTGATCACGCGCGACCGTGCGCTCAACGACCGCATCGCGCTGGCGCATATGCGGCTCGGGATGGGCGTGAGCGCGGATGACGCCTACCTCGTGATGCGCGGCCTGCCCAGCATGAAGCTGCGCTTCGACGCGCACGATGCATCCGCCCGCAAGGTGGCCGGCTGGCTCAAGGCCCGGCCCGAAATCAGCAGAGTGCTGCACCCCGCGCTGGAAGACTGCCCGGGACACGACATCTGGCGCCGCGACTTTAGCGGTGCCGGCGGCCTGTTCTCGGTGCTGTTCGATGCGCGCTATACCGAAGAGCAGACCGACCGGTTCGTCGATTCGCTCAAGCTGTTCGGCCTTGGCTACAGCTGGGGCGGGGCGAACAGCCTGGTGATGCCGTACCGGATCCAGGGCATGCGCCGCAACTGGCGCGATAGCGGTGTGCTGGTGCGATTTAACATCGGCCTCGAAGACCCCGACGACCTGGTCGCCGACCTCGCGCAGGCGCTGGCCAATTTCTGACGGGACACGGCGCGCTTGCCCGGGGCGTAGCGGCGTAGGGTGCGCACCTGTGCGCACGCGGTACGGTTGAATAACGTTGGCTCCATAC